>NZ_CP155796.1:1246140-1869210 GCF_039729195.1 Mycobacterium sp. DL
TGGGAGTTCTTGGGTACGGCCGTTCTGTGCCTTCTCGGCAGCGGCTCGGTGGCCTCGGTTGTCCTGAAGAACTCGTTCTCCCACGGCGGCGGGGGCGACTGGGTGGTCATCGTGCTGGGGTGGGGCTTCGGCGTGTTCGCCGGCGCGAGCATCGCCGCCCCGTCCGGAGGGCACATCAATCCGGCGGTGACGCTGGCGGTGGCCATCTCCGACGGCGTTCCGTGGTCATCGGTGCCGGTGTACTGGGGAGCTCAGCTGCTCGGAGCCTTCGTCGGTGCCTCACTGGCCTGGGCCGCGTTCAAACTGCAGTTCGACAAGATGGACGACAATTCGGGCACCCGCGGGATCTTCTGCACCTCCCCGGCGATCCCGAACACCCCGTGGAATCTGGTGACCGAGGCGATCGCCACCTTCGTCCTGGTGATCTGGGTGCTGACGAACCCCGAGGAGAACTCGGCACTCGGCTTCGCCGCGGTGGCCTTCGTGGTGATCACGATCGGCTTCGCGCTCGGCGGGCCAACCGGATACGCCATCAACCCGGCTCGCGACCTCGGGCCGAGGATCGCCTATGCGCTGCTGCCGATCAGGGGCAAAGCGGGACCGAACTGGGGATACTCCTGGGTGCCGATCGTCGGTCCACTGATCGGTGCGGCCCTGGCCGCAGGGTTGGCGCTGGTGCTTCCGCTGTGAGAGGTGGTGACACATGGCCGTTCATCTGACGCGGATCTACACCCGTACCGGGGACGCGGGCACCACCGCCCTGGGCGACATGTCGCGGGTGGCCAAAACCGACGTCCGGGTGGGCGCCTACGCGGACTGCGACGAGACCAACGCCGTGATCGGTGTCGCCATCTCCTCCGGTGGCCTCCGCCGTCGGGTGGCCGAGGTCCTCGGCATCATCCAGAACGACCTGTTCGACGTGGGAGCCGATCTGTGCACGCCTGTTGCCGAGGTCAACGAGTACGAACCCCTGCGCGTGACGGAAAAGCAAGTCGCGCAACTCGAATCGTGGTGTGACGAGTTCAATGCCACGCTGCCCAAGCTCACCAGCTTCATCCTGCCCGGCGGCACCCCCGCCGCCGCTCATCTACATCACGCCCGCACGGTGGCGCGGCGGGCCGAACGCAGCGCGTGGTGTCTGGCGCAAACGGCTGCTGTGAACGACTGCGCACTGCGATACTTGAACCGGCTGTCGGATCTGCTGTTCATCCTTGCGCGCCACGAGAACACCGACGGCGATGTGCTCTGGCGGCCCGGCGGGGATCGGCGGACCTCCGCGGACGAAGAGACGGGACAGTGAATGAGCACCCGAGTATCAACCGTTGACTGGCAGGGCCCTCTGGTGGCCGGCACCGGCACGATCGTGCTGGCGTCGTCCGGTCAGGGGACCTTCGACTATTCGCTGGCCACCCGTGCTGCCGACCAGGCCACCACGACATCACCGGAGGAACTGCTGGCGGCGTCGTACGCATCGTGTTACGCGATGCAACTTTCGGCGCTGCTCGACCCGGGTCCGGAGGAGAACCTCGCACTCCATGTGGAGGCGGTCGTCACCCAGGGCGGACCCGAGGTGGATTTCGGGATCACCGAGATCAACCTGCTGGTGCGCGCCCGCGGCCTACGTCGGTCAGACGAGGAGTTCGTCGAGACCGCCCGCACCGCATCGTCGGTGTGCCCGATCGGCCGCGCGCTGTCGACCGTGCCGGTCAGCGTCGACGCGGCGCTGAGCATCTGACCGACGCTCGATCAGCCGACCTTCACCTGGGTGGCTTCGTGGTGGGCGGCGTAACCGGGGACGAAGCCCGCCACCGCACCGATCACCGTCGTCGCCGGGGGTCCGATGCCGGCCCTGTGGGCGGCGCCGGCGATCGTGTCGAGCCTGCCCCGGACTTCGCGCTGGCTGGGTAGGCTGCCGTCGGCGATCACCGCAGCCGGTGTGTCGGCATCCATTCCGCCGCTGATCAGCGCCCGGGTGATCGCGTCGAGGTTGGCCACGGCCATCATCAGGATGATCGTCGTGTTGGCCTGCGCGAGCGCCTCGTAGTTCACCGCCGACTGCGGGTGGTCTGGCGGCACGTGTCCGGAGATCACCGTGAAACCCTGGGTGAGGCCCCGGTGGGTGGCAGGGATCATCGCCGAGGCCGGTGCCGCGATCGCCGAGCTCACGCCGGGAATCACCTCCACGGGGACACCCGCACGCACACACTCGTCGACCTCCTCGCCGCCGCGGCCGAAGACGAACCCGTCACCGCCTTTGAGGCGCACGACCGTTGCGCCCGCCAGCGCATGGTCGATCAGCATGGCGTTGATCTGGAACTGCTCGGTGCGACGACCCCCGGGGATCTTCGAGACGTCGATGATCTGGGCCCGCGGCGCGATCTCGGTGAGTGCGGCCACCGGCGCGAGCCTGTCGGTGACGATGACGTCGGCGGCGGCGATGGCGTCCCGGCCGGCGATGGTCAACAACCCCGGATGGCCGGGGCCGCCTCCGACCAGGGTCACGCGTCCCACGCCGGTATGCGCGCGGCCGAAGCGTGTCGGCGGCGGCGCCGCATTCGGCGGGTTGTCGCTGATGCACAGCACACCGCGTTCGCCTGCCGCGACGGTGATCGCGGCATCCCCGCCGGGACTTCCGGTGCACGCGAATACCAGTGCAGCCGAACCGATATCGGCCGGGGTGAACACCCGGCGGCAGATCGTGATCAATCCCCGGTCGGCCAGGTCCGACAGGTAGGCCCCCGGTTCCGGGGACACCACCGTCACCACCGCGCCCGCGCTGATCAAGGACCCGGTCGCGGTCATCGCCCGGCCGGAGGAGCCCACCACGGTGACCCGTCGACCCGCGACCGGCAGATCCACCGATATCGTCGATTCGGCCGTCATGCGCGCGCGCTGTCGTACTGCTCGTAGTGCACGACGCTCGAGAGCGGTGCCGGACTGCGCCAGCCGTGCCGTTCGAGGTCGGGAGTCACCTGCAACGAGGTCACCGGACCGACGCACAGCCACGCGATCGGCCTGATGGTCGCCGGAATCCCGAGCAGTTCCCGCAGAAACGGCTCTCTGAAGAACGACACCCAGCCGACACCGAGTCCTTCGGCGGTGGCCGCGAGCCACAGGTTCTCGATCGCCAGGCACACGGAGTACAGGCCGGCTTCGGGATTGGTGTGCCTGCCCAGTACCGCCGGTCCCGCTCGGGTGGGGTCGTAGGTCACGACGATGCCGACCGTAGATTCGAGGATGCCCTCGATCTTGATCGTGGTGAAGGTCTGCGCACGCTCGCCGTCCAACGAGTCCTGGAAAACCCTGCGCTCGCCGAGGACATGGGTGTGAAAAGCCTTCCTGGTCCGTTGATCCCGGACGAGCACGAAGTCCCATGGTTGGCTCATGCCAACGCTGGGCGCGGTATGCGCCGCCCCCAGAATTCGGTCGAGTGCCTCCGGGTCTATCGGAGCGCCCGTGAACTCGGCCCGCACATCGCGCCGACGGCCGATGACGTCGTACAACCCGGCTGAGGTCATCGCTGCCGGACAGCCGACAGATATCCAGTCGATCCCGCGCCGTCACCGCGCAGCGCCGCGGCCACCAGTGCGGCGCGCCTGCGCACGCCGAACTTGTCCATGATGTTGTGCAGGTGGAACTTCACCGTCGCCTCCGAGATGAACAACTTGGTCGCGATCGCCCTGTTGTCCAGTCCCTCGGTCAGCAGGCTCAGCACTTCCCGCTCGCGCCGCGTCAATATCCGCGAATAGTCGGTCGAAGCCTCGGTGCGCTGCGAACGGATCTGCGCGACAAGCGCATTGACGCTGTGCGCATCGAGCGCCGATTGGCCGTTGATCACCCGCAGAACGGTGTTGAGCAGTTCGTTCGACGGTGACCTGCGATTGACCAGGGCGTCCGCACCCGCCTTGATCAGCTCCAGCGGATGACTCGAGGCGTCATCACCGTCGACGATCACGACGACCTTGGGCACCGGGTGCAGCTCTGCCAGCAGAGTCGAAAGCGGCGACCCGGCGTCGACGCCGAGTACAAGAAGTTCCGGTCGCAACGCGCGGAGACGGTCGACGAGCCCCGGCCCGTGCCGCAGGTCGCCGACGAATTCGACGCCGCGGGCCTGCGACACCACGTGCATCAGCCCGTGGCACAGTAGCTCGTCGTTCATCACGAACACCGTGCGCAGTCGCGCGGTCTCGGTGAAAGTGCCTCCGCCATCGGCGATTCCGCGTGGCAGGGCGGCGTCCGCCCCACGTAGACCGATGCGACTCGGCGCGTAGCGCGTCTGTGGCCGCGTCTGTGGCCAACCCATGAGTGACTCCGTCCTGCCGTCAGCGGGGCGAATGTTATCGCGGGTTTCGTTGCACCAACGTTGCAACGTGGCCGGAATCCTCCTTCACGAGCACGCAGTCCCCGCAGAGACCGGACCCCGGCGCCTGATAGAACAGGCAGCAGCTCCGCCGGACGAATCTGCCGTCGGTGAAGGTGGCGGTTCCGATCAGTGGTCCGGTGTCCGCGAGCGCTCTCACCAGGGCGCGACCGGCGCCCTCATGGTGCGGTCGCGACATCGACAGGACCGTCACCGCACCGTTGGCGGCGGAGATCACGTTGCCCCAAGTCACCTGCGGCGACAGCGAAGTCAGAGTGTGCAGCGTGTCGTTCAGCGGGGCGAGCACCTCGGTGAGCAGGGATCCGGCGATCAGATCGGCTGCGCGCCGGGGTGTCGGCGCCTCGAACCAGTCGGCATCGGCAACGGCGAACTGCGGAACGTGTGTCGAGGTGGGCCGCCACCGCAGTGACCGACGGTCCAGTGCCGGGACCGCACCGAAACAGGCTGCGGCACCGACCGCCGGGGAGAGCAGTCGCGCCGTCACGCCCAGCTGAAAGGACGAGGCCGCCAGCCTCAGTGGGATCTCGCCGGGGGCACACTGTGTCGACGCGGCGATGGCCGCGCGCGTCCGGACGACAAAATCGTTGACGGTCGCGTCATCGAACAACCGCGGCAGGGCACGCCAGTCATCACCCACCGCATCCGGAAGCGCGAAGTACTCACCGATTTCGGCGGTCTTCGCCGCAAGCGCGTCGCGGTCCGCCGTGTCCATGGCTCTCACGCTAACCGCGGCGGATTCGAGCGGGCTGATCTGGGGCAATTCCTCGCCGAAGGGTGGGGCTCGGGGGGCCAAGGGGCCCCGGGGATCGCTGCAACGTTGCTGCAACGTGACACGAGCCACAATTGGTCCACGACCACCCGTCGCTCTCACCCTACGGAGAAGTGCATGACGCAACCGACCCTCGATCCCGCGGTGGATTACCCGCTGAGCATCCGTCGGAGGGATCTGCTGTTCACCCCGTCAGGCAAGTCCATCGACGACATCACCATGGAAGCCGTCGTCTCCGGCGAGATTCAGCCCACCGATCTGCGGATCACGCCGGACACGCTTCGACTGCAGGCGCAGATCGCCGAGAAGGACGGCAGGAAGCAGTTGGGTGCCAACCTGCACCGCGCCGCCGAGATGACCGCCATCAGCGATGAACGGGTGCTGGAGATCTACAACGCGCTGCGGCCCAACGCGTCGACCAAGGCGGAACTCGACGCCATCGCCGACGAGTTGCAGACCCGGTACAACGCGACCTTCCTGGCGGATCTGGTGCGCGAGGCGGCCGATGTGTACGAGCGCCGCGACATCCTGGCGACGAGCGAATAGGGGACGACGATGACTGCTGAGGCAATTCAGAAGGCCGGCGCCGACGTACGCCACTCCGCTCGCACCGACGTCCTCGAGGACCGCCCGGTCAATCTCGACGGTTTCGTCGAGGAGTGGCCCGAGGTCGGCATGGTCGCGATGGACAGCGAGTTCGACCCCGAGCCGAGTGTCCGGGTGGAGAACGGTGTGGTCGTCGAGATGGACGGTGTCGCGCGCGCCGACTTCGATTTCATCGACCAGTTCATCGCCGACAAGGCGATCGACGCCGCGACCACCGAGGAGTCGATGGCCCTGCCGGCGCAGGAGATCGCCCGCATGCTGGTCGACCCTGGCGTGACGCGCCAGGAGGTCATCGCCGTGACCAACGGTCTGACACCGGCGAAGCTGTTGGCGGTGGCGAAGAACCTGAACATCGTCGAGATCATGATGGGCATGCAGAAGATGCGTGCCCGGCGCACCCCGGCCAATCAGGCTCACTGCACCAGCGCACGGGACAACCCGCTGCAGGTGGCCTGCGAGGCCGCAGAAGCCGCGATCCGCGGATTCTCAGAGGTGGAAACGACTTTGGGTGTGGTGCGCTACGCACCGCTGGTCGCGATGGCGCAGCAGATCGGCAGCCAGGTCAACCCCGGTGGTCCGATGACACAGTGCGCGCTGGAGGAAGCGACCGAGCTGGATCTCGGGATGCGCGGCATCACCGGCTACGCGGAGACCATCTCGGTGTACGGCACCGAGCCGGTCTTCGTCGACGGTGACGACACACCCTGGTCGAAGGCGTTCCTGGCCGCGGCGTACGCGTCGCGCGGCATCAAGATGCGCTTCACCTCCGGCACCGGTTCAGAGGTCCAGATGGGTAACGCGCAGGGTAAATCCATGCTGTACCTGGAGATTCGATGCATCCTGATCGCCAAGGGTGCCGGCGTGCAGGGCCTGCAGAACGGTTCGATCTCGTGTATCGGTGTGCCGGGAGCGGTGCCTGCGGGCATCCGGGCGGTCGCCGCCGAGAACCTCATCGCCTCGGCGGTGGACCTCGAGTGCGCCTCGGGCAACGACCAGTCGTTCTCGCATTCGGCGATGCGGCGGACCGCGAGGCTGATGCCGCAGATGATGCCCGGGACCGATTTCGTGTGTTCCGGATACTCTGCGGTTCCCAACTACGACAACATGTTCGCCGGATCCAATGTCGACAGCGACGACTTCGACGACTTCAACACCATTCAGCGGGATCTGCAGATCGACGGCGGGCTCCGTCATGTGAAGGAGTCCGACATCCTCGCGGTCCGCACCCGCGCCGCCAAGGCCCTGCAGGCGGTGTTCCGGTACCTGGACCTGCCGCCGATCAGCGACGCCGAGATCGACGCCGCGGTGTACGCCAACGGCAGTCGCGAGCTCATCCCGCGCGACGTCCTCGAGGATCTCAAGGGCGCGCAGCAGGTGATGGATCGCAACATCACCGGCCTGGATCTGGTGAAGGCCCTGGAGGGGACCGGGTTCACGGACATGGCGGAGAACCTGTTGGCGGTTCTGCAGCAGCGGGTTTCGGGAGACCTGCTGCAGACCTCGGCGATCATGACACCGTCGCTGGTGCCACTGTCGGCGGTCAACGACGCCAACGACTACGCCGGCCCCGGAACCGGGTACCGGCCGACGGGCGCACGTTGGGAAGAAATGAAGAAGCTGCGCCACGTGACGAGCGCATCGAACCCCGAACTGGAGGTGGAATGACCGTGGCGACCGACCTGCAGGCAGGGGAGCGCACGATCTCGTTCAGCGAGGTCGGTCCGGCCGAGCGTGGCCAGCGGCCCGACGAGGTGGTGATAGCGATATCGCCGGCTTTCGGCAGCCTGTTCAGCCAGACGATCATCGGTCTGCCGCTCGCCGAGGTCATTCGCCAGATCCTTGCCGGCATCGAGGAGCAGGAGGTGAGTGCCCGGATCATCCGGATCCAGAGCAGTTCCGACCTCGCGCTGATGGCCCACACCGCGGCGAAGCTCTCGGGATCGGGCATCGGGATCGGGATCCTGGCCCGGGGCACCTCGATGATCCATCAGCGTGACCTGCCGCGGCTTTCCAGTCTGGAACTGTTCCCGCAGTGTCCGCTTCTGACGCTCGAGACGTACCGCAATATCGGCTCGAACGCCGCCCAGTACGCCAAAGGTGAATCACCGGAACCGGTTCCGACGCTCAACGACCAGATGGCACGGCCGCGCTGGCAGGCAAAGGCGGCGCTGCTGCACCTCAAGGAGACCGAACTGGTCCGCAAGGGGGCGCGCCCGGTCGAGGTGACACCGGAGTTCTCCACGGAGATGATCGGTCAGTAGTGAATCGAACGGTTGTCGGGGTCGACATCGGCAACTCCACCACCGAGGCGAGTCTCGCGACGATCGGTCCGGACGGCACGGTCGAGTACGTCGGTGCGGCATTGACCCGCACCACGGGGATCAAGGGCACCGTCAAGAACGTCGACGGCGTCGCGAAATCGGTGACGTGGGCGCTGGAGGGCGCGGGCATCCCGTTGGCGGATCTGGACCTGATCCTGCTCAATGAGGCCACGCCGGTGATCAGCGGGTTGGCGATGGAGACCATCACCGAGACGATCATCACCGAGTCGACCATGATCGGTCACGATCCGCGCACCCCCGGCGGCCGGGGCCTGGGCGTCGGCACCATCGTCGAGTTCGAGTCGTTGTCGCAGCACGCACCCGGGGTGCCGGTGATCGTGCTGGTGCCCGAAGGGATCGACTTCGACGTCACCGCCCAGACCATCAACACCTCCGTCGATCGCGGCATCGACGTCACCGGGGCGATCCTGGGCAACGACGACGCCGTGCTGGTGGCGAACCGGCTGACGACGAAGATCCCTATCATCGACGAGGTGTCGAAGATCGATCTGGTCCCGGTGGGCATGGTGGCCGCCGTCGAGGTGGCCGGACCCGGTCAGTCCATCCGCACGCTGTCGAACGCCTACGGCCTGGCGACCATCTTCGGTCTGGACCCCGACCAGACCAAGGTCGTCTCACCCGTCGCGCGGGCGTTGACGGGCAACCGATCCGCCGTCGTCGTGCGGACCCCGTCCGGGGACGTCGAGGACCGCGCCATTCCCGCAGGCTCGCTGGAGTTGATCGGTGTGAAGAAGCGCGCCACGGTGGACGTCTCCCGCGGCGCTGCCGACATCATGGCCGAGGTGCAGCGGGTCAGCCCACTGACCGACGTCGTCGGCGAATCGGGCACCAACACCGGTGGCATGATCTCCACCGTGCGCCAGAGCATGGCCGACCTGACCGAACACGCGCTGGCCGATGTCCACATCCAGGACCTGCTGGCGATCGACACGGTGGTGCCGCAAGCAGTGCGGGGTGGAGTCGCGGGCGAGGTCGCGCTGGAGAACGCGGTCGCGCTGGCGGCCATGGTCCGCACCAAGGAGAGCGGGATGCAGGCCGTCGCCGATGCGGTGGCCGCCGAGCTGCGCCACGCCGGGGCGACGCGGGTCGACGTCGTCGTCGGAGGTGTCGAGGCGGAGATGGCGGTGCTCGGTGCACTCACCACCCCGGGCACCGACAAGCCCCTGGTCGTTCTCGATCTCGGCGGCGGCTCCACCGACGCCGCGGTGATCGGCGTCGACGACCGCATCGACGCCACCCACCTCGCCGGCGCGGGCGACCTGGTGACCAAGCTGATCGACGCCGAGTTGGGCCTGGACAACCTGGAGCTGGCAGAAGAGATCAAGCGCTGCCCACTGGGCAAGGCGGAGAGCTTCTTTCACATCCGGCTCGAGAACGGCACGGTGCAGTTCTTCGACACGCCGTTGCCGTCGACGGCCTTCGCGCGGGTGGTCGCCCTGGGCGAGTTCGGGATGAACCCGATACCCACCCGCCACTCGCTGGAGCGGATCAGGACGGTTCGTCGCACCGCCAAGGAGCGGGTCTTCGTCGTCAACACGCTTCGGGCGCTGCGCGCCATCGCCCCGGGCGGTGACCTGCGGCAGATCGGTTTTGTGGTGTTGCTCGGCGGCAGCGCCCTGGATTTCGAGATTCCCGAGCTCATCGCCGACGCGGTGGCGCCGTTCGGGATCGTCTGCGGCACCGGAAACGTCCGCGGCACCGAAGGTCCCCGCAATGCGGTGGCCTCCGGCCTTGTCGCGGCCCATGTCTCGGCTACCCGCTCGGTGACCGGCGTCGGTGCCCATGCGTGACGGAGGCCAGCCGGAAAAGCCGGCCATTCTGGTGCTCAGCTGCTCGGCGGGTCCCGTCGAGAACGAGGTGCTCGCCGGGATCGAGGAGGAGGGCGTGCCGTTCGTCGTGGAGCGGCCGACTGCCGGCGGGGACGCGAACGCGCTGGGCCGACTTGCCGCGGGCCGTTCGACGCTCAACGTAGGGGTCGGCATCGACGACGACGGTCGGGTGTCGGTCCAGCATCAGAAACTGGCCCGGCCGCCGGAGGGATTGTCCACCGACGAACCCGCAGACCCGGTGGCCGCCCGCACCCTGGGCCACAACGCCGCCCGCATCGTGGTCGGCATCCCGCTGCGAACGAACCAGTTGTCGTGAGCCACCAGCAGGAGGCCGGTGCCCGGATGCGCGGTGACGCGGTCCGGGTCTTCGGCGAACTCAACGACTCGGCCAAGGCCCAGCAGGCTCTGCTCAACAGCTGCGGGGAAGCCGCCTGGATCACCGATGAAGAACGTCGGGCGATCAGGTGGCTGCTGTCCGCGCTGATCGAGCATCGGCGCCGCATCCGGGTGACCGCCCGGCTGTGGCGGTCGCTGAACCCCGAGGAACCGGTGCCGTGCGCGCTGGTCACGGAGACCACCGAACTGCTGGACGAACATCGGCATTTCGAACCGTTCATCGCGCGGTGGCGGGCGGTGGTGATCAACCGTGCCCGGATCGACCGCACGGAGTTCTGGCGCAGCATGATCGAACTCGCCGAACTCAACCTCGATCTGGCATCCGAGGCGGAGGAACCGTGTGCCGGCAGCGACGGATCAGAGGGCCGGACTGACGTACCGGCGTGAGGTGAAGACCGCCTGCCCGGCAGCGCGTTGAACCACCGTCGTCGTCGACGATCCGATGATGAGCAGGGTCCGCATGTCCACTGTGGCGGGATCGAATCCCGCGGCCGTCGTCACGGTGACACGCTGTTCGGGTCCGCCGACGTCGCGCCCGACGATCACCGGGCGATCAGCGGGAAGGCGTTGCAGCAGAATGTCTCTGAGTGTCGTGACCTGCCAGTCCCGGCTCTTCGAGCCCGGGTTGTAGATCGCGATCACCAGGTCGGCGTCGATGGCGGCGTGCAGCCTGCGCTCGATCACGTCCCAACTCTTCAGGCGGTCCGACAGCGAGATCACCGCGTAGTCGTGCCCCAGCGGCGCGCCGACGGCCGCGGCGACGGCGTTGGCGGCGGTGACCCCGGGCACCACCCGAACAGGCACATCGCTGAACGCGGGTTCGGCGGCGACCTCCACCACGGCCGCCGCCATCGCGAAGACGCCGGGGTCTCCCGAACTGACCACAGCGACCCTGGCACCTCTTTTGGCCAAATCCAATGCCATGCAGGCACGTTCGGATTCGACCTGGTTGTCGCTGGCGTGCAGCCGTTGGCCCGGGCGTGGCAGGACTCGGGCCAGGTAGGTCTTGTAGCCGACAAGATCGGTGGCGCGGGACAGCTCGCTGCGCACCTCCGGGGTCGTCCATCGCCCGGTGCCGGGGCCCAGTCCGACGACGACCACCTCACCCACGGCGGGTTCAGCAGACGCAGGGGCCGGGTTGTTGAGCGGGCCCGGGACGATGACCATCGAGAAGTAGGGCACCGAGTCGGGTTCGACGTCGCGCACCGGCATGACCACTTGCTGCGGCGTTGATGCGCGCTCCACATACCAGGCCCGGTCGGCGAGCCCGGCAGCGTCCAAGGCGGCCAGCACCTTCGGGAACGTCCGGCCGAGTTTCATGATCGCGACCGCGTCGCTGTCGCGCAGTCGACGGACCAGTTCGTCGGAGGGCATCGTCGCGGCCAGGACGGTCAAGGTCTCCTCGCCCTCGACCAGCGGGATGCCCGTCGCCGTCGCCGACGCACTCACCGAGGTCACCCCGGGGATGATCTCGGTGTCGAATTCGGCGCAGAGTCGTTTGTGCATGTGCATGTAGGAGCTGTAGAACAGCGGATCACCCTCCGCCAGAAGAGCGACGCCGCGGCCCGCGCGAAGGTGTCGGGCCAACCGCTCGCTCGCGTCCGCATAGAACTCGTCGAGGGCGCCTCGGTAGCCGGCGGGGTGCGCTGTGGTTCCGGTGGTGACCGGGTACATCAGTCGTTCGTGGATCTGGCCGTCGCGCAGAAAGGGTTCTGCCACCGCGAGCGCGACACTGCGGCCGTGCCCGGCGCAGTGGAAGGCGATGACGTCTGCTGCGCCGATGACCCTGGCCGCCTTGAACGTGACCAGCTCACTGTCGCCGGGGCCGAGACCGACCGCCCAGAGCTTTCCGGCGGGGTTGTGCTGGCTGTCCACTGGGTCACCGTAGACGGGGCAACGCGCGTCTCCGGGCGCCTCGCGCGACGAAGCCCGATCCCCACCGGAATCCCCATCCGTTGACTAGGTTGGGCGGGCACCGGCGGCCGCGGGTTTGCGGGGCCGAACACTCAGTTTCTTCGGCTAGTGTGGCGTAGAACACGCAGTGGCCCGGTTGTCCTGAAGCCAAGATCGGCTGCGCGAGGAGTGTGATCGCCGGTGGGTTCGTCGAAGCCTGTCACCAGTCGGGCGTCGACCCGTATGGGTACGTCGGCTGTGCGCGCGTTGCACGAACTCTTCATAGCCGGGCAGGTCGACGCGTCCTATCTCGACTCCGCTCCGATCAGGCCCGTGGTGGCCGAGAGTTGGCGGCGCAGCCTCGCCACCGGTGTGGACCCGGATCGCGACGGTGCATTGTCGTCGGCGATGACGCTCAGTCTGGCGCGGATGCGGGAGACACACCCGTTGGCCGCGGCCCTTCCGGTGATCCGGCGGCTGCTCGTCGACGATGCGATCGACGCCGGCGTTCTCGTCGCCGTCACCGCCGCGGACGGCACCGTGCTGTGGGTCGAGGGTGATCCCAGGGCGGTCCGTAAAGCCGAGGCGATGGACTTCGTTCCCGGCGCCGACTGGAGTGAGGGCAGTGCGGGCACCAATGCGCCCGGCACCGCGCTGGCACTCGACCGTGAGCTTCAGATCCGCAGCTCAGAGCACTTCTCCCGGATCGTGCAGCCGTGGAGTTGCAGTGCCGTACCTGTTCACGATCCGACGACCGGGGTCCTTCTCGGCGCGATCGACCTCACCGGTGGCGCCGACGTGGCCACTCCGCAGACCCTTGCCCTGGTGCGCGCCACGGCGGTTGCAGTCGAGAATCACCTCGCCCTGCTGAGGGTTACCGCCCCCGACGCCAGTGCGACCTCGGCGGGGCAGGCGCAACTGCGAGTGCTCGGCGCGCAGCGGCCCCGCTGGCAGTTCACCGACCAGAACGGCTGCCTGCGCACCGCGTCGCTCACGCCGCGCCATGCCGACATCCTGGTGCTGCTGCACCAGCATCCCGAGGGGCTGACCGCCGATCACCTCGCCTTGCTGCTCGACGACAAGGATCTGGACGTGGTGACAGTGCGTGCGGAGATGTCGCGGCTACGGCGGGTCATCAACCCGGCGGTGGTGGTCTCCCGGCCGTACCGGCTGATGCAGCCTGTCGACAGCGACCTGGGCGCGGTGTTCGGTCATCTGAAGGCCGGGGACGTGGAATCGGCGCTGAACAGGTACGCCGGTGCGCTGCTGCCGCAGTCGATGTCGCCCGCGATCGGCCGGATCCGCGCGGAGTTGAGCGCCAGCATGCGGGGTGCCGTGCTGGCGACGTGTGATGCCGGCCTGTTACGACGGTGGCTGGAGTTGCCCGAAGGACGTGACGACCGTGAGGGCTGGCGGGTTCTGCACGATCTCGCCCAGGCCGGGTCGGTGGGCAGGGCGCAGGCCAGCGGACATCTGCTGGGGCTGGACCTGGATCTCGGCTGAGCGTTTTGACCTGCGGCGACGCCCGCGGGTAAGCTCGCTCGTTGGCGTGTGCTGGCTTGCCGGAACCTCGGGTCTCCGTCGGTCGCCGAGGCAGTTCGCAGCCCACGCTTGACCGGCACCCGGGACACCGGGGATCAACCCGAGAAGAGAAGAAGGTAACGCTGTGCCCACATACACGCCGAAGGCGGGTGACACCACGCGTACGTGGTACGTCATCGACGCCACCGACGTGGTGCTCGGCCGGCTCGCCGTCGAAGCAGCCAAGCTGCTACGCGGCAAGCACAAGCCGACATACACGCCCAACGTCGACGGCGGTGACTTCGTCATCGTCATCAACGCGGAAAAGGTCTCCATCAGTGGCGACAAGCTCAAGAAGAAGTTCCTCTACCGGCACTCGGGTTTTCCCGGCGGGCTGCGCAAGCGCGCGCTCGGTGACGAGATGGGCAAGCACGCGGACCGCGTCGTCGAGAACGCGATCGTCGGCATGATCCCGCACACCAAGCTCGGCCGTCAGATCCAGAAGAAGCTGAAGGTGTACGTCGGTGCAGAGCATCCGCACACCGCTCAGCAGCCGGTTCCGTTCGAGATCAAGCAGGTGGCCCAGTGACCGAGTCTTCCGAAATGACCGCTGAGATCGGCGAGAGCGTCGCGCCCGCCGAGACGGCTGCCACCGAGGTCGCCGCCGAAGCCGAAGCCCCCGTGCGTGAGCCGATCATCATGGATCGTCCGATCCAGACCGTCGGCCGCCGCAAGGAGGCCGTGGTGCGCGTGCGCCTGGTGCCCGGCACCGGCCAGTTCCATCTCGACGGCCGCTCGCTGGAGGCCTACTTCCCCAACAAGGTGCACCAGCAGCTCATCAAGGCCCCGTTCGTGACCGTTGATCGGCTCGACAGCTTCGATGTGCACGCCCACCTCAACGGCGGCGGTCCGTCCGGCCAGGCCGGCGCACTGCGTCTGGCCATCGCCCGGGCGCTCATCATCGTGCAGCCCGAGGATCGGCCCGCCCTCAAGAAGGCCGGGTTCCTCACCCGCGACCCGCGCGCCATCGAGCGCAAGAAGTACGGGCTGAAGAAGGCCCGCAAGGCACCGCAGTACAGCAAGCGCTGATCGAAACACGTCACGGCGCCCGGCCTGCTCGCATCGCGAGTGGCCGGGCGTCTGTCGTTTCGGCCCACTGTGGGCTGTCACACACCACAAATCCGGTAAAGACCGGCGGCCCCGTGCTCTGGGGTGATGCGCAGCCAGTTACTTAGTCATCGGCAAGCACCAGCTGGATCTGACCGCAGCGACTTGAGTTCTGTGCGGCCTGTGCGACACCGTCGAAACGAGAGCCCGGGCGTCCCACGTGGCGTCGGCAGACCCTTCTGCCTCCGGTGCGAGTCAGTCAGCTCGCCCAGACAACCGGCCGTGGCTCTGTGACTGAGAGGAGTGATTCATGAACTTCATCAAGAGCATTGCAGCAGGTGCCGCTTTCGGTGGCGCGCTGTTCTTCACCGCGGGAGTCGCCAACGCACAGCCGATGGAGACCGCGGATCCCGACGGCCTGGTCGGTATCACCGTCAGCGATGTGACGATCCTCGAGGCCGTGCCCGTTGATGCGGCGGCCACCATCGCAGGCACCCTCTGTGCCAGCGCGCCCGAGGACGTCAACGCGCTCGCGCTGCAGGTGGACACCGAGGGCGTCAACCAGACGGTGTGCGAGGGCCTGCCGGGCGGCGATCTGCTGCTCACCCAGAACGTGAGCTCGCCGGAGACTCAGCCGGAGGCGGCCGAGAGCACCGATGACGGTGCCACCGCGACCGAGGGTGCCGGCGCGCCGGAGACCACCACCGCGCCCACCGACGGCGGATAAACACAACCCCTCACCGCCCGCATCCGATCCAGGGTGCGGGCGGTGAGGCGTTGAAGGGGCGCTTCAGGTGGGTACCCGACCCGAGTAACCGAAGGGAGAAATCGATGAGTTTGGTCAAGAACACCGCATCGGCCGTATTCCTGGGCGGAACGCTACTGATGACGGCAGGCCTGGGTACCGCGATGTCGCAACCCGATGAGCCGCCGCCCGGGCCGGACGGTCTGGTGACGGTGCTTGTCGACGGTGCGACCACGCAGGACAGCGTGGCCCTCGAGGCTGCCGCCGCAGCCGCTGCCGAGGCCTGTGCAGGCGATCCGGCGGCGATCCTCGGGCTTGCGCAGCTGGCCGATACCGACGGCGCGTCGCAAGAGGTGTGTGCAAACGTGTCGATCATCCAGAACGCGAGCACGCCGACGGCGTCGTTGCCGGCCGAGTCGACGGTGGAAGCAGAGACCCCGGCTGTTCCCGGCGCGGAGGAAGCTCCCGCGGGTGACGAGGGCGCGCCGGTTCCGGCCGTTCCGGGTGAGGGCGCAGCCGACGAGCCGTTCAACACCGAAGGCGGCTGACGAGCCGTCTGTGCCGGTCTCGCCCGCGTATCGATTCGGCAGCGGCACGAACGCCATGAGCTGCGGTTGGCCCTCAAACCACTATGTGTGAGAGGTTGTCAGCATGGCTCGACTGTTCGGCACCGACGGGGTGCGCGGAGTCGCCAACCAGGAGCTCACCGCGGAACTCGCGATGTCGCTTGGTGCGGCGGCGGCCCGTCGGCTGCTGAGAAGCGGCGAGACCCGTCGGCGGGTTGCCGTGGTCGGACGCGATCCGCGCGCCAGCGGAGAGATGCTCGAGGCGGCCGTGATCGCCGGTGTGGCCAGCGAGGGTGTGGACGCGTTGCGGGTGGGGGTACTGCCCACACCCGCGGTGGCCTATCTGACCAGCGCCTACGACGCCGACTTCGGGGTGATGATCTCCGCTTCGCACAACCCGATGCCCGACAACGGCATCAAGATCTTCGGTCCGGGCGGGCACAAGCTCGACGACGACACCGAGGATCGCATCGAGGAACTGGTCCGCCAGGGCCCCGGTGCCCGTCCTGTCGGAGCGGGTATCGGTCGTGTCGTCACGGCCGATGACGCGCTGGAGCGGTACCTGCGCCACGCCGGCAAGGCCGCAGGCACCCGCCTCGACGATCTGACCGTCGTCGTCGACTGCGCCCACGGGGCCGCGTCGGTCGCGGCGCCGCGTGCCTACCGGGCGGCAGGCGCCAACGTCATCGCCATCCATGCCGATCCCGACGGGCTGAACATCAACGACGGCTGCGGATCCACGCACATGGAGACGCTGCGTTCGGCGGTGGTGTCCTACGGTGCCGACCTGGGTCTGGCGCACGACGGTGATGCCGACCGCTGTCTTGCCGTCGACGGTCACGGTCGTGTCATCGACGGTGACGCGATCATGGTGGTGTTGGCGCTGGCCATGCACGAGGCCGGGGAGTTGGCTGCGGACACCCTGGTGGCCACCGTCATGAGCAACCTCGGGTTGCATCTGGCGATGCGCTCCGCCGGCATCGAGGTCCGCACCACCGGCGTGGGGGACCGCTACGTTCTCGAGGAACTCCGGGCCGGTCCGTACTCGATCGGCGGTGAGCAGTCCGGGCACCTGGTGATGCCGGCGTTCGGCACCACCGGTGACGGCATCGTCACCGGGCTCCGATTGATGTCCCGGATGGCGCAGACGCGTCGCAGCCTCGCCGACCTCGCCGCACCGATGCAGACATTGCCGCAGGTACTGATCAACGTCCAGGTTGCCGACAAGGCCACTGTCGCCGACTCGGCGGCGGTGCGCGACGCGGTCGCCCAAGCTGAGGCCGAACTCGGAGACACCGGCCGAATTCTGTTGCGGCCCTCCGGAACCGAACAGCTGGTGCGTGTGATGGTGGAAGCTGCCGACGAGGACACCGCGCGGCAACTGGCGGTGCGGGTCGCGGAGTCGGTCAGCGCCGAGGGCTGAGCGCGGCGGAAAACCGGTGGGAACCGACAGCGCGTGTCGGCCGTCCAACCTCATATGGGACAAGCAGGCGCCGCGCACGTCGATGTGGGGGCAGTGCGCGAGATCGCGCGCGAATACGAGACCGAGGCGCTGATCGTCGACGCCGCCGTGCGAACGCACCTGGGTGATCTGGCCTTCGGGGGCGCCCGTGCGGGCCGCGCCTACGCGACGCACGGCGACACGCTGCGCACTGCTGTCGACGATGTTGTTGCGGCACTGCGACGCTGGTCGCGTGCGGCCGACGACATCGCCGCCGCGCTGCGGGCTTCCGCGGACCGCTATCAGGATGCCGATGCGCGCGCCGCCGCGCGGGTGGGATAGTCGCCGTCGATGGCTGGGAATTTCAACGTCTCCGCACGCCTGGCCGACGGTGTGCCCGCGGTCGACAACCTGCAGCGGTATGTCTCGGCCTGCCATCGTCTCGGTTACCGGCACCCGGACCTGACATTGCACGACGCGCAACTGCACGACTGGTACGGCACCGAGAGAGGCATGGATCTGGCTGCGCTGCAGGGTGACTGGGCAGCACTCGACGCGGCGGCCCGCGCGACCCAGGATGCGCTTGCGGTGACCGAACGGCAGCTGTCGGCACTCCCGGCGGCGTGGCAGGGTGCGGGCGCCGACGCCGCCCTCGGTGTGCTGCGCCGACATGGTGACGCCGCCGCGGCGGCCGCTGCTGCGGTGCGTACCGCAGCCGAGGCGTTCGGCGCACTGCGGGAGAGCCTGTGGCAGGCGGTCGAGACAAAAGTTGATGCCGTTATCGCGATCGAAGGCCGGACGGAGGCGCACCGAGCTGAGTGGCTGTCGGCTGCGGGCACGGTCACAACAGGCGCGGGGGACCGGGCGACCGCCGATGAGATCATCGACCAGGCGGTGACACCGTTCGTGGACAGCAGCATCGGCACCGACGGCCTGGCCGTGATGCGCGCCGCGATGTCCTCGGTCGCCGAGGCCTATCAGCGCGCAACCGCTGAGATCGCGGCCGAACACCAGCCCACATTCGAGGTCCCGGGCGACCTGGGGCCGCGGTGGGTGGCCCCGGCTGTGCGCGCCGGGGAAGACCGGATCCACTGCGAGGATCGGATGCACTGCGAGGACCGCCCGCCGCCCGCACAGCTCGCAGGTCCGGCGGCTGCAGCACCGACGATTCCTTCGGCCTGGGCCGCAGCTCCACCGCCCGCAGCTCCACCATCCGCGCCGCCGCCGGTCGCTCCGCCGCCCGTCACATCGGAAGTCCCTGCAGCACAACCGGCCCCGCTGGTGCCACCGGGGCCGCCGATGTCCCCGCCGATGTCGCCGATGGGCGGCATGGGTTCCGGGATGCCCGACGTCGGCGGCGGCCTGTCGGGGCTCGGCCAGCAGTTCGCCGATACGCTCGGCGGGTTGCTGGGTGGATCGGACGGGTCACTCCCGGAGCCGCCCGATCTCGACGTCCCCGAACTCGACGATCCGCTGGAAGCCGACGACGAGCCCGCTGACGAGAAGCCCGCCGACGAGGAGCCCGCCGATGACGAGCCCGCCGATGACGAGCCCGCCGAAGAACCCGTCGAGGAGTATGTTGCCGCAGGCGAATCCGAACCGGAGGAATGTGTCGAGCCGGCCGGGGTGGCGACCGAACCGGCGCCGGCACCGACCCCGGTGCCACCGCCCGCCGAACCGCTGCCACCGGCCGACGCGGCACCGGCGGATCCTGTGGTGGCCGAGCAGACACCGTGTGCGATCGCCGCTGACGAACTGCCTCAGGTCGGCGACCCACTCAGCGGCGAGCCAGGTGCCGGCTGATCACCAGACGCTGAATCTGGTTGGTGCCCTCGAAGATCTGCATGATCTTGGCCTCCCGCATGTAGCGCTCGACGCGGTAGTCGCGGGTGTAGCCCGCCCCACCGAACACCTGGACCGCGTCGGTCGTCACCTTCATCGCCGCGTCGGTGGCGACCAGTTTGGCGACCGACGCCTGGCGTGAGTACGGCAGGCCGGCATCGCGCCGACGGGCGGCGTCGAGATAGGTGGCCCGTGCGGAGTCGACGGCTGCCGCCATGTCGGCGAGAACAAAAGCCAGTCCCTGATGGTCGATGATGCTGCGGCCGAACGTGGTTCGCTCCTGGCTGTAGTTCACCGCATCGTCGAGTGCCGCCTGGGCCAGGCCGGTGGCCACCGCGGCGATGCCGAGGCGCCCGGAGTCCAGTGAGCTGAAAGCGATCTGCAGACCTTGGCCTTCGGTGCCGATGCGACGGTCGGCGTCGACGAATGCGTCGTCGTAGTGCGCAGCGGTGGTGGGCACCGCGTGCAGGCCCATCTTCTCCTCTGGCCTGCCGAATGTCAGGCCGGGGGTGTCCTTCGCGACGAGGAAACAGGAGATGCCCTGCGAGCCTTCGCCGGTGCGGGCGAACAGGTTGTAGAAGTCTGCGATGCCGCCGTGGGTGATCCAGGCCTTCGCGCCGTTGATCGTGTAACCGTCGTCGACCGCGGTGGCCTTGCAGGTCAGGGCGGCGGCATCGGAACCGGCCTGTGGTTCGGAAAGACTGTAGGCGCCGACCGTGGACCCGCCGAGCATCTCCGGCAGCCAGCGTTGCTGTTGCTCGGGGGTGCCGAAGGCGAACAGCGGATGACACGACAGGCTGTGGACGCTGACCGCGACAGCAACCGCCGCCCAGCGGGCAGCGATCTCTTCGAGCACCTGCAGATACACCTCGTAGGGCTGACTGCCGCCGCCCCATTGTTCGGGGTAGGGCAGGCTCAACAGGCCCGCGTCGCCGAGCGTCGCGAACACCCCCGACGGGTAGGTCTCGTCCCGCTCGTGTTGATCGACGATCGGGTCGAGGGCCTTGTCGGAGATCTGTCGGGCGAGCTCGATCAGCTCGTGTGCTTCGTCGGTGGGGAGCAGACGGTCCACAGCCATACCGGGAACAGTACTACAGGACCATCTACAGTACTATTGCCGCCATGGCCAGGCCCGCGTTCGCCACCAGGCGGCGTACCGAGTTGTTCGACTCGCTCACCGACCTGCTGCTGTCCGAGGGCTTCGCTCACCTCACGCTCGAGGACATCGCCGCGAGACTGCGGTGTTCGAAGTCGACGCTCTACACACTGGCCGGCAGCAAGGAGCAGTTGGTGCAGGCGGCCACCGTGCACTTCTTCCGTTCGGCAACGGAATTCGTGGAATCCCGGGTCGCGAGCGCGCGGGGCGCGCGTAATCGCATCGCCGCCTACCTGGCCGCGGTCGGGACCGCGCTGGATCCCGCGTCGGACCAGTTCATGGTCGACCTCGATGCCTTCGCCCCCGCACGCGCGGTCTACGAGCAGAACACCCGTATCGCCGCGCGCAGGGTGCAGGAGTTGATCGCCGAAGGTGTGGCGGCAGGGGATTTCCGCGACGTGCACGCCGCATTCGCCGCCGACCTGGTGGCCACGGTCATGGTGCGGATCCAGCAGCGCGTGGTGCGAGAGAACACCGGACTCGACGATGCCGACGCCTACCGCGAGCTCGCCGCGATCCTCACCGGCGGGATCGAGGCGTGAGGGGCTAGCGGGACCTGCGCATCGATCCCAGCACCAGGCGGTCGGCGGCCAACTCGTAGGCCTGCCCCGGGGTCAGCGACTCCACCGACCGCAACATCTTCCGGATCTCGGTGTGGACGCGCGGTTGTGCTCGCACCAGCGACTGCACCCGCCGCCCGACCGCCTCGTCCAATGCTGCGACGTCGTCGGTCACCTCGTTGAGCAGCCCGAGGCGAACCGCTTCGTCGCCCGACACCGGCTCGCCGGTCGCGGTGAGCCAGAACGCTTCCCGTCGCCCCACCATCGCGGGCAGCCAGGCCAGCACCAGTGCGGGTGCCAGGTCGATCCGGACCTCCGGAAAGTTCAGCCGGGCCGTGCGCGTAGCCACCGCCACATCGCACAGCGCCGCCAGGCCGACACCGAAACCGGCTGCGTCACCGTGCACACGCGCCACCGTCACCAGCCTGGTCGCGGCGAGTGCCTCGTTGAGCGCGATCAGCCGCTGTACCTCAACCGGGAGGTCGTCCGGGGTGGCGGCGGTGCGCTCGCGGCCGAGGCAGAAGTGCTCGCCGGCAGCACTCAACACCAGCACGTGTACTTCCGCAGGTGGGTCGGCCAACACCGCTGCGAGCGCGTCGCACATGGCCATGGTCATCAGGTTGCCGTCGGGTGCGTCGAGCACCGCGGTCAGCACGGCCCCGTCGTGTTGGAAGGACAGTCCGTCGGTGACGGGCAGATCCGCCAGTGAAATCGTCATCAGTTCAACCGCTCCAATGCCACGTCGCCATACCAGTCCACGTCGGTGTCGGCGGTGCGGATCGTCACCGCCCGCACATGGGTGAAATCGTCGAAGGACTCCCAGCCACCTTCCCGGCCGTGTCCGCTTTCCCGCACACCTCCCCACGGAGAGCACGGATCCAGGCGGTGGTGGTCGTTGACCCACACGATGCCCTGCTCGAGTTTGGCGGCCACTCGGTGCGCTCTGGCCACGTCGCGCGTCCAGATCGAGGAGCCGAGTCCGTACGGTGAGTCGTTCGCGATGCCCACCGCATCTGACTCGTCGCTGAAGGGGATCACAACGAGTACCGGTCCGAAGATCTCCTCACGGGCCACCCGCATCTGGTTGTTGACGCCGGAGAGAACCGTCGGGGCGACAAAATACCCGTCGAGGCCTGCGATCTCGGGCGCATACCCTCCGGTGGCCACAGTGGCCCCCTCGGAGCGACCGACCTCGACATAGTCGAGGATGCGGGTGCGTGCCCGCTCCGAGATCACCGGCCCGAGTTGAGTTCCGGGCTGGCTCGGGTCACCGATGCGGATGCTCTCGGCCTGCGCGACGAGCGCGGCGACGAACTCGTCGTAGATCGTCTCCTGGACCAGGATGCGGGTGCCGGCGATGCACGTCTGGCCGGCTCCGATGAAACCACCGAACGCCGCACCCCGCGCAGCCACCTCGACGGGGACGTCGTCGAACACCAGAACCGGTGTCTTGCCGCCCAATTCGACGGTCGACTTGGCGAAGCGCCGGGCGGTTGCCATCGAAATCGATCTGCCGACCTCGGTGCCCCCTGTGAAGACCACCTTGTCGACCAGGGGGTGCTCGGCCAGCCTCGCACCGGTGACCGGGCCCAGGCCCGGCACCACGTTGAGCACACCGGGTGGGATACCGGCTTCCAGGGCCAGCGCGCCGACGAGCAGGGCGGTCAGCGGTGTCTGCTCCGACGGCTTGAGAACGACGCTGTTGCCGGTGGCCAGAGCCGGTGCCACGCTCTTGGACGCGATCATCAGGGGATGGTTGAACGAGGACAGCGTGGCGACGACGCCCAGCGGGAATCGTGATGTGTACGAATGATATTCGCCGGACATCGGCACCACGGCATTGCGCGAGGCGAGGAGCAGGGCGGCGTTGTACCGGTACCACTCCGGCAACCGGGTGATCTGAGCTTTCGTCTCGGTGATCGGCCGCCCGTTGTTGACCGTCTCCAGCCGGTACAGCTCGTTCATGTCGCGCTCGAGCAGGTCACCGAAGCGGTGCAGGATCCGCGACCGTTCCTGAATCGACAACTGGGACCAGACGCCGGCGTCGAAGGCTGCCCGTGCCGAGGACACCGCGTCGTCGGTGTCCGCCATGCTGGCACTGTGGCAACGTGCGAACACCTTGGCGGTGGCCGGGTTGACCAGTTCGAGCAGGTCACCTCCACCGGGCCGGTGTTCGCCGTTGATCAACAGCGCGTGCGCCGATTCACCGTTGGTGCCCAGAAGCGTTGGTGCTGCCGAGGACGTGGACTGTTCAGGCATGAAGTGGCCTCTTTTTCTTTGTGAGTCAGGCATGTGCGGGAGCGGGGGCCGGTGTCGTGGCGGCCTCGAGGTCCTCGAATCGGCGCAGGATCGATGACTCCAGGACGGCGACCTTCTCGTTGGACGCCTTGCGCGGCCGCGGCAGATCGACCGGGATGTCCTCGTGGATGGTCCCGCCGGGAGCGAGCATCAGGATGCGGTCGGACAGTTCGGCGGCCTCGCTGACGTCGTGGGTCACGAACACGACCGTCTTGCGCGTCGCTGCCCAGAGTTCCTGCAGGTGCTCGCGCAGCCCCCGGGCGGTGATGGCGTCGAGGTGGCTGAACGGCTCGTCCATCAGCAGCACGTCGGGTTCGACCGAGAGCGCCCGGGCGATGCCGACCCGCTGCTGCTGGCCGCCGGAGAGCTGACCCGGCCACTTCTTCTCGGCATGGCCCAGGCCGACACGCCGAAGTGCTTCGTGCACCCGCTCTTTCGCCGCATCGTCGTGGGTTCGCTGGACGTACATCAGGTTGTCGAAGATCGAGCGCCAGGGGAGCAGTCGGGGCTCCTGGAAGACGTAGGCCAGCTTGCCCGGCCGGTCGGCCGAACCGATGGACACCGAACCTGAGGTCGCGGTCTCGATTCCCGCGATGATGTTGAGTAGCGTGGTCTTCCCGCACCCCGACGGGCCGACAAGAGACACGAACGAACGGTCGGCGATCTCGAAGTCGATACCGTCGATGACGGTCTGGGGTCCGGTCGGTGTGGTGAACACCTTGACCAGTTTTTTCACGTGGACAGTGGCCATGACGGGATTCCTTCTGTTCGGATGTCAGGCGGCCGGAGCCGCGGCAGGGGTGGCACTCGTGGATTCGCCGTCGCGCCAACGGAATGCGCGGCGCGACAGGCGCTCCAGAACTACCCGGTCGGTCAGGACCATGAAGAGGATGAAGAACGCGATCCAGGCGACGAACCCTGGCATCTGGTTGGCGTCGTACCAGTACCGGGCCTGATGGCCGACACCGTCGGCCGATCCGAACCACTCCGACAGCAGCAGTCCGTTCCAGCCGGACATGACGCCGAATCGGATCCCGGCGACGGTGTATCCGGTGACCGAGGGAAGGATCACGTGGCGCAACCGTCGGGCCGGCGTCACGCCGTAGGAGTCCGACATGTCCAGCAGCGCAGGCGGTATGGAGCGTGCCCCTGCTGCCACGTTGACGACCACGAACGGTACTGCCGAGAGCACCACGGTGACGATCGGCGCGGTGTCGGAGAATCCGAACCACATGGCGCACAGCAGCGCCCAGATCACCGCCGGGATGGCCAGGCCGACCAGGTTGACGTCGCCGAACATGTCGTCGAACAGCCGTGATGACCCGATGGCGAGGCCGATGGCGATTCCGACGGCGATGGAGATGGCCATGCCGATCCCGAAGCGCTGCATGCTGATGGCGAAGTTGAAGAAGAACTCCCCGCGCTCGACCTCCCTCATCGCGGCCTGGATGACGGGCGCCGGTCCTGGGATGCGTTCGCTGAACATGCCGGCCGCCTGCCACAGCAGCAGGAAGACGACTGCGGCGGCCGCGCTGGCGCCGAACGGTCCGGTGAGCCAGGACGGTTTCGTTGTTGGTGCGGTTGTGGTCATGTCAGCGACCTCCTCTCCATGCGAAGAACCGGCGTTCGAGTCCGGCAAGGAAAACCCGCTCGATCAGCAGGATGAACAGCACGAAGAATCCGGTCCACGCCAGCACGCCGGCGACCGAGAACTCCTGGTAGGACTGGCGAATCATGAAGCCGATGCCACTTCGCCCGCCGAACACCTCGGTGAGGGCCTCCACCTTCCAGGCCATCGCGAAGCCGTACCGCAACGCGGCGAACAGGAACGGCATGATCGACGGCAGGAACACCGACCGGAGGATGGCGCTGCGGTTCAGGCCGTACACCGTGCTCATGTCGATCAGATTCCGATCGACCTCCTCGACGCCCTGCGCCACGTTGAGCGCCACGTAGGGGAGCGCGACGAAGGCCACCACGACGATCGGACCGATGGCGCCGATCCCGAACAGGATCAGGGCGAACACCGCGAACGCCAGACCGGGCACGTTGCCCAGGACGAGCAGTGGCTGCTGGAAGAAGTAGTTCCAGTACCGCATCCGTCCCATCAGCAGTCCCAGCGGGACGCCCACCACAGTGCCGATCGCGAAGCCCACAGCGATCTTGACGATGCTGGAGCCGAACTGGACGAACGCGGTGCCGTCGGCGGCGAGGTGCCACATCTCGGCACCGACCGTCCAGGGCGCAGGCAGCACGTAGGGGGTGAAGAAGAACAGCGAGCACGCCGACCACACGGCGAACAGGGTGAGGTATCCGGTCAGTGCCAGACCGGTACGTCGCAGGTTTCTGCCTATCGCGCCGGGGGGTGCGTCCCCGGGGGCCGGGGGTGCACCTCCCTCGGTGCGCTCGGCGGTGGTGGCCGTCATGACCCGTTGCCACCCTCGGAGACCCGGAAGTTGGGCAGGGCCTGGGATTCATCCATGAAACCGGTCTCCTTCAGCAGTGGGAAGACCTGGGATTCGCCGTCGGCCCACTGCTGGTCGAAGCGTACGTCGCGGACGAACCAGTCGTTGTCGTTGACGTACTCCTGGACGAAGGCGACGTCCTCGGGTGCCTCGACCGCGAAGTGCTGCGGGTAGGTCTCGATGATCTCGGTCTTGTTCTGCTCCCACTCCTGCAGTCCGCGCTGCCAGACGTCGAGGAAGAACTCGACCTGCTCGGGATTCTCCTCGGCCCATTCGGCCCCGGCGAGGAACACGTTGATCATCGGGCCCTCGTGGCCCTCGACGACCAGGTCGGCATACATGTCCTTGGAGGCCTTGCCGTCATAGAGCACCTTGAGCTCCCCGGAACGCAGGCCCGGGGTGGCGAACTCGGGGAGGCACACACACGCTGCGACCTCACCCCGTTCGACGAGGTCCGCCTGCTGCTGCGGGTCGGCCACGATGATGTTGTAATCCCCTCCGCCGGAACGGAAGTCGACGTCATGGAGTTTCTTCGCGTAGGCACCCCATACCAGCGTCGCCGACACCGCGGTGAAGGCGGAGATGTCCTGGCCCTTCAGGTCGGCCAACGTGTTGGCAGGATTGTCGGCGCGCGCGATGATCACGCTGCGGTCCATGTTGTACTTGCCGATCACCACGGTGTTACGCCCGGTCTCCTCCTCGATGACGGGCACCTCGTAGCTTGCCGACGACACGATGTCGGCGTGACCGCCGGCGAACACGCCGAACTCGTCCCAGGTGGAAGACGCCTCGATGTTGATGCCCGACTCGGCCTCCATCTCTTCGAGGATTCCCTGGTCGGTGATGTAGTCCCACACCGGATCCGGCGCGAAGGTGAATCGAATGGTGCCGCCGTCGCCACCGGCGTTCTGTTCGGGCCTGGATACACAGGCCGAGAGGGCCACCGCGGTGGTCGCCGCCAGGACTGCGGCTGTGATGCGTCGTGCGAGACCGTTCACTTGTTTGTTCCCTTCAACTGAGCGTGAGGCGACGATGCCTCTGACGCGGCTACTGGTGCTGCCTCATGCAGGCTGACGAGATCGTCTCCGCCTGTGGCAGTGGGGTTTTCGAGAAGATAGGTGAGGATGTAGTCGTGCGAGGTCGCGAGGTGTTCGCGGGTGAGCCGGGCAGCGAGTGCGGCGTCGCCACTCTCGACGGCGGCCATGATGGCCAGGTGCTCGGCATGGAGGTGCTCGGTCCGGCCGATGACCTCGAGGTGCACGTACAGGTAGCGGTCGGTGAGCCGGCGGAGCTGCTCTACCAACTCGACCATCCGTGGTCGGTTCGCCCGCATGTACACCGCGGCGTGGAAGTCCGCGTTGGCCGCCAGCCAGGCGCGGGCGTCGACGTTCTCTTCCATGATGACGAGTTGCTTGCGCATGGTGAGGATGTCGGCGCGGCCGACATTGGGCACTGCGATCTGGGTGGCGATCGGTTCGACGGCTTCCCGCAGTTCGTAGAGTTCCTGCAGTTCGGGCACCGACATGCCGGTGACGACCGCGGTGGCATTCGACGCCGGGTGCACCAGCCCTTCGCCCGCGAGCAACTGAAGGGCATCGCGGACGGGGATCCGGCTGACACCGAAGCGCTCCGCGAGACGCAACTGGGACAGCCGCGAACCGGGAGCGATCTCACCGTGAAGGATCCCGCTGCGCAGTTCAGAGGCGACTCGACCCGCGGCATTTTGGTATGCCATCTTCTCTCCTTGTCTACCGAATGACTAAACTGTATACAGCTAAAGCTGTGGCGTCAATCACATGGCCGAACCGGGGAGGTGGCGGTCACATATCGAGCGGCCCCCAGGGGTGCGCCGGGCGTACTGTGACCCCACGATCGATGCGAGGACGCGGGAGCACGCGATGGCAATCCCTCACAGCTACAGACTTCTGCAGATCGCGCTCGTCGCCTTCGGCGCGGTGATGATCCTGCTCTATCCGCTGGCGGTCGTCTGGCCGTCGGGATGGGCGTGGCATACCGGTGCCCCGCATCAGTCCGATTACTTCATCATGATCGTCGGACTGTATGCCACGCTGGGGGTATTCCTCGCGATGGCTGCCCGCCGTCCGGAGGCCAACGTCAGCCTGATCTGGTTCACCGTGTGGTCAAGTGTCGTGCACGCAGCGATCATGGCTGTTCAGTCTGTCGGCAGCGGCCACCACAGGGGACACCTGTGGGGGGACGTTCCGGCGCTGCTCCTGGTGGCTGTTGTGCTGGCGGTGCTCGCTCGGTCTTCTGCCCTCAGTCGGCGAGGTTGAACGCCTTGAGGACCTTGGTGGGCGTGACCCGCACCACCAACTCGCCCGGGACGCCGTTGCGGCGCCCGAACTCCTCGGCCCGATCCTCGCCCATGTAGCGACCGCCGATGCGGGTTGCAGTGGCCAGAACCTCGGCAGGGTCCTCACCGATGGCTGCCGTTCCCTGAACCTGCACGAACGAGAAGGGAGGTCGGTCGTCGTCGATGCACAGCACCACGCGGGGGTCGCGATAGAGCGCCCGCCCCTTGGCGGTGGTCTTTCCGGTGTTGAACACCAACTGTTGTCCGTCGACGATGAACCAGACGGGCGCCACCAACGGTCGGCCGTCCGCCGCGACGAATCCGAGTTTTGCGGTGCGGGTGCCTTCGGAGAGGAAGCTGATCACGTCGTCGGGGAGTTCGGTCACAACAGTGACTGTAATTCCTCCACGAACGCCACGGTTTCGCGTCGGTCACTAGTCAGCGGATGCACGAGCAGTGTCGTCACGCCGGCCTCGGCGAAGGCTGCCACCCGTTCCTTGACGAAGCCGCGCGAACCCACCAGGGACACCTGGCGCACGAGTTCATCGGGCACTGCGTCGATGGCTTCGGCCTTCTTGCCGGCCAGGTAGAGATCCTGGATGTGGTCGGCGACCTCGCCGAAGCCGTAGCGCGTTGCCAGGTTGTGGTAGAAATTGCGCCCCCGGGCACCCATGCCGCCGATGTAGAGCGCCAATTGCGGCTTGGCCCAGGACAATCGCTCATCGACGTCGTCGCCGATCGCCAGGCTGGCGCTCACCATGACGTCGAGAGGACCGAGGGCCGGATCGCGTTTGGCGGCGCCCGCGCGCAGCGCATCGCCCCAGACCTCGTCGGCTTTCTCCGGGTAGAAGAACACCGGCTGCCAGCCTTCGGCGATCTCGGCGGTCAGCTCGACGTTCTTCGGGCCGAGCGCGGCGATGGTGATCGGAATCTGTTCCCGCACAGGGTGATTGATCAGCTTGAGAGGTTTTCCCAGTCCGGTGCCGCGGTCGGCCGGCAGTGGCACCTGGTAGTGCTTGCCGTCATGGCTGAGCCGTTCGCGCCGCCACACCTGACGGCAGATCTCGACGACCTCGCGGGTGCGCCCCAGGGGCGCGTCGAAGGGCACACCGTGGAAGCCCTCGACCACCTGCGGACCCGAGGTGCCCAGGCCGAGTCGGAACCGGCCGTCGGAGACGTAGTCGAGGCCCGCGGCCGTCATCGCCATCAGTGCGGGTGTGCGGGTGTAGATCGGGACGACGCCGGTGCCCAACTCGATCCGCGACGTCCGGGCCGCCAGAAAACCGAGTTGGCTGATCGCGTCGTAGGAGTAGGCCTCGGCGACCAGTGCGATGTCGACACCGATCTTCTCGAGTTCGACCACCTCCTCGACCGCATCGAGGAACCCGCCGGCGTAGCTGAGGAAGATGCCTGTTCGCATCAGCAAGATATACACCCAACCAGTTGGTTGGGCTAGCTCCGGCTAGGGCTTGAGGAGCGCGACGACCTTGTTCTCCAGGTCCACCGGGTCGTCGGCGAAGGGGTCCATCACCGGCGCCTTCGGGAGTTCGACCTCGGCGTCGGCGAAGTCCTTGTAGACCTTGTCGCCGGTCAGCATGTGCAAGAAGTACCCGGTCATCAGGGCCCGCACGATCTTCTGGGTGCTCTTGTCGGCGCCCGGAAGCCCGACGACCGGAGCCAGTCTGCGCCCCTCGACCAGACCTCCGGACTTGGTGTTCGACGTGGCGCGCAGCGTGGCCGTCTTCCACGCGCGAGCCAGCTCGACGGTGTTGGACCTCAGCGTCATCGGATCACCGGGGTCGGCAAGCACCAGGCCGGGAACGCGCAGTGTTGCCGCAGGCTGCTCGGCGGACGGCTTGGTGATCGTCGGGTACGCCGCGAACACCGCCTTCGGCTTCACCGCCATCCCCGCCGCTGCGAAGACCGTCGTCGACGCACCGAATCCATGCCCTGCCAGGCCCAGCTTGCCCGGGTGCACGCTGATGTCCCCGGTGCCCAGTCGCACGCCCGCGATGATGTCCAGCGTCGTGCCGAGGTCGTAGGCCAGAGTGAGCGCCGACGGGGCCAGTCCGGTCTCGGTGTTGGGGGCGGCCGCGACGATGCCCCAGGACGCCAGATGCTCCAGCGTTCCGTGGTAGCGATCGGCCGATGTGATCCAGTCGTGAGCGAAGGCGACGCCCGGCAGATTCTTACCCGCAGCGGGGGTGTAGACGACGCCTGGGAGCCCGGCAAAGGCCAGGTCACCGCGCATCACACGGTGTGGGCCACGGCGGGTCAACGCGTTGAAGAGCTTCTTCGTGCTGGCCACCCGATGACCGTAGCCCACCCGGAGCAGACGCGTTCCTGCACTACCCTGTATGGCTATGTGCGGAATCGTCGGCTACGTCGGGCAGCGTCCTGCCTGCGGGATCGTCGTCGACGCGCTGCGCCGGATGGAGTACCGAGGCTATGACTCGGCGGGTGTGGTGCTGCTCGACGGCCAGGGCGGGCTGACCGTTCGCCGTAAGGCAGGTCGGTTGGCCAATCTCGAAGCCGCTCTGGGGGAGACCGGAGCAGACCATCTCGTCGGAGCGACAGGTCTCGGACACACCCGGTGGGCGACACACGGCAGGCCCACCGACCGCAACGCCCACCCGCATCAGGACGCCACCGGCAAGGTCGCGGTCGTCCACAACGGCATCATCGAGAACTTCGCCGCGCTGCGCGCCGAACTCGAGGTCGCCGGGGTCGAGTTCGCCAGCGACACCGACACCGAGGTGGCAGTCCACCTGGTGGCGCGCGAGTACGCGCACGGTACGAACGCCGGCGACTTCTCTGCCGCGGTGCTGGCGGTTCTGCGGCGGCTCGAGGGTCACTTCACGCTGGTCTTCGCGCACGCCGACCAGCCGGACATGATCGTCGCCGCCCGCCGCTCCACTCCGCTGGTGCTCGGCATCGGTGACGGTGAGATGTTCGTCGGCTCCGACGTCTCCGCATTCATCGAGCACACCCGCGAGGCCGTCGAACTCGGTCAGGACCAGGCGGTGGTGGTCACCGCCGACGGTTATCGCATCACCGACTTCGCGGGAAATCTCGCAGATCCCACGACGGACTACCGCGTGTTCCACATCGACTGGGACACCTCGGCCGCCGAAAAGGGCGGCTACGAGTACTTCATGCTCAAGGAGATCGCCGAGCAGCCTGCCGCCGTCTCCGACACCCTGCTGGGTCACTTCATCGACAACCGCATCGTGCTCGACGAGCAACGCCTCGCCGACCAGGAACTACGCGATATCGACAAGGTCTTCATCGTCGCCTGCGGGACCGCGTTCCACTCCGGGCTGCTGGCCAAGTATGCGATCGAGCACTGGACCCGGCTGCCCGTCGAGGTCGAACTGGCCAGCGAATTCCGGTACCGCGACCCGGTTCTCGACAGCCACACCCTGGTGGTGGCGATCTCGCAGTCCGGTGAGACCGCCGACACGCTGGAGGCGGTGCGGCACGCCAAGGAGCAGAAGGCCAAGGTGCTGGCCATCTGCAACACCAACGGCAGCCAGATCCCCCGGGAATGTGATGCGGTGCTCTACACCCGCGCCGGACCCGAGATCGGGGTCGCGTCGACCAAGACGTTCCTGGCCCAGATCGCCGCGAGTTACCTTGTCGGACTGGCACTTGCGCAGGCCCGCGGCACCAAGTACCCCGACGAGGTGGCCCGCGAGTACCACGATCTCGAAGCGATGCCCGACCTGATCGCGCGTGTGCTGGCCACCGCCGCCGATCCCGTCGCGAAACTCGCCACCCGCTTCGCGTCGTCGCAGACGGTGCTGTTCCTGGGCCGCCACGTGGGATATCCGGTGGCGCTCGAAGGCGCGCTCAAGCTCAAGGAATTGGCGTACATGCACGCCGAGGGGTTCGCCGCGGGTGAGCTCAAGCACGGCCCGATCGCCCTCATCGAGGACGACCTGCCCGTCATCATCGTGATGCCGTCGCCGAAGAACGCGGCCACGTTGCACTCGAAGCTGCTGTCGAACATCCGGGAGATCCAGGCCCGGGGTGCCGTGACGATCGTGATCGCCGAGGAAGGTGATGACACGGTGCGGCCCTACGCCGATCATCTCATCGAGATGCCCGCGGTACCAACACTTCTGCAGCCTCTGCTGTCCTCGATTCCGCTCCAGGTGTTCGCCGCGGGCGTGGCTCAGGCGCGGGGGTACGACGTCGACAAGCCGCGGAACCTGGCGAAGTCCGTCACCGTCGAGTAGCCCGCGTGAGCACGGTCGGGCACTTCCGCAGCGACGCCGCTCACGACCACTTCGTCGCCGCCTACCGCGCCGCGATGGCCGAGCTTCCGCCATACGACGAGTCGCTGGACGTGCCAACACGTTTCGGCCAGGTGCGGGTCTACCGATTCGCGGGAGGTCCCGGACGTCCGGTCGTGCTGCTGCCGGGCCGCAACGCCTCGACGCCGATGTGGGGGGCGAATCTGGCCGGCCTGCTGGCGCATCGCACGGTGTACTCCGTCGACCTCCTCGGCGAGCCTGGGATGTCGATCCAAAAGCGACCGATCACCGGATCCGAGGATCAGGCGTCATGGTTCGACGAGCTGCTGACAGGCCTGGGTCTGAGATCCCCGCATCTGATGGGGGTGTCCTTCGGCGGGTGGTCGTCTGCCAACCATGCGGTCCGCAGACGCGGGCGTGTGACGTCGTTGACGCTGCTGGATCCGGCGATGACGTTTGCGCGCATTCCCATTCGAACGATGCTCGCCGTGATGCCGATGGGTATGCCCGGTGCGCCCGGGTTCCTCCGGAAGAAGGTACTGAAGTGGATCTCGGGAGGCGCTGATCTCGACGAATCCGTTGCGGTGGCATCGCTGATCGCAGCGGGCGCGCGCGATTTTGTGCTGCGGCAACCTCTTCCGACACGATTCACCGCTGACCAGCTAAAAGCGCTTGACGTCCCGGTGCTCGCGTTGATCGCAGGGCGCAGTGTGATCCACGATGGTCGTCGGGCCACTGAAACAGCGGCGAAGTTGTTGCCGCGCGCAGAGGTTGAACTCTGGCCCCATGCGTCACACGCGATCAGCGGCGAGTATGCCGACGAGATCGGTGGACGGGCACACCGTTTTTGGAACAGGGTGGACGGTGAAACTGCCGGCCGAACTGCGTTTTCGTGACGGCTCTCCCAGAATTGGGAAAAAGTTCGCCGAATCGGTTAACGCCGGGCACCCTCCCGCCGATATACCTGTTAACGATTCGTAGTGCAGCGATGGTCGCCGCCCTTTTTACGGCCGCGTGAGCTGCAGCAGACACCGAGTGCGGCGGTGGTGTCTGCCGAGGCCCCGGGGGCGATGAATGAATGTGAGCGAGCACAATCGAAGTGGCAGGTTCAGCATCAGCCCGCGACGTGACGGCGAGACGGTGGTGCTGCACGTGAAAGGCGACTTGGACGTCCTCACCGCACCCACCCTCGGGACGCACCTCGACATTGCGCTGGCGGACTGTCCGTCTGTTCTGATCGTCGACATCACCGACGTGGAGTTCCTGTCCTCAGCCGGCATCAGTGTGCTCGTCGAGACTCACCGGCTCACGGAGCGCGCCCATATGTCGCTGCGCGTGGTGGCGGACGGGCCCGCGACCAGCCGACCCATTCGGATGATGCGCATCGACGAGGTCATCGATCTGTATCCGACGTTGACGGCGGCCATCCGCGGGCAAAATCCCTAGGCCGGTACGAAGACTGGGGTATCAGCGGTACCCCTCGCCGCGACCCGCATGCCGATGGAGACCGAATCAGTTTGACAGTCAACGATATTCGCCACGATCCGTAGGTCGTGCTGTTCGTCGAGCCCGATGACCGCGATGATGTACGGGACCGGAATCGTCGGGTCGAACGCATGGTGGTTCACGGTGTAGGTGAACACGCTGCCGCGGCCGCTGACGGGCTCAGGTGTCAACTCACCGCCGCAGTCCGGGCAGTCGGGGGCGGGCGGCGACACCCACAGCGAACATCGGACGCACCTCGGCACGCGCATGACGGCTAACGTACCTCGGGTGACGCACTTCGAGAAGAACGCGATCATCAGCGGCATCGGCATCTCGAGGATCGGGCGCCGCACCGGCATTCCCGGGTTGGAGCTGACTCTGGAGGCCGGCCGCGAAGCGATCGCCGATGCCGGGCTGGCCCCGTCGGACATCGACGGAGTCGCCACGCTGGGAGACGTCACGGCGGGGGAGTTGCTGCCTGCGCTGGGAATCGATGCGATCGACCGTGGGTCGGACTTCCTCACCGGCGGGGTGATCAACCCGGTGATCGCGGCGATGCGCGCCGTCGGGGAAGGTGGCGCCCGGCACGTGTTGGTGTATCGCACCGTGCAGATGCTCGGCGGTGCACTCACCGGCAACCCCACCGCCCCCTCGCGACCGAACGTGCTGACGTCGCCGCCGGTCGAGCCGAGAACCCCCGGGACCCGTCGCCAGATCGGTGCGATCGACGACATCGGCGAACTGCTGGGCGCGCACGCCTACTCGGCGGCCAACTGGACCGCGATGCACTGCCGTCGTCACATGGAGCTCTACGGAACCACCAACGAGCAGTTGGGCTGGCTGGCGATCAACAGCCGTCGCAATGCGGCGCTGAATCCCAGGGCGGTCTACCGGGACCCGATGACGATGGAGGACTACCTGTCGGCGCGGCCCGTGTCGACCCCGCTGGGGTTGTTCGACTGTGACGCCCCTATCGACGGGTCGGTGGCGCTGGTGATCTCACGCGCCGATCACGCGGCGGATTGCCCGCAACCGCCGGTGGCGGTCGAGGCGATCGGCGGCGCCTACGGGTCCGGGGGCTGGGTGCACCGCGCCGATTATCCGAAGATGGCCTCTGTCGAGGCGGCCGCGCAGCTGTGGTCGCGGACCGATCTGACACCCGCGGACGTGCAGATCGCCGAATTGTACGACGGCTTCACGTTTCTGACGTTCGCGTGGCTGGAGGCGCTCGGGCTCTGCGGCGACGGTGAGGCCGGGCCGTTCGTCGAAGGAGGCCGGCGCATCGCGCTCGACGGCGAACTGCCACTGAACACCTATGGCGGCCAACTGTCGGCAGGGCGCCTGCACGGCTACTGGCTGCTGCACGAGGCCTGTCTGCAGCTGCGTGGTCAGGCCGGCGACCGCCAGGTGATGCAACGGCCGCAGGTGGCGCTGGCAGCCGCGGGCGGCGGGCCCATCGCCGGCTGCATGGTGCTGACCTGCAGGTGAGGTCAGTTCTTGGCGGACTGCTGGTAGAGAACGAGCTTCCAGCCGTCGCCGGCGCGGTGGTACACCGAGGACATCGCGCCGACAAACGGCTCGTCCTGCCCGTCCCGAAACCCGGTGCCGGTGTAGACGAGCGCGGCGGTGTCGGGCGTGACCTCGATCAACCGGACGTCGCTGATCTCGTAGCGCGCCCAGGGCGGTGACTCGCCGAGCGCCGCGGTGACCGTGGCACGATCCATCACCATGCCGTTGGCCAACACCATCACGGCGTCGTCGGCCATCACGCCGCCGTAGAACTGGTCGCCGGTGCCCTCGCACAGTGACTTCCAGCCTGCGTGTTCGAGTTCGAGCAGCTCGTCAGTGAGTTCACGATTCGCCATGGCCGCGTGGTTACCCACCGGCAGGGAGGTCGAATCGGTCACTACCGAAGGCGCACACCACTTGCGACGTCGAAGCGGTGCACTTCAGATGGGGCGGCGGACAGAGCCACCTGGGCGCCGACCGGGATCTCGGGCAGGGACCCGGCGGTGACGACGCTGGTGAGGACGTGTTCCCCGGCGCGAACGGTGACGATCGCGCGCGGTCCCAGCAGCTCGATGAGCTCCACGGTCGCCGGGCCCTCGGGATCAGGCGCGAGGGTGAGGTCGTCCGGGCGGATGCCGATCGTCACCGACGAAGCCTCAGGGCCACCTACCGTGACCACAAGTCCTGACGGGGTGCGTAGTTCGCCTCCGGTCACCGCGCCGTCGATCAGGTTCATCTTCGGGCTGCCGACAAAGGCCGCGACGAATGTGTCAGCCGGGCAACGGTATACCTCTTCGGGCGGGCCGGCCTGTGCGATGCGCCCGTCACGCATCACCACGATACGGTCCGACAGCGTCATCGCCTCTTCCTGATCGTGGGTGACGTACAGAGACGTCACGCCCAGCCGACGCTGCAGTCTGAGCAGCTCGGTCCGGGTCTCCACCCGCAGTTTGGCGTCGAGATTGCTCAGTGGCTCGTCGAACAGGAACACCGCCGGCTCGCGGATGATCGCGCGGCCGATCGCGACCCGCTGCTGCTGACCGCCCGAGAGGTCCTTGGGCTTGCGGGCCACCAGGTGGCCGAGCCCCAGCGAGTCGGCGATGTCGTCGGCCTGACGCAGTGCGTCCGAACGCGGAATCCGCTTGGCGCGCAATGGGAAAGCGATGTTCTCCCGAACCGTCAGATGGGGGTAGAGGGCGTAGTTCTGGAACACCATCGCGATGTCGCGCTGCTTGGGTTCGAGACGGGTGACGTCGCGGCCGTCGATGCGGATGGTGCCTGAGGTGACCTCCTCCAGGCCCGCCAGCATGCGCAGCGAGGTGGTCTTGCCGCAGCCCGAGGGGCCGACGAGCACCGTCATGCTGCCGTCGGTGAGTTCCAGGTCCAGGTCGGACACCACTGCCATGTCACCGTAGGACTTGCTGACCCCGGAGAAGCTGACTGCTGCCATCTGAGCAAAACCTCGCTTGCTAGTACTTGACCGCGCCGCCGCTGATGCCCTGCACCAAGCGTCGCTGAATGAAGAAGCTGGCCACCACCACCGGGATGATGGCGATCATGATCGCGGCGCTCATCGCACCGATCTGCACGCCGCGGAACGTGTTGAAGCTCGAGATCGCCACGGGCAGAATCGCCGCGTTGCCGGGGGCGAGGATCAGTCCGTAGAACATGTCGTTCCACGACAGCGTGAAGCCGAAGATCCCGGCCGCACCGATGCCGGGGAACACCTGCGGAAGCACCACCAGCCTGAACGCCTGCCAGCGGGTGAACCCGTCGACGCGGGCCTGCTCCTCGAGAGAGGACGGCACGGCCTCGAAGAAGCCGATCAGGAACCACGTCACCAGCGGCAGAACAAAACTCAGATGCGCGAAGATCACCGGCAGCAGCGTGTCGGTCATCCGCAACGCCTGCGCCATCGTCAGGAACGGAAACACCATGACCGCCGGTGGCACGACCTGGGCGGCGAGCATCCCGAAGCGGGTCAGCGAGCCACCGGCGCGGTACTTGGCGATCACGTAGGCGCCCATGCACCCGACGACCAGACTCACCGACACCGTGATGACACCGACGATGAGGCTGCGTCCCGCGGCGGCGAAGATCCCCGAATCCAGCACCGACCGCCAGTTCTCCAGCGTCGGACTGAACGCCACCAGGAACGGTTCGGCCATCTGGCCCGACGTCTTGAAACTCGCCAGGGCCACCCAGATGATCGGGAACAGCACAAACAGGAAGGTCGCCGTCAGCACGGCGATCCGGATGATCTCCAGCCAGCGCGGTCGGGTCATCGGGCCTTGCTTCTCTCCATCGTGCGGAAGGCCACCACGATCACGGCCAGAACCAGGACCAGCACGATGAACGCCATCGCACTGGCCGCCGCGAGCCGGAAGAACTGGATGCCCTCCAGGTACATGAAGTACTGCAGGGTCTCGGTTTCGGTGCCGGGTCCGCCGCGGGTGGTGGCGTACACGTACTCGAACACCCGCAGTGCATCCAGGCCGCGCAGCAGCACGGCGACGGTCAGCACCGGCGCCAACATCGGGATGAGCACCCGACGCAGTTGGTAGACCGGTCCGGCGCCGTCCACCCGCGCCGCTTCCAGAGGTTGTTTGGGCATCGACTCGAGGCCGGCGAGGATCAGCAGCACCATGAACGGCGTCCACTGCCAGACGTCGATGAACGCCAAGGTCAGCAGTGCCCGGCCGGGACCGAAGAAGTCGTAGTCGGCGCCGACGGCGTGCAACAGGGCCGGGACGGCGCCGATCTGGTCGTTGAGCAGGAACCTGAAGATCAGTCCGACCGCGATCGGCGTGATGAACATGGGCGCCAACACGATTGCCCGCGCCAGATCTTTGGCCCAGCGTTGCCGGTACAGTGCCAGCGCCACCGCGAAGCCCAGGACCAGTTCCAGGCTGACCGCGATGACGACGTAGATCGCGGTGGTTGCGAAGGCGTCCCAGAACGCCGAATTGGACAGCGCCGAAGCGAAGTTCGCGCCACCGACGAAATTCGGCGCACCCCGGTCGGTCAGCCGGTAGTCGGTGACCGACAGATACAGCGCATAACAGAGCGGGAATCCGACGGCCACGCCGAACAGGGTCAGCAACGGCGTCAGCATGCCGTACTTGAACCTCATATGTGGCTACCTTGCGGCATGGCCGCCGGATTCCCCTTGCTCACTGCTGGATCCGCTCCACCGCCGCCTGGGCGTCCCGCAACGCGTCGGCGACGCTCTTGCTGCCGGCCACCGCCTCGTTGAGTTCGGTTCCCACGGCCTGGATCATCTCTTCACCGCCGCGCCCCTGGGACAGCGGCGAGGCGTCGGCCAGGATCTCTCCGACCGCCTGGTAGTAGTCGGCTCCGAAGCCGTCGGCCAGCACCGTCTCATTGGTCAGCGAACTCTCGCGGATCACCGCGCCACCTTCGGCAACACGCTGAACGTCGATCTCGGGGGAGGTGACCCAGGAGATGAACGCCCATGCAGCGTCGGATGTGGCGGAGTTGGCCGGAATGGCCCAACTCCACGACCCCAGTGCGGATTTACCGCCGGGGATGGGTGCCAGCGCGAACTGTCCGGCGCGGTCACCGGAGGCGCCCGCCGGGTCGTTGAGGGCGGGCAGGTTCCAGTTGTAGCCGACCATCGAGGCGGCCTGGCCGCTCGACACCGAACGGAACGCCTCGTCGAAGGCCCAGTTGAGGCTGTTGGGCGGTGCGGCCGTGTTGTAGGTCTCGATGTAGGCATCCAGGGCGCGGGCCGCCTGCTCGGTGTTCAGAGTCGGCCGGCCGTCGGAGTCATAGATCGATCCGCCTGCGGCGAACAGCCAGTTGGCCCATTCTTCGAAGATCTTGTAGCCACGCTGCGGCTGCATCGCGATGCCGGCGCGGGTGTCGGTCCTGAGCTGTTGTGACGTGCGCACCAGCGCATCGAGGTCGGTGGGCACCGTCTGGCCGGACCCCGTCATGTCGACGGTGTTGTAGATGTAGCCCAGCGCATAGTTGTAGAACGGAACGCCGTAGGTGGTGCCGTCGACATCGGTGATGTCGGTGAGAGACGAGAAGAAGTCGCCGGGATCGTAATCGGGTGTCGAGTCGATCCGTTCGTTGAGCGGCTCGAGGAAGCCGGCGTCGGCGAAGTCGTCCATCCAGGGGTTGTCCACCACGATCAGGTCGTAGGCCGGCTCCGCCGACTGGAACGACGACACCAGGCGATCACGCATCTGGTCGAAAGTCATCGTCTCGATGTTGATCTCGATGTCCGGGTAGGTCTCGTTGAACTTGCCGACCAGACCCTGGACGATATCGGTGTCGGGCACGTTCTCCATCAGCACTCGGACGGTGCCCGAGGTATCGGTGGGGACGTCGCCGAGCCCGGAGGACTCCTGTTCGCCCGAACCGCCACTGCCGGCACACCCGGAGAGGGTCAGGCCCGCTGCCAGCAGCAGCGCCGGCCACGCCTTGGGGATCTTCATGCGTTCTCACTTCCGTTGTTCTGGTGATGATTTCAGGACCGTCGGTGCAGTGGTGGAGAGCTCAATCCATGTAGGCACCACCGTTGATCGACAGGGCTTCGCCGGTGATGAACCCGGCATCATCTGAGACCAGGAATGCCACTGCGCGGGCGACGTCCTCGGGAGTCTGCAGTCGCGCGAGCGGCGTGGCGTCGATCCACGACTGCCGGACCGCTTCCGGGGTCGAGCCGGAAAGCGAGGCCTCCCATTCCAATTCGCGGGATTGCATGGGGGTTGCAACGAATCCGGGGCACACGCAGTTGACGGTGATGCGGTGCTCTGCCAGTTCGAAGGCCATCGCCTGGGTCAGGCCCAGCACGCCGAACTTCGATGCGACATAGTCGGCGAGAAACGGCACCCTGCCCTGTTTGGCCGCCATCGACGCGGTGTTGACGATGCTGCCCTGCGTGCCGGTGCGGATCATGGCGCGTGCGGCGGCCTGCCCGCAGAAGAACACCGCCTTGAGGTTGATCTCCAGTGACCGGTCGTACTGTTCGGGGGAGACGTCGACGAACCTCTGCATCGCCGAGATCCCGGCGTTGTTGATCCAGGCGTCGAGGCCCAGTCGGTCAGCGACGTCGTCGGCCAGCGCGACCGCCGCCTCCCGGTCGGTGACGTCGAACCGCAGGTGCTCATGTCCCCGCTCGTCACCACCGGCCAGGCCGGCAGCGGTCTGTGTTGCGCCCTCGGGGTTGATGTCGGTGACGATGACGCGCCAGCCGCGCTCGGCCAGGGTGACGGCGATCGAGCGGCCGATGCCGGAGCCGGCGCCGGTGACGACGGCGGTACGGATGGAGGTGTTGTCTGCGGTCATGGCCGGTCCCTTCGTGCGAGTCGGTGTGAAACGGGGGCGAGCGTGTCGCCGACCGCGCGCCATTCGGGGTAGGCCTCGGCGTACCGCTCGACGTGGCGTTGCTCAGGGACGACGGGCTCGCCCAGCGTGCGGAAGCGGTCCGTGTGGCCCCAGTCGTCGATCATGCCGACACCGACCCCGGCGATGACCGCCGCGCCCAGTGACGCGCCGGGGTGCCCGATGATCGGCCACAGTTCGGTGTCGAGGACGTCGGCGAGAATCTGCTTCCACAGCGTCGACTTGCTGCCGCCGTTGGTGACCATCGCGCGCCCCAGCGGCACACCGAGGTCGGCGAACACCTCGGTGTGGTGCTTGAAGCCGAACGCCACGGCTTCGAGAACCGACCGGTACATGTCCGCGCGGGTGTGCGCGAGGTCCAGGCCCACGAAGGCGCCGCGCAGATCCGGATCGTGAAGGGGGCTCTTCTCGCCGAGGAAGTAAGGTAGACAGAGGATTTCAGCGGGATCCCGATGCTCTGCCTCCGCGTCGAGGTCGAGCAGGTCGATGCCGCCCGCCAGTGTCTGGAACCAGCGGATCAGGCTGCCGCTGGTGGCCATGCAGCCGTTGGGCAGCCAGCGACCCGGTACCGGGTGCGCGTCGAGGTAGAGCCTGGCGTCGGGCACCGGTTCGTCGCTGGCCACCAGCACATCGCCCGCGCCGCCGAGCTTGACCAGCCAGTCGCCCGCGGTGTCGACCCCGGCCGCGTAGGCGGACAGCACGTGGTCGGCGCCGCCGACGATCAGGGGCAGACCGGCGCGCAGACCTGTGGCTGCCGCCGCGGCCGAACTCAGCACCCCGGCCTGCTGGCCGGGTGCGAGGATGTCAGGCTGGATGTCGTCGAGCAGGTCGGCCGCGGCGAACATCGGTTGGTAGGGCTTGCCTGCGAGGGTGCCCAGCCCGGATTCGATGGACCAGTTCAACTCGACGTGGGGAGCGGCGCCCAGCGCCATCAGGACCCAGTCGTAGGACCCCACCAGGCGCGCGGTGCGTCGCCACGTGTCGGGTTCGTTGGCGCGCAGCCACATCGCCGTCGGGGCCACCGACTGCTGGGTGATCGCCGACCCGGTCGCGGCCAGCACATCACCGGGCGGCAGCAGTTCGCGCATGGAGTCGATCTCGGCGGTGGCGCGGGAGTCGTTCTGCAGGATGGCGCGGCGCACCGGGGCTCCGGCCTGATCGAGCACCACCACGGCGGGAACCATCCCGGTGGTCGCCAGTGCGCCGACATCGGCTGCGGAAACCCTCGATTCGGTCAACACTTCGCGAACAGTGCTGTGCACGTTGTCGATCCACTGCGCGGGATCGGCCTCGGCCTGACCAGATCTGTCGGCGAAAAGTCTGCTGTCGCGTGAGGCCTGGGCCACGATGCGGCCCGCGGTGACGTCGACGAGCACCGTCTTGGTTCCCGTGGTGCCGACATCGACACCGATCGTGAACTCCGGCATGCCGTCTCCTCCGCTCGGTTGTCTAGACGATACCAACCATGCTGTTAGATTCTCACACGTTCTGTGTAACAATCACGTTAGAGGGGCGGATTCTGCCCCGCATGCTGTTATCAAATAACACCAGAGGACGCGACGACAATCCGAGAGGCTCCGATGACCACCTGGCTGGACGACGTATTCGGCGTTCGCAAACCCGTGATTGCGATGCTGCACCTTCTTGCCCTACCGGGCGATCCGGGCTTCGACTCCGCCGGCGGCGTTCGGGCGGTCGTCGACCGGGCCAGGGCCGAACTCGCCGAGCTGCGCGAAGGCGGCGTGGACGGCGTGATGATCTCGAATGAGTTCAGCCTGCCGTACCTGACCCAGACCGAGCCGATCACGGCCATCACGATGGCACGGGTGATCGGAGAGCTGCTGCCGGAACTGACGCTGCCCTACGGGGTCAATGTGCTGTGGGACGGTCGGGCCTCCATCGACCTCGCCGTCGCAACCGGCGCGCAGTGGGTGCGCGAGATCTTCACCGGGGTGTACGCCAGCGATTTCGGGCTGTGGAACACCAACGTCGGCGAGGCGGCACGCCACCGCCAGCGCGTCGGTGGGTCCGACGTCAAGCTGCTGTTCAACATCGTGCCCGAATCAGCGGTCTACCTGGCCGACCGCGATCTGGCCTCGGTCACCGCCACGACGGTGTTCGCCACCAAACCCGACGCCATCTGCGTCTCCGGCCTGACCGCCGGAGCGTCCACCGACGCCCAAGCGCTGAAGGTGGTCAAGGACTCGGCCGGTGTGGTGCCGGTGTTCGTCAACACCGGGGTGCGTGCGCACAACGCGGCCGAACAGCTCGCGGTCGCCGACGGCGCCATCGTCGGGACCTATTTCAAGCAGGACGGGGTATTCGAGAACCGCGCTGTCGCATCGCGCGTCACCGAACTGATGGGCGCGGTCAAAGAGTTCCGCAGCACGCTGTGAGCGCCGACGCCGACTCTGATGAGCTGCGCACGCTCGCCGTGGCTGCGGCTCAGCGCGGAGCCGGCGTCTGTCTGCGGCCGTTGAGCGAACACGACGACGTGGTCACCAAAGGTGCGGTCGGAGACCTCGTCACCGCGGTGGACCGCGCCGCCGAGGAGGCGGTGCGCCAGGTGGTGCTGAGTGCGCGGCCGGACGATTCGCTTCTCGGTGAGGAACTTCCGTCGCACACGGGTAGCTCGGGCCTGCAGTGGGTGATCGACCCGCTCGACGGCACCACCAACTTCACCCGCCGCATCCCGTTCTACGCGACGTCGATCGCGGTGCGCCGCGACGACGGGACCTGGCTCGCGGCGGCGGTCAGCGCACCGGTACTGAGAACCACCTGGAGCGCGGCGCGTGGAGCTGGAGCACATGTCGAAACCGACTCGGGCCGTGAGGAATTACCGGTCCACCTGCCGGCGTCCTCGGCTCGGTTGCTGGGCACGGGGCTGTCCTACGACGCCCATCACCGGCGCCGCCAGGTCCGCGAACTGAGCGGGCTGCTGGTCGACTACACCGATATGCGTCGATTCGGGGCAGCGGCCATCGACCTGTGCCTGGTGGCGCAGGGAAGCCTGGATGCCTTTGTCGAAGATGATCTGGCCGTGCACGACTGGGCGGCCGGTGCGCTCATCGCGGAGGAGGCCGGCGCGCAGGTCCGCCGCCCGACCGCTCGTGACGCCACGATGTCGGCCCGGTGGCGTTGAGTCGGGATCTCACCGCGTCGCCGACTCGGGATCGGCGGCCACGCAGCGCACATCCACGCCTGCTGCGCGTAGCTGCGCCACGGTGGGATGGTGCGGCGACCCATCGGTCACCAACACCGCGATCGAGGACACCGGCGCGACGTTGATCAGTTGCACCCGACCGAGTTTGGACGCGTCGGCTGCCACGATCACCCGGTCCGCCGAGCGCATCGCCGCCTGCTTGACGTTGCCTTCCTCGCGGTGGTACTCCGATGCTCCGCGGCGCCCGTGCACCCCGGCGATGCCCATCACGTAGGTGTCGCTGTTGTAGCGCAGATAGAAGTCCTCGGCCTCGGCGCCGATCAGGCTCAGCTCGCCGGGGCGGACCTTGCCGCCGGTGAGCAGGACCGTGGTGTCCGGTTCGCCGGCGAGTTCCACCGCGACCAGGACGCTCGGGGTGATCACGGTCAGGCCGAGCGCTCGGCCCTTCAGCGCGCGCGCGACCGCGAGCACCGTGCTGCCGCTGTCCAGAATCACGGTTTCCTCGGGAGCCAGCAGATCGGCCACGGCTTGGGCGATGTGGGTCTTCCCGCCGGCCGCGACCGCCGCGCGGGCGTCGAACGACGGCTCGGTGGCCTTCCCGCCGAACGCGATTGCGCCGCCGAGGACTCGTCGCGCAATGCCCTGCTCTTCGAGCCGCTCGATATCGCGGCGGATCGTCATCGCCGAGACGTCGTACTCCTTGGCCAGTGAGGTGAAGTCCACTTCGCGGTCGGACTGGATGCGCGCGGCGATCGCGGCGCGACGCGTGTGGGCATCCAGCGTGGGCACGACAGACAGCCTATCGCTGGACCTGTGAGTAATTCACATTAATCATGTGAGCCCGCCACAGAGGTGCGGCGACTAGCGTGGAGTCATGCGGTACTACTACTCGGCCGACGAGATCCGTGAGGCCGAAGCACCGCTGTTGGCATCCCTTCCCGACGGCGCACTGATGCGCCGGGCCGCTTACGGATTGGCCACCTCGATCGCCGGTGAACTCGGCACCGTCAGCGGCCGCTGCGTCTGCGCGGTCGTCGGCTCCGGCGACAACGGCGGCGACGCCCTCTGGGCTGCGACCTATCTTCGCCGCCGCGGCGCCCGCGCGACAGCGATCCTGCTCAACCCGGAGAAGGCCCACCCCAAAGCCCTCGCGGCGTTCACAAGGGCGGGCGGTCGGATCGTCCAGAAGTTGCCTCTGTCAACGGATCTGGTGATCGACGGCGTCGTCGGCATCTCCGGCTCCGGACCGCTTCGACCGAATGCGGCGGCGGTGTTCGACGCCGTACAGGCAGCCGGCGTCCCGGTCGTCGCCGTCGACATGCCCAGCGGCGTCGACGTCCACACCGGTGCGGCCGACGGCCCGCACGTCACACCCGCGGTGACGGTCACGTTCGGCGGGCTCAAGCCGGTCCACGCACTGCGGGACTGCGGGCGTGTCGAACTCATCGACATCGGGCTGGATCTGCCGGCGAGTGCCATGGTGGGTTTCGAGGCCGACGACGTGGCCGCCCGCTGGCCGGTCCCCGGACCCCACGACGACAAGTACACCCAGGGCGTCACCGGTGTGATGGCCGGTTCGGAAACCTACCCCGGCGCGGCGATCCTGTGCACCGGCGCTGCGGTGGCCGCCACGTCCGGCATGGTTCGGTACGCGGGAACTGCTGCGGCAGAGGTGGTTTCGCACTGGCCGGAGGTGATCGCGACACCCGGTCACGCGTCAGCGGGCCGAGTGCAGGCCTGGGTCGTCGGTCCCGGTCTGGGCACCGACGAGACAGCGGCGGCAGCATTGTGTTTTGCGCTGGAATCCGACGTGCCGGTCATCGTCGACGCCGACGGGCTGACGATCCTGGCCGCCCATCCCGAGCTCGTCGCAGGCCGCAGCGCCCCGACCGTTCTGACCCCGCATGCCGGCGAGTACGCCCGACTGGCCGGGTCAGCGCCCGGTGAGGACCGTGTGGGAGCCACCCGGCGGCTCGCCGATCAACTGGGTGTCACCGTCCTGCTCAAGGGCAACGTCACCGTCATCGCCGAGCCCCACGGCACGGCATATCTCAATGTCGCCGGTCAATCCTGGGCGGCCACCGCCGGATCCGGTGACGTGCTCTCCGGGATCGTGGGTGCACTTCTGGCGTCGGGTCTGCCGCCGGGTGAGGCGGCGGCTGCGGCAGCATTCGTCCACGCGCGCGCCGCCGACATGGCGGCGCGGGACCCCGGACCGGCGCCGGTGCCGACATCGGCCTCGCGAATACTTGCCCATCTGCGAACAGCACTGGGCTCCATGCTCTAGAAAGAACCTCATGCCCAACGTTTCTCATCATTCGTCGTTGTCGCCCGCCTACACCGGAAGGTTGTCCACCAACCCGATTCCGGCCCTGCGTCTCCCGGACGAGTCGATGGATCCGGATCAGACGTACCGCTTCATCCACGACGAGCTGATGCTCGACGGCAGCTCGCGGCTCAACCTGGCCACGTTCGTGACGACGTGGATGGATCCCGAGGCCGGACTGTTGATGTCGGAGACGTTCGACAAGAACATGATCGACAAGGACGAATACCCGGTCACCGCGGCGATCGAGCAGCGTTGCGTGTGCATGGTCGCCGATCTCTTCCACGCCGAGGACCTGCGCGACGACGACCCGTCCACCGCGATCGGCGTGTCCACCGTGGGTTCCAGCGAGGCCGTGATGCTGGCGGGTCTGGCGCTGAAATGGCAGTGGCGCGAGCGGGTGGGTGACGGATGGAAGGGACGAACCCCGAATCTGGTGATGGGCTCGAACGTGCAGGTGGTGTGGGAGAAGTTCTGCCGGTACTTCGACGTCGAGGCGCGCTACCTGCCGATGGAGGAGGGCCGTTATGTCATCACTCCCGAGCAGGTGATCGACGCGGTCGACGAGGACACGATCGGCGTCGTGGCGATCCTGGGCACCACGTTCACCGGTGAGCTCGAGCCCGTCGGCGAGATCTGTGCGGCGCTGGACAAGCTGGCCGCCGACGGCAAGCCCGACATCCCGGTGCACGTCGACGCCGCCTCCGGTGGGTTCGTGGTGCCGTTCCTGCATCCCGACGTGGTGTGGGACTTCCGGCTGCCCCGGGTGGTGTCGATCAACGTCAGCGGACACAAGTACGGGCTGACCTATCCCGGCATCGGCTTCGTGGTGTGGCGCAACGCCGCGCACCTTCCGGAGGACCTGGTGTTCCGGGTCAACTACCTCGGCGGCAACATGCCGACGTTCACATTGAACTTCTCTCGGCCCGGCAACCAGGTGGTGGGTCAGTACTACAACTTCCTGCGGCTCGGCCGCGAGGGCTACACGCAGGTGATGAGGGCGTTGTCCGACAACGCGCAGTGGTTCGCCCGCGAACTCAACGCCATGACCGGCCCCGGCAACAAACGGGTGTTCGACGTGATCTCCGACGGGTCGGCGATCCCGGTGGTGGCGTTCAAGCTCGTCGAGGGCACGACCTACACCGTGTTCGACGTATCGGCGCTGCTGCGCAGCTACGGCTGGCAGGTTCCCGCGTACACGATGCCCGACGACGCCAGCGACATCGCGGTGCTTCGGGTGGTCGTGCGCGAAGGCTTCTCGGCGAACCTGGCCCGCGCCCTTCGTGACGACCTGGTCGAGGTGCTGGCCAAGCTGAACAAGGTCAACATCGGCGGCTTCGCCGACGAGGCGCACTTCGCCCACTGAAACCGCGCCTGGGACAATCGGGCGCAGTGATCGCAACCATGAACAGTCCCCGCGCCGTCGTCGACCTCGACGCCATCGCCCACAACGTGGCCACCCTGCGCCAACACGCAGGTTCGGCTGCGGTGATGGCGGTGGTCAAAGCCGACGGCTACGGCCACGGCGCCGCGCCGGTGGCCCGCGCCGCGTTGGCCGCGGGGGCCGCCGAGCTGGGCGTCGCGACGATCGACGAGGCGCTGGCACTGCGCCGTGACGGCATCACCGCACCCGTCCTGGCCTGGCTGCACACCCCGGGCACCGACTTCGCGCCCGCGCTGGTGGCCGATGTCCAGGTGGCGGTGTCCTCGCAACGGCAGGTCGACGACGTCGTCGACGCCGTCCGGCGCACCGGCCGTACGGCCACGGTCACCGTGAAGGTGGACACCGGGCTGAGCCGCAACGGCGTCGCACCGGCCGACTATCCGGGAGTGCTGGCCGCGCTGCACCGGGCGCAGACCGACGACGCGGTGCGGATGCGCGGCCTCATGTCGCACCTGGCGCACGGGGACGACCCGGACAACCCGATCAACGATCTGCAGGCGCGACGGCTCACCGACATGGCGACGACGGCTCGCGACCACGGGTTGCGCTTCGACGTCGTGCACCTGAGCAACTCGCCGGCGGCGTTGACCCGCCCCGACCTGGCGTTCGACATGGTGCGCCCCGGCATCGCGGTGTACGGCCTGAGCCCGGTCCCGGAGCGTGGCGACATGGGACTGCACCCGGCGATGACCGTGACCTGTCCGGTTGTGCTGATCCGCTCGTTGAAGGCCGGTGACGGCGTGTCCTACGGACACACCTGGGTCACCCCGCGGGACACCACCGTCGCGCTGATCCCTGCCGGATACGCCGACGGCGTCTTCCGAACGCTGAGCAATCGCCTCGAGGTGTCCATCAACGGGCGACGGTATCCGGGCGTCGGCCGGATCTGCATGGACCAGTTCGTGGTGGATCTCGGCCCGGATCCGACCGGGGTCGCGGTCGGCGACGACGCGATCCTCTTCGGACCCGGCGTCGACGGCGAACCGACCGCCCAGGATTGGGCGGACCTGCTGGGCACCATCAACTACGAGGTCGTCACCAGTCCCCGGGGCCGGATCGTCAGGAGCTACCGCGGGGGTGAGTCGCAGTGAGCGGACGTGGCTGGTTGGCCGGTGCGGCCGGGATCTCCGCCGTCGGCACGGCTGCTGGCGTGACGGCAGCACGGTCGCTGCGACGTCGCTTCAAAGGCGAAGACCCGCACCTCGACGAGGACTTCGAACTGCTCGACGCCGACCGCAGCTGTGTGGTCACCACCCCCGACGGGGTGCCGCTCGCGGTACGCGAGGTAGGTCCCCAGGACGCGCCTCTGACCGTCGTGTTCGCCCACGGCTTCTGTCTGCGCATGGGTTCGTTCCACTTCCAGCGCGCCCGGCTCTCGGAGCAGTGGGGACCGCAGGTCCGCATGGTGTTCTACGACCAGCGCGGGCACGGGCAGTCCGGGGAATCGTCGCCGGACACCTACACGGTCGAACAGTTGGGCCAGGACCTGGAGAGCGTGCTGGCGGTCATGGCGCCGCGCGGGCCCGTGGTCCTGGTCGGTCACTCCATGGGCGGCATGACGGTGTTGTCGCACGCCCGCCAGTACCCGCAGCGCTATCCGACCCGCATCGTCGGCGCTGCGCTGATCGCCTCTGCCGCAGAGGGAGTTTCACGCTCCCCGCTGGGCGAGATCCTCAGGAACCCGGCGCTGGAGGCGGTGCGTTTCACCGCGCGCTACGCGCCCAAGCTGGTGCATCGGGGTCGAGGTGCCGCGCGCAAGGTGATCGGTCCGATCCTGCGCGCAGCGTCGTTCGGCGACGAGAAGATCAGCCCCAGCGTCGTCGCGTTCTCCGAACGGATGATGCACGACACGCCGATCGCCACGCTGGTGGAGTTCTTGCACGCCCTCGAGGTGCACGACGAGACCGACGGGCTCAAGACGCTGAGCAAGGTGCCGACGCTGGTGGCGTGCGGTGACCGCGACCTGCTCACGCCGATGGAGTACTCCCAGGAGATGGCCGGCGAACTGGCGAAGTCGGAGCTCGTGATCATCTGTGACGCAGGGCATCTGGTGCAGCTCGAACGTCCGGACGTCATCAACGATGCGCTGATTCGGCTGGTCGAACGGGCCACCCCGTCAAAGCTCGTGGCACTGACCCGACGGATGCGTGAGCGGGTGCGCTCCCATGGATGAGCGGTCGGGTACCTGCGAACTGCTCACCGCAGACGACACCATTGCGCTGGGGGCCAGGCTCGGTCGGGACCTCCGCGCAGGAGACGTGGTGGTGCTGTCCGGACCGCTGGGTGCCGGGAAAACAGTGTTCGCCAAGGGGATTGCGCAGGCGATGGACGTCGACGGACCCGTGGTCTCGCCGACATTCGTGCTGGCGCGGGTGCACCGGCCGCGCCGCGCGGGTGCCCCGGCGATGGTGCACGTCGACCTGTATCGACTGCTCGACGAGGCATCGGTCGACCTGCTCGCGGAACTGGATTCACTGGACCTCGACACCGACCTCGACGACGCGGTGGTGGTGGTCGAATGGGGTGAAGGCGTCGCCGAGCGGCTGTCGGACAGCCACCTCGACATCCGGCTGGAGCGTGCCCCCGAGACCGATGTGCGCACCGCGATGTGGCAGTGGAGTCGGCCGTGAGCAGGCTGGTGCTGGCAGTCGACACCGCGACGCCCGCGGTCACGGCGGGCGTCGTCCGACTCGACGGTGACGTCGTCGAAGTGCTCGCCGAGCAGGTGACCGTTGATGCGCGCGCACACGCGGAACGGTTGACCCCCAACATCGTCGGCGCGCTGAGAGACGCCGAGGTCGTTGTCGATCAGCTCGATGCCGTCGTCGTCGGGTGCGGCCCGGGCCCGTTCACGGGGCTTCGGGTGGGGATGGCCACTGCGGCCGCGTTCGGCCACGCTCTCGGCGCCCCGGTGCGTGGAGTGTGCAGTCTGGACGCGATCGCCGTCGGCACCGTCGGTGAGGTGCTGGTGGTCACCGACGCGAGGCGCCGTGAGGTGTACTGGGCGCGCTACCGCGACGGGGTGCGGGTGGACGGACCGGCCGTGAACGCGGCCGCCGACGTGCCCGGTGGGGCCGAGGCGGTCGCCGGGTCGCCCGAGCACGCGGCCATGTTCGACCTCCCGCTGCTGGCGCCGGTCTACCCGACTGCGGCGGGATTGGTTGCTGCCGTCGCGGATTGGGACTCAGAGCCCGAGCCGCTGATCCCGATGTATCTGCGTAGACCCGACGCCAAGCCGCAGGCGGCGCCGCGATGACCGCGATCTACGGCCCACTGACGCCCGCTGACGCTGTCCGATGTGCCGAACTGGAAGCCCAGCTGTTCGACGGCGACGACCCGTGGCCCGAACGCGCGTTCCTGGCCGAGCTCGCGGCCAAACACAACCACTACGAGGCGGCCCGGATCGATGACAAACTGGTCGGCTATGCGGGCATCGCCCGACTCGGCCGGACCCGGCCGTTCGAGTACGAGATTCACACCATCGGTGTTGATCCCGCCTACCAGGGGCAGGGCATCGGCAGGGAACTGCTGCTTCGGTTGTTCGAATACGCCGAGGGGGCAACGATTTTCCTTGAGGTCCGAACCGACAATGTGGCGGCGATCGCACTGTACGAGAACCACGGCTTCACGCGGGTGGGTGTGCGTAAGCGCTACTACCGCGTCAGTGGAGCCGATGCCTACACCATGAAACGGGAGCGGCAATGATCGTCCTGGCCATCGAGAGTTCCTGTGACGAAACCGGTGTGGGCATCGCCGAACTCGGCGACGACGGCACGGTCACGCTGCTCGCCGACGAGGTGGCGTCCAGCGTCGACGAGCACGCCCGCTTCGGCGGTGTGGTCCCCGAGATCGCGTCGCGCGCGCATCTGGAGGCGTTGGGCCCGACCATGCGTCGGGCCCTCCAGGCCGCGGGCATCGGCAGGCCCGACGTCGTCGCCGCCACCATCGGACCGGGATTGGCCGGCGCACTGTTGGTGGGAGTGGCTGCGGCCAAGGCGTATTCGGCTGCGTGGCAGGTTCCGTTCTACGCCGTCAACCATCTCGGTGGACACTTGGCCGCCGATGTCTTCGACCACGGTCCGCTGCCGGAGAGCATCGGCCTGCTGGTGTCCGGGGGTCACACCAATCTGCTGCACGTGCGGTCGCTGGGGGAGCCGATCGTGGAATTGGGCTCCACAGTCGACGATGCCGCCGGTGAGGCCTACGACAAGATCGCCCGTCTGCTCGGTCTGGGCTATCCCGGGGGCAGGGTCCTCGACGAGCTTGCCCGCACCGGCGATCCGAACGCGATCACCTTTCCCCGCGGCATGACCGGTCCGCGTGACGCGGCGTATTCGTTCAGCTTCTCGGGGTTGAAAACTGCGGTGGCGCGCTATGTCGAGCGTCATCCCGAGGCGTCGCAGGCCGACGTGGCTGCGGGGTTCCAGGAGGCCGTCGCCGATGTGCTGACTGCGAAAGCTGTTCGCGCAGCGCAGGAACTCGAGGTGTCGACGTTGCTGATCGCCGGGGGAGTGGCGGCGAATTCGCGGCTGCGCGAGCTGGCGGCGCAGCGGTGCGCCGATGCGGGACTGATCCTGCGTATTCCGAGGCCGCGGCTGTGCACCGACAACGGCGCGATGATCGCGTCGTTCGCCGCGCACTTGATCGCGGCCGGAGCCTCGGCGTCGCCGTTGGACGTGGCCAGCGACCCGGGACTACCGGTGGTGCAGGGCCAGGTTGCGTGACAGTGGTGCCAGCGGACACCACAGTGTTGCCGTCGGCGGTGCGGTGGTCGGTGTGTAGTTGGTTGATCGCGGTTGCCGCCGGTGTGGTCGAGACGGCGATCCACGCGCTGACGAGCGAGCAGTACGACGCGGCTGTGCAGTTGCCGGTTCGGGTTGTGATTTACGGGCTTGTCACGGTGGTGATCGTGCAGCTGAGGCGTGGTCGTGGTTGGGCTCGGATCTTCCTGACCGTGGCGCTCGGTGGTCTGGGGCTTTTCTCGCTTGTCGCAGAGCCGATTTCATGGTTGGTTGCCGGCGGATCAGCGGGGGCGTTCGTCGCCGAGGCAGACGCTCCGACGATCGCCGTGATCGTGTTGCGCGTCGCCCATGTTGTCGCGGTGCTCGTCGCACTGGTGCTGATGTATCGACCTGCGGCGAACAGGTACTTCAGAAGTCGCCGCGGCTGTTGAGTGCGCGTTCGGCTTTGATGCGTGCGGCGTTGTCGGCGGCGCGGGTGCGTCGTCGGCGCGGCATCATTGCGGTGCGGGCCGGATTGATTGGTGGGCCGCAGGCCGGTGGGGGCAGCTCGGCGGTGGCCAGGGTGTAGGACGGGAAGAACAGTCGGCTGCCGGGTTTGGTGGTGTAGGTCCGTCCGTCGGGGGCGGTCCAGATGACTGTGGCATCGGGTAGCTGGGCGTCGCGCCAGCCGTCGGGTCCGCCCCAGAAAGTCTTCATCAAATGATGACTTCTGCACTTGCAGTTCAGGTTCGACGGATGAGTCAGACCCAGCGGCCACGGCTCGACGTGGTCGATGTCGCAGCGATCAGCGGGCACGTCGCAGCCCGGGAAGCGGCAGAACATGTCGCGGACGCGGATGAACTCCGCCAGCCGTGCTGAGGGCCGGTAGTGCGGTTCGGGATCGGGGCCGGGCAGCCACAGCGGGGCGACTTTCGCCCCGCCGCGCAGCGCTTCGGCCAGCACCGCGGTGGGGATCACCCCACGCCCGGGCAACACCGCCAGCCCCGAATCGGTCAACCGCGACGGCGCGCACTCGGACTCAACATCGTCTGGTGGCGTCGGCTCGGGCTCCTCCGGGGGCGTCGCCTCGGGCTCCTCTGTGGGCATCGACTCAGCGGGCTGGGCGTTCTCGGCTGGCGTCGGCTCGGCGGGCCGGGCGTTCTCGGCCGGCGTCGGCTCAGCGGGCTCAGTCTCGGCGGGTGTCGTTTCCGTGGTCGTGGTGCGGGCGTGTTCGGCGTTCTGGGCGGCGATCAGTTTGCGGGCCGCGTCCACGGCGGCCTGGTCGGCGATCACCCGGATCACCACCGACGAGGACGGCGCTGGTGTGGCTGGGCAGTGTTCGCCGCCGCACCGGCAGTCCAGCACGGTGTTGCCGTGGCCCAACGCGCCCACCGCATCGGCCCAGCGCTCACCGGCGGTGCGCGGATCATCCGGACACACCCCGGCCACCATCGCGGTGATCCGCGCCCGCAACGCCGCCGCATCCGTGGGTGACAACCGCCCCCACACCACGGTGAACTCATTGGTGTCCTCACACGCCCCGATATGGAAATCCCGGGTCCGGATCACCTCCCGGGCACGGCGCACCGCCTCGGGGTCATACCGCTCGATCACCGCGTCGATCGCCCGACCCAACACCACCACCGACAACGGCCCCCACCGCACCGCTTTGTCCGCCAGTTCGGCATCGATGAGGGTGATCAACGCAGGGTCCTGCACCAACTGGGTGCGCCACGTCAACTCCGAAATCACCCGCGCACTGAGCGCCCCCGCACTGAACAGTGCCGCCACCTTCGGCAATCGGTACCGCAACGCCACCGCGATCCGCATCTGACCCGACGCGCGGCGATGGCCTACCGTCAACGCCGCCGCCACCCGCGCCGCGGTGTGATCCCACGGATCAACAGCCCACCCACCACGCTCATCGTCCTCATCGACACAGCGGTCCACCAACTCCGCGATCGCCGCCAACCGCCGCGCGCCGGCCGCCGCCTCCTCCCGCGCGGCAGCCTCGATCACACCCACCAACGCATCCTCAGCCACGCCGGCGAACATCGACTCGAACATGTGTTCGATTCTACCCGGCTCCACTGACTCAAACTTTCTGTCAGGGTCGCCGCTTGTGGATAACCGCGGCCCTCTGGTGAGAGGTTGTGGATACGGCTCGGTCGCGACCGACGCCCGTGGCAGCAGACCCGACCCTTGAGTGTTAGCACTCGCGTGTATAGAGTGCTAGGCGGCAGTCGGTTCAACCCCTGTGTCGGCACCCGCGACGACGGCGCGAGGGCGGTCACCGGCCGCCGAATACATACACCAACATGAGTGAAGGGGCTCCATCGTGGCGAGCGTGAACATCAAGCCACTCGAGGACAAGATCCTCGTTCAGGCCAACGAGGCCGAGACCACGACCGCATCCGGTCTGGTCATCCCCGACACCGCCAAGGAGAAGCCGCAGGAAGGCACCGTCGTCGCAGTAGGCCCCGGCCGCTGGGATGAGGATGGCGAGAAGCGGATTCCCCTGGACGTGTCTGAGGGCGACGTGGTGATCTACAGCAAGTACGGCGGCACCGAGATCAAGTACAACAACGAGGAGTACCTGATCCTGTCGGCGCGCGACGTGCTGGCTGTCGTTTCCAAGTAAGCAATATCGTGCTCCGCCCCGGACGTTCCCGCATACGGGTGATGTCCGGGGCGGTGCGCGTCATACCCGCCTTTAGGGAAAGAAACTTATGAGCAAGCAGATTGAATTCAACGAAACAGCGCGTCGCGCCATGGAGGCCGGCGTCGACAAGCTCGCCGACGCGGTCAAGGTGACCCTCGGCCCGCGTGGCCGGCACGTGGTGCTCGCCAAGGCATTCGGTGGGCCGACCGTCACCAACGACGGCGTGACCATCGCCCGGGAGATCGACCTCGAGGATCCGTTCGAGAACCTCGGCGCACAGCTGGTGAAGTCGGTGGCCACCAAGACCAACGACGTCGCCGGTGACGGCACCACCACCGCGACCGTACTGGCTCAGGCACTGGTCAAGGCCGGTCTGCGCAACGTCGCCGCCGGCGCCAACCCGATCGCACTCGGTGCCGGCATCGCGAAGGCCGCCGATGCGGTTTCCGAGGCGCTGCTGGCCGGTGCCACCCCCGTCACCGACAAGAAGTCGATCGCCCAGGTCGCCACGGTGTCCTCGCGCGACGCCGAGGTCGGCGAGCTCGTCGGCGAGGCGATGACCAAGGTCGGCCACGACGGCGTGGTCTCCGTCGAGGAATCCTCGACACTGCTGACCGAGCTGGAGATCACCGACGGCGTCGGGTTCGACAAGGGTTACCTGTCGGCGTACTTCGTCACCGACTTCGACGCCCAGCAGGCCATCCTCGAGGACGCGCTGGTGCTGCTGCACCGCGAGAAGATCAGCTCGCTGCCGGACCTGCTGCCACTGCTGGAGAAGGTCGCCGAGAGTGGCAAGCCGCTGCTCATCGTCGCCGAGGACGTCGAGGGTGAGGCGCTGTCCACTCTGGTGGTCAACGCAATCCGCAAGACGCTGAAGGCCGTTGCGGTCAAGGCGCCGTTCTTCGGTGATCGCCGCAAGGCGTTCCTCGATGACCTCGCGGTCGTGACCGGTGGCCAGGTCGTCAACCCCGACGTGGGTCTGGTGCTGCGTGAGGCCGGCCTCGAAGTCCTGGGTACGGCGCGGCGCGTCGTCGTCGACAAGGACAGCACCACGCTCGTCGACGGTGGCGGCACCAAGGAAGCCATCGACGGCCGTGCGGCGCAGCTGCGGGCCGAGATCGAGGCGAGCGACTCCGATTGGGATCGCGAGAAGCTCGAAGAGCGGCTGGCCAAGTTGGCCGGCGGCGTCGCCGTCATCAAGGTCGGCGCGGCCACCGAGACCGATCTGAAGAAGCGTAAGGAAGCCGTCGAGGACGCCGTCTCCGCAGCGAAGGCCGCTGTGGAGGAGGGCATCGTCGTCGGTGGCGGTGCGGCGCTGGTCCAGGCTCGCGCCGGTCTCGCGAAGCTGCGCGAATCACTGTCCGGTGACGAAGCGCTCGGTGTCGACGTGTTCTCCTCGGCGTTGTCGTCGCCGCTGTACTGGATCGCCACCAACGCCGGGCTCGACGGCTCGGTCGTGGTGAACAAGGTCTCGGAGCTTCCGGCCGGGCATGGCTTCAACGCCGCCACGCTGGAATACGGCGACCTTCTCGCCGACGGTGTCATCGACCCCGTGAAGGTCACCCGCTCTGCGGTTGTCAACGCGGCGTCTGTTGCCCGGATGATCCTGACCACCGAAACGGCAATCGTCGACAAGCCGGCGGAGGCTGAGGACGACGGCCACGGCCATTCGCACGGCCACGGTCACTCGCACTAGGTAGTGCCAACGAAACACCCCCGGCCATCTGGCCGGGGGTGTTTTGTTTCTGCATGGACCGCATTTTCCAGTGGGTGTGGGATCGGTACGGGCCGAGTTATTCGTGGGCGATCTGCGTCCTCGTTTATCCACCGGGTCTGGTGGTCTATCTCAGCTACACCTTGATCATCGTCGCGTTCGAAGGGTCTGGCCGCTACGTCGAAGCGGTCGTCATCACCGCTGTCGCCCTCGTGGTACGCGTCTTCGTGTGGGTTCTTCCCGGCTCGAAAGGAGTGAGCCCGTTCCAACGGTGGGCAGCGGGCGACCAGATCGATCCGATGACGGCACTGATCGCCACCTTCACGTACACACGCAGGCTGACTGCCCGAGCGATTGCGACCGATGTCGTCTGGGCTGCTCTGCTTGGGGTTGTTGTCGGTGCGATGGCAGGGGCGACCGGATCGCGCCTGGTCCAATACGGGATCGTCGGTGCCGCGTACGGCGGGGCCATCGCGGTCATCAGTGTGCACAGTTTCGTCGAAGGAGCGCTGCGACCGGCAAGGGGCGCCATCGCCGGCAACACCGGAATCGGCGACTCTCTACCCCGCTCTCGCCCGACCTTTGCCATGTGGTCCAAGGTGTACACACTCGCCGTGGCGTTCGCTTTCGGCACCGCGGGTGCGATCGTGGCAGCGCTGATCGACCGCGCCCCAGAGGATCCGGCCATTTCCGTCGTGATCGGGGGCGCGTTGATGCTCGTCTCCGGGCAGTTGGCAGTCGTGACGACCTCACCGTATTTGCAGCCCATCCGCGACCTCGCTGAAGGAACAGAACGTGTCGCGCTCGGTCATTACAGTCGTCGACTGCCGGTGGTGCAGGACGACGACCTGGGCGCGCTGGCTGCCTCGTTCAACCGCATGCAGGCGGGATTGGCTGAGCGGCAACGACTTCAGGCAGCATTCGGCGCCTACGTCGATCCAGCGCTCGCGGCTCGGCTACTTGCACAGGGTGATGACGTGTTCACCGGTGAGCGCCGCGAGGTAACGGTGATGTTCGTCGACATCCGCGACTTCACCCCGTACGCCGAGGCGCACACCGCGGAGGAGGCCGTCGCCCGGCTCAACGCGCTGTTCGACATCGTGGTGCCCACCGTCGTCGACGCCCGAGGGCACATCAACAAGTTTCTCGGCGACGGCGCGATGGCCGTCTTCGGCGCCCCCAACGATCTTGCGGATCACGCCGACGCCGCGGTGAGCGCTGCCGTGCTGATTCACCGCTTGGTCGCCGAGCGATTCGAGGATGAGCTTCGGATCGGCATCGGGATCAACACCGGTGTGGTGATCGCCGGCACCATCGGCAGCGGACCTCATCTCGAGTTCGGCCTCATCGGCGACACGACGAACGTGGCCGCCCGTGTCGAGCAGCTCACCAAGGCCACCGGCGACGCCATCCTTCTCTCTGGCCACACCGTAGACGCCCTGGTTTCTCGACCGCAGGGACTCGTTGACCGAGGGGCACACGCTCTGAAGGGAAAGTCAGCCCCCACTGTGGTCTTCGGCCTCAACCCAGCGGAGGGTCACTAGTGGCTCATATTTGCCACTACCGAGAAGACAATCGGCTACCCGCCCCCGTTGATCGCCGGAAATGTCATGACATCGCGCCCAAGTGGCAATTGGTCGTGGCGGGTTCCAGTGTTGTTGGTGCTGAGAGGAATTGGCTGCAGCGTGTCGTAGTGCTTCAGCACTACGGCCAGCGGTGGAGTCTGCCCGGTGAGGTCGAAGGCGTCGAAGGCGTAGGGCATGCCGTCAGCGAGCACGACCGAGGGGCGGTCGCTGATCTGAAAATGCAGGTGTGGTCCGCCGGTCGTGCCTGAACTGCCTACAGCGGCGATTCGGTGCCCGCGTGACACGACGTCACCCTCCTGTACGGAAACGCTGTCCATGTGTAGGTGGGCATAGACGGCGAAGCGCCCCTCACCGATGTCGATGATCACTCGATTACCGCCCGCATTCTCCGGGGTGGGCTCCTCGCGAGCCTCGTTGACTCGTAAGTCCGGATTGCCGTCTACGGCGGCGACCACGGTGCCGTCGGCGACTGCGAGCACCGATTGGCCGAAAGTCGGAAAACTACTGGGCGACAACGGGTCGCCGATACCAGGACGGTTCTGCGAGTCCAACTGATTGAAGTCGACGGCGAACCGCTGAGCGAGATACCACCGGCCGCCGATGGGATACGGGGCACGGCGATGCGGACCGTCGCAACAGCTGCCCAGGGCCGCCCAGTTCGGTCCGGTCAGCGGCGGGCCGATGACGAGAGGTGCCTTTTGATCAACCTCCATCGCAGGCGTTGTGAATGCCCACGCGATGCCGGAATCCGGAGTATCCGCAATGGGATGAACGGCCACTCGGTGGGTGATCGCTGACGGGACGGCGGGACTGTCGAGGGGAATGTCCATCCACACCACGCCGACCGACGACGGAGGCAACGTCACCGTGGCCGTCTCGACGGATGCCGCCAAAGATGTCGCTTCACGCAACGAATCGTCTGTCAGGCGGATCAGCGAAGCGCCCGAAATGGCATCGTGCACTTCGACGGCGCTGAGATCGACCGCCGCAGGTGCGACATTGGTCAGCACCAACTCGTAGACCAGGTGCGTCTTACCGTCGGTGCCGGTAAACCAGCGGGGGGTGGACAGTGTGTCGGCCAGCAACACTGTGACCTCGCCGTCGGTGCCCCATTCGTCCGGCGGTGGCTCGGACATGGGCGACGGGGAGCATGCGCTCAACACCAGTCCGATGCTCAGGGTGATGATGAGACGCCGGCGAGTGCCCCGGGTCGACATAGTGGGAACCACCCACTTTCACAATGCGACCGCTGTTGGTGACCGCGTGGGTCGATGCTAGCCGGTGCGTTTCGGCTGCGGTCGCTTCCGGCTGATCCGCCCCGCCGGATTCGTCGCTGGCTGATCCCTCAGGCCGTGCGGCGGATCCCACGCTTGAGGAGCAGTTCGCGTTCGGACTCGCTGAGTCCACCCCAGATGCCGTAGGGCTCGCCGACACCCAACGCGTGGGTGCGGCACTGGGTGATGACGGGGCAGCGGCGGCACATCTCCTTGGCCCGCATCTCACGCTGTGCGCGAGCGCGGCCACGCTCGCCGTCGGGGTGGAAGAACATCGAGGAATCGACTCCCCGGCAGAGTCCTGCCATCTGCCAATCCCAGATATCGGCGTTCGGACCAGGCAACTGTTGCGGCTGTGGCATTGGAAAACCCCTCTCTGCACATCCGATTCGCGTACGCATCGAATGCGTGAGTGTTGAAACAGATCCGAGCTCAGTCGCCGGTGACCTCTCGTGCACACAACGTAGAAGGGCTTTGGAATTGCCGTCAATAGGCTGGCACTGTGCGTAACCGCATAACCGCAGCCAGAGAATTTACATCGCGTTCATCGATCCGACTTGCGGGCAACGAGTTCGGTGCTACAGGCTTTTGCCGCCGCGCGACTCAAATGGCTGTTTTGGCTGATCAGTTCCCGCTGTGTCGGCTGATCAATTAGCCGTGCCGAGGAGGCGGTTGACATGGAATTAACACGGCGACCACAAATTGTTAACTCGGGCGATTTCAGAAACCTATCCTTATTGGTAGCCTCGCCCTCCGATGCTGGAAGACATTGCGTTCGGTGGAAATCCGGGCCACTGGCCGATGCCGCTCGCGATGACTCCACACGACCTGTGGCTGCGCGCGGTGGCCGCGGGCGGACAGGGCCGCTACGCGAGCGCTCTGACCGACCTGGACACGCTGTGCCGGCCGGCAGGGCGCGGCGCCTACGCGTCGTTGGCCCTCAGCACCCGGGCGTCGTTCCTGCGGCAGCTCGGCTGGCATGACCGGGCCCGCTCCCTGGACGGGCAGGCGCTGGCCCGCGCCGACGGCGCAGCGACGCCGGCCGCCGACGCGCTCATCGGGCTGGCCGCCGACGCGCTGGGCGTCGGTCGGTTCGCCGCATCGGCACGGGCTCTTCGACGAGCCGCGGATCTGATCGATGAGTCGACGGCGTCGCGCCTACCCGTGCGGTTGGCCTGGGTGTCGGCCGAACTCGCGATGGTCAGCGGTGACGGCGCGGCCGCGGTCGACCACGCTGAGCGTGGTCTGCGGCTCGCAGCGAGCCTGACGTCGGCACGGCACACCGTGAAGTCCCGCGTGGTTCTGGCCGCCGCCCGGTGCAGCAGTGGTGACATCGAGTCGTCGCGGCGGGAGGCGGACCGAGCGCTCCGGGAGGCGGGATCGTTCGGCCTCGTGCCGCTGCGGTGGGCGGTGTCGTGTCTGCTCGCCGACATCGGCAGCGACGACCATTCACACGCCGAGGTCACCACCATCCGCGACGAGTCTGCCCAAACCGTGATCCGACGGGGCGGCGTGTGGCGCTCGTGGTAACCGGGTTGTGGCCTATCCGGTCGTTATTGTTTAGCTGAGCCGCACCGCGTGGTGGGGCCGCCTGCCTGCCGGCAGCATCACCTCCCCAACGGGATGTGTCCTCGACGTAACGCTGGAGATATCGCCCACGATGACAATTTCGGGAGAACATCTCGACGCTGTCGTTGCTGAGGCAGTGGCAGGCGATCGAGATGCACTCCGGGACGTGCTGGCGACCATCCGCCCCATCATCGTCCGGTATTGCCGGGCCAGGGTGGGGACCACGGAACGCAGTGGTCTCTCAGCAGACGACGTTGCTCAGGAGGTGTGCTTGGCTGCCATCACGGCGCTGCCGCGTTACAGGGATCAGGGACGACCGTTCCTGGCCTTTGTCTACGGCATCGCTGCACACAAGGTTGCTGACGCGCACCGGGCAGCCGGGCGCAACCGGGCCGATCCGATGGATGTCGTCCCGGAACGTCTCTCGCATGAGCCGGGGCCCGAGCAGCTGGCGATCGACTCCGCGCAGTCTGCCCGGATGAACGAACTGCTGCAGATCCTCCCCGAGAAGCAACGCGAGATCCTGATCCTGCGGGTTGTCGTCGGAATGAGCGCCGAGGAGACCGCGGAGGCCGTCGGCAGCACCGCGGGTGCGGTGCGGGTGGCGCAGCACCGCGCTCTGGCGCGGCTCAAGACCGAGATCGTGTCGACGGGTCGTGACTATGCCTGACTTCGGACGGTGGACCGCCAACGGCGGCGACCCCTCGATCAACGAGATCAATCGCAGCGATCAGTTCCTCGACGCGTTGGCCTCGCAGCAACCGGTGTACTCGACCGACCATGGCGAGGCTGAGCTGGCGAACCTGCTGGCGGGCTGGCGCGACGACGTTCGCGAGACCCCGATGGCCGAGTTGGTGACGGTCAATGAGGCCGCGCGGGTACTGGACGGCGCCACGTCGCCGGGACGCCGGCGACGGCTGTCCCTCGCGGTGGTGGGTTCGGCGGCCGCCGCGGTGCTGTGCCTGGGCGGCTTCGGCGCGGTGGTGGCGGGGGCGGGCCCCGGGGATGCGCTGTACGGGCTGCGCTCGATGCTCTTCGGTGAGGAGGCGACGCTGCGGGACGACGCGGTGATCCTGGCCGCTCAGACCGAGATGGCCGAGGTCCAGCAGCTCATCGATCAGGGCGACTGGCAGGCCGCGCAGGCCAAGCTGGAAACGATCACGACCACCGTCGCGACGGTGGATGACGTTGCGAGCAAACAGGAACTGGTCACGCAGTGGCAGGAGCTGACGGTCAAGGTCGAGGCTCAGGATGCAGCTGCGACGCCGCCGCCGGGGGCTCCGCTGCCCACCTTCCCGGAGGTTCCGGTGGTGAACCTGGACCCGGGCACGCTGATCACCGATACGTCGGTGACCTCGGAGCCGGCCACGTCGTCGCCCTCCACGACGTCCTCGGAGACGACGACGCCGTCATCCTCGGAGACGACCACGCCGTCGACGTCGGAGACGAGCGCTTCGCCGACGACCTCGACCACGACTGAGACGACGGCACCGAGTTCGACGACGAGTCCGTCGACTTCGGCGCCGACCACCACGTCGTCGTCGGTGATCTCCCAGTCGTCCGCGTCGGCGACGTCGTCGACGGCCGCAGAGACGGCACCGAGCTCGGCGCCGTCATCCACGGCGACTCAGCAGACGACAGCGACGCCGATTCCGACGCCGAGCCCGCAGACGACAGCGACGCCGATTCCGACGCCACGCCCGCGGACGACGGCGACTCCGATTCCGACGCCGACGGTCGAACCGTCACCGTCACCGACACCGGCGGCGCCGTTGCCCACCACGACCCTGGTCGTACCCGCGCAGACGCCCGAGGGGCCGAGCTGACGCGAGCCTGGGGATTCAGCCCTCAGCGATAGCCGTCGGGCTCTGACGCCGCTTCATTGAGGGAGGCGTCGGCGTACCCGCGGCAGTAGTCCCACGTGACGTAGGCATCGGGCTCGGGATCAAAAGCAGGTTCGTGCGGACGGACGGTGCCGTCGACGAGCAGCTGCAGCAGGTTGGCGCGCAGCATGTCCCAGTCGTGATAGTGGTCCTGCTGGCATTCGTCACAGCAGACCACGAGCCCGCGAATTCCCTTGTGGGCCAGCAATGCCTCGTATACCGCCAGATCAGCGAGGTCGGCTTCGACCGCGGTGCGCTCCTGCGGATCCAGCGGCTGGCCCGGCTCCAGGGCGTCGAGCGCAGCCGACGGGTCGCACGGGTCGTCGGCGAACGGGTCGGGTGGCAGTCCTGGTGGCAAGTGATCTCGCACGACACCAAGAGTACGCAGCCCCCCAGGCATCGCGCCAGCACTCCCGGGGCACGTCGAGGGAACCGAAACCGCACGCTGGTTGCCGATAAGATGTGGCATTCAGGTCGCGTCTGTGCCTGGCTGCACTGTTACTGGAGGCCCACCCCATGTCGATCGCCGAAAGCAGCATCCCCATCGCCGTTCCGGTGCCCACCGGCGGTGACGACCCCACCAAGGTCGCGATGCTGGGGCTCACTTTTGACGACGTGCTGCTGCTGCCGGCCGCCTCCGATGTGATTCCCGCCACAGCCAACACCTCGAGCCAGCTGACCCGTCGGATCCGGCTGAAGGTCCCGCTGGTGAGTTCTGCGATGGACACCGTCACCGAATCGCGCATGGCGATCGCGATGGCGCGGGCCGGGGGCATGGGGGTGCTGCACCGCAATCTCCCGATGGCCGAGCAGGCCGGGCAGGTCGAGACCGTCAAGCGCTCCGAGGCCGGGATGGTCACCGACCCCGTGACCTGCTCGCCCCACAACACGCTGGCCGAGGTCGACGCCATGTGTGCGCGGTTCCGCATCTCGGGCCTGCCGGTGGTCGACGAGGCCGGCGCGCTGGTCGGGATCATCACCAACCGCGACATGCGCTTCGAGGTCGACCAGTCCAAGCCGGTCTCCGAGGTGATGACCAAGTCGCCGCTGATCACCGCGCAGGCGGGGGTGTCCGCTGAGGCGGCCCTCGGGCTGTTGCGCCGGTACAAGATCGAGAAGCTTCCGATCGTCGACGGCAGCGGCAAGCTCACCGGGCTGATCACCGTCAAGGACTTCGTCAAGACCGAGCAGTTCCCGTTGGCCACCAAGGACAGCGACGGCCGACTGCTGGTCGGCGCGGCGGTGGGCGTCGGCAACGACGCGTGGACGCGGGCGATGACGCTCGCCGACGCAGGCGTCGACGTGCTGATCGTGGACACCGCCCACGCCCACAACCGTGGCGTGCTCGACATGGTGCACCGGCTGAAGGCTGCTGTCGGTGACCGCGTGGAGGTGGTCGGCGGAAACGTCGCCACCCGGGCCGCGGCCGCCGCACTCGTCGACGCCGGCGCCGACGCGGTGAAGGTCGGTGTCGGCCCCGGGTCGATCTGCACCACCCGGGTGGTCGCCGGTGTCGGTGCCCCGCAGATCACCGCGATCATGGAGGCGGTGGCGGCCTGCAAGCCCTACGGAGTGCCGGTGATCGCCGATGGCGGGCTGCAGTACTCCGGCGACATCGCCAAGGCGCTGGCCGCAGGCGCATCCACCACGATGCTGGGATCCCTGCTCGCCGGCACCGCCGAGTCCCCGGGCGATCTGATCCTGGTCAACGGCAAGCAGTTCAAGGGCTATCGCGGGATGGGCTCACTGGGTGCCATGCAGGGCCGGGCCAGCGGTGGGGATGCGTCCGGTCCGTCTCGCGGCTCGTACTCCAAGGACCGGTACTTCCAGGACGACGTGCTCTCCGAGGACAAGCTGGTGCCCGAGGGCATCGAGGGGCGGGTGCCCTACCGGGGACCGCTGTCGACCGTCATCCACCAGCTCACAGGTGGACTGCGGGCGGCGATGGGTTACACCGGCTCGGCGACGATCGAGCAACTGCAGCAGGCCCAGTTCGTCCAGATCACCGCGGCCGGGCTCAAGGAGAGCCACCCTCACGACATCACCATGACCGTGGAAGCCCCGAACTACTCCAACCGCTAGGGCCCCGGCCCGATCAAGGACTGATCAACATGCGAGACATGGTCGAAATCGGCATGGGCCGGACCGCGCGTCGAACCTACGAACTCGGTGACATCAACATCGTCCCGTCGCGGCGCACCCGCTCCTCGAAGGACGTCTCGACGTCCTGGCAGCTGGATGCGTACCGGTTCGAGATCCCGGTCATCGCGCATCCCACCGACGCCCTGGTCTCGGTGGAGTTCGCGATCGAGCTCGGACGCCTCGGCGGCCTCGGTGTGCTCAACGGGGAAGGACTGATCGGGCGGCACGCCGATGTCGGTGCGCGCATCACCGAAGTCCTCGAGGCCGCGCACAAAGAGCCCTATCCGTCGGAGTCGATCCGGCTGCTTCAGCAATTACATTCGGCGCCAATAGATCCCGAGCTCCTCGGGGCCGCCGTCGCGCGAATCCGCGAGGCCGGGGTGACCACCGCGGTGCGCATCAGCCCGCAGAACGCGCAGGCGCTGACGCCCACATTGGTGGCGGCGGGCATCGACCTGTTGGTCATCCAGGGCACGATCATCTCCGCCGAGCGCGTCGCGCAGGACTCCGAACCGCTCAATCTGAAGACCTTCATCTCCGAGTTGGACGTCCCCGTGGTCGCCGGAGGCGTGCTCGACCACCGCACCGCACTGCACCTGATGCGCACCGGCGCCGCCGGCGTCATCGTCGGCTACGGCTCGACCTCCGGGGTGACGACCTCGGACGAGGTTCTGGGTATCAGCGTGCCGATGGCCACGGCCATCGCCGACGCCGCGGCGGCACGGCGCGAGTACCTCGACGAGACCGGCGGGCGGTACGTGCACGTGCTCGCCGACGGCGACATCCACACCTCCGGAGACCTCGCGAAGGCGATCGCCTGCGGTGCGGACGCCGCAGTGCTCGGCACCCCGTTGGCCTCGGCCGCCGAAGCGCTTGGGGGAGGCTGGTTCTGGCCCGCAGCAGCGGCGCACCCGTCACTGCCGCGCGGCGCCCTGCTGGAGGTGGCCGCCGACGAGCGACCGTCGCTGGAGCAGGTGCTCAACGGACCCTCGGACGACCCGTTCGGCTCGTTGAACCTCGTCGGTGGTCTGCGTAGGTCGATGGCCAAGGCCGGCTACTGCGACCTCAAGGAGTTCCAGAAGGTCGGGCTGACCGTCGGGAGTTGATCCGGCTCATCCCATGCTGCGCAGCGTGCGGACCAGGTAGTCGTCGATCAGGCTCGTTCGCGCGGGCGAATCGTCGGTCGTGATCAACAGTGCGTAGAGCCCGAGCAGGAAATAGATCGCGCTGTTCATCGGCGTGACGTCGGAGCCGGTGTCGCCGCGCTGCCGGGCCGCCTCGATCTGGTCGGCGACCAGGACGATCAGGGGGTGGTCGTGGCCCTCCTCGGTCGCCGGTCGGGTCGGTGAGAAGTGCAGCGCCAGGAAGTCCTTGAACAGCAGCACCCCGAGGCGGCGTTCGAGGCCCATCACGAGATCCACCGCTTCGCGCAGTGACGACGCCAGGTCCACCTTCGACTTGGTGAACTGTGCGAACCGCTTGGCGATCCGGCTCTCCTCGCGCAACTCGAGTTCGAGTAGCACGTGTTCCTTGGTGGGGAAGTGGAAGAAGAACGTGCCATGGGCGACGCCGGCCGCTGCCACGATGGCGCCGACGTCGGCATCGGCCATCCCGGTCCGCTTGAACTCCGCGATGGCCGCACCCATCAGCCGCTCTCGGGTCTGCAGGCGTTTCGCCTCGCGGGCAGTGATGCCCTCTGTCGTCCGGTTCGCCACAGCCACCGACAGTATCGCCCGCACCGGTTAGGGTCGCCTCTCTAGCAAGTTACCGGTGGGTAAGTTCATAATGTCTGGATGGAGCCTGACTACGACGTCGTCATCATCGGTTCGGGGTTCGGTGGCAGTGTCAGCGCACTGCGGCTCACCGAAAAGGGCTACCGGGTCGGCGTGCTGGAAGCCGGCCGCCGGTTTGCCGACGACGAATTCGCCAAGACCTCGTGGAACCTGCGCAAGTTCCTGTGGATGCCGCAACTCGGGATGTACGGCATCCAGCGCATCCACCTGCTGCGCAACGTCATGATCCTGGCCGGCGCAGGCGTCGGCGGGGGATCGCTGAACTACGCCAACACGCTGTACGTGCCGCCGGAGCCGTTCTTCAACGACCCCCAGTGGAAGGACATCACCGACTGGCGCGCCGAGTTGATGCCGCACTACGAGCAGGCCCAACGGATGCTCGGCGTGGTGACCAACCCGACCTTCACCGACGCGGACCGGATCATGAAGGAGGTTGCCGAGGACATGGGAGTCGGCGACACCTTCGTCGCCACGCCGGTCGGGGTGTTCTTCGGCGCCGACGGGCAGAAGACGCCGGGCAAGCGCGTCGCAGATCCCTACTTCGGTGGTGCCGGGCCGGCGCGCACCGGGTGCATCGAGTGCGGATCCTGTATGACCGGGTGCCGGTACGGCGCCAAGAACACGCTCGTGAAGAACTACCTGGGGCTCGCGGAATCCGCAGGGGCGCAGGTGCATCCGCTGACGATGGTCAAGGATTTCAAGCAGCGCCCCGACGGGCTGTGGGAAGTGCACACCACACGCACCGGCGGCAAGCTGCGCAGGCGGCGAAAGACCTTCACGGCGCGCTACGTGATTCTCGCGGCAGGCACCTGGGGTACCCAGAAGCTGCTGTTCAAGATGCGCGACACCAACACGCTGCCGAAGATCTCCGATCGCCTCGGCGTGCTGACCCGGACCAATTCGGAGTCCATCGTCGGTGCGGGGCGCCTGGCGGTGTCCGACGATCTGGACCTGACCCACGGCGTGGCGATCACGTCGTCGATCCATCCGACGAGCGACACCCATGTCGAGCCGTGCCGCTACGGTAAGGGTTCCAACGCGATGGGCCTGCTGCAGACGTTGATGACCGACGGTGCCGGACCGCAGGGCACCGACGTGCCGCGGTGGAAGCAACTGTTCGTCAACGCCCAGGCCGACCCGAGGGGCACGCTGCGGCTGCTCAACCCGCGTCGCTGGAGTGAACGCACCATGATCGCGCTGGTCATGCAGAATCTCGACAACTCGATCACCACGTTCACCCGCAAGACCAAGCTCGGCGTCCGACTGCTCGACAGCAAGCAGGGCCACGGCCAGCCCAACCCGACGTGGATCCCGGCGGGCAACGAGGTCACCCGGCGCATCGCCGAGAAGATCGACGGTGTCGCCGGCGGCACCTGGGGCGAACTGTTCAACATTCCACTCACGGCCCACTTCCTCGGTGGCGCGGCGATCGGCGACTCGCGGGAGAGCGGCGTCATCGACCCGTACCAGCGGGTGTACGGCTATCCGACGCTGTCGGTGGTGGACGGTGCCGCGATCTCGGCCAATCTCGGTGTGAATCCGTCGCTTTCGATCACCGCCCAGGCCGAGCGAGTGGCGGCGCTGTGGCCGAACAAGGGCGAGGAGGATCTGCGTCCCTCCCAGGGTGAGCCCTATCGACGGCTCTCGCCCATCGCCCCGGCGCATCCGGTCGTCCCGGTGGAGGCGCCCGCGGGGCTGCGCAGCCTCCCGATCGAACCGGTCACGTCCGCGGGATAAGACAGTCCGGGCGCGGGTGACGTCCGCCACGTAATTTCAACTCATCCCTCCGGTAAGGGTAAGGTTGCCGACGGCAGCGCGCGGCGTGGCGTGTACCGCTGCGCCGGGTGGCGTTGTGCTGCAATCTGATTGGAGTTCCTTGAACAAGCGAGTGGCTGCGGCCGCCCCCACGATCCGCGAGGCGGGAGACCCGAGCACGTCTGTCTGGGCCGCGTTGCGTTCTCCACGACGGCTGAAGACCGAGGTCCTGGCGGGCCTGGTCGTGGCGATGGCACTGATTCCCGAAGCCATCTCGTTCTCCATCATCGCGGGCGTCGACCCCCGGGTCGGGCTGTTCGCGTCGTTCACTATGGCGGTGACGATCGCCTTCGTCGGCGGACGCCCGGCGATGATCTCGGCGGCGACCGGGGCGATCGCGTTGGTGATCGCGCCACTGGCGCGCGAGTACGGTCTCGACTACTTCATCGCGGCAGTCCTGCTCGCCGGTGTCCTGCAGATCGTGCTCAGCGTGCTGGGGGCGCGGCTGATGCGGTTCATTCCGCGCAGCGTCATGGTGGGGTTCGTCAACGCCCTGGCGATCCTGATCTTCCTGTCGCAGTTGCCGCACCTGCTGGGCGTGCCTGCGCTGGTGTATCCGTTCGTGGCCGTCGGCCTGCTGATCATGGTGTTCCTGCCGAAGCTGACGACTGCGGTGCCGGCCCCGCTGATCGCCATCGTCGGACTCACCGGTGCGGCCCTGCTGTTGGGCGTGGACCTGCCCGACGTCGGCGACCAGGGCGAGTTGCCGTCGAGTCTGCCGGCGCTTCTGGTGCCGAACGTGCCGCTCAGGATGGAGACCCTGTCGATCATCGCCCCCTATGCGTTGGCCATGGCGTTGGTGGGCCTGCTGGAATCGCTGATGACGGCCAAGCTGGTCGACGACATCACCGACACCCACTCCGACAAGACCCGCGAGGGCTGGGGTCAGGGTGTCGCCAATGTGGTCACCGGGTTCTTCGGCGGCATGGGCGGTTGCGCGATGATCGGCCAGACCATGATCAACGTGAAGGTCTCAGGTGCGCGCACCCGGATCTCCACCTTCCTGGCGGGCGTGTTCCTGCTCGGCCTCGTTGTCGGTCTGGGGGACATCGTCGGGCTGATCCCGATGGCGGCGCTGGTCGCGGTCATGATCATGGTGTCGGTGGCCACGATGGACTGGCACAGCATCTCTCCGTCGACACTGCGGCGGATGCCTCGCAGCGAGACCCTGGTGATGGCGGCCACGGTCGCTGTGACGGTGTTCACCCACAACCTGGCCTACGGCGTCATCGTCGGATCGCTCACGGCGATGGTGCTTTTTGCGCGTCGAGTGGCCCATCTTGTGACCGTCGAAAGGTCCGACGGGACCACCGACGCCGACGGCACGGTCACAAGCGTGGTCTACCGCGTCCGAGGTGAACTCTTCTTCGCCTCCAGCAACGACCTGGTCTACCAGTTCGACTACCTGGGTGATCCTGACAGCGTCGTGATCGACATGTCGGACTCACACATCTGGGACGCCTCGACGGTCGCCGCGCTGGACGCGATCACCACGAAGTACGCGGCGAAGCACAAGAGCGTCGAGATCGTCGGCCTCAACCAGGATTCCGCCGACCGCCACGACCGGCTGTCGGGCAATCTCGGTGCCGCTGAGTGAGGATCAATGCACCCCGGCGAGAACCGGTTCGGCCGACGGTGGTGTGGCGTCGTCCCGGCCGGTCGGGCGCCGTCGTGCGACAAGCGCCGCCGCGATCAGCACCGCAGCGGCCGTGAAGAACTGAGCGCTGCCGACGATCTGCTGCCAGATGGCCGGTGATGCGGTGCTCTCGAGAATCTCGTGCGGGCCGATGATGAACACCGCGATCGCCGATGCGAGAAACGGACGCCACGAACGGTATTGGGGCGCCATCACCAGCGGGACCAGGATGACGCAGTACACCCAGTGATGGGTGACGGCGATCGGGGCGGCGAGCAGAATGGCCAGGGCCACAACGCCCATCGCCACAACGTGCTCTCCGTTGCGCACGAAGCGCCGCGCCGCCCAGAAGGTCACGACAGCCACCGTGATCGCGGCGACGAGCCATACGATGTCTTTGATCGTGCCCTCGAGCCCGAACCGTGCCAGTGGACCGGTGATCGCCTGGTTGCGGCTGAACTCGTGATTGCCGGCGCGGTCATCGCGGAAGAACTCGCTGACCCAGAACCACTTCGAGTCCTGTGGTCTCAGCCAGAACCCGGCTGCGACGGTCGCCAGGAACACTGCGATGGCGGTGGTGATCGCCCGGAAATCCCGCCGTGCCAGCAGGAACAGAGCGAAGCCCGCCGGTGTGAGCTTGACCGAGGCGGCGAGTCCGATGGCGGCACCACGCAGTGCCCGGGGCACGGCGCGCAGGCAATCGGCGACGACCAGAGCCATCAGGACGATGTTGATCTGGCCGAATTCGAAGTTGGACTGCACCGGTTCGAGCATGAGCGCCGGACCGAGGAGCAGTACCGCAGAGAAATCAGGCCGGTCCACCTTCAGACGTGCCAGACAGATCCGTAGGACCCACCACACCAGCGCGATGTTCAGCACTGCCCACACGATCTGCAGCAGCGCCGGAGCCAGCCAGCTCATCGGCACGAACAGCGCAGCGGCGAACGGCGGGTAGATGAACCGGAATCCTGACGACGTGGGAAAGTCCTCGGAGTACAGGGGCAGGTGACGGCTGAACGCGCTCCCGGCATCGCGGAACACCGACAGGTCCAGTTGGAAGAGCGTGACCGACTGAACGATCAACGTTGCGGATACCCAGACGGTGAAGAGCACTGCTGCGGCGCAGTAGAGCCTTTGCGCTGACGGAGCGCCGAGGAAGCCCAAACCCTCCCGCATCCGACGCATTCCTTCGCTCCTCTGTGCGAACCCTGGGCACTCGAGGAGCGCCGCCCTAACGGTACCGATACCAGACAGTGTCGAAACTGTGACCTGGTTTTCGATACCCCCCGGGTCGGAACTGCAAACCTGGGCACGAAGTGCGGCGCGTCACGGTCGGTTGGCGAGATACACGGTGTTGGCGGAGCGGCCCCGGGTCAGCGGGTTGTCGAACCAGATCTGCCGGGCTTCGACGTCGGTGAACACCGATTCCAGGGTTGAGCAGAAGTCGTCGTCCGGCGGGTCGTCGGACCACAGGGCGAACGTTCCTCCCGGAGCGAGGTGTTTCGACGCGGCGTGCAGTCCGTCGTGGGTGTAGAACGCGGCGTGCGGGTGGTCGAGCACGTGGCGTGGGGAGTGGTCGATGTCGAGCAGGATCGCGTCATAGGTCCGGCCGGGAGCGTCGGGCGCGAATCCCGCCGCGCCCGTCGCGGCGGCGAAGAAGTCCGCACGCACCAGCTTGACCCGGCTGTCGGAGGACAACCCAGCGGTGTCGGGGAGCAGGTCGCGGCGGTGCCAATCGATGATGGCTTCGGAGTACTCGATCACCGTCAGCGACCGGATGCGATTGCACAGCAGGGCTTCCTGTGCGGTGTAGCCCAGGCCGAGTCCGCCGACGACGACGTCCAGGTCTGCTCCGGACGTCCGCTCCAGGCCGAGCTTCGCCAGTTCCCGTTCGGCGACGGTGAACAGACTCGACATCAGGTATTCGTCGTCGAGCTTGACCTCGTAGACATCGGCACGCACCGCGAGATCGAAGCGGCGCCGCAGGCTGACGACACCCATCGGTGTTTGCTGCCAACCCAATTCCTCGAAACGCGCGCTCATCGAGCAACGATAGCCCGCGGTGAGGCAGTCTCCTCGCCCGTTACGGTAGGTTCCGGGTGTGCACATGCAGATCGGACAGGTGGCGGCGAAGACCGAGTTGTCGATCCGCACGGTGCGCCACTACGACGACGTGGGGCTGGTGACGCCGTCGGCGCGCAGTGTGGGGGGATTCCGGCTCTATACCGAGGCTGATGTCGAACGATTGCTGGTGATCCGCCGGATGAAGCCGCTGGGCTTCACGTTGGCCGAGATGAAGGAATTGCTTTCCGCCCTGGACACGTTGTCGGAGTCGAAAGCCTCGGCGGCCGAACGCAAAGCGGCGGTGCGACGTCTACACGATTACCGCGCCAAGACCGACGAGAGCGCCGAGCGGCTGCGGCGACAGCTGGCCTACGCCGAGGAACTGGCGGGTTTGCTCACTGAGCGCGCCGAGGTGTCGGCCGGGCGCCACGACTAGACTGTCCCGGTGGAATCTGCTGCTCCCCGTCCCGTGTTGGTCGTCGACTTCGGCGCGCAATACGCCCAGCTGATAGCGCGGCGCGTCCGCGAGGCCCGGGTGTACTCGGAGGTCATCCCGCACACCGCCAGCGTCGAGGAGATCAAGGCGCGCAATCCCCGGGCGGTGGTGCTGTCCGGCGGCCCGGCCAGCGTCTACAGCGAGGGTGCTCCGCAACTGGATCCCGCTCTGTTCGACCTCGACGTCCCGGTGTTCGGCATCTGCTACGGATTTCAGGCGATGGCACAGGCTCTGGGTGGCACCGTGGCCCGCACCGGGACCAGTGAGTACGGCCGCACCGAATTGAAAGTCACTGGCGGCCAACTTCATTCCGACCTCCCCGACACCCAGCCGGTGTGGATGAGCCACGGCGACGCGGTCACCGAGGCGCCGGCCGGCTTCGAGGTGGTGGCGACGAGTTCCGGCGCGCCGGTGGCGGCGTTCGAGGACCGGGGACGTCGACTGGCCGGCGTGCAGTACCACCCCGAGGTGATGCACACGCCGCACGGTCAGCAGATTCTGAGTCGTTTCCTCCATGAGTTCGCCGGCATCGACGCGGCGTGGACCCCGGCCAACATCGCCGACGCCCTCGTCGAGCAGGTGCGCGCCCAGATCGGTGACGGCCGGGCGATCTGCGGACTGTCCGGCGGTGTCGATTCGGCGGTCGCGGCCGCGCTGGTGCAGCGGGCGGTCGGGGATCGGCTGACCTGCGTGTTCGTCGACCACGGGTTGCTGCGCGCGGGCGAACGGGCGCAGGTCCAGCGCGATTTTGTCGCCGCGACCGGCGCCAAGCTGGTCACGGTCGACGTGGCCGACCGGTTCCTCGAGGCGCTTTCCGGTGTCACCAACCCCGAGGGCAAGCGCAAGATCATCGGCCGTGAGTTCATCAGGGCGTTCGAGGGTGCGGTGCGAGATGCGCTGGGCGCGGCCGACGGGGAGGTCGAGTTCCTGGTCCAGGGAACGCTGTACCCCGACGTGGTGGAGTCCGGCGGGGGTTCGGGAACCGCGAACATCAAGAGCCACCACAACGTCGGCGGACTGCCCGGCGACCTCAAGTTCAGGCTCGTCGAGCCGCTGCGGCTGCTGTTCAAGGACGAGGTCCGCGCGGTCGGGCGGGAACTGGGTCTTCCGGAGGAAATCGTTGCGCGTCAACCGTTTCCGGGTCCCGGTCTGGGCATCCGGATCGTCGGTGAGGTCACGGCCGATCGGCTCGACACGTTGCGCCGCGCCGATGCCATCGCCCGCGAGGAACTGACGTCGGCCGGTCTGGATCACCAGATCTGGCAGTGCCCGGTGGTGCTGCTGGCCGACGTCCGCTCGGTCGGCGTGCAGGGCGACGGCCGCACCTACGGGCATCCGATCGTGCTGCGTCCGGTGTCCAGCGAGGACGCGATGACCGCCGACTGGACGCGGGTGCCCTACGAAGTGCTGGAACGGATTTCGACCCGCATCACCAACGAGGTGCGTGAGGTGAACCGGGTGGTGCTGGATGTCACCAGCAAGCCGCCGGGCACCATCGAGTGGGAGTGACTACTCCTCGGCTGCTTGGGCTGGACTCTCGATCGACTGCGCCAGGATCCCCGCCACCACCGATTCGACGTTCGCCTCGATCGAGGACGTCAACGTCGCGGTGACGGCCGACACCGCGACCGTGCGGAACCGCACCAGCATCGTGATCAACTCGGCCATCTCGGTGTCCGGTGGCAACTCCGCCCCCGGGTTGAGGCGGTCGCCGATGTGGTCCACACCGGCGCGCACCAGGATGCCGCTGATCTGATCGACGAGCGGGGTGATCTGCTCGTGGATGTCGATCAGCTTGCCGGTGTCCACGCCGTACTGCCGGATCTCGTTGAACGCCTCGATCAGCTTGGGTCGCATGATCGTCGCGTCGACACCGTCGTTCTCCAGCTTGATCACCCCGAGGGCGATCATCCGGTCGAACCCGGCGTCGTCGTCGACGAGCGTCCTCGCCTCGGCCAGCGACATGCGCTGCGGCTTCTCCGCAGCCCAGCTCCCCGAGATCGCCGATTCCAGGCCCAGCATGTCCCCAACGTCCTTGCCCTGCTCCCAGGCCGACAGCATCTCGTTGACGTGCGCGATGTTGTAGCCACGGTCGAGCAGTGAGGTGATCATCCGCAGGCGGGTCAGGTGGGTGTCGTTGAACAGTGCGATCCGGCCGACCCGCAGCGGCGGATGCAGCAGGCCGCGGTCGCGGTAGACCCGGATGTTGCGGGTCGTGGTGCCGGCCAGTCGGGCCAGGTCCTCGATGCGGTACTCGCCGGAGGCCGCGACGCCGTGCGGTTGCACCGCGGCGTCGAAGAGTTGCGACACCGCTGTCTCGACCACGTCCCGGGACCCGCGACGGATCCGTCGCAGGATCGTCGGGATCGGTCCGCTCGGCGGACGCGGCGGCCTGGGCCCGGACATCAAGACTTCTCAGGCCGTCGAGATGACCACTCGCGGGCGCACGTCGCGTGCCACCGCGTGATAATCCTCGAACCGGAACTGCCGCATCTGTCGAAGATACTGCGTCGCGAACCCGGGGTACATCGAGGCATTGAAACCGTCAGCGGTCAGATACCAGCTGTTGCACCCGGTCATCCAGGTGGTCTTGGTCAATCGCTGCTGGATGTCGTCGTTGTGGCGGCGCTGAACCTCGGCGCGCACGTCGAGGTAGCGCAGGTTCTGGTTGAGGATCGTGGTGATCCCGGTGACCGCGTAGTCCAGTTGGCCCTCGACGTAGACCAGCAGCGAGTTGTGGCCCGGCCCGGAGTTCGGCCCGCACATGAAGAACAGGTTCGGATAGCCGTGCGCGCTGGCGCTCTTGTAGGCCTCGGCGTGCCCGGCCCACTCCTGCTGCAGCGACCGGCCGCCGAGTCCGGTGACCGGGAACGGCGGGCCGGACAGATGCACGTCGTAGCCGGTGGCGAACACGATTGCGTCGAGGTGGTGCTCGATTCCGTCGCTGGTGCGGATCCCGACGGGGCTGAGGGTGGCGATCGGCCAGTCGATCAGCTTGCAGTTGTCGCGCTGCAGAGCGGGGTAGTAGTCGCTGGAGATCAGCATGCGTTTGCAGCCGGGCGTGAAGTCGGGGGTGAGCTGGCGGCGCAGCCAGGGGTCGGCGACAGTGCGGCGCAGATGCGCCTTGCCCAGGCGGCCGACCAGGCGGCTCAGCGGCGTGTTCCACACCAGGGCGGTGGCGCTCGCCTCATGGCCCCAGAACAGCGCCTGACGGGCGAGTTCCTGGGTTGCGGGCACCTTCGCGAACAGCGATTGCACCGCCGCCGGCATCGGGACGTCGAGGCGCGGGAGCACCCAGCCGGGGGTCCGCTGGAACACCTTGACGAACTCGGCCGTCTTGACCAGTTCGGGAACGATCTGCACAGCACTGGCGCCGGTGCCGATCACCGCGACGCGTTTGCCGGTGAAGTCGTAGTCGTGATCCCAGGCCGCGCTGTGGATCTTGTGGCCTTCGTAGCTGTTGATGCCGCGGATGTCGGGCAGCTTGTGATCTGCCAGCGGGCCGCCCGCGAGTACCACGGTTCGTGCCTGGAACCGTTTGCGCCCCTTGGTGGTCGCCGTCCACACCCCGGCGTCCTCGTCGAAGCTCAGGCCGGTGATCTCGGTGTTGAAACGGATCAACGGCCGCAGTCCGTGCTGATCGGTCAGATCCTCGATGTGTCGGCAGATCTCGTCACCTGACGGGTACGCCCGCGACCACGTCGGGTTCTTGACGAACGAGAACGAGTACAGCAGCGACGGGATGTCGCAGGCCACACCGGGGTAGGTGTTGTCCCGCCACGTTCCACCGACGCGATCGGTGCGTTCGACGATGACGAGGTCGTCGACGCCGGCTCCTCTGAGCTTGATCGCGGCGCCCAGGCCGGTGAACCCGGCGCCGACGATGAGGGTGTCGTGAATGCGGTTGGTGGCAGCCATGTGTCAGGCCGCCGGCTCGTGGGTGAGTTCCTTGAACCACGACGGGATCGGCTTGAGCAGCGCCTTGGGGTAGTAGTCGGACGCCCACACCATCGGGTTGGCCAGCCAGTGATACGGGTTGTTCGGTTTGACGACCATTCGCGCGTGCAGTTTCAGGATCTGATACGTCGGAACCCGCCAGGTGCTCTCGCTGCGTTCGCCGAGCGTCTTGAACCGATTCATCGCGTTGTAGAGCTTCTCGGGTTGCAGGCCCATGTCGACGATGTTGTTGCGCATCCGGTTCAGCAGCGGGATGTACATGATGGCGCCGATAATGAGGCCGGGTGTGGCGACGTTGCCGACGAACTGCACCAGCAGGCGGCGCGCGTCGGCCTGGCCGATCATGTTGAGTACCTCGAAATCAACTGCGATGTGCCGGGATTCGTCGTTGTTGATCTTCTCGAAGACCTGGTGACAGACCGGGTCGTGCACCTCTTCGAGCAGGAACTTCAGCAGCGCGCCGTCGAGTGCCACCTCGAGCATCGGGATGACGGTGCCCAGGATCGACAGCGACATGTCGTCGGCGTAGGTGTCGAGCCACTCGATCGCCAACCGGATGTTGACGTTGGGTTCGGGCATCTCGCCGTCGTCGAGCATGCCCCACCGCTTCATCAGGGCCAGTTCGGCGTTGGCGTGGCGCTGCTCCTCGGCGTGGAAGTAGCGGTAGATCTCTGCCAGTGTCGGCGTCGGCGCCTTCTTGGCCATCGCGGCGAACCCGCGTGCACCGACGTTCTCGATCCAGCACAGGTCGGCCATGAACGCCTTGAGCTTGGGCCGCATCTCGTCGGTGATCATCTCGGCACCCGGAGCGTCCCAGTCGATGTCGGCCAGTGCCCACTGGCGATCCTTGATCTTCGCCAGCATGACATCCATGTCGATTTTTGTTTTCACGGCCATGACCCTCTCTACGTGGTGACTCGAGTGGTGAAGCCGACGGCGCGGGTGTACACCGTCGGGGTGAAACGCTTGATGCCCCAACCGATCCGGGCTTCGGGCTGCGGCATGCAGTAGAGGCCGCCGCGGTCGAGGGTGTCCAGGCAGGTCCGGGCGACGCGCTCGGGGGAGAAGCCGATCCACCGCATCAGCTGATCGGCGAGCTGGGTGGATTGATCGGAGATGCGACCAGCTTCGACGATATTAGTCTTGACGAACGTCGGGCACAGCACGGTGACGTTGACGCCGGTGCCCGCCAGTTCGGCGGCCAGGGTCTCCGAAAGCGACAGGGTGCCTGCCTTGCTGACGTTGTAGGCGGCCATGCCGGGCGCGGCGCCGAACGCCGCCGCCGAGGCGACGTTGATGATGCCTGCGGGCCTGCCTGCTTCCCGCAGGATCGGGGCGAACACGTGGCAGCCGTGGATCGGTCCCCACAGATTGACGTCGAGCACCCAGTTCCAGTCGGCCAGATCGGTCTCACCGATGGCGGCCCCGCCGGCGCCGACGCCCGCATTGTTGATCACCAGCGTAGGTGGGCCGTCGAACCAGGACTGGGCCTCCTCGGCGAGCTGATGTACCTGCTCGATCTTGGTGACGTCGCACTGGACCGGCAGCGCCCGGCCGCCGGCGGCTTCGATGGTTTTTGAGGTCAGGCGGGCAGCTTCGAGGTTGACGTCGCTGCACACCACGCGACCGCCGCGGCTTGCCAGTTCGACGGCGAATGCGGCACCGATACCGCTGCCCGCGCCGGTGATCACGGCGTCGGCGGCGCGGCTACGCTTCGTGCTGAAGAGACCCAGCATCTCAGCCCACCTGTCCGATGCTGTTGGTGCGCAGCGAGTCTGCGACGAATGTGGCGATCTTCCGCATCGCCGGTGCGGCCTCTGGGGTGAGCCGCGGCAGCGCGTGGAAGACGTGCACCTGACCGGGCCAGATCTGGAGGTCGCAGCGGCCGCCCGCGGCGGTGAGGTCCTCGGCGAGGGTGATGGCGTCGGCCGCGAGCATCTCTGCACCTCCCGCGTGGATCAGCGTCGGCGGCAGCGGGCGTCCGCCCGCGACGTCCAGTGCCAGCCGTGGATGGGTGGGATCGATGCCAGCGCAGTACAACTCGACCAGGCGTGCGGCGTCGCGGGATCTGATCGCCGGATCGGGGCAGGTGAGCTCGCGGGTGCGGGCGAGACCGAACGTCAGATCCACCAGTGGAGAGAGCAGCACGAGGCTTGCGGGATGCCGGATGTCGGGTTGCAGCATCAGGTCGACGGCGAGGTGACCACCCGCCGAGTCGCCGGCCACCACGATCTGCTCGGGGGGTATCCCGCACTGTTCGGTCAGCCAATGCCAGCCGTGCCGGACATCGTCTGCGGCAGTGGGGAAGCGGTGCCGCGGCGCCAACCGGTAGTCGACGCTGAAGACGGGGAGTCCCGTCAGTTGCGACAGCCACGAGGTGAGCCGGCGGTGGGTGCGTGGTGAGCACAACGCATAACCGCTGCCGTGGACGAAGTAGATCGCATGCGTGGTGCCCTGACGGGCTACGCCCTTACCGTGGACCCACTCGCCCACGACCCGGTGTCCGTCGGAGGTCCTGGTGTCGACCGGGGTGACGTCGGTCCCGGCCAGGGACGGCCCGAAAGCATCCATGATCCTTGCGACGATCTGTCGGGAGGTCCACAGCCCCCAGGCCTGATCGGCGGGGAGGATGCTGCTGATCTGGCGCAGCGTCAGGCTGCTGATGGCCACGGCACTGCGGGATCGCAGCGACCCTCGTTCCGGCAAAGGACACGCCTGCTCGTCATTGGGCACGCTTCGGAGTACATCCCGAATGGTGACATTTGTCAATGGCACCATTTGTCGGTGTGGCCATTGGGCCTGGATGCTCGTTGAGACTGCACTGAGGGCGCAGAAGTGAGAGTGGGGCGCGCCGCCAGCGCAGTCTCAACGCCGAGGAACTTCGGTTGACGCTGTCGGTGGCGGGGTGTTTACTGGGGCTTCGAACATATTTTCGAACATAGTGTCTGAGTCGGGTGATGTTGGAGGGGCTGCTGTGACATTGGCAGTGAACGCTGATAAGCGTCCGGCGCACCGCGCTGAACAGGTAGAACAGCTGCGCAAGCAGATGGCCACGGTGTCCGAGAAGATGGCTGGGAAGGGGGGCGGGAACCACCGGGCGGCACCGCCGGATCCGGAGCTCTCATCCGGTCACGATTCTTTGCTGCCGATGCCTGATTCGCTGGCTGAGCTGCTTCCCCAGTCGTTGCCCCGCGGGTCTGTGGCGGTGCTCTCAGGCGCCCGCTCGCTGCAATTGAGCATGGTCGCTGCGGTGACGGCGGAGGGTGGTCACGTCGCCATCATCGGCCAGCCCGATGTGGGACTGCTCGCCGCGGTGGAGATGGGGGCGGACCTGAGCAGGATCGCGGTCATCCCCGAACCGGGGGCCGACCCCGTCGAGGTGGCCGCGGTCCTGATGGACGGAATGGATCTGGTGGTCCTCGGCCTGGGTGGTCGATCGGTGCCGGCGACCCGCGCCAGGGCGGTGGTCGCCCGGGCCCGGCAGCGCGGGTGCACGCTGCTCGTCACCGATGGGGACTGGCAGGGAGCCTCCGCCCGGTTGGACGCTCATGTCAGTGGTTACGACGTGGTCGGCGCCGGTCGCGACGCGCCCACTCCGGGATGCGGGCGGATCGGCCGGGTTCGGCTGGCCATGTGTGCCCGGGGGCGCTCCATCGGCACCGCGCGTGCGGTAGGCGGCTAGGTATGGTCGGCTCCAGGGTTCTGGCGCTCTGGTGCATGGACTGGCCGGCGGTCGCCGCGGCGGCGGCCGCAGGCCTGCCCTCGACGGTGCCGATAGCGGTCACGCTGGCCAACCGTGTCATCGCATGCTCGGCGGCAGCGCGCGCCGCGGGGGTGCGCCGGGGGCTGCGCCGCCGGGAGTCGCAGGCCCGATGCCCGGAACTGCACGTCGTCACCGCCGATCCCGCCCGCGATGCCCGGCATTTCGAGCACGTCACGGCTGCGGTGGACAACCTGGTGCCGCGTGCGGAGGTGCTGCGCCCCGGCCTGCTGGTGCTGTCGGTGCGCGGCGCGTCCCGGTACTTCGGTTCCGAGCAGGCCGTCGCTGAACGGCTGGTCGACGCGGTGGCCGCGGCCGGCGCCGAATGCCAGGTCGGCATCGCCGATCAGTTGCCCACCGCCGTGTTCGCCGCACGGGCGGGAAGAATCGTCGATTCCGGTCAGGACGCGCAGTTCCTGTCGCAGATGTCGATCCGGCAGTTGGCCGCCGAACCCAGTCTGGCGCCTGTCACCCGTGAGGGCCTGGCGGATCTGCTGTGGCGCATGGGGATCCGCACGATCGGGCAGTTCGCCGAACTTCCCCGAAGCGATGTGGCGTCCCGGTTCGGGGCTGATGCCATCGCCGCGCACCGCCTGGCCCGCGGTGAGCCCGCCCGTGGTCCGTCGGGGCGGGAGCCCGAAACCGAACTCGATGCGGTGATGGACTGTGATCCGCCGATCGACCGGGTGGACGCGGCGGCCTTCGCCGGGCGCTCGCTGGCCGGTGGGCTGCACCGCAGCCTCGAGGCCGCGGGAGTGGGATGCACCAGGCTGGCAATCCATGCCGTGACGGCCAACGGGCAGGAGCTGGAACGTGTCTGGCGATGTGCCGAGCCGCTGACCGAAGACGCCACCGCCGACCGGGTGCGCTGGCAACTCGACGGCTGGCTGAACCGGCGCAACGAGGGTGACCGGCCCAGCGCGCCGATCACGGTGCTGCGGTTGCGCCCGGTGGAGGTGGTGTCGGCGGAGGCCTTGCAGCTGCCGCTGTGGGGTGGTGTGGGGGAGGAGGACAGGCTGCGCGCTCGGCGGGCTCTGGTCCGGGTGCAGGGGCTACTGGGTCCCGACGCGGTCAAGGTTCCGGTGCTCAGTGGGGGCCGGGGGCCGGCTGAACGTGTCACTCTGACTCCACTCGGGGATGAGCTTGTGCCACAGGCAAATCCGGACCAACCGTGGCCGGGTCAGTTGCCCGAGCCGTCGCCGACCGTACTGCTCGACGATCCCGTCGAACTGTTCGACGCCGAGGGCAACGCGGTGCGGGTCACCTCGCGGGGACTGTTCTCCGCAGATCCGTTCCGGCTGGATGCGCCCGGTCGCAAGGGTCGGCTGTCCTGGTGGGCCGGCCCCTGGCCGGTGGACGAACGCTGGTGGGATCCCACGCTGAAACGTGGTCGTACGGCCCGGGTGCAGGTGCTTCTCGGCAGTGACCGGGCGCAGGCGCCGGTAGAGGCACTCCTGCTGTGTTATCGGCAGCGGCGGTGGTATCTCGAGGGAGTCTACGAGTGATGCCAAATTAAATTGCACACAATTGAATTGCAGACTATAGTTCGGGTCATGACGTCACTGGGTCTCGACGACCATCTGTGCTTCGCCCTGTATTCGGCGTCGCGTGCGATGACTGCGGCCTACCGACCGCTACTGGCGGAGTTGGGCCTCACCTATCCGCAGTATCTGGCGCTGCTGGTACTCCACGAAGAGGGCCGCGTCTCGGTCGGTCACCTCGGTGAGCGCCTGCAGTTGGACTCCGGGACCCTTTCGCCGCTGCTGAAACGCCTGGAAGCCGCCGGAATCGTCAGCCGGGAACGGCGCGCCGACGACGAACGTCAGGTCGAGGTCACGCTGACCTCCGAGGGCCGACGACTGCAGCACAAAGCGCAGTGCATCCCCGAAAAACTGTTCCCGTTGACGGGTCTGACCGCCGAGCAGGCCGTAGAACTTCGTGCTGCGGTCACGACACTCACTCACACGCTCGTCGACTCCAACCGAAAGGAAACCGCATGAAAACCCTGTACACCGCAGAGGCACTCGCCATCGGAGAAGGCCGTGACGGCCACGGCCGGACCTCGGACGGCACGCTCGACCTCGACCTCGCCATCCCGAAGGAGATGGGCGGCAGCGGAAACGGCACCAACCCCGAGCAACTCTTCGCCGTCGGCTACGCCGCCTGCTATCACTCCGCGCTGCGGTTGGTCGGCCGGCAGGACAAGGTCGACGTCTCCGACTCCTCGGTAGGGGCCCGGGTCATGTTGGGCCAGAACGATGACGGCGGCTTCGGTCTGGCCGTCGAACTGGAGATCACCTTGCCGAACGTCGATCGCGACACGGCCCGGCAGGTGGCCGAGAAGGCCCACCAGGTCTGCCCCTACTCGAACGCCACCCGGGGCAACATCGACGTCACGCTGACCGTGACCGACGACTGAGGTCAGTCCAGTCGCCGGGCGAACACACCGACCCGGGTGATGAACCGGTCGAAGAACGCCGCAGGGTCGACGTCGACACCGATGAGGGCGTTGGGCTCTCGACCCCAGTGCCCACTCCAGTCGGCGATCGTCATGCCGCGGGTCAACGCGCCGGTCAACTCGACGTCGACCGCCGCGGCCCGGCACCGCACCAGTTCGGTGTCCAGTGCGACCGCCGCTGCAAGTGGGTCGTGCAGGTGGGCCAGGTAGCCCTCACCCTGGTCGTGGTGGAATTCGAAGTAGAAGCGCATCGCGTCCTCGAGCACCCGGATCAGCGGATTGGACGCCGTCGACACCGTGCCTCGCTCGTCGTGCACGCTCATCGGCGTCGACGAGCATCCGGCGGCCGCCGCCAGCTGACTCAGCAGCTCCGGCGTCATCGCGATGTTCTCGGTCACGTTGAGCCCCAACATGATCGGTAATTCACCGGTGGCTCCATCCCACGCCGCCAGTACCTCGGCCGTGGACTCGGGGTCGACGATGACATTCCATTCCGCGACCGGAGTGGTGTTTCCGCGGTAGTCGAACGCGCCGCCCATGATCACCAACCGGCGCAGTAGGCGGGGCAGTGTCGGGTCGGCGCGCAGCGCCAGCGCAAGGTTGGTCAGCGGACCGGTGGCGACTCCCACCAACTCGCCGGGGTGGGCATGGGCGGCCCGCACCCACGCTTCGGCGGCGTCGTACTCGGTGAGGTCCGTGGTCGCTGCCGTTAACCGGGCGTAACCCAGACCGTGCGGTCCGTGGGTGTCCTCCGCCGTCCGCAGCGGCGTGCTGAGCGGATCCGGCGAGCCCATCGACACCGGCACACTGATCCCACACAGCTCCAGAAGGGCCAGGTTGTTCTCACAAACCTGCTGCACGGGAACGTTTCCCGCCGTGGAGGCGATGCCCACCAGATCGGCATCGGTGCTGCCGAACAGATACGCCAGCGCCATCGCGTCGTCGACGCCGGTGTCGACGTCGAGGAACAGCGGCAGGCGCGCCCCGCTCACCAGTGCACGCCGGGAACCAACCGCACCGCCCTCTTGACGGTACGGGGAACCCGCAGCGACCGGACCGGCCGCGCCGGACGCCTGGGCCGTCGCACCGGGGAAGGCGGCGAGTCGGTGACGGAAACGCCACGCGCCGCTGCCGAGTCGGGGTAGCCCAGGTACAGCTGATGCAGTACCCGGCGGGTGAGCCGCGGCGTGAAGTAGGACCCCAGGTCGGACAGTGTCCCGACCGGCGTATCGATGCGCGCGGGCTTCTCCACGAGGCCTCGGACCACCATGGCGGCAGCGTGTTCGGGGGAGATCGGCGGCATCGGGTTGAGCCTACGTGACGGCGCGATCATCGGCGTCTTGACCAGCGGCATGTGGATGGTCGTGAACGTGATGTGATCCGACAGTGTCTCGCTGCCAACAACTTCGGCGAAGGCGTCCAGCGCGGCCTTACTGGGGATGTAGGCGCTGTACTTCGGGCTGCTGGCCTGGACCCCGGCGCTCGACACGTTGACCACGTGACCGAACTGCCTTTCGCGCCAGTGCGGTAACAGTGCCAGCACCATCCGCACCGGGCCGAAGTAGTTGACCGCCATCACGCGCTCGTAGTCGTGGAGTCGGTCGGTGGATGCGACCACCGACCGCCGGATCGACCGTCCGGCATTGTTGACCAGGTAGTCGACGTGGCCGAAGCGCCCGAGAATGTCCTTGACGGTGTGCTCCACCGCTGCGGAATCGGTGACATCGCAGGTGAACGCGTGCGCATCGCCCCCGGTGGCGCGGATCTCGGCGATCAGTCCGTCGAGGGCCTCGGCGTTGCGCGCCAGGGCGAACACCGTGGCCCCGCGTGCGGCCACCGCGATCGCCGATGCCCGGCCGATGCCGCTGGACGCGCCGGTGATGATCACGTGCTTACCGACCAGCGGGCCCTCGGGGTCGTCGCGTCGGGCGCGTTGGGGATCGAGATGCTCGACCCAGTAACGCCACAGCTGGGGGGCGTAGGACGCGAACTCCGGAACGGCGATTCCGGTGCCCTGCAACGCTTCCTCGGTGCGCTCCGCGGTGAACGTCGGCGCGAGGTCGACGACGTCGAGAATCTCACCGGGAATGCCGAGTTGGGTGGCGGCCATGTTGCGCAACACCTTGGCGCGGCCGGTCACCTGCAGGAACGGCGCCGCGGCGGCCCGCGGCAACGACCCCACCAACGGTGGCAGGCCGGCCGCCGGCGCCAGCCCGCGGTAGATGCCCCGCAACCCGATCGTCTTCGGTGCGGTCAGGTGGAACGTCTGACCGTCCCGGCCATCGGCATGCATCAGCGCGGCGATCGCGTCGACCACAAAGTCCACCGGCACGATGTTCGTGCGACCCGTGTCGGGCAGCACCAACGGCGTGAACCTGGGAAGCGCTGTGAGTGCGGACAGAATCCCGAAGAAGTAATAGGGACCGTCGATCTTGTCCATCTCCCCGGTACGGGAATCGCCGACGACAACCGCCGGGCGGTAGATCCGGTACCTGAGCCCGGTCGTCGACCGCACCAGTAACTCCGCTTCGAACTTGGTCTGGTGGTACGGCGTCGGGAGTTCCTGCGCGACATCGAAGTCGTCTTCGGTGAACACGCCGCGGTGGTTCCCGGCGACCGCGATCGACGAGACGTGGTGCAGCGTCGCGTCCAGTCGCCGGGCGAGGGTGATGACCGCCCGGGTGCCATCGACGTTGGCGGCGCGCTGGTGTTCCTCGGGGGCGGCGATGTCGTAGACCGCCGCGCAGTGCAGGACGTGATCAACGCGGCCGAGGTCGGCCAGAGCGGCATCGGTGAGTCCGAGATCCGGCGTCGTCAGGTCACCGACGAGTGGCTGCACCCGGTCATCCCAGCGCTGCGCGAGCCGTTCGAACCTGCCGAGCGACTCCCGCCGGACCAGCACGTGGACCGCCGTGCTGCCGGGAAGTGCGAGGATTCGGTCCACGAGTCGACGCCCGATAAACCCGGTACCGCCGGTAACGACATAGCGCATGCGACACATGTTGACCTGCTGCTGGGCAAACGTCAACACTGTAGGTTCTGTGCGGGGCGGTGCCGTGGGGGTAAGCGAATCAACTGTGAACGGTTATTTTCGCCGAGGATGCGAGTCGATCTGACATGGCCAATGGATCACTTCCACCGCCCGGCTGGTACCCAGACCCATCGGCGAAAGCCGGACATCGATACTGGGACGGCACTGCCTGGGGAGCCACAGTGCCGCCGCCTCAGCCGACGCTCCCCGCACTGCCGACACAGGCCTACACGCCGTGGATCACCCGGCTCGGCGCGTTCGCAGTCGACATCGTCCCCGCTGCCGTCGTCTTCGTTACCGCTGGGCTGATCGGCCAGATCGCCACGGACTGCGCGTTTCTCAGCGTCGACACGACCGACGTCGGGCACTGCGGCTGGGCGGTCTCCTCAAATGGGGACACCCTTCTGACGCTCGCCCTGCTCGCCGCGCTGGCTTCGTATGCCCTGGGGCTGGCCTTCTGCCTGTGGAACTGGGGCTACCGACAGGGCAAGACGGGTTCGAGCGTGGGTAAGTCGTTGCTGAAGTTCAAGGTCGTCAGCGAAAAGACCTGGCAACCAATCGGATTCGCACAGTCCACAGCGCGCCTGCTCGTCCACTTCCTCGTCGACCTGTTTCTCTGCATCGGTTTCTTGTGGCCGCTGTGGGATTCGCGGCGGCAGACGTTCGCCGACAAGATCGTCGGCACGATATGTGTGCCGAAGGACCACCCGGACGCCTGAAATCGGGCACGCTAGTGTCGCGTCCATGCCCATCGATCCGAACGCCGTCGGCGCCACTACCCCGCCCCAGATCTTCGAATGGACCGACCGCGACACGCTGCTGTATGCGCTCGGCGTCGGGGCCGGCCTCGACGATCTCGCCTTCACCACCGAGAACAGCCACGACATCGAGCAGCAGGTGCTGCCCACCTACGCCGTCATCGCCTGCTCACCGTTCGCCGCCGCGGCCAAGATCGGCTCGTTCAACTTCAGCAAGCTGCTGCACGGATCCCAGGCCATCCGGGTGTTCGCGCCGCTGCCCCCGGCCGGCAAGCTCAGCGTGGTCTGCGAGGTGGCCGACATCCAGGACAAGGGCGAGGGCAAGAACGCGATTGTGATGCTCAAGGCCACCGGCAGCGACCCGGACAGCGGTCAGGCCGTCGCCGAAACCCTCACCACCCTGGTCATCCGCGGGGAGGGCGGCTTCGGAGGGCAGCCGGGTCAGCGCCCGGCCGCGCCCGAGATCCCCGAGCGTGATCCCGACGCACGGGTGGCGCTGCCCACCCGTGAGGACCAGGCACTGATCTACCGGCTCTCCGGGGATCGCAACCCGCTGCACAGCGACCCGTGGTTCGCCCGCGAACTGGCCGGATTCCCCCGACCGATCCTGCACGGCCTGTGCACCTACGGGGTTGCCGGACGAGCGCTGGTCGCCGACCTCGGCGGAGGTGACGCGTCGAAGATCACGGCGATCTCGGCCCGCTTCACCTCGCCGGTCCTGCCCGGCGACACCCTGACGACGTCGATCTGGCGTGTGGAGTCCGGTCGCGCCGTGTTCCGCACCGAGGCCGCGAACCCGGACGGGTCGGAAGCCCGTCTGGTGCTCGAGGACGGCGTGGCCGAATACGCCGGCTGAGACAGCACTTTCCCTTTCTCTGTGCAAATGTTTGCTGGCTGGTAGCCTTCCTCTGTGCGAGGGGGTTTTGAACTGGAGCGAGGATGGCCACATCCGGGGTGGGTGAATGTTTGATGGTTTGCGGAGTTCTCCGGTTGCATCAATAGGGCCTGCACTGTGGCGAACCGATCAGTACTACTGGTTTACTGCGGTCCTCGCCTCACGTGGTCTGCAGACCATGACCTGCCGCCTGGTGGCGGTCTGCATCGCGGCTACCGGACTGATTCCGCTGGTGTTGATGACCAGTCGACTCGGGCCGCCGAACCTACCCACCCGGATCATCGCCATCGCCATCGCCATCGCCAGTCTTTCGATGGCGATGCTGTGGCTGCGCCACCACTGGCCCACCAGGGCGCAGTCGCTGGGCTGTGTCGTGGTCGGGTCTTTTGCCATCGGCGGGTCCGCGCTCATCGTCCCGAGTCCGATCGTCGGCTTCCTCGGCGCCACCACCTATGTGGTGCTGACCGCCTTTGTGGTGTGCTTCCACACGTATCGACTGCTGTGGGTGATCTGGCCGATCGCCGTGTCGGTTCTGGCGGTGTTGTTCATCCGGTTGGCGCCGACAGACCTTGCGCTGGACGTGTGTGCCGCGGGTGTGGTGATCCTGCTCAACGTCTTCATCGCCTTCACCTGCCGGGCGGCGATCAAGTTGATTCAGCCCGACGCCCACCACAGTGACATCGAGCAACTGACCGGCCTGTTGCACCGTGATGCGTTCTACCGCAACGTGGCCACGCTGCTGGCTTCGCGCAGTCGCAGCGACGACCAGTACCTGGTCGTGGTGGCCGTGAACATCGACAGTTTCTCGCTGCTGATCGGATTGTCGGGCGAGCGTGGCGGCGACCGCGCGCGCGTGGCGGTGTCGCAGGCGCTGCGCGAGACCGTCAGGCACAACGCGATCGTCGCGCACATCTCCGAGGGCGGTTTCAACGACTTCCTCGTCGCCGACACGTTCACCAGCGCCGACTCCTCGCCGCTGGTGGAGCGGATCCGCGGCGCGATCGCCGTCACGCCGCAACGTCTGACGGCCAGTATCGGTGTGGTCGTCACACCGTTGGCTCCGCTGGCGGCCGAGCCTCCCGACGAAGTGGTCGACAAGTTGATCGCGATCGCGACCACCGCCATCGAGCAGGCGCGGATGGCCGGCGGCAATCAGGTTCGGTACGTGCTGCGGCCCAAGCTGGGGGAGGACCAGACCGACGAGGACGACTCACCGGAACACGGCAGGACCGGCTGAGCAACGACCTCGACGATCGAACAATTGTTCGATAGATTGGCGAGGTGGGTTGGAACGACGGTCCGTCGACCTGGACGGAGATGGAGCGCGTCCTCACCAGCAAGCCGCGCCGCAGCGGGGTGCCGATGAGTCAGCCGCCCGGCGATGGTGGTGACAGTCCGGCCTGGTCGCGCAAGCGGGGCGAGTACGAGGCGGTCGGGATCCAACGGTCGGGTTCTGCTCGGTCCTACGCGGAACTGCACAGCCATTCGGCCTACAGCTTTCTCGACGGGGCCAGTACACCCGAAGAACTCGTGGAAGAGGCTGCCCGGCTCGACCTGCGGGCCATCGCGCTGACCGACCACGACGGGCTCTACGGCGTGGTGCGGTTCGCCGAGGCGGCCAAGGAGCTGGGGGTGGCCACGGTGTTCGGTGCGGAGTTGTCGTTGGGAGGGGGAAGCCGCACCGACGAGCCCGACCCGCCCGGACCGCACCTGCTGGTGCTCGCCCGAGGACCGGAAGGGTATCGGCGACTGTCGAGGCAATTGGCGGTCGCGCATCTGGCCGGCGGCGAGAAGGGCACGTTGCGCTACGACTTCGACGCACTGACCGAGGCTGCGGGTGGGCACTGGCAGATCCTGACCGGGTGCCGCAAAGGCCATGTCCGTCAGGCTCTTTCGACAGGTGGTCCGGATGCCGCCGCGGCGGCCCTCGCGGACCTGGTGGACCGGTTCGGCCGCGACCGCGTCAGCGTCGAGCTCAGCCACCACGGCCACCCGCTCGACGATGAGCGTAATGCGGCACTGAGCGAGTTGGCACCCCGCTTCGGCCTCGGTGTTGTCGCCACCACCGCGGCGCACTTCGCCGCACCCGCCCGCGGCCGGCTTGCCATGGCGATGGGTGCGATTCGGGCCAGGCGATCCATGGACGAAGCGGCGGGTTATCTCGCACCGCTGGGTGGTTCGCATCTGCGATCCGGAGACGAGATGGCGCAGCTTTTTGCACACTGCCCGGAGGTGGTGACCGCTGCCGCCGAACTCGGTGAGCAGTGCGCTTTCGGGCTGGCTCTGATCGCGCCGCAACTGCCGCCGTTCGACGTGCCCGACGGACACACCGAGATCAGCTGGCTCCGGCATCTGGTCGCCGACGGCGCCCGGGACCGCTACGGCCCACCGGAGCGCGCACCCCGCGCGTACACCCAGATCGAACATGAGCTCAACGTCATCGAACAGTTGGGCTTTCCCGGCTACTTCCTTGTGGTGCACGACATCACCCGGTTCTGCCGGCTCAACAACATCCTGGCTCAGGGTCGGGGTTCGGCGGCCAACTCGGCGGTCTGTTACGCACTCAAGGTCACCAACGTCGACCCGGTCGCCAACGAGTTGCTGTTCGAGCGCTTTCTGTCGCCGGCCCGCGACGGTCCGCCCGACATCGACATCGACATCGAATCCGATCTGCGGGAGAACGTGATCCAGTACGTCTACCAGCGCTACGGTCGTGAGTACGCAGCGCAGGTGGCCAACGTGATCACCTACCGCGGTCGCAGCGCGGTGCGGGACATGGCTCGCGCACTGGGGTTTTCGCAGGGACAGCAGGATGCCTGGAGCAAGCAGATCAGCCGGTGGAACGGCCTTGCCGACTCGCCTGATGTGGAGGGCATTCCGGACCAGGTGGTCGATCTGGCCATGCAGATCTCCAACCTGCCCAGGCACATGGGCATCCATTCCGGCGGCATGGTGATCTGCGACCGCCCGATCGCCGACGTGTGCCCGGTCGAATGGGCCAGGATGGAGAATCGCAGTGTGTTGCAGTGGGACAAAGACGACTGTGCCGCAATCGGTTTGGTGAAGTTCGACCTGCTGGGCCTGGGCATGCTCTCGGCGCTGCACTATGCGATCGATCTGGTAGCCGAGCACAAAGGCATCACCGTGGACCTGTCCAGGCTGGACCTCGGCGAGCAGGCGGTCTACGAGATGCTGCAGCGGGCGGACTCCGTCGGGGTGTTCCAAGTGGAGTCGCGCGCCCAGATGGCCACGCTGCCCCGGCTGAAACCGCGGGTGTTCTACGACCTCGTGGTCGAGGTGGCTCTGATCCGTCCGGGACCGATCCAGGGCGGGTCGGTGCATCCGTACATCAAGCGGCGCAACGGGTTGGAGCAGGTCACCTACGACCATCCGTCGATGGAGTCGGCGCTGCGAAAGACGTTGGGGGTGCCGCTTTTCCAGGAGCAGCTGATGCAGTTGGCCGTCGACTGCGCCGGGTTCTCCGCGGCCGAAGCCGACCAGTTGCGTCGTGCGATGGGTTCCAAACGTTCGACGGAGAAGATGCGGCAGTTGCGGAGTCGGTTCTTCGACGGGATGGCCGGGTTGCACGGTATCACCGGGGAGGTGGCCGAGCGCATCTACGAGAAGTTGGAGGCTTTTGCCAACTTCGGTTTCCCGGAAAGCCATTCACTGAGTTTTGCGTCGCTGGTGTTCTACTCGTCGTGGTTCAAACTGCACCATCCCGCGGCGTTCTGTGCGGCGCTGCTGCGGGCCCAGCCGATGGGTTTCTATTCACCACAGTCGCTGGTCGCCGACGCCCGCAGGCACGGTGTCCTCGTGCACGGACCTGACGTCAACGCCAGCCTCGCACACGCCACGCTGGAGAACGCGGGCCTGGAGGTGCGACTCGGACTCGGCAGCGTGCGTCACCTCGGCGACGAATTGGCGCAGCGATTGGTCGACGATCGGAACATCAACGGGCCCTTCGCTTCTCTGCTCGATCTGACCGGAAGGCTGCAGCTGTCGGTTCCCCAGACCGAGGCGCTGGCCACTGCGGGGGCGCTGGGCTGTTTCGGATCCTCCCGACGGGAAGGGCTGTGGGCCGCGGGAGCAGCAGCCACGCAGCGTCCCGACCGGCTGCCGGGGGTCGGGTCGGCGTCGCACGTCCCGTCGTTGCCCGGGATGACCGAGTTGGAGTTGGCCGCCGCCGACGTGTGGGCGACGGGGGTGTCACCGGACAGCTATCCGACCCAGTTCCTGCGCGAGGACCTCGATGCGCTGGGGGTGATCCCCGCCGACCGGTTGCTGTCGGTGCCCGACGGGACCCGGGTGCTGGTCGCCGGTGCGGTCACCCATCGGCAGCGACCCGCCACGGCTCAGGGGGTGACGTTCATGAACCTCGAGGACGAGACGGGGATGGTCAACGTGCTGTGCTCACGAGGGGTGTGGTCACGCCACCGCCGGCTGGCCCAGACGGCGTCGGCTCTGGTGGTCCGCGGCATCGTGCAGAACGCCACCGGCGCGGTCACGGTGATCGCCGAGCGGATGGACAAGCTCGGCATGCGGGTGGCGTCGAAGTCCCGCGACTTCCAATGACCCCCTGCTGGTATGCAATTCCGGCAGCGGCACCGAATGTAGTCTCGGGAAATGACCTTGAACCTGTCTGCCGATGAAGTCCTGACCACCACGCGTTCGGTACGCAAGCGGCTGGATTTTGACAAACCGGTTCCGCGCGAGGTTCTGATGGAGTGCCTCGACATCGCGCTGCAAGCGCCCACCGGCTCGAACAACCAAGGATGGCAATGGGTGTTCGTCGAGGACCCGGAGAAGAAGAAGGCGATCGCCGACATCTACCGCACCAACGCGACGCCGTACCTGAACCAGCCCAAACCGCAGACCGGCGACATGCGCGACGAGCAGCGACCCCGGGTAGAGGACTCCGCGAGGTATCTCAACGATCACCTTCACGAAGTGCCGGTGATGCTGATCCCGTGCTTGGAAGGGAAACCGCAGGACACCGTGTCAGGGGCCAGCGCCGGATTCTGGGGCTCCCTGCTGCCCGCGGCGTGGAGTTTCATGCTGGCGTTGCGGTCCCGTGGACTGGGCTCGGCGTGGACGACCCTGCACCTGCTCGGCGACGGCGAGCGGCAGACCGCCGAACTGCTCGGCATCCCGTTCGAGAACTACAGCCAGGCCGGGCTGTTCCCGATCGCGTACACCAAGGGCACCGACTTCCGGTTGGCCAAGCGACTGCCCGCCGAGCAGTTGACCCACTGGGACACCTGGTAACCCACCCGGATCACACCGCCCCGGTAAACCCCTGCTGTCGCCAGGCCTCGTAGACGGCGACGGCGGCGGCGTTGGACAGGTTCAGCGACCGTCGGCCGCTGAGCATCGGAATTCTCGCCTGGGCGGTGAGGTGCGGGTCGCTCAGCGTCGACTGATCGAGGCCGGTGGGTTCCGGGCCGAACATCAACACGTCGCCGGGTTCGTAGGCGATGTCGGCGAACGACGCCGTGGCGTGTGCAGTGAAGGCGAAGACTCGGGCCGGCATCAGCACCTCCCAGGCTGCTGCGAGGTCCCGATGCACGGTCACCGATGCGAGGTCGTGGTAGTCGAGGCCGGCGCGGCGCAACTTCGGTTCGGACAGGTCGAAGCCCAACGGTTCGACCAGATGCAGTTCACACCCGGTACCCGCCACCATGCGGATGGCATTGCCCGTATTGGGAGCGATGCGAGGCGAATAGAACATCACCCGGAACATCCGACGACGGTAGAGCGCGCGGGGCCGCTCGTCGACAGCGGGTTTGTGCGGAGGTTCGACGCCTACTTCGTCAGAGCTTTCTCACACCCGGCGAGGATCGCCGCGAAGGTGGATCGGATCAGCGGTGCAGTGATGGTTTCCAGTGCTCTGCCGCCCGCGCGAATCGGATGCGTGTAGGTGGTCAACCAGTCGACATGGGTTCCGTGCTCGGACGGAGTGCATATCACCGTGCCGCCTTCGTGGTCGAAGGCCGGCACTGCGCGCACGATCTTGTACGAGTAGCTGCGCGGCGCGTCGTACAACGTGATCTCTTCGCGCAGCCACATGCCCACTGCAATCGCTTCGCGCACCGCACCGGGGCCGGGTGTCGCCCCTTTGACGTAGCCCGCTCTGAGTATGAGGGGGCCGGCGGCGAGGTTGACCGGGTCCGCCAGCCAGTCGAAGACCCGCTCGGGGGACGCGCGGATGGTGCGTGTGACGTGAAGTCTGACCATCGGTCGACAGCGGTTCTTACGCTGAGAGGCCGAGTTCCTCTTCGTACGCGGCGATGACCACCAGACCGGTGTGCGTTTCGACGTCCACGACTTCGCCGCTCATCACCCTCATCATGGGGGAGTCGACGATCAGTGCGAGATCGGCCAGAGTGGACAGGTCATCGTCGTCGCGATACATAACGCACCTCCGTGTTGTGGATCACACTACCCGTAGCTGTGTAATTCCAATCACTCTGCTGTGCGTCAATTATGCCGTGTCCGTTGTCTTCTCCCGACTTCGAAGGGGTAACGATCCCCTCTCGGTTCGGCCGACGCGACGGCGCACCCCTCGAATGAGTTTGCTGCGGAAGCGCGCAACGTTTTGGTCACGGGTTTGCGGGCTTCGCTGTTCAGTGTGAATTGTGGAATCCGGGTGACTTGGCTGGCATACTCGTCGAATTGCCAGGCGTAGCAGGCCCGTCCGCGCGAGGGCGACATCAGCAGGAAGCCTTATGACCGACGCTCGATTGATGAACTGCGGGCGCCCCGCCGACAGCGTGGGTCGCCCATGAAGCCCGGGCACCCGGCCCAGCGGCCGTCGCGGCTGGCCCTGTCCAACTGGCCGGTCCGCTGGAAAGTGCTCGCCATCGTCCTGGTGCCACTGCTGCTCGCCGGTGTCTTCGGCGGTCTGCGCATCTACGCCAGCACCACCGAGGCGATCGACCTGCAGCACGCCGCCGAGCGCGCCGACATGGTGCCGGCCGTCGCCGACTACATGGCTGCCCTCGAGGACACGATGGTCACCGCGACCGAGGGCGGCGATTCCCAGTCTGCGCTGAGCACGTTCGACTCCCGCAGGACTGCGCTCGAACAGCAACTCGCCGACACCGATGTCCCCGATGACGTCCGTCTCGCCACCAACACGCTGCTCGACTACGGCCAGGACCTGGTCGGCAAGATCATGGGCAACTCCGTCGATCTGCGGGGCCGCGTGATGACCTACGCGCCGCTGCTGGTCACCGCCGAGACGGCCATCACCGGCCTGGTCGGCAGCGACGACCAGAGCGTGCAGTCCCAGGGGGCTGCGCTGTCCCGGGCTGTCGGCGCGCGCGGGCAGATGGCGATGCAGCAGATGCTCGTCAACCGCGGCGGCGACCTTCCCGAACCGGTGCTGCGCTCGGCGATGATCACGCTGGCGGGGACCGAGCCGTCGACCGTGTCGGCGATGGGTGCGTTCCTCGGGGGCGCCACCGACCAGGCGGCAGCCCTGCGGTCGGAGATGGTCAAGCGGATGTCGGTGCTGTCCGAGCCCGCCTCTGTTCTTGTCGGCAATCCTGAGCTGCTGGCGTCCCAGCAGGTCACCCGTGGCATCGCCGGCGATCTGATCGCCGAGACCGCCGAGTCGATTCCGGCGACCGTCGACTCGCAGGCCGGTGACGCCCGCACCGCCGCGATCCGTGACGCCGTCCTGGTCGTCGCGGCGATCGTGATCGCGCTGCTGCTGGTCACCTTGGTGGCCCGCACGCTGGTGCGGCCGCTGCGCACGCTGCGCGACAGCGCGCTGCAGGTGGCGCACGAGGACCTCGCCCGCGAGGTCGAGCGGGTCCGCAGCGACGGTAAGCCGTTCGGAGTGCAGCCCATTCCGGTGCACACCTCCGAGGAGATCGGCCAGGTCGCGCACGCCGTCGACGAACTGCACGAGCAGGCGGTGCAGTTGGCCGGTGAGCAGGCCCGGCTGCAGCTCCAGGTCACCGACATGTTCGAAACCCTGTCGCGTCGTAACCGGTCGCTCGTTGATCAGCAGCTGTCTCTCATCGATCGGCTCGAGCGCAACGAGGAGGATCCCGACCGGCTCGAGAGCCTCTTCCGGCTCGACCATCTGGCGGCCCGGATGCGCCGCAACGGCGCCAACCTGATGGTGCTGGCGGGCGCGCGCATTCCCCGCGAGCAGGCCACCCCGGTGGCCGTCACCGCACTCGTCAACGCGGCGGCCTCCGAGGTGGAGGACTACACCCGAATCGTCACCGCGGGTCTGCCCGACAGCGAGATCTCCGGAGCGGTCGCCGGTGACATGGTGCACCTGCTCGCCGAACTGATCGACAATGCGCTTCGGTATTCACCGCCCACCTCGCAGGTCAAGGTGTCGGCGGTGCACACCGGCAACGGTGGCCTGGTGCTCGAGGTCGCCGACACCGGCCTGGGCATGACGGAATCCGATCTGCGGGTGGCGAACACCCGACTGCAGTCCGGCGGCGAGGTCAACCCGTACACCGCCCGACACATGGGCCTTTTTGTGGTGGGCCGACTGGCCGCCCAGCACGCTCTGGTGGTTCGGCTGCGCAGCACCGTGTCGGGGGAACCAGGGTCGGGCACCACCGCCGGCGTGTACGTACCGGCCGAGCAGCTCGCCGCGGGCGGTGGCGCGGTGTTCGGTCCCGACGAACAGATCGTCGACGCGCACGCCGGTATCGCCACCGCGCTTGCCCTCGACGAGCAGCCGTACGCCGAACCCGCCCGGGTCGACGAGATCGTGCCGGCCGTCGCCGCTGCACCAGCCGAGCTGTTGCCGCAGCGCCAGCCCGGCGCCAGCGGGCTCGGCGTCGCCGCCGCCGAGCCTGTCCAGCCCGCGCAGCCGGCCGCCCGCGCCGACGTCGCCGCGTTCTTCGGTCCCCGGACGCAGCCCGACGCTCCACAGCAGCCCGAGACTCCTCAGCGGCCCGAGACTCCACCGCCGGCTGCCCACGACAGGCACTCGCGTCATGCGGCCCCCGAGGTCGACTCCGACGATGCGATCTATCAGAAGATGTTGTCCGAGTGGCTCGTCGATCCGCACGAGCTGTCCCACAGCACCGACCTGAACTGGCAGACGGTCTGGGATCACGGCTGGTCGGCGGCGGCAGCCGCGGAGAGCGCGCCGGTCCTCGACCGCACCGTCGAGGGCCTGCCCGTGCGTCAGCCCGGTGCGCGGTTGGTGCCCGGAGCGGCCGAGGAGGCCACGGGCAACGGTCACCATCGGCCGGTAGCATCGGGCAACGGTCGGGATCCCGAGGCCGTCCGGTCCAGCATCGGCAGCCATTTCGGCGGCGTGCACGCCGCGCGCACCCGAGCGCAGCAGAGCGGAGGAGCCGACACCGAATGACCGACTCGCATCAGCGCGAATCGCTCGACTGGCTGGTGGCCCGTTTCGCCCGCGAGGTGTCCGGGGTATCGCACGCCATCCTGGTGTCGGCTGACGGCCTGCTGCTGGCCGCCAGCGAGCACATGCCGGGGGAGCGGGCCGATCAGCTCGCCGCGGTCGCCTCCGGCCTGGCGAGTCTGTCGACCGGCGCGGCGCAACTGTTCGACGGCGGCTACGTGCTGCAGTCGGTGGTCGAGATGGAGAACGGCTATCTGCTGTTGATGCGGGTCGGTGACGGTTCCAACCTCGCGGCCCTGGCGATCCACAACTGCGACATCGGCCAGATCGGGTACGAGATGGCCGTCCTGGTCGAGCAGGTGGGTTCGGTGGTCCAGTCGGCTCGACGCGCCCCGCAGCACTCGTGAGCGGCACGTGGACCAACGGGAGGGCGACGGTACCCAGGAGCCGAGTCTGGTCCGGCCGTACACGCTGACCGCGGGCCGCACCGACTCCGGGGTCGATCTTCCGCTCGAGGCGTCCGTGGGCGCCGTGGATCCGGCGCAACCGCCGCGTTGGCCGGGCAACGACGTCCGCGGCCAGATCCTGTCGCTGTGCGCCGCACGTCCATCGGTGGCCGAGATTGCCGCGCATCTCTCACTGCCGCTCGGCGTGGCGCGGGTGCTCGTCGGTGATCTGGTGGTGCAGGGTTATGTGCGGGTGCACGCCACCCTCGGTGAGGCCGCGACGGCCGACGAACAACGAGAACTGATCGGGAGGACTCTGCGTGGTCTCAGGGCACTCTAGGAGGGCGGCATCCACCAAGATCGTCATCTCCGGCGGTTTCGGTGCAGGCAAGACGACCTTCGTCGGCGCGGTGTCGGAGATCGTGCCGCTGCGCACCGAGGCGCTGGTGACCAACGCCTCGGAAGGCGTCGACGGACTGGACGCCACCCCGATGAAGACGACCACCACGGTGGCCATGGACTTCGGTCGGATCAGCCTCGGCGACGATCTGGTACTCTACCTGTTCGGCACGCCCGGGCAGCGCCGGTTCTGGTTCATGTGGGACGACCTCGTGCGCGGCGCGATCGGCGCGATCATCCTGGTGGACGTCCGCCGGCTGGCGGACAGCTTTGCGGCGGTGGATTTTTTCGAGGCCCGCAATCTCCCCTTCCTGGTTGCCGTCAATGACTTCGACGGCGCACCGCGGCATTCGCTGTCGGCGGTCCGCTCCGCACTCGCGCTGTCCGAGCACGTGCCGGTGATGTCGGTTGACGCGCGCAGCCGCGACTCGGCCAAGGCCGCGTTGATCACGGTCGCCGAGTACGCGTTGAGCCGGCTCGCGCCCACCGGCTGAGCGCGTGGACGCACGTGTTGCCGACCGGGAGTTCGACGGGCACGACTTTCGCGACGACGATCTCAGCCGGCTGAGCACCGAGCGGGTGGTGTTCACCGAATGCGACTTCTCCGGTGTGGACCTTTCCGAGTCCGTGCACGTCGGTTCCGCGTTCCGCAACTGCGTTTTTCGTCGGACATCGCTGTGGCACAGCACGTTTCGTCACTGCAGTTTTCTCGGCTCGACCTTCACCGAGTGCCGGATGCGGCCGTTGACCCTGGTCGAGGTGGATTTCACGCTGGCCGTGCTCGGTGGAGCCGATCTGCGCAAGGTCGACCTGTCCGACTGCCGACTGCGTGAGGCCAACCTGGTCGACACCGACCTGCGCGAAGCGGTGTTGAAGCGCGCCGACCTCAGCGGGGTACGGGCGCTGAACGCCCGCCTCGAGGGTGCCGATCTGCGCGGCGCACGCACCGATCCGACGTTCTGGACCACGGCGAAGCTGCGGGGCGCCAAGGTCGACATCGATCAGGGGCTGGCCTACGCGGCCGCGCACGGACTCGACATCGGCGGGTGACCTTCAGGCTCCGGCGCTCGGAAACAGCCGTCGTCGTCGGGCGCGCAACGTACGCAAAGCAGTACGGAGCCCGTCACCTGGCACGGTCGGTGTGTGGGAGGCGAATCTGCGTTCGGAGGCAGTCTCCGGCGCGTCGTCGGATGTAGCGGTCAACAGCCGGTCGGGTAGGGACAGCTTCACCACGGTGCGCTGGGCGAGCAGGAACTGTCTGACCAGTGAGCCGGTGCTGTAGGGCAAGTCGTACTTGTCGCACAGTGCTCTGACGCGCGGCGCGATCTCCCGGTACCGGTTGCTCGGCAAGTCCGGGAACAAATGGTGTTCGATCTGGTAGCACAGGTTTCCGGTGGCAAAGGCCAGCGCGGGACCGGCATCGATGTTGGCGCTGCCCAACATCTGCCGTAGGTACCAGTCGGATCGAGTCTCGCTTTCGATGCTTTCGGGGGTGAATTTCTCCGCGCCGTCCGGAAAGTGTCCGCAGACGATGACGACATGCGTCCACAGATTGCGCAGCACGTTGGCGATCGTCATCGCCCCCAGAACCTGTCGCCAGCGCCGGCCCGCCAGCGCCGGAAAGACCACGTAGTCCTTGAGAATCTGACGACCGATCTTCGTGGCGAAATCGGCCGTCGCGGTCGCCTTGTTCTCGGCATCCTGGGTGCGCTTGTAGGCGGCAGCCAGGCCATAGAGCGCGATGCCCCACTCGAAGGTGGCTGCCAGCAGAAGGCTTTGAGCCGGCTGGAACAGATGACGCCAGTGCCAGGGCTGATCACGGGTCACCCGGAGGACGTCCCAGCCGATGTCGTCGTCGAGGCCGAGCACATTGGTGAAGACGTGGTGGCGATAGTTGTGCGCGTAGCGCCACTGCGATGACAGCCCGACCATGTCCCATTCCCACGTGGCGGAGTGAACCTCGGGATCGTTCATCCAATCCCACTGCCCGTGGCCGATGTTGTGCCCGAGTTCCATGTTCTCGATGCACTTCGAGGCCGCGAGCCCGCCGATGCCCAGCCATCGTCCGGTGCGTGACGGGCTGAGCAGAATCGCCATCCGTGACGCGACGTCCAGCGCTCGCTGCAACGCGATCGAGCGATGAATGTAGCGCGCGTCGCGCGCGCCCCGGGATTGCTCGATCTCGCGGCGAATGGCATCCAGCTCTGCGCCGAGCGCCTCGATGTCCGATGGCGCGAGGTGCGAGTAACTGACGATGTCAGCAATAGCCATTAATAGCGGTCCTGGTGGCGTTTCGGCGGTCGATGCCGGACTGGATCGTGGCAGACCTCTGGCGATCCACTGCGAGACACCCAGCAATGTTGTTACTGATGCTAATCAAATTCCGTCGAGTGTCGATTTGTGACGCAGTTCGTAATATCTGGTGATCCACGATGAGTCAAAGCCATCGCCTAATACTTGTATATAGACTGTGCAAACCAGAGTTTGGTTATCTTTCAAGTACATCAAAGCGAATGCGCGGGTGGCCCTGAACTGTATCGCATAGTATCAATCTGGCAACGTTCATCTGAGGTCGCTTGTCATTCAGATGGTCGGAGCATCACGCGGGGTCGCCCTCAGAAGCGCGCCGTGAAGAAGATTCTCGACAGCTAGGTGACGCTGATCGCGCGCGTCACCATGCGGGCGATCATGCGGCAGAAGCCGGGTTCCAACGGTTGGTCGGTGTACAACGCGACGGCGTTCAGCGGCGAGGTCAACAGATGCATGACGAATACCGGTTTGACGTCGCCGCGCACCTCGCCGCGTCCCGCAGCCCGCTCGAGCACCTCTTCGATGACTTTCTGCCGTATCTCCCAGAACTGCATTCTGGTGTCCGCGTCCACCACCATCGACTTGCTGTCGACGACGAACATGCGCGCGATCCTGCGCGCCACAGGTTCGTTGAGGTAATCGCCCAGGTTCATCGCCAATTCGGTGAGGTCGCCGTGAAGGGACCCGGTGTCGGGCAGTGAGAACATCTTCGTGGTGTAGCTGCGGAGCGCTTCGAGGATCAGCTCGCGTTCACTGGTCCACATCTTGTGCACGTAGTCGGGGCTCAGATGGGATCGGTGGGCGACGCCTTCGAAGCTGAACCGGTCCACCCCCCACAGTTGCAGCTCGCCGAGCGCGGCATCCAAGGCTCTGGCGCGTGTCGACACGTCGACATCGGACACAGACTGCTCCATGACAAATCCCCCCACCCCTGCGCCGAGAGTACGGAAATTGACGCCCGCTGAATGGCGTTTCTCGATTTCCGCACACTCGGGCGGGAATCGGGGGTCAGGCGGCTTTGAGCCTGATCCGCCAGCGCACGAAGCCGAGGTAGAACACGCTGATCGCCACCAGCATCGCCATGTCGAACAGCCAGGCGCCCGAGGTGTGCTCCCAGTGCCGGTCCTTCGGAGTCAGCGGTCCCGGGACCAGCCGGATCAGGTCGATCGTCGACGCTGAGGCCGCAAAGCCCCAACGCGCCGGTGTCACCCACGACATCTGGTCCAGCACGAGGCGGTCGGTCACCGGGATCATGCCGCCGGAGAACACCAGCTGACTCATGATCGCCACGACGAGCAACGGCATGATCTGCTCGGCCGATTTGGCCAGCGCCGAGAGCGCCAGGCCGACCATCGCCGCGGCCACACAGGTCATCGCGATGTCGACGAACATCTCCAGGCTGCGGTTGCCGATCACGGCGCCGCTCTCGACCGATCCCGGCCCCCAGCCTTTGCCCAGGATGGCGATCGAGGTGACGATCGCAGCCTGCACGACGGCGAACGCGGTGAACACCACCACCTTCGCCATCAGGTAGGCCGACGTCGACAGGCCCACGGCCTGCTCGCGGCGGAAGATGGCGCGCTCGCCGATCAACGCCCGGATGGTCAGGGCGGTCCCCATGAAGATCGCGCCGACATTGAGCATCACCAGGATCTGTCCCGGTTCGTTGGGGGCCTCGCCGCCCTCCAGCGCGGTCACCGGCATGCCGAACCCGACGTCGCCGGGCACCGACAGCGACAGGATCCCCATGATGAACGGCAGCATCATCAGGAACGCGAAGTAGCCCCGGTCGGAGATCACCAGCCGAATCTGGCGTCGCGCGATGGTGGACAACTGTCGTCGCACGCTCGTGCGGGTCGGGTTGCCGAGTTCGGAGGGAGTGAGGGCTGCCGGCTGTGGCGGCGGTGGCCCGTGCTGGTCGAGGTAGCGCTGCGCTGCGGCTTCCGGGTCGCCGGCGACGCCGCTGAAGATGTCGGCCCAGTTGGTGGTGCCCATCGAAGGGCCGATCTGACTGGGCGGCCCGTAGAACGCGGTCTTTCCGCCCGGTGCGAGCAACAGCACCTGGTCGCACACATCGAGGTAGGTCAACGAGTGGGTGACGACGAGCACCACGCGGCCGGCATCGGCCAACTGGCGCAGCATCGTCATCACCTGGCGGTCCAGGGCGGGGTCCAGGCCGGAGGTCGGCTCGTCGAGTATGAGCAGCGACGGGCCGGTCAGCAGCTCGAGGGCGACCGAGGCGCGCTTTCGTTGCCCGCCGGAGAGCTTGTCGACCCTGGTGTCGAGGTGCTTGGTCATCTCGAGTTCTTCGAGCACCTCGTTGACGACCTGCTCACGGTCGACCTTGGTGGTGTCGGGCGGCAGCCGCAGCTCGGCGGCGTACATCAAGGCCTGCCTGACCGTCAGCTGACCGTGCACCACGTCGTCCTGGGGCACCATGCCGATCCGGGAGCGCAGCGAGGCGTACTCGGCGTGCACGTCATGGCCCTCGAACGACACCTGGCCGGTCGTCGGGTGGGTGTAGCCGGCGACGAGCCGGGCGAAGGTCGACTTGCCGGCACCGGACGGGCCGATGATCGCGGTCAGCGTTCCCGGCCGCGCCGAGATCGAGATGTTCTCCAGCAGCGTCTTGTTGCCCTCGATGGTCCACGTCACGCCGTGTACGTCGAGGCCGCCGGTGGCGGTGTCGGCGGCGGTCTCGGTGCGGCGCACCAGGGTGCCGTCTCGGAAGACGAGGTCGACGTTGCCGATGGTGACGGTGTCACCGTCGGTCAGCATCGCGGAGTCGACGCGGGAGCCGTTGACGAAGGTGCCGTTGATGCTGCGGTTGTCGCGGATCTCGGTTCCGGACGGACCCGGGATCAACGTGGCATGGTGCCGGGAGGCGAGCACGTCCGGGATGACGATGTTGTTGTCGCTCGCGCGGCCGATCTTGATCGACCCCGCGGGGACCTCCGCGGGGCGGCCCGGTCGCAGGATCTTGAGCATGCTGGTCGCGAGGTTGCCGTCGCTGGAGCGTGGCGCAGCCGCCGGTCCCATCACCGTGGCCGACTCCAGCCCCGGTGCGGACATCGGCTGCGGCACAGGCATCGGCGCGGGCCGTGACGGCGGCGGCGTGCTGGGCGGATAGCCACCGGGTCCGGTCGGGTATCCGGGCCGCGGCCGCTGCGCAGGTGGCCGTCCTGTCGGGGGCGGTGGTTGGCTGGGCCACGTCGCGCTGGAGCGGCCTGCAACCGGGACCGCGGCCGTCGGCGGTGGCGAACCCGCCGATCCCTGATGGCGGCCGACCTCGAAGGTCAGCAGCGGCCCGTCCGGGTTGCCCACATGGATCTGCTGGCCGTCGGTGATGTCGGCGGCGGGTACCCGTCGGCCGTTGAGGTACATCCCGTTGAGGCTGCCGTTGTCGATCGCGATCCACCGGCCCTGATCGAACCGCAGCACCAGGTGGGCGCGGGAGATCAACGGGTGGGCAATGCGGACGTCGGCGCGTAGATCGCGGCCGACGACAACGTCATTGCCTGCTGAAAAGGTGCGGGGGGATCCGTCGTACCGAACGGTCAGCGCAGGTGTTGCTGGTCGGCTCACGGAGCCGCTCCGGCGGCGACATTAGACATCGCGACCAACTGTATCGGTAAGACCTCAGGCGGGGATGGTCCACCTGACGGTGTCCGTGATCTGATGCAGCGCTGTTATCTGGTTGTTCTTGACGGTGATGATGTGGGCGAACGCGGCGTCGACGGCGGTGTCTCCGGCGCGCGCGGAACCCCGGTACGCACCCAGGACGACGACGCGGTCGCCGGTGGGGAGGAACTCCGCGGGTTCCACCTCGACGTCGTACACCGAATCGATGCGGCCCCATACGGCGGAGATCATCGCGACACGCCCGTGGTGCTCGCCTCCGACGCCGTGCGGCATGCCCTTGCTGACAACTCCTTCGAAATCGTCTGTGAGCAAGTCGAATAGGGCTTGGCCGTCGCCCTCGGCGAGGGCTCGGTAGAAGCGTTGGGCGACTTCGGTGGGGGTGGTCATGACGGCTCCTCTCCTTTTAGAGGGTAACCTCTATTTTAGGGTGGAGCAATGCCGCGGCCCGCCCGATACACCGTCGACGTGTTGCTCGACGCAGCCGCCGAACTCCTGGCCGCCGAAGGACCTGCGGCGGTGACGATGTCGGCGGTCGCCCGCAGCACCGGCGCGCCGAGTGGATCGGTGTACCACCGATTTCCGACGAGGGCGGCGCTGTGCGGCGAGTTGTGGGTGCGCACCGAGGAGAGGTTCCAGGCGGTGTTCGTCGAGGCGCTCTCCACCTCCGACGACGCTCAGCAGCGCTGCGTGGCCGGCGCGCTGCGCATCGTGGCGTGGTGCCGGGAGCACCCCGTCGAGGCCCAGGTGCTGCTCGCCGGTCCCGACGCTCTCGGGATGTCCGACTGGCCCGAGCCCCTCACCGGCCGGCGGAAACGCTTGCAGCGCAAGCTCCGTAAGGTGCTCGCCGAGATACCCGACGATGCGGGCAGGGTCGGTGCCGCGCTGATCGACGTGCCCTATGCGATCGTGCGGCGCCACCTGCGGGCCGGTCAGGCCATCCCGGTCAGCGCCGACGCGATCGTCGCCGACTGCGCGCGGGCCCTCATCGCCCCGAGCTGACTGGTGACGGCGACCCCGTGCGCACGCAGTAGGTGTGGCTGTAGATCGTGGGCATGCACAGGTTGCAGTGGTCGCAGATCGACTTCACGCTGCTGTCGGCCTGAATACGGTTCAGCAGATCCGGTTCGGCCAGTAACGCACGCCCCATCGCGACGAAGTCGAAGCCCTCGGCCATCGCCAGGTCCATGGTCTCGCGGTTGGTGATACCACCGAGCAGGATCAGCGGCATCGTCAACTCGGCGCGGAACCTCTTCGCATCCCTCATCAGGTAGGCCTCCTGGTACGGGTACTCGCGAATGAACTTCCTGCCCGTCATCCGGATGCCCCAGGACAGCGGGGGTTTGAAGGCCCCGGCGAATTCCTTGACCGGGGCGCCGCCACGGAACAGGAACATCGGGTTGAGCAGGGAACTGCCGGCCGTCAGCTCCAACGCGTCCAAACCGCCGTCTTCCTCCAGCCACTTGGCCGTCTGCAGCGACTCCTCGATCGGGATGCCGCCCCGCACGCCGTCGGACATGTTCAGCTTCGCGGTCACCGCGATCTGATCACCGACCGCGCTTCTGACTGCCTGCACCACTCCGCGGGCAACCTTGGCGCGGTTGTACAGCGAGCCGCCGAACTCGTCGTCGCGCCGGTTGATCATCGGGCTCAGGAATGCGCTGGCCAGGTAATTGTGCCCCAGATGGATCTCGACGGCGTCGAAGCCGGACGCGATCGCCAGTCGGGCGGCCTCGGCGTGGGCCTCCGTCACGTCGCGGATGTCGTCGCGGCTGGCCTTCTTGGCGAACCGCATCGACAGCGGGTTGAAGAAACGGACCGGAGCCAGTGCCTTCGCCTGGTTGGTGCGCGCGTTGGCGACCGGACCGGCGTGACCGATCTGCGCGCTGATCGCCGCGCCCTCGGCGTGGATGGCGTCGGTGAGCCGCCGCAGCCCCGGTACCGCCTCTGGGCGCATCCACAGCTGCCAGCCGTCGGTGCGGCCGCCGGGGGCCACGGCACAGTAGGCGACCGTGGTCATCCCCACGCCACCGGCCGCGGGAAGACGGTGGTAGGTGATCAGATCCTCGGTGACCAGTGCATCCGGCGTCGACGCCTCGAACGTCGCAGCCTTGATGATCCGGTTGCGCAGCGTCAGCGGACCGAGCTTCGCCGGGGTGAACACATCGTGCGGCACTGTCATGTCTACGGAGCTTGCCACGTCGGGGTTGCGGAGATCGCGATCGGCGAAGAAATCGCGGCCTGACAGAATGACTGCCGTGGGTGCGATCACTTTGGACGGTAAGGCCACGCGCGACGAGATCTTCGTCGACCTCAAGGAGCGCGTTGCGCGACTGACCGAGGCCGGGCGTACTCCGGGACTCGGCACGGTGCTGGTCGGCGACGATCCCGGATCACAGGCCTACGTCCGCGGCAAGCACTCCGACTGCGCCAAGGTCGGCATCAACTCGATCCGCCGTGACCTGCCCGCCGACATCAGTCAGGCCGCCCTCGAGGAGATCCTCGACGAGCTCAACGCCAACCCCGAGTGCACCGGCTACATCGTCCAGTTGCCGCTGCCCAAGCATCTGAACGAGAACGCGGCCCTCGAACGTGTCGACCCGGACAAGGACGCCGACGGGCTGCACCCGATGAACCTGGGCAAGCTGGTGCTCAACGAGCCGGCGCCGCTGCCGTGTACACCGCGGGGCATCGTGCACCTGCTGCGGCGCTACGAGGTCGAGATCGCGGGGGCCCACGTTGCGGTGATCGGCCGCGGCGTCACCGTCGGTCGCCCCCTCGGTCTGCTGCTGACCCGGCGTTCGGAGAACGCCACCGTCACGTTGTGCCACACCGCGACCCGCCACCTGCCCCAGATCACCCTCGAAGCCGACATCATCGTGGCCGCGGCGGGGGTGCCGCACATGGTGACCGCGGAGATGGTGCGTCCCGGCGCGGCGGTCGTCGACGTCGGGGTGAGTCGCGACGACGCAGGCAAGCTCGTCGGCGACGTGCACCCCGACGTCTGGGACGTGGCCGGCCATGTCTCACCGAACCCGGGCGGCGTCGGCCCGTTGACGCGGGCGTTCCTGCTGACGAACGTGGTTGAGCGCGCCGAGCGGTCGTGACGTGTGACCCTCAGGGAGTTCGGCCGCAGGGTCTTCGCCGGGCAGTGGCCGATCCTGGTGGTGAGCCTGATCCTGGTGGCGGCCTTCGTCCTGGTGGCCATGGGTTACTGGCGTCGTGGCGCAGCGGTGATGGCCGTCGGCGTCGGTGTCGCGGCCGGGTTGCGGTTGACGCTCTCCGATGAACGGGCCGGGCTGCTCGCGGTGCGCACCCGAACGGTCGACTTCCTCACCACCGCGTCGGTCAGCGCGGCGATGCTCTACATCGCCTGGACGATCGATCCGCTCGGCACCAGCTAGCGCCTCGCGCCTCAGTCCGCGGCTGCTCGAAGCGCCGTGACCGCAAGGTGCGCGGCACGCCCAATCGCGTGATCGACGAGTGGCAGGTACACGTCGGATCGTGCTGATCGAGTGAAGACGGACACGGCGATGGGGTCCTCCCCGGGGAAGGCGACGACGGCAACCTCGTTGCGGATCGGGCCGATCGTGCCGGTCTTGCCCGCCACGGTGACGTCCGCAAACGGGAAGGCCGACCTGATGCGGTGTGGCCAGATCTGTTGAGCGAGAATTTCTCTCATCTGAGCGCAGCTGTCGGCATCGGCGACGCTGTCGGTCCAGATGCCGGTCAGCACCGCGTTCATGTCCGCGGCACTGGTGGCGGTCGTATAGGCGGGGTCGAAGGCTTCGCTGTCGGTGACCGAGTTGTTGCTGGCCAGCAGTCCGACGGCTTCAGACAGTGTCAACGCGCCCGTGTCGTGGATGACTTGGCGCTGGAGCGCCGCCGTTCCGCCGACCACCCGGGTGCTCATCAGTCCGAGGTCGGCGATGACCCGATTCACGCTGTCCATCCCGACCGCAGCCAACAGTACGTCGGCTGCTGCATTGTCTGACAGGGTGATCATCATCCGGGCGACGTCGAGCCACGATAACGCCACCGGATCGCTGAAAAGGCTGATCCCGGTGGGGCCGGGTGTGCAGTCGCCGGGCACGATGCGCACCACCGCATGTGGATCGATCTCTCCAGAGTCGAAAGCCCGCGCCGCGGCGATCAACACGAGCACCTTGTAGACGGAGGCGGCAACCACCGGAGCGGCGCCGTGGTGATCGACGGCAAGCCCGGCCCGACCGATGTACTGGGCACGCAACCATCCGCGACAGCCTGCGTCGATGAACACCGCGCTGATCTCGGCCGCTGTCATCAGTTGGTGCGCAGAAGTTCTCGGTCGAGCGCGTACAGCAGCTCGTCGACGCTGAGTCCGGGCGCGGTGACGATGCGCACGCGCAGGGCGGCGTCGTCGACCAGCATTCGCCGGTGAACCGTTCCGGAGAGCACAGGCGCAGTGCTGGTCGCGAGACCGAAGCACCGCCCCGACGCCACCGCCGCCCCGACCTCTCGATGGGTGGATGCGGCCTGGATGGCCGGATCGAGGCCGCGGCGTCGGAGACTGTCGATCATCAGGTCGTGACCAGCTGGATTGTCCTCCCGTGGTGGCGTGGCGAAATCCAAGCCGTCGAGCATCTGGGCGCGCGGCGATCGCGCTGTCGCGGTGCGGTGTCCGGCCGGTACGACGACGCTGCGCCCGAGTGTGATCACCGGGCCCGCGATGACGCCTTCGACCAGCGCGGGGTGCTGAATCACCGCAAGATGCAGCGCTCCCCGGCGGACGTCCGACAGCAACTGCGAGGTGCCGTTAGTCACTGTCGACAAGGACGCATCGGCCGGAGTCGAGCTGCGGCGCAGCGCGTAGGTGCAGCGTGCGACGAGCTCGTCGTCGAGTTGCGGGATGACCCCCCATCGCAGCCGTTGCAGCACACCGAAGAGGTGCTGCGCGTCGTCGAGCAACCTCGTCGAGTCATCGACGATCAGGCGGGCGCGGGGCAGCAGAGCCGCGCCTTCGGCAGTCACCATCGCGCCGTCGGCCGTCCGCTCGATCAGCTTCAGACCGAGGTGCTTCTCGAGTCGGCGCAAGCCTTGCGAGACCGGCGGCTGCGTAACCCCGAGACTGGCCGCGGCGCGGCCGAAATGCCGATTCTCCGCGACCTCGACGAAGTACCGCAGGTGTCTGAGAAGGTCCACGTCGTCCATCCAACACGATTGCGCCGGTCAGCTGCGGCTAGTGTCTGCAACCAGTCGGGCCCCGCATTGATGGCCTTCTAGCTGCAGTTATTCGCGTCGGCGATCAGCGGTTCGCCTCGTGCGACTTGGCCGAGAACCACCCCGGGATGGTTTGTTCACACCGTGACCATCGAATTCAACAGGCGCCGAGCGCTCACCGGACTCCTTGCGCTGGGCGCGCTGACGGCGTGCGGTCGCGCGGCTGCCGACCCGCTACTCCTCGACATCGGTGCCGTATCGACACTCGAGCACCGACATGGTGCCCGGATCGGCCTGTTCGCCGTCGACCTCTCCAGCGGCGCGGAGGTCGCCAACCGCCCGGCCGAGCGCTTCGCCATGTGTTCGACCTTCAAGGCCTACGCGGCCGCACGCGTGCTGCAGATGGTTGATCAAGGCAAACTCACCCTGGATGCGGTTGTGCCTGTGGTCGCCGCCGACATCGTCGCCAACTCGCCGGTCACCAGCTTTCGGGTCGGCGGTGAGATGACACTCCGCGAACTGTGCGAGGCTGCTCTGACCCGAAGTGACAACGCAGCGGGCAATCTGCTGCTTCGGGCCATCGGTGGCCCGTCCGAGATCACCGCATTCGCACGCACCATCGGCGATCGCGACAGCCGGCTCGATCGGTGGGAAACCGATCTGAACTCGGCCCATCCTGGCGACCTTCGCGACACCACCACTCCGCAGGCGCTGTGTGGCGGCTATCGCGAGCTTCTGGCGGGAAGTGCACTGCGTGCGTCCGGACGCGAGATGCTCGAAAAGTGGATGCGCGCGACCGAGACCTCGAACAAGCGATTCCGAGCCGCGCTACCCGCGGGATGGACCAGTGCCGACAAGACTGGTGCCGGGGCGTACGGGTCGACAAACGACGCCGGGTTACTGATCGGACCGGATGGCCAGCGGGTCGTCGCCGCGGTGCTGACCCGATCACTTCAGGACCGCGAGGATGCCGGGCCCCTCGACGGCGCCATCGCCGACAGCGTCCGGTTGACGCTCGCCATGCTCGGCCACGGCTGAGCCCACCCCAGATCGCCGAGGGTTGTGGTTTAGCTACTCGCAAGTAGGGTAATCGGTGCGCGCAGCGGGCTTGTGATGGCAGTCACAGAGATGGCCCGGCATCGACGAGCGAGAGGCGATGGATGGTGTCGGCGTTGAAAACCCTGGCGCGCTGGAGTAAAAAGCCCGCGCGTGAGGTGTCCGCCCCCACGGGGCCCTGGGTGAACATGGTGCGCGGTCTGGCTGCGCGGGCTACCACGCCCCTGCTGCCCGACGATTACCTGTCGTTGCTGAATCCGCTGTGGTCGGCCAGGGAACTGCGCGGTGAGATCGTCGAGGTGCGATCCGAGACCGAGGACACCGCGACGGTTGTCATCCGGCCCGGCTGGGGGTTCGCCGCCGACTATCGGGCAGGCCAGTACGTCGGCATCGGACTGCGGCTGAACGGTCGCTGGCACTGGCGGTCCTACTCGCTGACCTCGGTGGCGGATCTGGATGACGAGAACATCTCGATCACCGTCAAGGCCACTCCCGAGGGGTTCCTGTCGACCCACCTCGTCAACGGGGTCGAGCCGGGGACCATCGTCCGGCTGGCTGCCCCCAAAGGTGATTTTGCACTTCCCGATCCGCCCCCGCCGTCGCTGCTGTTCATCAGCGCCGGCAGCGGCATCACCCCGCTCATGGCGATGCTGCGGTCGCTGCGGGCACGCGGAGACCGGCCCGACATCGTGCACGTGCACTCGGCGCCCTCTGCCGACGCGGTGATCTTCCACGACGAACTCCGGAAGTTGGAGAGCGAGCAGGACGGCTACCGACTGCACCTGCAGATCACCGAACGGGACGGCAAGCTCGACTTCGCGAAACTCGACGACATCGTCGCCGACTGGCGGGAGCGTTCGGCATGGGCGTGCGGGCCCGCCGCGATGCTCGACGCCGTCGAGAAGACCTGGGAGCAGCACGGCGTCGAGGACTCTCTGCACATGGAGAGGTTCGACATCGCCTCCACCGACAAGGGCGGGGAGGGCGGCACCGTCCGGTTCGCGATCTCCGACAAGACCGTCGAGATCGACGGGGCGACGTCGATCCTGCAGGCGGGTGAACAGGTCGGAATCCAGATGCCCTTCGGCTGCCGGATGGGCATCTGCCAGACGTGTGTGCTGCCGCTGGAGGAGGGCAACGTGCGCGACGTCAGGTCCGGCCAGGAGCACGGCGCCGGCGACCGAATACAGACCTGCATCTCGACCGCATCCGGCAACTGCACCATCAAAGTCTGAAAGGGAAACCATGGCGATCACCGATATCAAGGCCTATACACACCTGACCACCGAGGACGTCGACAACATCGCCGCCGAACTCGACGCCATCCGCGCCGAGGTCGAGGAGTCCCGCGGCGAGCGCGACGCCCGCTACATCCGGCGCTCCATCCAGTTGCAGCGCGCGCTTGCGGTGGGCGGCCGGGCGGCGCTGTTCGCGAGCAGCAGCCGGATCGCGCGGGTGGCGGGCACCGCGATGCTGGCGTCGGCCAAGATCATCGAGAACATGGAGTTGGGCCACAACATCACCCACGGTCAGTGGGACTGGATGAACGATCCCGAGATCCACTCCACCGAATGGGAGTGGGACACCACCTGTCCGAGCGCGCACTGGAAGCACTCGCACAACTTCGTGCACCACAAGTACACCAACGTGGTCGGGTTGGACAGCGACGTGGGCTACAACATCATGCGCGTCACCCGCGACCAACCGTGGCAGCCGTGGATGCTCGGCAACCCGGTGTACAACCTGCTCCTGGGCACCCTGTTCGAGTGGGGTGTCGCGGTGCACCACGTCGACGTGGGCAAGGTCCGCGCCGGCGAGAAGACCTGGGCCGAAGCGCGCCGCGATCTGCGCACCGTCGGCACGAAAGTCGGTAAGCAGGTGGGCAAGGACTACATCGTCTTCCCAGCGCTCGCCGGAAAGAACTGGAAACACACGCTGAAGGCGAACGTCGTGGCCAACCTGATCCGGAACTACTGGTCGTATGCCGTGATCTTCTGCGGGCATTTCCCCGACGGCGCCGAGAAGTTCACCGTCGAGGAGTTCGAGAACGAGACGCAGGGTGAGTGGTACCTGCGCCAGATGCTCGGTTCGGCGAACTTCAATGCGGGACCGATCATGGCGTTCATGAGCGGCAACCTCTGCTATCAGATCGAGCACCACCTGTTCCCGGATCTGCCGAGCAACCGGTACGCCGAGATCAGCGTGCGGGTGAAGGCGCTGTGCGAGAAGTACGACCTGCCCTACACGACGGGTCCGCTGGCGCGTCAGTACTGGCAGTCGTTCTGGACGATCCTCAAGCTGGCGCTGCCCGACCGCGTGCTGCGAGCGACCCCCGACGACGCACCCGAGACACATTCCGAGCGGATGTTCGGTGACGACGTCCGCCCGGTCGAGTCGTCGTCGGGTACCCGGCGAGGTCTGCGCACCGCGCTGCGGCAGGCAGGTGGTCGGGCCGCCTAGGGGCGTCTCAGTTCAGAGTCGCGCGGATGCACACCGTGACGTAGGGGAGCGCCAGGCCACTGGCGTTCGCCAACGCCGGGTGGGTGCTCAGCAGTTCGCGGACGCGGTCGAGCGTTCGGGTCCGCACCTGCTCCGGTGAAGTGATGCAGTAGCTGCGCGAGGCCACCAGGTCGATCAGCGCCTGCGGCGTCAGGTAGCTGGTCCACTCGACCTGGTTGCGTTCGACGTCGGTGAACGGTGCCGGCAGGTCGACCGTCTGGGTGAACGGATCGACCTCGTGGCCGACGATGCGGCCCAGATCCTTGACCCACCCCGACCTTTCGTCGCGGTTGTTCCACACCAGCCCGAGGCGGCCGCCGGGGCGCAGCACCCGGGTCACCTCCTTGATCGCCCGCTCGGGGTCGAACCAGTGCCATGCCTGCGCCACCAGCACCGCGTCGACGCTGTTGTCGGGCAACGGAATCTCCTCGGCGGTGCCCAGGAGCGCCGGAGTGTCGGGCAGGGCGGTGCGCAACAGCTCGAGCATCTCCGGGATGGGGTCGACGGCGATGACGTCGAGCCCGCGCTCCACGAGGCGGGTGGTCAGCTTGCCGGTTCCGGCCCCGAGGTCGAGAACGTCGCGGGCACCGTCGCCGGGCAGCAACCAGTTGATCGCCTCGGGTGGGTAGGACGGGCGTCCGCGCTCGTAGGCGGCGGCTTCTGCACCGAACGACAGCGAACGCTGTTCGGGGGTTCCGGTCACCGCGAGGCCAGCTCCAGCGTCCGGCGGATCAGCTTGCCGACCGCGTCGGTCTCCAGCAGGAAGCCGTCGTGGCCGTACGGGGAGTCGACGATGTCGAGGCCGTCGCACCCGGGCAGCAGTTCGGCCAGCTCCTGCTGCAGTCGCAGCGGGTAGAGCCGGTCGGAGGTGATGCCGCCGACTACTGCCGGCACCGGGCAGCCCCGCAGAGCGGCCTGCACCCCGCCGCGGTCGCGTCCCACGTCATGGCTGGACAACGCATCGGTGAGCGCGACGTAGGTGCCGGCGTCGAAGCGCGCCAACAGTTTTCGGCCCTGATGTTCCAGGTAGCTCTGCACCGAATAGCGACCGCCTGTGGCCGGGTCCTCATCGGCCTGCGGGTCGTTGCCGAACCGGTCGTCCAACTCGACCTCGCCCCGATAGGTCAGGTGCGCAAAGCGTCTGGCGATCTCCATGCCGGCGTCAGGGGACTGCCCGGTGCCGTAGTAGTCACCGCCGTGCCAGTGCGGATCGGCCTTGATCGCCGCCACCTGGGTGGACTGGGTACCGACCTGGTCGGCGGTGGCGCGCGCGCCCACTGCCAGCACCAAACCTGCTCGCACGCTGCCGGGATGGGTGACCATCCACTCCAGCGCCCGGGCCCCGCCCATCGAACCGCCGATCACCGCGGCGACCTCAGTGATGCCCAGGGCGGCCAGCGCGGCCACGTCGGCAGCCACCTGATCCCGCACGGAGGTCATGGGAAATCTTGAGCCCCAGGCTTTTCCGTCCGGACCCGGCGAGCTCGGCCCGGTCGAGCCCCGGCATCCGCCCAGGACGTTGGTCGAGATCGCACACCACCGGTCGGTGTCGATCGGTGCGCCGGGACCGGCAACCCCGTCCCACCATCCCGGTGTGGGGTGCTGCTCCCCGGCCACCCCGGTGACGTGGGAGTCACCGGTCAGCGCGTGCAGCACGACGACGACGTTGTCGCGGTTGGGCGACAACTCGCCCCATCGCTGCACCGCGATCGAGACGTCGTCGATGACCTGTCCGTTCTCGAGCTTCAGGGATCCGATGTCCACGACGCCGACCTCACCCTCGGGGGGCAGTGCCATGCGCTCGTCGGGGGCGGTCCTCACGTCGATGATTGTCACGTCTCCCTCCTCAGGACGACGCCACGGCGTGGGGATCGGCGGTGTCGGCGGCGCGGAACGGTTTCGCCGCGGCGAAACCCTGATCGAGGTCGGCGAGGATGTCGGCGATGCCCTCGATGCCGACCGCGAGTCGTACCAGTCCCGGTGTGACGCCGGTCGCGAGTTGTTCCTCGGCGGACAACTGGGCGTGTGTCGTCGACGCCGGATGAATCACCAGCGACCGCACGTCGCCGATGTTGGCGACGTGGCTGTGCAGCGTCAGCGCGTTGACGAATGCCTTGCCGGCCTCGATGCCACCGGCCAGCTCGAACGCCAGGACCGCCCCGGTTCCCTTGGGCGCCAATCTCTTTCCCAGCTCGTACCACGGCGAGGTGGACAGGCCGGCGTAGTTCACCGACACCACGTCGTCGTGGCCGGCGAGGTACTCGGCGACCTGCAGCGCGTTGGAGACATGCCGTTCGATACGCAGGCTCAGCGTCTCCAGGCCCTGCGCGATCAGGAATGCGTTGAACGGTGAGGCGGCACTCCCCAGATCACGCAGCAGTTGCACGCGCGCCTTCAAGGCGAACGCCGGCGGGCCGAGTTCGGCGAACACCACTCCGTGGTAGCTCGGGTCGGGAGTGGTGAACCCGGGGAAGCGGCCGTTGGTCCAGTCGAAGGTGCCGCCGTCGACGATCACCCCCGCGATGGCCGATCCGTGGCCGCCGAGGTACTTGGTGGCCGAGTGCACGACGATGTCGGCGCCGTGGGCGAGCGGCTGGATCAGGTACGGCGTCGCGATCGTGTTGTCGACGATCAGCGGCACCCCGTTCTCATGCGCGACGGCGGCGACGTTGGGGATGTCGAGGATGTCGATCTGGGGGTTGGAGATCGTCTCGCCGAAGAACGCCTTGGTGTTCGGGCGCACGGCCGCGCGCCACGAATCCAGATCGTCGGGGTCGGCCACGAAGCTGACCTCGATGCCCATCTTGGGCAGCGTGTAGTGGAAGAGATTGTAGGTGCCGCCGTAGAGCCGCGGGCTGGACACGATGTGATCGCCCGCGTTGGCCAGGTTCAGGATCGCGAAGTGCTCGGCAGCTTGGCCGGAGGCCAGGAACAGTGCTGCGACACCACCTTCCAGCGCGGCGATGCGCTGCTCGACGGTGTCCGTCGTCGGGTTCATGATGCGGGTGTAGATGTTGCCGGGTTCGGCCAGGCCGAACAGTGCCGCCGCGTGATCGGTGCTGTTGAACGTGTAGCTGGTGGTCTGGTAGATCGGCAGGGCGCGCGCGTTGGTGGCGATGTCGGGCGTCTGCCCGGCATGGACCTGCTTGGTCTCGAAAGACCAGTTGGCGGTGGGGTCGTCCGTGTCGGTGCTCATCGATGTTCTCCTCATGAAAGGGCGCCTGGTGGGGGGTGAGTGAATGCGCGGTGATCACCGACAACAGCGCATTACCGACCTCGCCATCAGGTTTCCCCGTCTACTCAGGGGGCCCGTTTCATAGCGGACCCGCGCTTGCCTTGCAGCCGTGAGTGGCTGCTCAACCTGGTCATCACCCGGGGCACCCCACCGCGGTTGGAGGGTTGCCGGCCAGCAAGCCGGGGCTTGACGCTGGCGCTCATGACCGAAACGAAGAATATCGCACGGTGCTCAGAAGGTGCTAGTGGGCGTTACCCGATCGCCTTCTCCTGAGGGGTGGTGTGCTGATCGACGAAGTCGGCGATCACCTCGGTCACCCGTCCCGGCGCTTCCAGCATCGGGATGTGGCCGACGCCGTCGAACTCGATCACCTGGGTGTCGGCCGGCATGTGGTTGATGAAGTAGCGGTGACCTCGCGGCGCCGGGAACACCCGGTCCTTCTCACACACCACCAATTGTGTCGGCGCGCCCAGGTTGGCCAGCTCCAGCAGCCCGGGCATGCGCAACGTTTTGACGAGAAGCTGCAGGTAGGCGCTGCAATGTGTGGCGTCGTCGATCAGGGCGTGCAGGTCGGCGTCGGGCGGGCCGTCGGCCGGACCGCTGACCGGCAGGGTCGCGATCCGCCGGGCGAACGGCAGGGTGAGGATGCGCGGGCCGAGCAGTCGCGCGGCGATCAGCGCCGGGCCGCCCAGGATGAACTTCAGCACGGTCTCGTACTTCGTCGCCGAGTGCTGCGACCAGCCGCCGGCCGGGGCGATCGCCGTCACCGTGCGGGCGCGTCCGCGGCGTTCGAGTTCGAAGGCGACCCAGCCGCCCAGCGAGTTTCCGACGATGTGGGCGGTCTCCCAGCCCAGCTGGTCCATCCGCCGCTCGACGTCGTCGACCAGCATGTCGGTGTGCAGTAGCCAGGTCGGCGAGCGGTGCCCGCCGTGGTGGCCCAGCATCGTGGGCGCGAAGACCTCGTAGCGGCCGGTGTCGGCGAGCTGGCCGGCCACCGTGCGCCAGACGTTCTGCGAGCACAGGAATGGATGCAACATCAGGATCGGTTCGCCGGACCCGGTATGGATCGGCTCTCGTGGTGCCATGGCCCGAGATTAAGGTGATACCGCCGGTACCGCAAGAATGCCCGTTAGAGTGCTGGACCGTGATCGTCAGCACCATCAACGTCAACGGCATCCGTGCGTCGGTCAAGCAGCGGTCCCCGGAGAACCTCGGCATGCTGCCGTGGTTCAAGGAGACCTCAGCCGACGTGGTGTGCCTGCAGGAGGTCCGCGCCGACGACGAGCAACTGGCCGACGCGGTGGCCCCGGTACTGGCCGACGGGTGGCACCTGGCGTCGGCGGCGCCCCACGTCAGGGGGCGCAACGGGGTGGCCGTGCTGTCGCGAACCCCGTTCGATGAGGTCAGGATCGGTTGTGGTGCAGAGGAATTCGCGTCGCACGGCCGGTATGTCGAGGTCGATACCGCCGGCCTCACGGTAGCCAGCGTGTATTTCCCGACGGGCGAGGCGGAGACCGAGCGGCAGTTGGAGAAGGAGCGGTTCATGGCCGCGGTCGCCGACCGGATGGCGGTGCTGCTGGACTCGGGCCGCCCGTCGGTGCTGTGTGGCGACTGGAACATCGCCCACACCGAGAACGACATCAAGAACTGGCGCGGCAACATCAAGAAGGCGGGATTCCTGCCCCAGGAGCGCCAGTGGCTGACCGATCTGCTGGCCACCGGCTGGGTGGACGTGGTTCGCGAAGCACATCCCGGCGTGGCCGGCCCCTATGCCTGGTGGTCGTGGCGGGGCAAGGCGTTCGACAACGACGCCGGCTGGCGCATCGACTACCAGCTGGCGACTCCCGATCTGGCGGCACGCGTGGCGTCGGTGCACACCGAACGTCCGGCGGCCTACGCGCTGCGCTGGTCCGACCACTGCCCGGTGACGGTCGACTACGCGTGATTTGCGCTCAGCAGCCGAGACGATTCGGGGTCTGCAGTGCCCCGTCGGCACCTTCGATCGCGCCGCGGACCACCTCGAACACCCGCGGATCCCAGGTGAGCGCCGTCTCCCAGGGCAGTCCGTTCGCGTCGGAGACGAAGATGCTGTGGGTGTCGTCGAAGACCGCGCAGCGGCGGTGTGGAAGCACCCGGTCGCTCACATCGGTGGCCAGAGCGCTGTGGCGCGACACCAGGCCGTCATTGGGCCAGGTCATCGGGTTCACCGGTGCCGGCCGGGTGAAGCGGGCCCCGCCGATCAGCACGACGGGGATCTGATCGAGCACGCCGGCCTGGTACTCGTTCCAGCCCTGCGGTCCCATCAGGTATCCCTGGTTGACCTCGCGCCCGGAACCGGTCTGCAGCCGCAACACCTCGGCCTTGAAATCCACGGCTGCCTGCTCGCAGAATGCGTCACCGGCGCAGTCAGACAGCGGGCGCAGGTCGTTGGCGTAATCGGACAGGTGGCTACCCTGCCAGGGGGTGCCGAGGGTGGTCAGTGACCGGAGCCGCACCGGTGAGCCCAGTCCTTGGAGCACCCGGAACGCCGCCCGCGAATACAGCCCGCCCATCGAATGGCCGACGACGTCGACGACCTCCACCCCGCGGGTGTCGCGCAGGTAGGTCAAGAACCGGGCGAGGTGCTCGCCGGCGAGGTCGATCGAGCCGGTGGAGTCCACGGTCATGTTCTCCGGCAACGTGATCGGGCAGTCGCCGAAGGCGCCGAACCCCACCTGATCGGTCACCGGCCCGCGCCCGGCCATCGCGGGTGAGGTGTACACCGCGTAGCCGGCATCGAGCAGGTGTTGGCGCAGCGCCGTGTCGGTGTTGCCGGCGGCCAGGCCAGACGCGCACGCCTGCCGCGGCGTCGTGAACGGGCTGACCGCCGCCCCACCGGACACGATGACCACCGCGTGGCCCGGGGGTTGCGGTGCGCCGCGCGCGATTCCGGCACCGAACACGGCCGCCATCAACAGGACGACGATCGTCGACAAGTGCCGCACATAAACCCCCGAGTCGTGGCGCACACGATCGCGGGAATGCTACCCACCGAATCGGTTTCGGGACGCGCTATGCCGAAGTCCGAGCCCAGGACGGATTTCGGCCGAGGTGACGCAGGATGCCGGCGAAGTCGTCCCCATCGTCACTGTGTTCCAGCGACCGGGCGAACGGGGCGCCGGTTGCGTTGCGGAATTCGCCGTCGGGAACTGCCATCACGATCGGCAGTACGGCGGCGACGACATCGGTGGGCAACGTGAACGGTGAGCGGATCGTCGCCGCGACGTCCCAGCCGTGCACCACATAGTCCACGAAGTGAAAGCCCATCGCGATCCTTCCGGGGAGGCTGACGTCGCGGCCGAACTCGGGCAGCGCGAAGAGTGCGTCGTCGAGACCAGCGGCCGCGAACGCCGAGAGCGCGTCGTGGGCTGCGGCGGCGTAAGTGCCCGCCGGGTCCGTGGCGATGGCCGCCGTAAACGGTTCGGTCTGCCAGACAGCCGGATTCGCGCCGTGACCGCGTGCCGCCGCAGCGAACCCGTGGTGCTGGGCGGTCATGTGCGTCAGCAGGTCGGCGAGGGTCCATCCAGCGCACGGCGTGGCGAGGCCGAGGTCCCCGGGTGAGACCGAGGCGACGACGTCGATGGAGGCGTGTACGGCGGTGCGGTGCTGGTCACCAAAAGTAGGCATATGTAGATGATAGGCAAGTGCATATAATCATGCAATGCTTACGCTCTGCGGATGGCCACGACACCGCGGCGTCCGGATCTGGCGGCGATGCTCGCCCCTCTGTTGCGGGAATTGCTGGCTGCCGAGGGGCCTGTGCTCGCGGCGCACGGCCTGACGATGTGGGGATACGTCGTGCTGTCGGCGCTCGACCGCGGCGCGATCCGCACACAGGCGGCGCTGGCGGAGGCCATCAATGCCGACAAGACCCGGATCATCCCCACACTCGACGAACTGCAGGACCGTGGTTACATCAACCGGTATGCCGACCCGGACGACCGCCGTGTGCGGCTCCTGGAGATCACCGAAAGTGGTCGCGAGGTCAAGGACGCGGCACAGTCGGAGATTCAGCGCGGCGAGGAGCGATGGTTGGCCGAGTTGAGCCCTGACGAGCGGCGGGTATTCCTTCGCGCACTTCGCCGGATGGCCCCCGACTGAATCCGACCGCGCGCATGGAAAACTGGACGACATCATGACCTCAACCACCCAGCCGGTCGTCTTCTCCGGTGCACAACCCACCTCCGATTCCCTGCACCTGGGCAACGCCCTGGGCGCGGTCAGTCAGTGGGTCGCACTGCAGGAGGGCCACGACGCCTACTTCTGCGTCGTCGACCTGCATGCGATCACCGTCACGCAGGAACCCGAGACGCTGCGCCGACGCACCCTGGTGACCGCCGCGCAGTACCTCGCGCTCGGCGTGGATCCCGCGCGGGCCACGGTGTTCGTCCAGAGCCACGTGCCCGCTCATGCCGAATTGGCTTGGGTTCTGGGCTGTTTCACCGGTTTCGGTCAGGCGTCGCGGATGACGCAGTTCAAGGACAAGTCGCAGAAGCAGGGCGCCGACGCCACCACCGTCGGGTTGTTCACCTACCCGGTGCTGATGGCGGCCGACGTGTTGCTCTACGACACCGAACTGGTGCCCGTCGGGGAGGACCAGCGCCAGCATCTCGAGCTGGCCCGCGACGTCGCGCAGCGGGTCAACGCGCGTTTTCCCGATACGTTCGTGGTGCCCGAGGCGATGATCCCGAAGGCGACCGCCAAGATCTACGACCTGGCCGACCCGACGGCGAAGATGAGCAAGTCGGCGACCACCGACGCCGGTCTGATCAGTCTGCTCGACGACCCGGCCAAGACGGCCAAGAAGATACGTTCCGCTGTGACCGACAGCGACCGCGACATCCGTTTCGACCCCGTGGCCAAGCCGGGGGTGTCCAACCTGCTGACGATCCAGTCGGCGGTGACGGGCGCCGACATCAACACGCTCGTCGACGGTTATGCGGGCCGCGGCTACGGCGATCTGAAGAAGGAGACCGCCGAGGCGGTGGTGGAGTTCGTCACGCCGATCAAGGCGAGGGTCGACGAGTTGCTCGCCGACCCGGCCGAACTGGAGAGCGTGCTGGCCAGCGGAGCGGCCCGGGCGCAACAGGTGTCTGGGCAAACGTTGCGGCGGGTATACGACCGTTTAGGGTTTCTAGCACCGCGCTAGCCACAGGAGGTCGGATGACTGCGCCGGACAGCTCGACTGACTCCGACGACAAGCCCGGCATCCTCGACCGCCTCCGCGCGCGGATGCCCTGGTTCGATCACGTGATGCGGGCTCAGGGCCGCTACAACGAGTGCAAAGGCGACTTCTACGCAGCCGGCATCACCTATTTCACGATCTTTGCGCTGTTCCCGCTTCTGATGGTCGGGTTCGCCGTCGCCGGTTTCGTCCTGGCCAGCCGACCGGATTTGTTCGCCGAGGTGGAGAACCAGATCAGGGGTGCGGTCAGCGGTGACCTCGGAGAGCAACTCGTCGAGCTGATGGAGTCGGCGATCGAGTCGCGCGGCACCGTCGGCGTCATCGGGCTGGCGGCCGCGGCGTGGGCGGGCCTGGGCTGGATGGCCAACCTGCGTGAGGCACTCAGCCAGATGTGGGGTGGGTTTCGGGCCGAGCCCGCCGGGTTCGTCAAGACCAAGCTGTCGGATCTGCTGTCGTTGCTCTCGGCGTTCGTGGCCATCGTGGCCACCGTGGCGCTGACGGCCCTGGGCAGCAGATCGGTGATGGACACCGTGCTGGGCTGGTTCGGCATCGGCGACACCACCGGACTGACCCTGGTGTTGCGCGGGGTCTCGATCCTGGTCTCGGTGCTGGTGTCCTGGTTGCTGTTCACGCTGGTGATCGTGCGACTGCCCCGGGAACCGGTCGGTTTCCGCAGCGGGGTGCGGGCCGGGCTGCTGGCCGCCGTCGCATTCGAGATCTTCAAGCTGGTCGCGTCGATCTATCTGCAGTCGGTGGTCACCGGACCGGCCGGTGCGACGTTCGGTCCCGTTCTCGGGTTGATGGTGTTCGCCTACATCACCGCCCGGCTGATCCTGTTCGCCACGGCGTGGGCGGCGACGACGGCGGAGAACATGGGCGAAGAGCCCATCCCGGCACCCGCGCCGGCGGTCATCAGGAACCGGATCGTCACCCGCCCCGGACTCGGGCCGGTGCAGGCGACGGCTGCCGTCGCGGCGGGAGCGCTTGGCGCGCTGGGCCTTACGCGATGGCGTAGGCGCTAGCCGTCACACCGGTCGGCGGTTGAGCGCGCGGGCACACATGATCAGGCTGAACACGATCACCGACCCGATCACGCCGACCCCGATTCGGACGGGCAGCGCGTTGACGTCGGGGAGCGCGGCGTTGGCGTTGTTCGTCGTGCCTGCGGTGGCGGGATCCGGTTTGGCGGCGACCAGCGAGGGGTCCGGCTCGATCAGGGTCCCCACCCTGGTGCCGGGTGCGGTCGCGTATCCGTAGTCGAGCAGTCGTGCGGCCTGCTCCCACGGCGCGATGGGTTGCCGGGTGCCGCGCAGGAGGACGGCGACCAACCGGCGTCCGTCGCGGTCGGCGGCGCCTACAAAGGTCTGTTGGGCGTCGTCGGTGTAACCGGTCTTGCCGCCCAGCGCCCCGGGGTAGTTGGCCAGCAGCTTGTTGTCGTTCTCGATCGGGTAGCCGGCGCCGTCGCGGCCGGGGAACGTCGTCGAACGGGTGGCGACGATGTCGGAGAAGGTCGGGTTCTGCCAGGCGTAACGGTAGATCAGGCCGATGTCGTAGGCCGAGGTGCTCATGCCGGGGCCGTCTAGGCCGGACGGTGTCGCCACCCGGGTGTCGCGCGCCCCCAGCTGGCCGGCGAGGACATTGAGCTTGTTCAAGGCGTTGTCCATGCCGCCCATCTGCATCGCCAGCGCATGTGCCGCGTCGTTTCCGGAGTACATGAGCAGGCCGTGCAGCAGGTCGTTGATCGAATAGAAGCCGCCCTCGCCGACTCCTACGCTGGTGCCTTCGACCGCGGCGTCCTCGGCCGTGCCGGGAACCACCTTGTGCAGCGGCAGGTCGCGGATGGCCTGCATCGCGGTGAGTGCCTTGATGATGCTGGCGGGGCGATGCCTGCCGTGCGGGTCCCGGGCCGCGATGACGTCGCCGGTGTCGAGGTCGGCGACCAGCCAGGCCTCCGCGGAGACGTCGCCGGGGACCGGCGGGGTATTGGGCGCGGTGATGACGCCGCAGCCCGACAGCGCGTCCCCGCCCATCGGCTTGGCGGGTACCGGCAGCGGGTCCGGAGGCGGGCCGACCTTGGGGACCTCGGAGGCGTCGACGGCGGGCGGCGTCGCCACCCGGTAGGGGCAGGGGTCCACCGCCGCGTTCGGCTCGGCCGCAGCGACCGGGGCGACTGCCAGAAGGGTCGCGATGACCAGCGCAGACAGCTGCGCGGAGATCTTTGTGAAGGTCGCCATCGTCTGCGCAGATTACGCAATCGAGGCGGCGATCACGGGGAGCCACGCGGTGACTGGTGTGGTCAGAGTTTCAAAAGTGACTCGCTCGGGTACCGGCCCCGGACGCACGAAAGGGGCACCCCATAGGGGAGGGTGCCCCTTTCTGTGCGGCGTCTCAGCGGACGTCGACGAACAGGATGTGTCCGACGGTTTCTAGGATGCGGTCGTCGCGCTGCCGGTCCCAGGTCCATTCCCGGATCGGCGAACCCGGGCGTACCGACACGACATCGGCTTCATCGAGCGGGGTGCCGTTCTCGCGGTTGACGATCACGCGGTTGCCGTCGGCTTCGAGCTGGCTGATCGTGTCCGCGGCGTTGACGGGACCGCTGGGCGCGGCGGTGGCGGGAGCGGCGAGTCCGAGGAGGGCTGCGGTGAGCCCGGCGGCGGCGGCGGTGGTGAGGGTCAGGTTCGTCATCTTCTGCTCTTCCCTGTGTCGGGTCGGAGCCGTGGAGCGTGTCGCGCGGTTTCGACTATCTGGTGGTTCGTGTTGCTTCTGATGGATTGAACCAGCAGGTCAGGGGATTAATTCCGCTGGCAGAAATTGAACGCTCGGTGGCAGTAACTAGGCTGTCGGCGACCGCTCGGCGCGCACCAAAGGACGTACATGTTCATCGTTGTTCTCGGCTCGGTCCTCGGGCTGATGCATCTGTACGTCTGGAAGCGGATGGTCAAGGACACCACCCGGCCCGGCCGCGCCAGATGGCTGCTGTCCATCGCCGTGGCCGCCCTGATGGTGTTGCTGCTCGTGACCCTGCTGGGGCCGCGCACCTTCGGGGTGACGGATGCGGGCTGGTACGCCTGGCCCGGATACTTCTGGTTCGGCCTGATCGCCTACCTGTTCCTGGTGCTGCTCGTGTTGGAGCCGGTGCGGCTGGCGCTGCGGGGCTGGGTGAAACGTGCGCCGACCGCCCCGGAGCCGGCGGCGGAGCCGGCGCCTGCACCGGAGCCGGCGCCTTCGGTGGACCGGCGGATCTTCCTGGCCCGGGCCGGTGCGGTGGCCGCAGGCGCCGCTGCGGTCGGACTGGTCGGTACCGGTGCGGCCAGCGCGCTCGGTCCGCCAACGGTGCTGCGGGTCCCGGTGCGGCTCAGCCGGCTGGACCCGGCGTTCAACGGGTTCCGCATCGCGGTGGTGTCCGACATTCACCTCGGTCCGCTGCTGGGTCGTGCGCACACCGAGCGGATCGTGCGGATGATCAACGAGACAGAACCCGACCTCGTGGCTGTGGTGGGTGACCTGGTCGACGGCACGGTCGAGGAGCTCGGCCCGGCGGCGGAACCGCTTCGCGACCTGCAATCGCGCGAGGGGACCTTCTTCGTCACCGGGAACCACGAGTACTTCGTCGAAGAGACCGACCTGTGGATGCGGGAACTCGAACGCCTGGGGCTGGATGTGCTGCGCAACGAGAACACCCGGATCCGCAGAGGGTCGGCCTCCTTCGACCTCTCCGGAGTCAACGACGTGGCGGGCGCGTCGCGCGACGATCCGCCTGATTTTGACCGGGCACTGGCCGGTGTGGACCCGGCAGGGCCGACGATCCTGCTGGCCCACCAACCGATCCACGTGACCGAAGCCGCCGCTCGTGGCGTCGACCTGCAGTTGTCCGGTCACACCCACGGCGGCCAGATGTGGCCGTTCCACTACATCGTCGCGCAGGAACAGCCGGCACTGGCAGGGTTGTCGACGGTGCAGGACACCCAGCTGTACGTGAGCCGCGGGGCCGGTTTCTGGGGACCTCCGGTGCGGATCGGGGCGCCGCCGGACATCAGCGTGTTGTCGCTGGAGAGTGGTTTATAACTTTGTGACGTTGGGCACTTCTTAGGAACATCACGGCTAAAGCTGACGGTAAAGCTCAGGTAGACCGGTCATGCTGAAGTCATAACTGAGGGAAAACCTGAAGTTCTCAGCGGGAGGCGCTGACATGCAGACGAACACCGGAAGTGCGACCGTCATCCATCTCGAGTCGCATCCAGCGTGGCGCTCAGCGCAGCGTCGAACGCACGAGATCGCCGAAGCCATGCGTCGACACCCGTCCTTCCAATCCCGTCTGGAGCCGGTGACCGGCGGCAACGCCGTGGTGCACCGCTTGGGTGCGCGCTGAGATCACGCACGAAAAAAGGGGCGCCCCGGCGGGGCGCCCCTCTTTTTTGTGTTACTTGACGTCGACGAAGTAGACGTTGCCGGTGGTCTCGAGGACGCGACGGTCGCCCTGGGCGTCCCAGACGTACTCGGTGATCGGCAGGCCCTGGCGGACACCGACGACCTCGGCGCTCGACAGCGGTGTGGAGCCCTGGCGGTTGACGATGACGCGGTTGCCGTCGGCTTCCAGCGAGCTGATGGTGTCGGTCGCGCTGCCTCCTGCGGGGGCGGCGACGGCAGGTGCGGCCAGGCCCACGAGGGCGGCGGCGAATCCTGCGACAGCGGCGGTGGTGGCGGTGATGATGGTGGTGTTCTTCATTGTTCTGCTCTTCCCTATGTGTGGGTCGGAGCCGTGGAGCGAATCTCGCGGTTCTGACGTTCTTAGCGTGATGTTCTTGTGGATCTGATGGCTTAAACCGGCAGGTCAGGGGTTTAATTCCACTGGCAGTATTTGAACGGTCGGTGGCAGTAATCGACGGTAGGTACCGCTAGCCCCCAGTGGCCGTGGCGGTCACCGCTGATGACAGAAGTTGCGAACGCGAGGAAAGTAGCGCCCATGAGCATCCACACCACACCCGACGGCACCGACATCTTCTACAAGGACTGGGGTACCGGTCAGCCGATCGTGTTCAGCCACGGCTGGCCGTTGTCCTCCGATGACTGGGACAACCAGATGCTCTTCTTCCTGCAGCAGGGCTACCGGGTGATCGCTCACGACCGGCGCGGTCACGGACGCTCCACCCAGACGCCCGGCGGCCACGACATCGACCACTACGCCGACGATCTCGCCTCGCTGACGGCACACCTCGACCTGCGCGACGCCATCCACGTCGGGCACTCCACCGGTGGCGGCGAGGTCGTCCGCTACGTCGCCCGGCATGAAGATCGGGTGGCCAAGGCCGCGATCATCAGTGCGGTGCCGCCGTTGATGGTGCAGACGGACGCCAACCCGGAAGGCCTGCCCAAGAGCGTGTTCGACGACCTGCAGGCACAGCTGGCGGCGAACCGCTCGGAGTTCTACCGCGCACTGCCGGCGGGACCCTTCTACGGTTTCAACCGCGCCGGTGTGGAGTCCTCGGAAGCGATCATCGAGAACTGGTGGCGTCAGGGCATGATGGGCGACGCCCTGTCGCACTACGACGGCATCGTCGCGTTCTCCCAGACCGACTTCACCGAGGACCTGAAGAAGATCACCGTTCCGGTGCTGGTGATGCACAGCGAAGACGACCAGATCGTGCCCTACGTCGCTTCGGGCCCCAAGTCCGCAGAGCTGCTGCAAAACGGAATCATGAAGACCTATCAGGGATTTCCGCACGGCATGCCCACGACGCGCGCGGACGTGATCAACGCCGATCTGCTGGCGTTCCTGAAGTCGTAGCACTTACGACATGAGAAAGGGGCACCCCATGGGAAGGGTGCCCCTTTCTTGGTCCAGGTGTCAGCGGACTTCTACGAAGTAGACCTTGCCGACTTCCTGCAGGACGCGATCGGTCTTGTTGCGGTTGTCACCTTGGCGCCCGGGCTTGTCGACATATTCGCGGATCGGGGGACCGGGCCGCACCGAGACCACGTTGGACTCCGCCAACGGGGCGCTGCTCTGCTTCTTGACGATGACGCGGTGGCCCTGAGCCTCGAGTTGGCTGATGGTCTGGCTGGCATCTCCGCCACCGCTGGGTGCTGCGAGTGCGGGGGTGGCCAGTCCGAGCACAACGGTCGACAGTGCTGCTGCGGCGGTGGTGGCGATAGTGAATTTCTTCATGGTTCTGCTCTTCCCTGTGTCGGGTCGGAGCCGTGGAGCGAATCACGCGGTTCTGACGTTCCTGGCTGATCTTGTGGATCTGAAGGCCTAAACCAGCAGGTCAGGGGATAAATTCCGGTGGCGGGAATCTCGCGGCTGATGGCGGGAACCTGTCGCCGGCAAGCTCAGAGTGCGGTTGCCGCGAGGTCGACACAGCCGAGGTACGGAGCGGCGATGCTGCCCATCCACAACCGGCCTTCGCTCTCGGCCACGCTGGTCACCATGCTGAACGACGGGTGCGTGGTGCGTACGCCGGCGACCGTGTCACCGTGGTCAGGGTCGAACGCGACGATCCAGACGACCGCCTCCGGTTTCGGCTGCAGCGGTTTGGGCAGGTTCCACACCAGCTTGCGCAGCAACGGCGGACCGGCGGCGAGTCGGTCCGCCACCGGGTTGGCGGGGGTGACCATCGCACACCAGATACGCCCGTCGGCGCCGGTGGACAGGTTGTCGGGCATCGCGGGGAGGTTCACCGCCAGCGGTGTCACCGATCCGGTGCGCGGCCCGGTCAGCCAGTACTTCGACAGCTGACGGCCTTGTGTCTCGGCGATCACCAGGGCCGAACCGTCTGCAGTCGGGGTGAGGCCGTTGGCGAAGTACAGTCCGTCGACGACGGTGGTGACCGTCCCGTCGGGATCGAGCCGATGGAGGTTGCCGCGCGGGCGGGCCTCCAGGATCGCGCCGAGGTAGTCACCGACTGTGAACGCTGTGGTGGACTCGGTGAAATAGATTGTGCCGTCGGCTGTTTCGGTGACATTGGAGCAGAACTTCAGCGAGCGCCCGGCTATCGAGTCGATCAACGTCTCGAATCGGCCGGTGGTGGTGTCCATGGCGAGCAGCCCCTTGGGGCTGTCACACACCAGCAGTCGGCCGTCCCGGGCGAACGTCAAGCCCAGCGGCCGGCCCCCGGTGTTGCCGACGACCTCGGGTCGGCTGCCGTCGGGTTGCAACCGCACGATCCCGCCGTCGAGGGCGCCCGTCCACAAAGCTCCGTCGGCGTCGACGACCACATCTTCGGGTTCGCCGCCGGGAACCGGGACGAGCGTGATGTCGGCGGGCGGGAGGTCGGGCAGCGGGTCGACAGGCGGCGCCTGCCACCGCACGGGATCGATCGACGGTTTGGGCACGCCGCCAGTCTCGCCGAAACGGTATTCCACGCGGTGACTTCTCGTGATCTCGCGCGTGGAATACCGTTTCGGCGGAGGGTTTACATCCGGCGGCTGGCTTCGGTCAGCACGCCGTGCAGGATGTCGTAGATCGCGTCGAACTCCTTCTGCCCGCTGATCAGCGGCGGGGCCAGCTGCACCACCGGGTCGCCGCGGTCGTCGGCGCGGCAGTACAGCCCCGCCTCGAAGAGCGCGGGTGTCAGGAAGCCGCGCAGCAGCCGCTCGCACTCGTCGTCGTCGAAGGTCTCCTTGGTGGCCTTGTCCTTGACGAGTTCGATGCCGTAGAAGAAGCCTTCGCCGCGGACGTCGCCGACGATCGGGATGTCGTAGAGCTTGTCCAGCGTCGCCTTGAACGCCGAGGCGTTCTGCTTGACGTGGTCGTTGATCCCTTCACGCTCGAAGATGTCGAGGTTGGCCAGCGCCACGGCCGCCGACACCGGGTGACCGCCGAAGGTGTAGCCGTGCCCGAAGACGGTCGAGCCGTCGTTGAACGGCTCGAACAACCGGTCGCTGGCGATCATCGCGCCGATGGGCGAGTACCCGGACGTGAGACCCTTGGCGCAGGTGATGATGTCGGGAACATAGCCGAAGTCGTTGCAGGCGAACATCGATCCGATGCGACCGTAGGCGCAGATCACCTCGTCGGAGACCAGCAGCACGTCGTACTCGTCGCAGATCTCGCGGACCCGCTCGAAGTATCCGGGCGGCGGCGGGAAGCAGCCTCCGGCGTTCTGCACCGGCTCCAGGAACACCGCCGCGACGGTGTCGGGGCCTTCGAACTCGATGGCCTCGGCGATCCGGTCAGCGCAGTACCGGCCGAACGCCTTGGGGTCCGAGCTGAACTGCTCGGGGGCCCGGTAGAAGTTGGTGTTCGGGACGCGGAAACCGCCGGGGGTCGGCGGATCGAACGGCGCCTTGAACGTCGGGATGCCGGTAATGGCCAGCGCACCCTGCGGCGTGCCGTGGTAGGCGATGGACCTCGAGATCACCTTGTACTTGCCGGGCCTGCCGGTCAGCTTGAAGTACTGCTTGGCCAGCTTCCAGGCGCTCTCGACGGCCTCGCCGCCACCCGTGGTGAAGAAGACGCGGTTCAGATCGCCGGGCGCGTAGCCGGCGAGCCGCTCGGCGAGCTCGATGGCGGGCGGAGTGGCGAAGGACCACAGCGGGAAGAAGGCCAGCGACTCGGCCTGCTTGGCGGCGGCTTCGGCCAGCTCGGCGCGGCCGTGGCCAACCTGGACGACGAACAGCCCGGAAAGGCCGTCGATGTATTTGTTGCCGTTGCTGTCCCAGATGTGGACACCCTCGCCGCGGGTGATGATCGTCGGCGTGATGCCTTCGCCGTGGCGAGCGAAGTGACCCCACAGGTGGCGATTGGCCTTGGCTGCCAGATCGCTGGTGGTGGTCTGTTCGGTTTCGGAAATGATAGTCATCGTGTACCCCAATTGTATTGCTGTTTAACAAGTTTCAGATAGACAAGGGTTTCGGTGGATATCACTCCCGGCAGCGCGCGGATTTTGGTGTTGAGCAGTTCGAGCAGGCTGTCGTCGTCCTCGCAGACCACCTCGACGATGGCGTCGAACGAACCGGCGGTGAGCACCACGTAGTCGACGGACTCGATCGTGGCCAGTTTCTCGGCGATCTTGGTGGTGTCACCGGTGCACTTGATCCCGATCATGGCCTGGCGGGCGAAACCCAACTGCATCGGATCGGTGACCGCGACGATCTGCATCACCCCGGCGTCCACCATCCGCTGGACCCGCTGGCGCACGGCGGCCTCGGACAGACCCACGGCCTTGCCGATGCCCGCGTACGAGCGTCGGCCGTCCTGCTGCAACTTCTCGATGATCGCTTTGGACAGGTCGTCGAGCTGAAATGCGGCCCCTGGACGAGACTGGTTCACACGGAACGAGACGGGGCCGACGACACGCGGAACCCCGGGGTTGGCCATGACACTGATTGTGCACGGAATCCGTCGCGCCAAGCAACCATGACCATGAAATCCCTTGTTTCGAGTGATTGGCGCAGCCGTAATGCGTAGCTTCAGGCCGGGCGTCGCGATAGCGTTGTGCCATGACTGTGGCAAGCAGCTGGATCGATGGTGCGCCGGTGCTGACCGGCGGCGCGGAGCATGTGGTGGTCAATCCCGCGACGGGTGAGGCCGTCGCCGAGATGGCCCTGGCCCGACCGGAGGACGTCGACGCCGCCGTCGCGTCGGCGCGCACCGCCCTGCGCGACTGGGCCGGTGCCACCCCGGCGGAGCGGTCGGCGGTGCTGGCCAAGTTGGCGAAGTTGGCCGACGAGGCCACCGACGTGCTGATCGCCGAGGAGGTCAGCCAGACGGGGAAGCCGGTGCGGCTGGCACGCGAGTTCGACGTCCCCGGCAGCGTCGACAACATCGACTTCTTCGCCGGCGCCGCCCGTCATCTCGAGGGCAAGGCCACCGCGGAGTACTCCGGCGACCACACGTCGTCGATCCGCCGTGAGGCTGTCGGCGTGGTCGCCACGATCACCCCGTGGAACTACCCGCTGCAGATGGCGGTGTGGAAGGTGTTGCCCGCCCTGGCGGCGGGCTGCTCGGTGGTGATCAAGCCCGCCGAGATCACCCCGCTGACGACGCTGACGCTGGCACGCCTGGCCAGTGAAGCTGGTCTGCCGGACGGGGTGTTCAACGTGCTCACCGGTGCCGGCGCCGACGTCGGGACCGCGCTGGCCGGCCACGCCGACGTCGACATGGTGACGTTCACCGGGTCCACGGCCGTCGGGCGCAAGGTGATGGCGGCCGCCGCGGTGCACGGGCATCGCACACAGCTCGAGCTCGGCGGCAAAGCGCCGTTCGTGGTGTTCGACGACGCCGACCTGGACGCGGCGATCCAGGGTGCGGTCGCGGGTTCGCTGATCAACACCGGGCAGGACTGCACCGCGGCCACCCGGGCCCTTGTCGCCCGCGATCTGTACGACGACTTCGTCGCGGGTGTCGCCGAGGTGATGGGCAAGGTCGTCGTCGGCGATCCGCACGACCCCGACACCGACCTGGGCCCGCTGATCACCACTGCCCATCGGGACAAGGTGGCCGGCATGGTGTCGCGGGCGTCGGGTCAGGGTGGACGCGTGGTGACCGGCGGGGTCGCGCCGGACTTGCCCGGCTCGTTCTACCGGCCCACGCTGATCGCCGACGTCTCCGAGAGCTCCGAGGTATACCGCGACGAGATCTTCGGCCCGGTGCTGACCGTGCGGTCGTTCACCGACGACGACGACGCGATCCGGCAGGCCAACGACACGGTGTACGGGCTGGCGGCCTCAGCCTGGACGCGTGATGTGTACCGGGCGCAGCGGGCGTCGCGGGAGATCCACGCCGGCTGCGTGTGGATCAACGACCACATCCCGATCATCTCCGAGATGCCACACGGGGGCTTCGGCGCGTCGGGCTTCGGCAAGGACATGAGCCAGTACTCGCTCGAGGAGTACCTGTCGATCAAGCATGTGATGAGCGACATCACCGGCACGGTCGACAAGGCTTGGCACCGAACGGTTTTCACCCAGCGCTGACATGTCGTGAACGTGCAGACCCGGTAGTCGCACGTACTGGCGAGCTACCGGGAATGCACGTTCACGGGTCTTCGGACGCTAGACGGTGACGGCCTCCTCGTCGGCGAGGATGGTGACGGGGACGTTGACGGCGACGTCGGTGGTGGCGCCGTTGCCGTCGTCGACGGTGATGGTGAAGGTGTCGAGCACTGTTTGGGGTGCGTTGGGGTTGTTCGGGGGTACCGGGCCGAACGGGATGCCGTCGCGCAGTGTGGTTCCTGGTTGGCTGGCGACGAGCAGGACTGGGTCGTAGGCTTGGTCGCGCATGTTGAACACTGCGAATCCGAGTGTGTAGTCGCCGGTCTGGGAGACCTGGTAGGTGGCGGTTTGCCAGCCGGTGGATCCGTAGCTGCCGGTGGAGTAGTCGCCGGTGCCGGTGTTGGTGAATCCCAGGATGGCGTAGTTCTCGGCGTAGTTGTTGACCAACACTGTTGGTGCTGGGCCGCTGCCCTGGTAGACCAGGGTGGTGATGGAGCCGTCGTTGTAGGGCTCGTAGTCGGTGCCGATGTAGTTCCACACCATGGTGTAGACGGTGTCGGCCTCCAGGGACACGGTGCGGGTCATCCAGGTTGCGTCGGTGGGTGTTTCGGCTGCGGTGGTGATGACGGCCTGTTGTTGCGCGAGGGTCAGTCCCAGTGCCGTGCCGGCTTCGGCGAAGGTCTGGGTGCTGTTGGGTGAGAGTGCGGCCGCCGAGCCGTTGGGGGTGTGTAGCCAGGTGTGGGCTGGTGTGGCGGTGTCGGGTCGGGGTGGCGCGTCGAATGACAGCGGGGTGGTGATGACGCTGACTCCGGTGCCGAGGTTGTCGGGCGCGGTGAGCACCGGACCTTGGTCGGTGTTCACGGTTCCGGTGGTCCATTCGTCCAGTGAGCCGGTCCAGAAGCCGGTGTTGGGGCTCACTGGGACGGGGTTGTTGGGGGTGTAGACGAAGCCACCGGTCTCTGCGTCGATCGTGACCGTGCCGTACTGGGTCTCGATCGGCGCTGCGCTGTAGGTCAGGGTGTCGCCGTCGACATCTGTAGCGACGGTCGAGCCCAGGATCACACCGCTGGTCGCGTTGGGTGTTCCGGTGATCACCTGCACCACCGGCGCATCGTTGGTCCCGACGATGGACACCATCACCGAACCCGTCGACGGCAGGACGCCATCGGTGATGGTGTAGGTGAAGAGATCGGTGAGGATGTCCCCTGCCGCCAGGCCCTGTACCTCTGCGTTGTCCGAACCGAGGGTGTAGGACACCGACGATCCCGTGAAAGTGACTGTGCCGTAGGCGCCGTCGGTCACGGTGGTGATCGTCACCGGGTCACCGTCGACATCGCTGTCGTTGGCCAGCACCTCGTGGGTCAGGACGTCGGTGCTGTCCTCGGCGATGCTCCCGGCCGCGTCGTCGACGGCTACCGGCGCGTCGTTGACGTTGGTGATGACCACGGTGACCGTGGCACCGGCGTTCGACGTGCCGTCACTGATCGTGTAGGTGAAGCTGTCGGTGCCGTGGAAGTTCGCTGCCGGGGTGTAGGTGATGGTCCCATCGGCGGCGAGGCTGGTGCTCCCGTGAGAAGCCGTACCGACCGCGACGACGGACAGGGTGTCACCGCCCGCGTCGGAATCGTTGTCCAGCAACAGAACAGGTGCGATCGCTATTTCAGTGTCTTCCTCGGTCGTGACCTCGTCATCGGCTGCAACAGGCGGTGTGGTGGTCTCGGCGAGGATGGTGACGGGGACGTTGACGATGACGTCGGTGGTGGCGCCGTTGCCGTCGTCGACGGTGATGGTGAAGGTGTCGAGCACTGTTTGGGGTGCGTTGGGGTTGTTCGGTGGTACCGGGCCGAACGGGATGCCGTCGCGCAGTGTGGTTCCTGGTTGGCTGGCGACGAGCAGGACTGGGTCGTATGCTTGGTCGCGCATGTTGAACACTGCGAATCCGAGTGTGTAGTCGCCGGTCTGGGAGACCTGGTAGGTGGCGGTTTGCCAGCCGGTGGATCCGTAGCTGCCGGTGGAGTAGTCGCCGGTGCCGGTGTTGGTGAATCCCAGGATGGCGTAGTTCTCGGCGTAGTTGTTGACCAACACTGTTGGTGCTGGGCCGCTGCCCTGGTAGACCAGGGTGGTGATGGAGCCGTCGTTGTAGGGCTCGTAGTCGGTGCCGATGTAGTTCCACACCATGGTGTAGACGGTGTCGGCCTCCAGGGACACGGTGCGGGTCATCCAGGTTGCGTCGGTGGGTGTTTCGGCTGCGGTGGTGATGACGGCCTGTTGTTGCGCGAGGGTCAGTCCCAGTGCCGTGCCGGCTTCGGCGAAGGTCTGGGTGCTGTTGGGTGAGAGTGCGGCCGCCGAGCCGTTGGGGGTGTGTAGCCAGGTGTGGGCTGGTGTGCCGGTCTGGGGCCACTCGGGGGCGTTGAACGACAGCGGGGTGGTGATGACGCTGACTCCGGTGCCGAGGTTGTCCGGGGCGGTGACAGTCGGGCCCTGGTCGGTGTTCACGGTTCCGGTGGTCCATTCGTCCAGTGAGCCGGTCCAGAAGCCGGTGTTGGGGCTCACTGGGACGGGGTTGTTGGGGGTGTAGACGAAGCCACCGGTCTCTGCGTCGATCGTGACCGTGCCGTACTGGGTCTCGATCGGCGCTGCGCTGTAGGTCAGGGTGTCGCCGTCGACATCTGAAGCGACGGTCGAGCCCAGGATCACACCGGATATCGGGTTCGGTTGGCCCGCAACAGCTTGCGCTACGGGCGCATCGTTGACGCCCGTGATCGTGACGGTGACCGTCGCGGTGCGCTCAGATGTGGAGTCACTCACGGTGTAGGTGAAGGTGTCCGTGCCGAAGTGATCGACGTCGGGCGTGTAGGTGATGGTCCCGTCGCCGTTGACCATGGCGCTGCCATGTCCGGGTGTGCTCACGGCGACTACGTTCAGAGACGTGGTGTCGACGTCGTCGTCGTTGCCGACGACGTTGATGATGACCGCGGTCTCCTCGGAGGTTGTCGCGGTGTCATCGATCGCGACAGGTGCGTCGTCGACGGGTGCCACGGTGACCGTCACCGTGGCGGTGGCGGAGTTGGTGCCGTCGGAGACGGTGTAGGTGAAGAAGTCGACCCCGTTGAAGTTGGTGGCCGGCGTGTAGGCGATGGTGCCATTGGCGTTGACCGTAACGGACCCGCCCCATTCCGGGGTGCCCACGGAGGTGACGGTCAGCGCATCACCGTCGGGGTCGCTGTCGTTGTCCAGCACGTCGATGTTGGTGGTGCCGGAATCCTCGTCGATGGTGAGGACGTCGTTGGTCGTGACCGGCGCGGAGTCGGCAGCAGGGGCAACCGCCACCGAAACCGTGGTCGTCGAACCGTGTCCACCCCCGAACAGCAGGCTGGCGAGACCGTGGATGTGCCAGGGGCTGGCTTCGTCGGACACGGTGTAGGCGAAAGTGTCGGTGCCGGTGAAGCCGGCATCGGGGGTGTAGGTGAAGGTGCCGTCGGGGTTGAGCGCGACGGTTCCGTTGGCGGCCTGGGTGTATTTGGTGATGGTCAGGACGTCGCCGCCGGGGTAGAGATTGGCGTCGATGTCGTTGCCGAGCACGGCGATCGTGGTGGGCACCTCTTCGGACGTGGCGGCGATATCGGCCACCGCGTGCGGCGCGCTGTTGAAGAACGTGCGGTTGATCTCGCGGCGGACGAAGGCCAGCACGCCGAGCAGTAGCGGCGGATCACCGGGCATCGACGGCCCGGGGTGGAACAGCATGTTGAGGGCCTGCCCCGCGATCTTCAGCAGAGCCACCGGCCCGCCGAGGAGTACGCCGATCGGCGACTTCGGCTGCTGGACCAAGGGTGCCGGTGCGGGCACGCCGACCGGGGCGGCGGCCGGCGCGGACTGTGTCGTCACATCCGCCGATCCCTGGGTCTGCATCGCCAGCGAGAATGCCTTGGCTTCGACGGGCTCGGACTGCTGGATCTCCAGCGCTCCTTCGGATTCCGTGATCTCCGGATCCTTCTGGCGCAGGGCCGGGGCCGGCTGCTCGGACACCGAGTCGGATTCATCGACCGGGGGCGACGCGTTATCGGGGACGGCCACCTCAGGAGCCGGGCTCGACGGTGCGAAGTTCTCGGGCACGGCCTCCAGTGGAATCTCGAGGATCTCTTCCTCGGGTTCCTCTTCGGTTTCGACGAGGATGTCCTGGGGCTCCTCGTCGGTTTCGACGACGATGTCCTGGGGCTCCTCGTCGGTTTCGTCGACGATGTCCTCGGATTCCTCTTCGGTCTCGTCGGTGATGTCCTGGGGCTCTTCGTCGGCGGCGTCGTCGTGGTGGGTTCCGCCACCGAAACCGGCGCCGTCACCGGCATCGTCACCGGCGTCGTCACCCTGCTGTCCGGCCGGGTCTGACGACGGCGACTGCGTCTGTGCCGACTTGTCGGCGGAACCGGAGTCGCCGGTGTCGGCCCAGGCCGGGTTCGCTACCGCGGTCCCGATTCCGAGCGCAAGAGCCAGAGCGCCTACCCGCCCGACGTGCTTTGCATACCCCATGATTTTCCCCCCGTTTGCGCGGCCCGAAATGGGCCGTTAGACGCATGACGCTAGGGACAGGGGGATGTGGACCGAATCGGGGGATTCCCTATGTTCTCGCCGCCCGACCCAGGGGGCAGATGCCCCGCAGGTGTCATTTCAGCAAATGTGGCGGCACTGTGTCGGCGGCGCACGCAGCAGGTTCGCAGACGTGACGAGCTAATCGGCCTTCGGCACCACGATCACCGGGACGTCCACGCCGGCCAGGATGCGCGCCGCCGTCGACCCCAGGAAGATCCGGCTCGGGGCGGCGAACCGGCTCGAGCCGACCACCAGCAGGTCCCCGTCGTCCCAGTTGAGCTTCTTCAGCGCCGACTCCAGCGTCATGCCGTCGGCGACCAACGACGTGATCTCGGGTGACTCCGGCAGCGCGCGCGCCGCGATCGCGAGGTTCTCCTCGGCGGCCGCGACCTGCAGTTGCCGGACCTCGCGGGCGCTGCCCGCCTCCGACAGGTTCTCCGCCGACACCAGTGACAGCATGCGGATCGGCAACCCGGCGGCGCTGGCCAGCGTGATCGCGAACGGCAACGGGTTGTCGTCGCCGGCCCGGGTGGGCACCGCGGCCGTCACGGCGTCGATCGCCTCGTCGGGGTCCTCGGCGTAGCCGCGCGGCGCGAGCGCCACCGGGATCGGTGAGGAGTGCAACAGCGCATTGGTGACCGGGCCGATGGTGTGGCGGCCGAAGAAGCCGTCCCGGGCGCCGCCGACCACGATCAGATCGGAAGCTTTCTGCTCGGCGAAATCGATGAGCGACTGGGCGAACGACTCGCCGACGGTCACGGTGGACCCGGCGGTCACACCCTCGGCGGCCAGCGCGGCGACCGCCTTGGACACCCAATCCTTGCCACGATTGACGAGCAACTGTTGGTAGTCCGCACGGCCGGGATGGCCGTCGGGCAGTTCCTCGCGGACGACGAGCAGCACGTCCACGTCGGCGTCGAAGGTCTTGGCGAGCGCGCTGGCCAGTGCGATGCCGTCGTCGCCGGTCGGGGTGGCTAGGTAGCCGACTGTCAGATGCATTGCTGTTCCTGCTCTTTCAGTGATGTATCAGTAGACGTCCGGGACCTTGACTTCGGTGCTCGCGTTCAGTGTCTCACCGCGGAAGAACCGCTTGGTGCCGAATGCGAAGCATGCCAGCATCAGCGGGATGCCCAACACCAGCATCCCGATGCCGAGGACAAAGACCCCGCCGACGGGTCCGAACGCGGTGTAGCCGTAGTCGGGCTGGATCATGTCCCTGGCGCTCTGGAAGAACGCCCACGTCATGGCCAGGGCGCCGATCAGCGGGAAGATGCCGCGGAAGAACAGATTTCGGGCCGAGGCGAACAGCGTCGCGCGGAAGTACCACACGCATGCATAGGCGGTGACCCCGTAGTAGAACGCCACCGCCAGGCCGAGTGAGGCGACCGAGTCGGCGAGCGCGTTCTCCGAGAGGACCGTCAGCACCAGGTAGAAGAACAGCGCCGACAGACCCATGACGATGGTGCCGAACGCCGGGGTCATGTAGCGGGGGTGCACGTTGGCGAACCGCTTGGGGATGGCTTCGTAGACGGCCATCGACAGCGAGCCGCGGGCGGTGGGCAGGATCGTGGTCTGCGTCGACGACAGCGCCGATATCGAGACGGTCAGCAGCAGCGCGGACGCCGCGATCGAACCGGCGACGGGACCACCGAGCACCGTGAGCACGTCGTCGGTGTTGTTGGGGTTGTTCAGGCCGATGCCGACCTCGCCGAAACCGGCGAACGACTGGATCGCGTAGGCCACCAGCACGTAGGTGCAGACCAGGATGACGGTGGTGATCAGCGCCGCGATGCCGGGCGTTCTGCCGGGATCCTTGGTCTCTTCGCCGACGGCCAGGCACGCGTCCCAGCCCCAGTAGATGAAGATGCACAGGATGATCGCCGCGGCGATCGACGACGCATCCAGCCCGCCGGGCCACAGCCACGACAGCTGCGGCGAGATGGCCTGCGCGCCGGCGTTGCCCGCGAATACCCGGATCAGTGCGATCACGCTGATGGTGACCAGCACACCGAACTGGATGGCGATCAGCACGTTCTGCACCCGCTCGCTGACGACGATGCCGCGCGCCGACAACAGGGTCATCGCGATTATGAAGAAGCACCCGAGACCGACCTTGGCGAAGACGTTCTCGGCGAGGTCGTCGAGGCCGAGGAAGTTGAACAGGTAGATCGCGGCGATCTCGGCGACGTTGGCCAGCACGATGATCGCCGACACGGCCAGACCCCAGCCGCCGATCCAGCCGATCCACGGTCCGAACGCCTTGGTGCCCCAGGTGAAGGTGGTGCCGCAGTCGGGCGTGTCCTGCGCCAGTTCCTTGTAGGCGAACGCGACGAGCAGCATCGGGATGAACGCCAGGACGAACATCGCCGGGGCCTTCTCGCCGACGGCCAGCACGACGTAGCCGAGGGTGGCCGCCAGGCTGTAGGCGGGCGCGACGGCCGCCAAGCCGATCACCACATTGCCGACGAGGCCGAGCGCCCCCGCCTGCAGGCCCTTGCTGCCGACGGCGGGCGCCGACGGTTCCTCCATGATTGCCATGCGCGCAATATACGGTTCCGGTGGTGACGGCGCGCGTCGTACGCGTAAATCGTTGTCATATAGCGGTTTCGCAACGATATTCGCGCTGATTTGGCTAGATGCCGTTGAGTTCTACACTCGTGGGATGACCGCCGGCGCGTGGGTCGAGGAGTTCGAGCAGTTGCGGCCGCACCTGCTCGCGGTGGGGTACCGACTCACCGGCACGCTCGTCGACGCCGAGGACATCGTGCAGGAAGCGTGGTTGCGCTGGGATGCCCACCGCGACACGTCGATCGAAGATCTCGAGGCGTGGTTGACGACGGTGGTCAGCCGCGTGGGTCTGGACAGGTTGCGGTCGGCGGCGCGGCGTCGGGAGACCTACGTCGGAGAGTGGCTGCCCGAACCGGTGGTGACGGGGCTCGACGGCACGGACCCGTTGGCCGCTGTGGTGGCCGCAGAGGATGCCCGGTTCGCCGCGATGGTGGTGCTCGAGCGCCTGACGCCCGACCAGCGGGTGGCGTTTGTGCTGCACGACGGCTTCTCGGTGCCGTTCGACGATGTCGCCGACGTCCTCGGGTGCACTCCGGCCGCGGCGCGTCAGTTGGCGTCGCGGGCCCGCCGCGCGGTCCGCGATGCACCCCCGCCCGCCGCCGATCACGATGAGGTGGTGGGAAAGCTGTTGGCGGCCATGGCTTCTGGCGATCTCGACGCCGTCGTCGCGGTGCTGCATCCCGACGTGACGTTCACCGGCGACTCGAACGGCCGCGCCCCGACGGCGGCGAGGGTCATCCACGGCAGCGACAAGGTGGCGCGGTTTCTACTCGGGCTGGCACAGCGGTACGGGCCGCGGTTGTTGTCCAGCGGCAGGCCGGGTCTGGTCAACGGCGAGTTGGGCGTCTACACGGCCGGCGCCGAAACCACCGGCGAGTGGCCGGTGCTCTCGCCGCGCATCCAGGCGCTGACGGTGCAGGGTGGGCGGGTGATCGCGGTGTACGACATCGCCAACCCGGACAAGTTCAGCGCCTCCCCCTTGCACCGCGAGCGCGCGCGTCTGCACGTCGACACGCCGTAAAAGTTGGCATTCTGCGCGCGCTCGCGCCCGCCGAGCGCTACCGAAATGTCACCCAGCCCACGGCACCCGGCACGCGTCGCCGGAGTTGAAGCCCTGCTCGGTGATGCCCAGCGCGGAATACATCCGGGCCCGCATGTTCTCCAGGCCGATGTGATAGCTGAGTTCGAGGACCCCGTCGTCGCCGAAACGAGCACGCAGATCGGCCACCTGTTCGTCGGTCACGGCGTGCGGGTCGGTCGTCATCACATCGGCGTAGGCGATCGCGGCCCGCTCGTCGTCACTGAAGAGCGGCGAGGTCGCGTAATCGTCGACGTGCTCGAGCCTTTCGACATCGAGGCCGTCCAGCCGCTGAAGCATCGAGCCGAAGTCCACACACCATGAGCATCCGATCGTGCGTGCGGTCCAGAACACCGCCAGCTCTCGCACGCTGGCAGGCAGCTTCGTCGACGCGGAACCCACCATGCCCTCGTGGACCGCGTTGGCGACGAGCAGCCTGGGATGGTGGGCAGCGACCGCGAACGGCTCGGGGACCTCGCCGAACCGCCGTTTGACCACGCGGTACAGCAGTCGGGTCAGCAGCGAGGTCTCGGTAGGGGCCAGGGGAGCGATGCGGGTTGTTGTCATACCTGTCAGACGAGGCGGCCGGCGAAAGTGTGACAGTCAGCCGCGGCTGCGCTGGTAGTGGCGGCGGGCCTTCATGCGGTTGCCGCAGATCGCCATCGAGCACCACCGGGCGGTGTTGGGTTTGCTCCGGTCGATGAGGAACAGGTGGCACTCGGTGTTGGCGCACGGGCGCAGGCGTCCCGGGCTCGTGATCCGCAGCCCGTCCCAGGCGAGCACCGCCCTCGCGGCACCGGAGGCGTCGTCGTCGACGTCGAGTCGCCAGGTCACGCCGGCGTCGCCCGCGGTGGGGGCCAGGCGGACGCGGTCCAGGAACGGTTGAAGCGTCGCCGCGGATTCGTCGCCGCGGACGACGGCCTGTAGGGCCGCGCGGGCGTCGGTGAGCGACGTCCATGCCGCGGCGGTCGCAGGCATCCCGTGTGCGGTCATCCACGGTGACGCGACCGCGATGTCGGACAGCGCGTCGGTCGGGACCCCGTCGATCACCGGCGTCGTGTTGAGCAGGTCGAGAAGGAATGCCTCGTCGTCGACGCTCGTCGCGTACACATCCAAAACTAACCTCCAAAAGACTATTGACAGGTTACACGATCGCGGGTTCAATCGAACTAACCGATCAAATTCATTTAGGGAGTTAGTATGGAAACCGTTCACCACCGCTACGCCACGATCGACGGACGCCAGGTCTTCTATCGCGAGGCGGGTGATCCCGACGCCCCGGTGATCGTGTTGCTGCACGGATTCCCGACGAGCTCGTTCATGTTCCGCAACCTGATCCCCGCGCTCGCCGACCGCTACCGGGTGATCGCTCCGGACTTCCTGGGTTTCGGCTACACCGACGCGCCGTCGGTCGACGACTTCGACTACACCTTCGACGCCCTGGCCGAATCGGTCGCGGGACTGCTGAGCGAGCTCGGCGTCGCGCGCTATGCGATCTACGTGCAGGACTACGGCGCGCCCGTGGGCTGGCGACTGGCGCTGCGCGACCCGGCGGCCATCACCGCGATCATCACGCAGAACGGCAACGGCTACGACGCCGGCTTCGTCACCGACGGTTGGGTGCCGGTGTGGAACTACCAGCGCGAGCAGACGCCGGAAACGGCGGCGGCGCTGCGAGAGTTCCTGAGCTACGAGGCCACCAGGACGCAGTACGTCGCCGGTGTGCCCGACGAAAGTGTGGTCAGCCCCGACACGTGGCACCACGACTTCGCGCTGCTGTCGCGTCCCGGCAACGACCTGATCCAGCTCAAGCTTTTCCTGGACTATGCGACGAACCCCAAGCTCTATCCGGCGCTGCACGACTACCTGCGCGCCAGCGCGGTTCCGGTGCTCGCGGTGTGGGGTGACAAGGACCCGTTCTTCGGACCGGACGGTGCGCGCGGCTTCGCCGACGACGCCGTCGACGCCGAGATCCACCTCCTCGACGGCGGCCACTTCCTGCTGGAGAGCGCGTTCGACGAGGTGACCGCCCTGATCCGCGATTTCCTGTCCCGGCGTCTGTGACGTCCGCGTGCTTGAGAGGGCACGCGACGGGTAGAACAGGCGGGTGAACGAAAAGACATCGGCGATCGCCACCCGCGGGCCGATCTTCAGCGCCCATCTCCGATCGAGTGCGACGGTCGCGGTGCAGTTCGTCGCGGTGGCGGCGGCGCTGTGGGTGCTCTCGTGGGTGATAGGCGAGACATGGGTGATCGTGCTGCCCGTGCTGCTGGCGGTGATCGCCTGCACGGTGCTGTGGCCGCCGGTCCGGTGGCTGCGGAAGAAAGGCCTGCCGCCGGCGGCGGCGGTGCTGATGACCCTGTTGCTCGCCGTGGTGGTGATCGCCGGTGTGGTGGCGGCAGTGACGCCGGCGATCGTCGACCAGTCCGGCGAGTTGGCCGAGCAGGCCACGGCCGGCGTCGTGCAGGTACGGGATTGGCTTGACGGTCCGCCACTGAACATCAGTGAAGCGCAACTGAATTCGGCGGTCGAGGCGATCAACGACACCGTGAACTCGAGCAGCGCGCAGATCGCCACGGGCCTGTTCACCGGGGTGGGCGCCGCGACGTCGGCGTTGGTCACCCTGTTCACCGCCATCGTGGTGACGTTCTTCCTGCTCAAGGACGGCCCGCGGTTCCTGCCCTGGCTGCGGCGCACGGTCGGCAGGCCCGCCGCACCGCACGTCGCGGAGATTCTCCAGCGCGTCTGGTCGACCATCGGAGGCTTCATCCGGACCCAGGCGCTGGTCAGCCTGGTGGACGCGGTGCTGATCGGCATCGGCCTGGTGATCCTCGGGGTGCCGCTGGCTTACGCCCTGGCGATCATCACCTTCATCGGCGGCTTCGTCCCGATCGTCGGCGCGTTCGTCGCCGGTGGTCTCGCGGTGCTGGTCGCCCTGGTGTCCAACGGCCCGGTGGACGCGCTGATCGTGCTGGGCATCATCGTGGCCGTGCAGCAGTTCGAGGGCAACGTCCTGCAGCCGTGGTTGCAGTCGAAGTCGATGAACCTGCACGCGGTGATCGTGCTGCTGTCGGTGACACTGGGCGCCACGGTGTTCGGCATCATCGGCGCGTTCCTGGCCGTGCCGGTGGCCGCCGCGCTTGCGGTGATCCTGCGCTACTACGACGAGCAGGTGAGCCTACGGGCCGGCGAGGACCCGCCGCCGGAAGCCGACGACGGGGACGCCAAAGACGACGACGCCGACGACGACACGGACGCCGACGCCGAGAAAGACTCCGCCGGAATTGCATTCCAGCAGGAAAAGGCCGAGTAAGGCTCTGCTGGAATGCAATTCCGGCGCAAAGGGGACTAGCGCGCGAACATCAGGGCGCGCTTGACCTCTTGGATCGCCTTGGTCACCTGGATGCCACGCGGGCAGGACTCCGTGCAGTTGAACGTGGTCCGGCAGCGCCACACCCCGTCGACGTCATTGAGGATGTCGAGCCGCTCGGCGGCCCCCTCGTCGCGCGAATCGAAGATGAACCGGTGGGCGTTGACGATCGCCGCCGGCCCGAAGTACGAACCCTCACTCCAGTAGACCGGGCAGCTGGTGGTGCAGCACGCGCACAGGATGCACTTGGTGGTGTCGTCGTAGCGGGCCCGGTCGGTCTGGCTCTGGATCCGCTCGCGGGTCGGCTGATTGCCGGTGGTCATCAGGTACGGCTTGATCGCGCGGAACGCGTCGAAGAACGGCTCCATGTCGACCACCAGATCCTTCTCGACCGGCAGGCCGCGGATCGGCTCGATGGTGATGGTCAGCTGCTTGGAGGCCTTCTTGGGCAGCATGTCGCGCATCAGCACCTTGCAGGCCAGCCGGTTGACGCCGTTGATGCGCATCGCGTCCGAGCCGCACACGCCGTGCGCGCAGGACCGCCGGAACGTCAGGGTCCCGTCGAGGTACCACTTGACGTAGTGCAGCAGATTGAGCAGCCGATCCGACGGCAGGCACGGCACGCGGAAGCTCTGCCAGCCCGCCGCGTCGGGGTCTTCCGGATTGAACCGGGCGATCTTCAGCGTCACCATCACCGCGCCCTCGGGCACGGGCGGGGTCTCTTGCTTGTCGATCGTGGGTGCAGTCATCAGTACTTCCGTTCCATCGGCTCGTACCGCGTCTGTGTCACGGGCTTGTAGTCCAATCGGATGTCAGAGAGCAGATCGGAGCCCTCCTTGTAGGCCATCGTGTGGCGCATGTAGTTGGTGTCGTCGCGGTTGGGGTAGTCCTCGCGGGCGTGCCCGCCGCGCGACTCCTTGCGATTGAGCGCCCCGGCCACGGTGACCTCGGCGAGCTCGAGCAGGAAGCCGAGCTCGATCGCCTCGAGCAGATCGCTGTTGTAGCGTTTGCCCTTGTCCTGCACAGTGATTCGCGCGTAGCGCTCCTTGAGTGCGTGGATGTCGGTCATCGCCTGCTTGAGGGTCTCCTCAGTGCGGAACACCGCGGCGTTGTTGTCCATCGACTGCTGCAGCGCGCCACGGATGTCGGCGACGCGCTCATTGCCGTGCTCGGAGAGGATGTCGCCCACCCAGTTGGTCACCATCTCCGCCGGCCTCGACGGCATGTCGACGAAGTCGTGGCCGAGGGCGTAGTTCGCGGCGGCGATTCCGGCGCGACGGCCGAACACGTTGATGTCGAGCAGCGAGTTGGTGCCCAGGCGGTTGGCGCCGTGCACCGACACACACGCACACTCGCCCGCGGCGTACAGGCCGGGGACGACGGTGGTGTTGTCGGAGAGCACCTGGCCGTTGACGGTGGTCGGGATGCCGCCCATCACGTAGTGACACGTCGGGTACACCGGGACGAGTTCCTTGACCGGGTCCACCCCCAGGTAGGTGCGGGCGAACTCGGTGATGTCGGGCAGTTTGGCCTCGAGCACGTCGGCGCCGAGGTGGCGCACGTCGATGTAGACGTAGTCCTTGTTGGGGCCGGCGCCGCGACCCTCGAGCACCTCGAGCACCATCGACCGGGCCACGATGTCGCGGGGCGCCAGGTCGACGATCGTCGGGGCGTAGCGCTCCATGAACCGCTCACCCTCGCCGTTCAGCAGTCGGCCGCCCTCGCCGCGCACCGCCTCGGAGATCAGGATGCCCAGGCCCGCCAGGCCTGTCGGGTGGAACTGGTGGAACTCCATGTCCTCCAAGGGAAGTCCCTTGCGGAAGATGATGCCCAGCCCGTCACCGGTCAGGGTGTGGGCGTTCGACGTGGTCTTGTACATCCGGCCTGAACCGCCGGTGGCGAACACGATCGCCTTGGCGTGGAAGACGTGGATGTCACCGGTGGCCAGTTCGTAGGCGACGACGCCGGTGGCGACCGGGCCGGACGGGGTGTCGGTCAGCGTGATGTCGAGGGCGTAGAACTCGTTGAAGAACTCGACGTCGTGCTTGACGCAGTTCTGGTACAGCGTCTGCAGGATCATGTGGCCGGTGCGGTCGGCGGCGTAACACGCGCGTCGCACCGGGGCCTTGCCGTGGTCCCGGGTGTGCCCGCCGAAGCGGCGCTGATCGATGCGGCCCTCGGGGGTGCGGTTGAACGGCATCCCCATCTTCTCGAGGTCGAGCACCGCGTCGATGGCTTCCTTGGCCATGATCTCGACGGCGTCCTGGTCGGCCAGGTAGTCGCCGCCCTTGACGGTGTCGAAGGTGTGCCACTCCCAGTTGTCCTCTTCGACGTTGGCCAGCGCGGCGCACATGCCGCCCTGCGCGGCGCCGGTGTGCGACCGTGTCGGGTAGAGCTTGGTCAGCACCGCGGTGCGGGCCCGGGGCCCGGCTTCGACGGCTGCGCGCATGCCCGCCCCGCCCGCACCGACGATGACGACGTCGTAGCGATGTTCCTGAATCATCGTTGCTCCCTGCAGATCAAGAGATCGTCGCGTCGAAGGTCAGCAGCACGTAGGTGCCCAGTACCAGGGTGAACGCCATCGACAGCGCCAGCAATGTGTTGAGCCAGAACTTCGTGGAGTCTTTTCGGGTGTAGTCGGCGATGATCGTGCGCATCCCGTTGCCGCCGTGCAGTTGCGCCAGCCACAGCAGCAACAGGTCCCAGGTCTGCCAGAACGGCGACGCCCAGCGTTGCGCGACGAAGTTGAAGTCGATGCGGTAGACCCCGTTTTCCCAGATCAGCATGATGAACAGGTGTCCGAGGGCCAGGAAAACAAGGACGATGCCCGAGAACCGCATGAACAGCCAGGTGTACTTCTCGAAGTTGGGCATCCCGCCGGCGCGGCGTGGCGCACGGGGGTTGTCCAGGCCGGCGGGCCGGTCGTGGCTGCGCTGCATCACCGGCGCGGGACCGCCGCGGTCGCTGATGTGGTCGTAGGGGTTCTCGCCCTTCACCGACGCGCTCACAGGAACCGCTCCACCATGTGCATGCCGATGACCCCGATCGCTGCGGTGAAGACCGCGATCCAGACGCCCGCGACGACCCACAGCATCAGCCGCTGGTACTTCGGACCGTGTTGCCAGAAGTCGATCAGGATGATGCGCACACCGTTGAGGGCGTGGTAGAGAACGGCGGCGACGAGGCCGATCTCCATCAGTCCGATCAGAGGCGTCTTGTACGTCTCGATGATCTCGTTGTAGGCCTGCGGGCTGACCCGGACCAACGCGGTGTCGAGCACGTGGACGAACAGGAAGAAGAAGATGGTCGCGCCGGTGATGCGGTGCAACACCCACGACCACATGCCCGGATCGCCGCGGTAGAGGGTCCACCTCCGCGCCTCGGACCGCGGAGCGGGCACGTCGCCGCTCCCGGTTGTCAGACTCGATGTCTGAGTACTCATCTGGCCTCCAACGCCATCGGTGGACGCTCGGGGCGGGGGTCCCACAGGCTCCCGGTATGCGTGGCCCTGGGCCGCTGCTCCAAACCTCGGAGCGACTCTAAACCCCTTTGTACTGTCGAACGAACTAGCGTGTGGGCCATATGTCTGGATCGGGGGCCGAAGTTAGGGTCGACTATCTACGACATTGCTCACGGAACGAAGTTTTCGGAATGGATTCAGAATCGATTCGGACGGTGGGACATGAGCTCGAAGATCGACTGGAATATGTTGCGCAGCAAGGCAATCGACTGTTCTGAGCATGCGTACGCGCCCTATTCGGGGTTCCGGGTGGGGGCGGCGGCACTGGTCGACGATGACCGAATGGTGACCGGATGCAATGTGGAGAATGTCTCATATGGTCTAGGTCTCTGTGCCGAGTGTGCAGTGGTCTGCGCCCTACATTCCGGCGGGGGCGGACGCCTGGTCGCGCTCGCCTGTGTGGGCCCCGACGGCGAGGCTCTGATGCCCTGCGGTCGCTGTCGTCAGGTGCTCCTCGAGCACGGCGGACCGGACATGCTCATCGACCACCCGCACGGTCCGCGCAAGCTGTCCGAACTGCTTCCCGACGCCTTCGGCCCCGACGACCTGGCCCGGACCCGGGGCGGGGAATCACCGTGACGCAGTTCACTTTCGACGGCGCGCCCGACTTCGACGCCCCGACCGTCATCCGGACCAAACGTGACGGCGGGGTCCTCGGCGACGACGCCATCGACTGGGTGATCGACGCCTATACGCACGGCCGTGTCGCCGACGCGCAGATGTCGGCGCTGCTGATGGCGATCTTCCTGCGGGGTATGACCACCGCCGAGATCGCCCGGTGGACCGCCGCGATGGTCGATTCGGGGGAGCGTCTCGATTTCTCGGACCTGCGCCGCGACGGGAAACCGCTGGCGTTGGTCGACAAGCACTCCACCGGCGGCGTCGGCGACAAGATCACCATCCCGCTGGTGCCGGTGGTGATGGCCTGCGGTGGCGCGGTTCCCCAGGCCGCGGGGCGCGGACTCGGCCACACCGGAGGCACCCTGGACAAATTGGAGTCGATCCCCGGATTCACCGCAGAGATCTCCAAAAGCCAGATCCGCCAACAGCTCTGCGACCTCGGCGCGGCGATCTTCGCCGCCGGTGAGCTGGCCCCGGCCGACCGCAAGATCTATGCGCTGCGCGACGTCACCGGCACCACCGAGTCGCTGCCGCTGATCGCCAGCTCGGTGATGAGCAAGAAGATCGCCGAGGGCACCCGGGCGTTGGTGCTCGACTGCAAGGTCGGTTCGGGTGCCTTCCTGGCGACCGAGGCCGAGTCGCGCGAGCTGGCGCGCACCATGGTGGATCTGGGCACCGAGCACGGGCTGCTCACCCGGGCGCTGCTCACCGACATGGAGATCCCGCTGGGCCGGACCGTGGGTAACGCCGTCGAGGTCGTCGAGTCGCTGGAGGTGCTCGAAGGCGGCGGACCCGACGACGTCGTCGAGCTGACGCTGGCGTTGGCCGGCGAGATGCTCGACGCCGCCGGAGTCGACGGCGTCGATCCGGCGCAGACCTTGCGCGACGGGTCCGCGATGGACCGGTTCCGGGAGCTGGTCGCGGCCCAGGGCGGGGACCTGTCGCAGCCGCTGGCGCTCGGCGCCCACACCGAGACCGTCACGGCGCCCCGCGGTGGCACGATGGGCGACATCGACGCGATGGCGGTGGGGCTGGCGGTATGGCGGCTGGGAGCGGGCCGTTCCGAGCCCGGCCAGCGTGTGCAGTTCGGCGCCGGGATGCGAATCCACCGCAGGCCCGGTGAGCCCGTCGCGGCGGGCGAGCCGCTGTTCACCCTCTACATCGACACCCCGAAACGACTGCCCGCCGCGCTGGCCGAACTCGACGGCGCCTGGAGCATCGGCGACGTCGCGCCGGCCCCGCGGCCGCTGATCATCGACCGGATCACGTGACCCGGTGATCTGCGGTCATTCGCTGGTGACGATGGTGTTGCGGCCGGCTCGTTTGGCGTCGTAGAGCGCCTCGTCCACACGTAACAGGATCGTGTCCAGAGAATCCTCCTGCCGCGCCACGGTGACACCCACGCTGACGGTGACGGGCATCAACGAGGTCGGGGCGTCCGGCCTCAGGTGCTGGTGCTCGATCGCGTCGCGTAGCTCGTCGGCGAACTGCCGCGCGGTCGCAAGGTCGGTGTCGGGCAGCGCGATGGCGAACTCCTCGCCGCCGATCCTGGCCGCGAACTGGCCGTCGTCGAGCCGCGTCGTGCAGGTGTCGGCGATGGCGAGTAGCACCGAATCACCGGCGATGTGGCCGTGTCGGTCGTTGATCCGCTTGAAGTGGTCGACATCGAAGGCCACCACGGCCACCGGCCCGTCGGCTCCGGACGTCTGCCCGAGGTGAGACTGCAGGCTCTCGACGAAGTGCCGACGATTTGCCAACGGCACCAGGGAATCCAGGCGTGCCAGATCGTCGAGTCGTTCGACCAGGATCCGACGCTCCTCGAACATCGCGAACAGCATCAACGAGAAGATCGAGCCTGTTGCGATGAAAAAACCGACATGGGCGAGGCGGTCGGGAACGCTGAGATGCGACAGGAATCCGGTCCCGACAGCTCCGGCCCAGGTGATGGCGGGGGCGATGAGGACGTTCGCGGTGGTGACACCCCGCAGGCCGCGGCGGAGTCCGATCCACACCAGAAGCGGATAGGTCACGCCGAGCACCAGCAACGGGTAGACGGGCAACACGGTCGCCGCGAGCCCCAGCAGGCCGATGGCAGCGGCGCTGACGATCAGGTCATAGCTGTTCTTCGGATGGCGCGCGACGCCCTTGATCGACCACGCGAGCAGCAGCGGCGCGATCAGCATCTGCCCCACCGAGTTCCCGATCCACCAATGCACCCATGCCGACGGGATCGCGCCCGCGTCCTCCAGCGGCTGTTGAACGCCGTGTGTCCAGAAGGTCTCCCACCCCTGCGGAATCCATTCGGTGGGAGTGGCGCCGATCGCCCACAGCACGCTCACCCCGCCGGTCGCGCTGATCGGCTGCAGCACCAGGAACACCAACACGACGAACAGGAGGACATCGCGTGGCTTGGCGAACTGTGGCGAGATCTTCCACCGGGCGAACAGGATGGCGCCCAGGGCACATTCCAGCGCGTTGATGATTCCGATGGTGACACCGCCGAACACCGACGGGCCCGACCACAGAGACAGAACCGTCTGGCCCACCAGCACTCCCCAGGCGACCCGCGGTCCGAAGATGATGGCGAACGCCAGCGCAACACCTTCGGGAGCGAAGACGACGCTGGTGATGTTGCTGTACTCGACCGATACCGAGAAGGTGAGGCGGCCCAGCAGAACGTAGGCGATCGCCAGGACCATGGCGGCGAGTGCGGTCTGGGTCGGACTCGATCGAATCCGTTCGATCGGGCCTCGCCACATGCGAACGCATCCTATTCGGGTCGACAGCTCACCGTCGGGTGTGTTCACCGATCGCGGCTCTTGCACGCTGCGGGGCGATAGTGCGCAAGATGTAGCCATGACGACACCGTTGACGCTGCACAACATCCGGCAGGCGCCCAAGGCGCTGCTGCACGATCACCTCGACGGCGGACTGCGGCCCGCGACGGTGCTCGAGCTGGCCGCCGAGCACGGCTACGACGAGCTGCCCGCCACCGACGCGGACGCGCTGGCGACGTTCTTCCGCACGGCCGCGCACAGTGGATCGCTGGTGCGCTACCTGGAGCCTTTTGCCCACACCGTCGGGGTCATGCAGACGCCTGAGGCTCTGCACCGCGTGGCGCGCGAATGCGTGGAGGATCTCGCCGCCGACAACGTCGTCTACGCCGAGATCCGATTCGCGCCCGAGCTGCACATCGACGGCGGGCTGTCGCTGGACGCGGTCGTCGACGCGGTGCTCGCCGGGTTCGCCGACGGTGAGAAGGTCGCCGCCGCTGCCGGACACACCATCGTGGTGCGCTGCCTGGTCACGGCGATGCGGCACGCTGCCCGGTCGCGTGAGATCGCCGAGCTGGCGATCCGGTTCCGCGACAAGGGTGTGGTGGGGTTCGACATCGCCGGCGCCGAGGCCGGGTATCCGCCCACCCGCCACCTCGACGCGTTCGAGCACATGCGCGGCAACAACGCCCGCTTCACCATCCACGCCGGCGAGGCGTTCGGCCTGCCGTCCATCCACGAGGCGATCGCGTTCTGTGGGGCCGACCGGCTCGGCCACGGGGTGCGCATCGTCGACGACATCGAGCTGGCCGCCGATGGGTCGGCACGGCTGGGGAGGCTGGCATCGCTGTTGCGGGACAAGCGGATTCCGTTCGAGATGTGCCCGAGTTCCAACGTGCAGACCGGAGCGGTGGCCAGCATCGCCGAGCACCCGTTCGATCTGCTGGCGCGGCTGCGGTTCCGGGTGACCGTCAACACCGACAACCGGTTGATGAGCGACACCACGATGAGCCTGGAGATGCTGCGGCTGGTCGAGGCGTTCGGTTACGGGTGGAGTGACCTGGAGCGGTTCACCATCAACGCGATGAAGTCGGCGTTCATCGCGTTCGACGAGCGGCTGTCGCTGATCGACGACGTCATCAAGCCCCGCTACGCCGTGCTGATCGGTTGACGGGTCCCCTCGGTCCGCGAGCGCGCGTGTCTGCACACCGACACGCCGCAAACCTTGGCATTTCCCGCGCGCTCGGCACCGGCGAGCGCGACGTTCTGCACGCAACACGCCGCCCGGTGGCGCACAGACACGCGCGCTCGCGGGGCAGGAGGAGACTTACTCCTCGCGCAGGCGGGACTCGACGAACGCCTCCAGCGACTCCCACTGGACGACTGCGTCGGCGTAGGGCGCGCTCGGGCGGTCGACGGATTCGGGATCGAGCACGTAGGTGATCAGGTGGCCCAGCGGCGCGTCGGCCGCGAGCTTGGGCTCGACGCTGGTGTCATCGGCGTAGTCGGCGACGTCGCGGAGCAGCTCGACGGCCAGCTCCAGCTGGTCACGATCCACGCCCTCGGGGCCTTCGGCCAGGTCGTCGACAATGTCGGTCAGCACGTAGACGTTGTCGTCGGTGACGTCGACGCGCAATGAGCCGTCGGTGGCCGCGGTCCGGATGTCGTCGTAGGTGGCCAGGTCGGACAGATCGTGATCGTGCTCGTCGGCCAGGTAGCGCGCCAGCGCCCGCTCGGATCCGAACACGCTGATTCGCCCGTTGCGGCCGAGGAAGATCGGCCGGTCCTCGAGGTAGCAGCGCAAGGTGAAGAAGGTGTTGCTGCTGGTCATGATCCGAACGGGGTCGATGCCCACCCGCTGCCAGAAGTCGTCGTCGCTGCCGAGGACTCGGGTCTGGGCTGCGGCGGCCAGCTCGTCGGCTTCCTCGTCGGTGTCGACGATGTCGTCGATGACCACGTCGTCCTCGTCGATTTCCGGCGCCGGCTCGTCGAGCTCGGCCTGGGCCTTCGCGACGGCGGCGCTGTCGACGTCGGGGGTGGTGACGATCTCGTCGATCGCGTCGATCACCTTGTCCCAGCTGCGCGCGATGATCTTCTCGATCTCGGCCCAGCGCTTGCGGCCGGCCCGCCCGCTGAACGCTTCGGCCCCGCCGCCGACGGTTCCGAGCACGGGGTTGCCGTTGAAGAACTTGGTGACCGCGGGCAGCTCGCACACCGTCCCGATCGACGACGCGACAGCGAGTGCACCGTGCAGCGCGTTCACGCCGTCTTCGGTGGGCTTCTCGGCGAGCAGTTCCTCGAAGCCCGCGAGGTCGTGGGTGTTCTCCTCGGTGGGGTCGAGCCGGTGGGCGTTCGCCTCGGTCAGCTTCTCCCACGCCGGGTGATCGGCGATGTCGTTGTCGGTGTTGGTCCGGACGAATGCCACCAGGTCGGCAACGGATTCGAAGACGTACAGATCCTCGTCCTTGCCGAGGAAGGCCTCCCACTCGTCGCCGTCGGCGCGCCACCGCGGCGCCCACAGTGTGTACACGTCGCCCTTGGTCAGCCGCAGTTGGATGGGCACGATGTCAGCAGCCATGGCGCACAGCGTAGCGACCTGCCTCCACGCGAATTCCGACACCGTTGCCGTACCGCAACAGGATCGTCGCTCGAGACGCCGTGCGGGCTTGTCAGGATGGCCGGATGGTCAGCGTGGGATTACACAGTCTCGGCATCGGCGCTGGCGCGTCCAGGATGGTGATCGACGCAGTGGCCGCCGCGGCCGAGCGGTGCGGGTTCGCGACGCTGTGGGCGGGTGAGCACGTCGTCATGGTCGACGAACCGGTGTCGCGGTATCCGTACGCCGACGACGGGCGGATCGCGGTTCCGGCCACGGCGGACTGGCTCGACCCGATGATCGCGCTCAGTTTCGCCGCGGCGGCGACCAACCGGATCGGGTTGGCGACCGGGGTGCTGTTGCTTCCCGAGCACAACCCGGTCCTGATCGCCAAACAAGCCGCCTCGCTGGACAGGCTGAGCGCCGGCAGGTTCGCGATGGGGATCGGCATCGGTTGGGCCAAGGAGGAGTTCGACGCGCTCGGGGTGCCGTTCGCCCGGCGTGCGGCCCGCACGGCTGAATACGTCGCCGCGATTCGTGCCCTCTGGAGCGACGACGTCGCCTCGTTCTGCGGGGAGTTCGTGTCGTTCGACAAGATCCGCGTCAAACCCAGGCCGCATCATGGCGTAGTGCCGGTGATCTGCGGAGGCAACAGCGACGCCGCACTGCGCCGGGTCGCCGCGTGGGGTGATGGCTGGTACGGCTTCAATCTGGCCGATGTCGAGGAGGCGGCCACCCGGATCTCGGTACTGAGACGCGAGTGCCGCGAAGTCGGTCGCGACATGGGGGAGCTGAGGTTGTCGGTGGCGTTGCGTGAGCCGGTGCCGGCCGATCTGGGCAGGCTGGCCGACGTCGGCGTCGACGAGTTGGTTCTGGTGGCGTCTCCTCCCGCGGATCCGATCGCCGCCGAGGCGTGGGTCGAGGACCTGGCACGCGAGTGGCTGACGAACGGTTGACGGGCCACTATGCCGTCGGCCGCCAGAAACCCTGGAAACCCTGCCCGGCGTTGGCGGTCCTGATCGGGGACAACTTGACGGGATCACCTGCTTCGACCATCAGGTTGTCCCCGACGACCATCGCGACGTGGCCGTCCCACACCGCCAGGTCGCCGGGCAGTACCGCGCCCTGGGCGATCGAGGCGCCGATGTCCTGCTCCTGTGCCAGCCGCGGGATGTTCAGTCCCGCTTCGTGATACGCCCACTGGGTGAGCCCGCTGCAGTCCAGGCCGACGCCCGGTGCCGTGCCGCCCCACTGGTAGGGCACCCCGAGTTGGGTCAGCGCGTGGCGCACCGCGCTGGCGGCGACGGCGTTGGGTGCCATCACCACGGTGCCGTCGGGCAGTCGCACCGCCACGCCCTCGCCGAACAGCGCCGCGTCCGGCGCCTCCGCTCCGTCCGGTCGGGTGAACCCGGCCATGTCGGCCGACACGCCGGAGCCGCTCCAGCCGGGTGCCCCCATCGGAGTGCCGCCGGCGAAGCCGGATCCCATCCCCGTCGGCGCCGCGCCACCGAACCCGGCCGGCGTCGCGCCGCCGTAGCCCGCCGGCGAGGTGGCGGCGGGGGAGCGTGGCGTGTCCAGCGCGGCCGCGTGCCCGTCCAGTTCGGCTATGAGCTCCTCGACGATCGCGATCGCCTCCGTCAGGCTCCGGCGTGCCTCGGCCAGCAGCTCCTTGGCGACCCCCGGCTGATCCAAACGGGGCTCCAGCACGCTTGCCGTGGCCTCGAACTCGTCGACGATGCCCTGCAGGCGACGGTGGGCCCGCGTCACCGCCGCGGCGGCGCTGTCGGCGGTGGCACCCAGGCTCCCTGCCCGCTCGGCGGCGTCGTCGATCGCCGCAGCCGTCGTCGCCGCGAACTGCGCTGCCGCGTCGGCGCCCGCGCCCGACCAGCCGTCTGCTGCCTGCCGCCACGCCTGTCCCGCCGAGCGCGCGACATCGGTCAGGGAGTCGCGCACCCCGGTCAGCACCGCGGCGGGGTCGCCCACCGGGTCCGCTGACCATCCCGGGCCGACCAGCGCCTGCACCCGGCGGATCGGGGTGCTCAATGCCGACACCAGTGCGCTGGGCATCACCACCTACCGGTGAGCCGGGCCCCGGCATCCGCGTCGGTCACCTCATAGGCACGCGCCGTCCCCGTCGCCGCGGTGCGGGCCGCCGCCAGCGAGCCACCCAGATCGGCGACGACGCCGGCCTCGCGTTCGGCGGCTCGAACCAGCGCCGCCTGGAACCGCGCTCCGACCGGACCCAGCGTCGGGGCCGACACGGCGGACAGGCGGGCGGCGACCGCGTCGAGGTCCGCCGCGTGGCCCGCCGTGGTCGACCCGTAAGCGCGGATCAGGTCGGTGTCTGCAGACAAACGCGCGTGCATGGAAGGTAGGACGCCGGGAAACCCCGTTCGGTTCCCATTAGGGTGGCACTCCATGGACGTGCGCGTGGTCGACCATCCGCTGGCCGCGGCGCGGCTGACCACCCTGCGCGACGAGCGCACCGACAATGCGGGCTTCCGTGCTGCGCTGCGGGATCTCACCTTGATGCTCGTGTACGAGGCCACCCGGGACCTGGCGATCGAGACCGTCGCGGTCCGCACCCCGATGGCCGACACCGCGGGGGTGAAGCTGGCCAACCCGCCGCTGCTGGTCCCGGTGCTGCGGGCAGGCCTGGGCATGGTGGATCAGGCGCACGCGTTGATCCCGGAGGCGCGGGTCGGCTTTGTCGGGGTGGCGCGCAACGAGGAGACGCATCAGCCCACGCCCTACCTGGAGTCGCTACCCGACGACCTGAGTGCGCAGCCGGTGATCGTGCTCGACCCGATGCTGGCGACCGGCGGTTCGATGGTGCACACCATCGAGCTCCTCTACGCCCGCGACGCCGTCGACATCACGGCCATCTGCGTGGTCGTCGCGCCGGAAGGCATTGCGGCGCTGGAGAAAGTGGCGCCGATGATGCGGCTCTACACCGCGACGATCGACTCGGGTCTCAACGACATCGCCTACATCGTCCCCGGCCTGGGTGACGCCGGCGACCGCCAGTTCGGCCCCCGCTGACCACCCGCCGAAACTGTACTCCACGCGCCGTATGCCTCGAAAACCTCACGTGGAATACAGTTTCGGCGAGGGCTAGCCCCAGTTGTGTACATTCGTGGCGACGGCGTCCTGCACCTTTTGCGCCCGATCGCGAGCTGCCGCCAACTCCCCGGTGCAGCGGACCTCGATGTAGGACTTGAGCTTCGGCTCGGTGCCGGACGGTCGCGTCACCACCCGCACCGATGTCGCGTCGTCGCCACCGCTGAACACCAGGGCGTCGGTGCGAGGCTGCAGGTCGGTAACGGCGACGGCGACGCCGGCCATGGACGTCGGCGGGTTGGCTCGCAGCCGCTCCATCAGCATGGCGGCCTCGGCGGGGGAGTCGACCCGGCGGGTGACCGCGGCGGTGGTGTGCACGCCGTGACGGCGAGCCAGGTCGTCGAGCGCGTCGAGCATCGTGAGTCCTTTGGCCCGCAGTGCCACGACGAGGTCACATACCAGCACGGCGGCGCTGATGCCGTCCTTGTCGCGGACCGCCGCGGGGTCCACGCAGTGCCCGATCGCCTCCTCGTAGGCGTACACCAGCGTCCCGGGCACATCCTCGTCGGCGCGCGCCAACCACTTGAAACCCGTGAGCGTTTCGACGTGCCGCGCCCCGTGCTCGGCGGCGATACGCGACAGCATCCGCGACGACACCACGGTGCTCGCCACCACCGCCTGATCCCGGCAACCGGACAGAATGTAATCGCCAAGCAGCCAACCGGTTTCGTCGCCGGTGAGCATCCGCCACCCGGTTGGGGTCGGCACGCCGACAGCGCACCGGTCGGCGTCGGGATCGAGTGCGATGGCGATCTCCGCGTCGACATCGGCGGCCAGGGCGAGCAGACGGTCGACCGCGCCCGGTTCCTCCGGGTTCGGAAACGTCACCGTGGGGAAGTCGGGGTCCGGCGTGAACTGGCTGTCGACGACGTGCACGTCACCAAAACCGGCGAGCGCCAACGCATCCAGAGCGAACTCGCCACCCACCCCGTGCATCGGCGTCAGGGCGACGCGGGCGGAACCGGTGCCCCGGCGGACTGCGGCCGCCCGTTCGACGTAGTCGCGTAACGGCTGGAAACCGCTGGGCGCGAGGGGTGTTCGGGCAATCTCGTCCGCCGGCGGTGCTGCCGCGATGGCGTCTTCGATGTCGCGGTCGATGGGTTCGACGATCTGCAGCCCGCCCGGGAAGTACACCTTGTAGCCGTTGTCCGTGGCCGGGTTGTGTGACGCGGTGATCTGCACGCCCGCGGCCGCCCCCATGGTACGGACGGCGAACGCCACCGCGGGGGTGGGGACGGGGGAGGGCATCAGGGTGACGGAAAAGCCCTGAGCGGCAAAGACTTCAGCAACGGCGCGACCGAACTCCGCTGAGCGGTGGCGGGCGTCGTAGCCGACCACCACCGCGGAGTCCAGCGACCGATCGGTGAGAACGCGGGCGACGCCCCAGGTCGCACGCAGCACCACCGCCAGGTTCATCCCGTTGGGGCCGGCGCGCAGCGGGCCACGAAGCCCCGCGGTGCCGAACGTCAGGGGTGTCGCGAACCGGCCGGCGAGCTCGTCGTCGCTGCAGGCCGCAAGCTCGGCGGCAGATCCCGGGTCGGGGTCATGAGCGATCCATTCGGCCACGACGTCCGCGAGGTCACTCATCGCTCCACCCCACCAGAGGCCGATTCGGCGCGCAAACACCCCGCGGCGCGCAAACCCGTCGGCTATCGCGCCGAATCCGCATCGGCCAGCTTGCGCAGGATCGGGGCCACCAGCATCAGCAGGTCGAACTCCAGGGTCGAGAGCGTGTCGCGCATCGTGTCGCGCAGCCAGGCGTCGCGTTCGGCGCGGTCGGCGGCCAACAGTTCCCCACCCGCTTCGGTGAGCTCGACGAGCTGACGGCGCCGGTCGGTCTCGTCGGGGCGGCGGTTGATCAGCTTGCGGGCCTCGAGCTCGTTGAGGGAGTCGGTCAACGACTGGACTCTGACCTGCATGAGGACGCCGAGCTCGGCCGGCGTGGTGACGGCGGCGCGGCTGATCTCTCCGAGTAGCTGCATCTGGGTGAGCGTCAAGGCGTTGTCGGGTCGGTGCCTGCGGATCTGCCGGGCGATCGCCATCACCGACTCGCGCAGCTCGGTGGCCGCCGAGGACGGGGGACTATCCATAGAAACCAAGGTATACCTTGGCAATAGTCATCGACAAGAGCAGAAACCAGGCTTTGCGATCATGAAATAGTAAGTGCATACTTGCTATCGGTATGAAGTGGATGCGACTGATACTCAGGTGGGTGCTGCTGCTGGCGGCGACTGCAGCCGTCACCGTTCCGTTGACGCTGGTCGGTGTCCCGTCGGCGGCGCTGTTCGCCGCACTGGTCGTCGGCATCGTCCTGGCGCTGATGGCGAAGGGGCCGGGGCGGGTCCCGCGCAAGCTCGGCCTCGCCGCCCAGGGGGTGCTCGGTGTCTACATCGGCACGATGGTCCAGCAGGACGCGGTGGCCGCACTCGGCGGTGACTGGCCCATCGTCATCGGCATCGCCGTGGCGACCCTGCTGCTCAGCGTCATCGCCGGGGTACTGCTGGGACTGCGCCGCGACGTCACGCCGCTGACCGGGTCTCTGGCCCTGACGGCAGGCGGCGCCTCCGGGCTGGTGGCCATCGCCCGCGAACTCGGCGGCGACGACCGCGTGGTCGCCGTCGTCCAGTACCTGCGGGTTGCGCTCGTCACTGCGTCGATGCCCGTCGTCGTCACCCTCATCTACCACGCCGACAAGTCCCGACCTGACGCTGCGACCGCGCCCACCGACCAGGCTCCGTGGTACCTCAGTGTCGGCATGGTCGTCGTGCTGGTGCTCGTCGGCGCCACTGCCGGCCGGCTGATCCGGCTGCCCGGGGCGGCACTGCTCGGTCCGCTCGCGCTGACGGTCGTGCTCGAACTCAGTGGGCTGTCGTTCGGAATGTCGGTGCCGATGGTGCTGGTCCAGGCGGGCTACATGCTGATCGGCTGGCAGGCCGGCCTGGCCTTCAACCGCGAGGCGCTGCGCACCGTCGGACGGCTGCTGCCCGCGGCCGTCGGGCTGATCGTCGCGCTGACGGTCGCCACCGCCGGGCTCGGGGTGTTGCTGGCCCACGTCACCGGCCTGACCCCGCTGGAGGGTTACCTGGCGACCAGCCCCGGCGGCGTGTACGCGGTGCTGGCCACCGCAGTGGAGACCGGGTCCAACGTCACGTTCATCATCGCCGCGCAGGTGGTGCGGATCCTGCTGATGCTGTTCGCCGCGCCGCTGCTGGCCCGCGGCGTGGTGTGGGCGAGCCGCAAACTCGGCCGCGATCAGACCCGGGCGATCACCGAGGACAGCAGGGAGCCCATCCGGGTTGCCGACTGACGGCCCGCCTCGAGCACCTCGTCGTGGCTGAGCGGCTGGCCTGTCATCCCGGCCGCCAGGTTCGTCACCAGCGACACTCCCAGTACCTGTGCGCCCGCGGCGCGTGCGGCGATCGTCTCGTGCACCGTCGACATGCCGACCAGGTCGGCGCCCAGGGTGCGCAGCATCCGGATCTCGGCCGGCGTCTCGTAGTGCGGCCCCGGCAGGCCCGCGTAGACGCCGTCGGCCAGCGTCGGGTCGATCTCGCGTGCGAGGGCCCGCAGCCGCGGCGAGTATGCGTCGACGAGGTCCACGAACTCGGCTCCGACCAGCGGCGATCGGGCGGTCAAGTTGAGGTGGTCGCTGATCAGCACGGGCTGGCCCACCGCGAAGTCCGGCCGCAGACCTCCCGCGGCGTTCGTCAGCACCACGGTGTGCGCGCCGGCTGCGCAGGCGGTCCGCACCGGATGCACGACGTGGCGCAGGTCGTGTCCCTCGTAGGCGTGGATCCGGCCGACGAGCACCAGCACCCGATGCGGTCCGACCCGCAGCGACAGCACCTGGCCGCCGTGTCCCTGGGCGCTGGGCGGGGTGAAGCCGGGCAGCTCGGCCATCGGGACGACGGCCGTCGCGTCGCCGAGCGCAGACACCGCCGGAGCCCAGCCGGACCCGAGCACCACCGCGATGTCGTGCGCGTCGACGCCGGTGCGCTCGGCCAGCGCGGCGGCGGCCAGCCGGGCCTGCTCCAACGGTTGCTCCACGCCCGGCAGCTTAAGGCCGATCAGCCGTTCCGACGAGCAGTGAGATACTGCCTTAATGCTCACGGCCGCGTCCTCCTGCGTCGAAGACGTGGTGACCGCACGCCGCGGCGACCTCGTGGAGCTGTCCCACGCGATCCACGCCGAACCTGAACTCGCGTTTGCCGAGCACCGCAGCTGCGCCAAGACCCAGGCGCTCGTCGCCGAACGGGGCTTTCACATCACGACCGGGCCGGCGGGGCTGGACACCGCGTTTCGTGCCGAGTTCGGCAGCGGCCCGCTGGTCATCGGCATCTGTGCCGAGTACGACGCCCTGCCCGACATCGGCCACGCATGCGGGCACAACATCATCGCCGCGGCCGCGGTCGGCACCGCGTTGGCGCTCGCCGACGTCGCCGACGACCTCGGGCTGACGGTGGTGCTGCTCGGCACTCCCGCCGAGGAGGCAGGCGGGGGCAAGGTGCTGATGCTCGAGGCCGGCGTGTTCGACGACATCGCCGCGACGGTGATGCTGCACCCCGGACCGATCGACATCGCCGCGGCTCGCTCGCTGGCGCTGTCGGAGGCGACGATCCGATACACCGGCCGGGAGTCGCATGCCGCGGTCGCGCCATATCTGGGGATCAACGCCGCCGACGCGGTGACGGTCGCGCAGGTGGCTGTCGGCCTGTTGCGTCAGCAGTTGGCGCCGGGGCAGATGGTGCACGGCATCGTCTCCGACGGCGGCCAGGCGGCCAACGTGATCCCGGCGCACACCGAGCTCCGCTACACGATGCGGGCCGACAACTCGGAGTCGTTGCGCGAGTTGGAGTCTCGGATCGCCGGCTGTTTCGCCGCGGGTGCGGTGGCCACGGGTTGCGAGCACGCCGTCACCGAGACCGCACCGGCGTATGCCGAGTTGCTTCCCGATCCGTGGCTGTCGAAGACCCTGCGGGCCGAGATGGTGCGCCTGGGCCGCACGCCCGTCGCTCAGGACGTCGAGGCGTCGCTGCCGCTGGGCAGCACGGACATGGGCAACGTCACCCAGGTGATGCCGGGAATCCACCCGATCGTCGGCATCGACGCCGGCGGGGCCTCCATCCATCAACCGGCGTTCGCGGCGGCGGCCGTGTCGGCGAGTGCGGACACCGCGGTCGTCGAGGGCTCGATCATGCTGGCCCGCACGGTTGTTGCGCTCGCCGCTGACCCGGTGCAACGTGACCGGGTGCTCGAACATCAGCGGAGGCGCGCGTCATGAGCATGTTGCCCCACGCCGCCGCGCGCTGGCTGTCGGCCAACTACGACCAGTTGGTCGGCTGGCGGCGCCACATCCACGCCCATCCCGAACTCGGCCGCCAGGAGTTCGCCACCACCCAGTTCGCCGCGTCGCTGCTTGCCGACGCCGGGCTGAACCCCAAGGTGCTGCCCGGCGGCACCGGCCTGACGTGTGACTTCGGGCCCGAGGACGGGCCGCGGGTGGCGCTGCGCGCCGACATGGACGCGCTGCCGATGGCCGAGCGGACGGGTGCTCCGTACGCGTCGCTGGTCCCGGGAGTCGCCCATGCCTGCGGCCACGACGCGCACACCGCGGTGCTGCTGGGCGCGGGTCTGGCGCTGGCGTCGGCGCCCGAACTGCCGGTGGGCGTCCGGCTGATCTTCCAGGCCGCCGAGGAGTTGATGCCCGGTGGTGCGATCGACGCGATCGCCGCCGGTGCGCTGACCGGGGTGTCGCGGATCTACGCGCTGCACTGCGATCCGCGGTTGGCGGTCGGCAGGGTCGCGGTGCGTCCGGGGCCGATCACCTCAGCCGCCGACCAGATCGAGGTGACGCTGCACTCACCGGGCGGGCACACCTCGCGTCCGCACCTGACCAGCGACCTGATCTACGGCATGGGCACGCTGATCACCGGCCTGCCGGGCGTGCTGTCGCGGCGCATCGATCCGCGTCACAGCACGGTGATGGTGTGGGGCGCGGTCAACGCCGGCGTGGCCGCCAACGCGATCCCGCAGACCGGCACGCTGGCGGGAACCATCCGCACGGCCAGTCGCGAGACCTGGGTGGCCATGGAAGACATTGTGCGGGAGACGGTTTCGGGCCTGCTGGCGCCGCTGGGCATCGAGCATTCGGTGCTGTACCGCCGCGGGGTGCCGCCGGTGGTGAACGAGGAGGTGTCCACCCGCATCCTCACCCACGCGATCGAGGCGATCGGCCCCGACGTGCTGGCCGACACCCATCAGTCCGGCGGCGGGGAGGACTTCTCCTGGTATCTCGAAGAGGTCCCGGGCGCGATGGCGCGGCTGGGGGTGTGGAGCGGTCAGGGCCCGCAGCTGGACCTGCACCAGCCGACGTTCGACCTCGACGAGCGGGCGCTCGGTGTCGGGGTGCGACTGCTGGTCAACCTCATCGAGCACGCGATCCCGTGACGACCGGCTGTGGCCCAGGTCACACTGCTGTGCGGTCGGGACGCAGCCCACTCGGTAGCCGCACGGCTTGCCAAGTTCTCCGTCAATCGTTAGCCTAGCTTTGCATATCGGAGAATTCCCGTCGAACGCGGAAGTGCCATAACGACTTTCGGCTGAACCTGGAGGAGTCGTACGGTGCAAGGGCAGAAGCCGCACTTCTACGGCATCGCCCGGTTCCTGCGTCTCGCGTCGATTCCGATCATCCTGATCTGGGTCGCCATCGCCGCCTTCCTCAATGTCTCGGTCCCGCAGCTCGAAGACGTCGGCAAGCTGCGGTCGGTGTCGATGAGCCCCGAGGACGCGCCTGCGGTCATCTCGATGCAGCGCATCGGTCAGGTCTTCGAGGAGTACGAGTCCAACAGCTCGGTGATGATCGTGCTCGAGGGCGAGGACACTCTCGGCGACGACACCCGCGCCTACTACGCCGACCTGATCGCTGCGCTCGAGGCCGACACCACCCACGTCGAACACGTGCAGGACCTCTGGAGCGACCCGCTGACCGCCTCGGGCGCGCAGAGCTCCGACGGCAAGGCCACTTACTTCCAGGTGTATCTCGCCGGCGATCAGGGTGAGGCGCTGGCCAATCAGTCGGTGGCCGCCGTCCAGGAGCTGGTGGAGAGCAGCCAGCCACCGGACGGTGTGAGCGCCTACGTCACCGGGGCCTCGGCGCTGGCCGCCGAACAGGAGAACGCCGGCCACGAGAGCATGCGGTTGGTCGAGGCGCTGACGTTCCTCGTCATCACCATCATGTTGGTGCTGTTCTTCCGGTCCATCGTCACGACGCTGCTGATCCTCGTGATGGTCGGGCTCAGCCTGATGACCGTGCGCGGCGCGGTGGCATTCCTGGGCTTCCACGACATCATCGGCCTGTCCACCTTCGCGACCAGCCTGCTGGTCACGCTGGCCATCGCGATCGCCGTCGACTACGCGATCTTCCTCATCGGCCGCTACCAGGAAGCCCGAGGCAAGGGCGAGACGCCGGAATCGGCGTACTACACGATGTTCGGCGGCACGGCGCACGTGATCGTCGGCTCCGGTCTGACCATCGCCGGTGCGACGTACTGCCTGAGCTTCACCCGGCTGCCGTACTTCCAGACCCTCGGGGTGCCGCTGGCGCTGGGCATGCTGGTGCTGATCATGGTGGCGATGACGTTCGGGCCGGCGGTGGTGACCGTCGCGAGCCGGTTCGGTCTGCTGGAACCCAAGCGCGCCATGCGCGTGCGCGGCTGGCGCAAGATCGGCGCGGCCACGGTGCGCTGGCCGGGTGCGGTCCTGGTCGCCAGCGTCGCCGCGGCCCTCGTCGGATTGCTGGCCCTGCCCGGTTACCAGACCAGCTACAACGACCGGAACTACCTGCCCGACGACATCGAGTCCAACGTCGGGTACGCCGCCGCTGAGCGGCACTTCTCACCGGCCAGGCTCAACCCCGAGATGTTGATGGTCGAAACGGACCACGATCTGCGCAACTCGGCCGACTTCATCGTCATCGAGAAGATCGCCAAGGCGATCTTCGGCGTGGAGGGCATCGGGCGGGTGCAGACGATCACCCGCCCGGACGGCACGCCGATCGAGAGCACCTCGATCCCGTACATCATGAGCCGGCAGGGCGGTACCCAGCAGCTCAACGAGAAGTACATGCTCGACCGCATGGACGACATGCTCGTCCAGGCCGATTCGCTGCAGGACACCATCAACACGATGACGAAGATGCAGTCGCTCATGGGTGAGTTGTCCGAGGTGACCACGAGCATGGTCGCCAAGACGAAGACCATGGCAGCCGACGTCGCCCAACTGCGCGACCACATCGCCGACTTCGACGACTTCCTGCGGCCCATCCGGAACTACTTCTACTGGGAACCGCACTGCTACAACATCCCGGTGTGCTGGTCGGTGCGGTCGATCTTCGACGTGATCGACGGCACGAACCTGTTGACCGACAACGTGCAGGAGTTGGTGCCCACCCTGGAGCGGCTGTCCCTGCTGATGCCCGAGTTGATCGCGCTGATGCCGTCGCAGATCGAATCGATGGAGTCGCAGCGCGACATGATGCTGACCATGTACCAGACCCAGAACGGGCAGCTGGAGCAGGGCGCGGCGATGCAGGAAGATTCGACCGCGATGGGCGACGCGTTCAACGAAGCCCGCAACGACGACACGTTCTACCTGCCGCCGGAAGCGTTCGACAACGCGGATTTCCAGCGCGGCATGGAGCAGTTCATCTCACCCAACGGAAAAGCGGTGCGGTTCATCATCGCCCACGAGGGTGATCCGCTGTCCCCGGCCGGCGTCGAGAAGATCGACGCGATCAAGTCTGCGGCCAAGGAGGCCATCAAGGGCACCCCGCTGGAGGGGGCGCGCATCTACCTCGGCGGCACCGCGGCCACGTTCAAGGACATGGCCGACGGCACCCAGTACGACCTGCTGATCGCCGGAATCGCCGCTATCGGGCTGATTTTCATCATCATGCTGATCCTGACGCGGGCGATTGTGGCCGCCGCGGTGATCGTCGGGACGGTGGTGTTGTCACTCGGCGCGTCGTTCGGGCTCTCGGTGCTCGTCTGGCAGCACCTGATCGGCATCGAATTGCACTGGATGGTGCTGCCGATGGCGGTGATCATCCTGTTGGCGGTTGGCGCGGACTACAACCTGCTGGTGGTGTCGCGGCTCAAAGAGGAAGTCCATGCGGGCCTGCACACCGGCCTGATCCGCACCATGGGGGGCAGTGGGTCGGTGGTCACGGCGGCGGGAATGGTCTTCGCGCTGACCATGATGACGATGGCGATCAGCGATCTGACGATCATCGGTCAGGTCGGCACGACCATCGGCATGGGGCTGATCTTCGACACCCTGGTGATCCGGTCGTTCATGACGCCGTCGATCGCCGCGCTGATGGGCCGCTGGTTCTGGTGGCCGCAGCGAATCCGGGTGCGCCCGGTGCCGGTGCCCTGGCCGTCGGCCTCGTCCTCGTCCCGCGAGCGCGCGGGTCTGCACACCGACACGCCGTAATTCCTGGCATTTACCGCGCGCTCGTCGCCGCCGACTTCTACACAATCGCTCGTTGATCCACAGATGACGCGCGGCCTCTGGTGGTTCCGCAGACGCCCGCCACAACATGGCCGTCATGAACGACGACCTCGTCAGGCTGTTCGACGATCAGGGTGGCGTGGCGACCAGTGGCCAGATCCTCGCTCACCTGTCCCGACGGCGTTTCGAGGCAGCAGTGAATACCGGTGTGCTGGAACGGATGTGGCAGGGCATCTACTGTCGCGGCGAGCGCAGCGACGAGCTCCGGCTACGTGGTCTCGACCTCTCCTGCGGCAAACCGGTGGCGGTCTGCCTCGGGACGGCGGCGGCGCTGTACGGCTTCGACACCGAGGAGTCGGAAGCGCTGCATGTCCTCGACCCGCCGGGCTGCGCGTTGCGGAGTGCGGACGGCCTCGAAGTGCATCGGCGTGACGGCGCGCCGCTGGTGATGCGCGATGGTCGCCGGGCCACCTCGCCCGCGTGGACTGCCATCGAGGTCGCGCGAAGTCTGTACCGCCCGAGAGCGTTGGCCACTCTCGACGCGGCCCTGCGCAGCGGCACCTGCACCCTTCCGGATCTCTGGCGCGCGGCGGTCGAACAGAAGGGGCGCCGCGGCATCGTCGCGGTCCGCGATTTGCTGCCGCTGGCTGATGCCCGCTCGGAGTCGCCGATGGAGAGCGAGGCTCGGCTGGCGATGATCGACCGTGGCCTGCCGATCCCGGAGTTGCAGTACGAGATCGTCGACGGCAACGGCGAGGTGCGCCGACTCGACTTCGCCTGGCCTGACGCGGGCGTCGCCGCCGAATACGACGGCGTGGCCTGGCACTCCGGTCCTGAGGCGATGGTGCGGGATCGTCGGCGTCAGAACGCGTTGATGGATGTCGGCATCGTGGTCGTCCCCATCGTGTTCGAGGATGTGCGCTTTCGTGCCGACGAGTTCGTCAACCGCATCGACGCGCAACTGCGGCGCACTCGGGCGGCGTGAGCGCGCGCGAAATGCCAGCATTTACGGCGCGTCGACGTGCAGACACGCGCGCTCGCGGCACAGACCTGCTACGTGCCCGGGCCGATGTTGCTCGCCGGCCGGGTACGCAGGTCGTGTACGTATTCTGCTGGGGCACCGGCGATCTCGGCGGCTTCGGCCATCACGCCCAGATAGCGCGCCGACGGGATCCCGCCCTCCCAGGCGTCCACCACGTACAGCCATGCGAGCACCGGGTCGGTGTCGGTGTCCGACGTCAGCCGCTCCACCCGGCACCGGATCTTCTTGTGGAAGCCGAGCTCGGATCCCTCCCAGCGGTCGAGGCTGTCCTCGTCCTCCTTGGTCATGTCGTAGAGCACGACGAACACCTTGGAGGTCGGGTCCTCGACGACGGTGGCCAGCGCGCCCTCCCAGAAGATGTCGGCGCCGCCGAACGTCAGACGCCAGCCGTGCAACCATCCCGTCCCCGCCATCGGGGAGTGCGGCGCCCGCTGCAGCATCTGCTCGGGATGCATATTCGATCCGTAGGCGGCGTAGATCGGCACGCGCAAGAGCTTAGACGCATCGTGTTCAGCTGGCTGACATCCGGAGCGTCCCGCCTTCTGTGACGTCTGCGACCCAGGTGTCCTAGGTTGAAGCGGTGGTAACGCGCATCGTGGTCATCGGCGGCGGGCCGGCAGGGTATGAGGCGGCGCTGGTGGCTGCCGCCAGAGGGCGCGACGTCACCCAGGTGACGCTCGTCGACTCCGACGGACTCGGTGGAGCCTGCGTGCTCTACGACTGCGTGCCGTCGAAGACGTTGATCGCCGCCACCGGTGTGCGCACCGAACTGCGACGGGCCGAGCCGCTCGGCTACGACATCGGCATCGACGACGCCACGATCTCGCTGGTCCAGATCAACAACCGGGTCAAGACGCTGGCCGCCTCACAGTCGGCCGACATCGGCACCCAGCTGATCAACCAGGGGGTGACGATCATCGGCGGGCGCGGCGAGCTCGTCGACGACACCGAGGGCATGGCCCACCACCGGGTGAAGGTCACCACCCCCGACGGCAAGGTCGGCGTCCTCAAGGCCGACGTGGTGCTGATCGCGACCGGAGCGCGCCCCCGGGTGCTGCCGAACGCGGAGCCCGACGGCGAGCGCATCCTGACCTGGCGCCAGCTCTACGAGCTGACCGAGCTGCCCGAGCACCTGATCATCGTCGGCTCGGGGGTGACGGGCGCGGAGTTCTGCAACGCCTACACCGAGCTCGGGGTGACGGTGACGGTGGTGGCCAGCCGGGACCAGATCCTGCCGCACGAGGACTCCGACGCCGCCGCGGTGCTCGAGGAGGTGTTCGCCGAGCGCGGTGTCACGCTGGTCAAGAACGCCCGCGCCGACTCGGTGACCCGCACCGACAAGGGCGTGGTGGTCAAGATCGCCGACGGCCGCACGGTCGAGGGCAGCCACGCGCTGATGACGGTCGGATCGGTGCCCAACACCAGCGGCCTGGGCCTCGAGCGGGTCGGCGTCGAGCTCAAGCCCGGTGGCTACATCCCCGTCGACCGGGTGTCGCGCACCCCGGCCGCGGGCATCTACGCCGCAGGCGACTGCACCGGCCTGCTGCCGCTGGCGTCGGTCGCCGCCATGCAGGGCCGCATCGCGATGTACCACGCGCTGGGTGAGGGGGTGTCGCCGATCCGGCTGCGCACCGTCGCGTCGGCGACGTTCACCCGCCCCGAGATCGCCGCGGTGGGCATCCCGCAGTCGGCGATCGACGACGGCAGCGTGCCGGCCCGGACCATTGTGCTGCCGCTGAACACCAACGCCCGGGCGAAGATGTCGCTGCTCAGGCATGGTTTCGTGAAGATCTTCTGCAGGCCGGCGACGGGGGTGGTGATCGGCGGCGTGGTGGTTGCGCCGATCGCCTCGGAGCTGATCCTGCCGCTCGCGCTTGCGGTGCAGAACCGGATCTCCGTGACAGACCTGGCGCAGACGCTGTCGGTGTATCCGTCGCTGTCGGGTTCCATCGTGGAGGCAGCGCGCCGACTGATGACGCACGACGATCTCGACTGAGCCACGTAGCCTGGGAACCGACAACCGTACTGACAAGTAACGAGGAGTCGGTCAACGTGGCAGAGCCGATCCCAGGCCCGGGCAACGGGCAGACATTTCTCGGCGCCGAGCAACGCGCGCGCGCCTGGGAACGTCTGGGTAGCGAGCAGTTCGACGTGGTCGTGGTCGGTGGTGGTGTCGTCGGTGCCGGCGCCGCTCTGGACGCGGCCACCCGCGGCCTCAAGGTCGCCCTGGTGGAGGCCCGCGACTTCGCGTCGGGGACCTCCAGTCGCAGCAGCAAGATGTTCCACGGCGGTCTGCGCTACCTGGAGCAACTGGAGTTCGGTCTGGTGCGCGAGGCGCTGCACGAACGTGAGCTGTCGCTGACGACGCTGGCGCCGCATCTGGTCAAGCCGTTGCCGTTCCTGTTCCCGTTGACCAAGCGGTGGTGGGAGCGCCCGTACATCGCGGCGGGCATCATGCTCTACGACCAGTTGGGTGGCTCGAAATCCGTACCGGCGCAGAAGCATTACTCCCGCTCCGGTGCCCTGCGGCTGTCGCCGGGGCTCAAGCGTTCGTCTCTGATCGGCGGAATCCGCTACTTCGACACCGTCGTCGACGATGCCAGGCACACCATGATGGTGGCGCGCACCGCCGCTCACTACGGGGCGGTGGTCCGCACGTCCACCCAGGTGGTGGCCCTGCTGCGGGAGGGTGACCGGGTCACCGGGGTCCAGGTCCGTGACTCCGAGGACGGGTCGACCACCGAGGTTCGCGGACATGTGGTGGTCAACGCGACCGGGGTGTGGACCGATGAGATCCAGGCATTGTCCAAGGAGCGCGGGCGTTTTCGGGTGCGCGCGTCCAAGGGTGTGCACATCGTGGTGCCGCGCGACCGTGTTGTCAGCGAGGTCGCGATCATCCTGCGTACCGAGAAGTCGGTGCTGTTCGTCATCCCGTGGGGCACCCACTGGATCATCGGCACCACCGACACCGACTGGAACCTCGACCTCGCGCATCCCGCGGCGACGAAGGCCGATATCGACTACATCCTCAAGACCGTCAACACCGTGCTCGCCACCCCGTTGACCCACGACGACATCGACGGGGTGTACGCCGGACTGCGGCCACTGCTGGCCGGCGAGAGCGAATCGACATCGAAGCTGTCCCGCGAGCACGCCGTCGCGGTGCCCTCGCCGGGACTGGTCGCGATCGCCGGTGGCAAGTACACCACCTACCGGGTGATGGCCGAGGACGCGATCGACGCCGCGGCGGAGTTCGTTCCGACGCGGGTGGCGCCGTCGATCACCGAGAAGGTGCCGCTGATGGGCGCCGACGGCTACTTCGCGTTGGTCAATCAAACGCAAAGTGTCGGAACGCATTACAACCTACACCCGTATCGCGTCCGGCATCTGCTGGACCGGTACGGCTCGCTCATCGGTGAGGTGCTGGCGCTCGGTGAGGACAACCCGGATCTTCTGGGGCCGATCACCGAGGCGCCGGTGTACCTGAAGGTCGAAGCCGCGTACGCCGCGGCAGCCGAAGGGGCGCTGCACCTCGAGGACATCCTGGCGCGTCGGATGCGGATCTCCATCGAGTACCCGCACCGCGGTGTCGACTGTGCCCGAGAGGTCGCCGAAGTCGTTGCGCCCATTCTGGGTTGGAGTGCCGAGGACATCGACCGCGAGGTCGCGACGTACATCGCCCGCGTCGACGCCGAGGTGCGGTCCCAGCAGCAACCCGACGACGAGTCCGCCGACGCGCTGCGGGTGGCGGCGCCGGAGGCGCGTGCGGAGATCCTCGAGCCGGTACCTCTCACTTGAGGCGTCCCGCGCCGCTTCCCGTGCGTGACGGACTCGGGCCGGCGCGGGTCAGGCTGCGAGGCGGCGCGGTGCTCGTGGAGTTGGCGGACCGCTTCGGCGACGCTGCCGCAGCCAAGGTCCTCAACGGTGAGGTGCTGACCGCCGACGGTGGTGTCGTGACCGCAGCGACTGTGCTGCAACCCAATTCGTTCGTCTATCTCTACCGTGACCTGCCCGACGAGGTGGCGGTCCCGTTCGACATCCCGATCCTGCACCGTGACGAGAACATCCTCGTCGTCGACAAACCGCACTTCCTGGCGACGATGCCCCGCGGGCGTCACGTCGCCCAGACGGCGCTGGTGCGGTTGCGGCGCGACCTGGAGCTGCCGGATCTGGCGCCTGCGCACCGCCTGGACCGGCTGACCGCGGGCGTGCTGCTGTTCACCGTGCGCCGGGAGGTGCGCGGCGCGTATCAGACCATGTTCGCGAAGGGTCTGGCGCGAAAGACGTATCTGGCGCAGGCACCCGTCGACCCGGATCTGGTGTTCCCGATGACGCTGCGCAGTCGGATCGTCAAACGGCGGGGCAGCCTGCAGGCGGTCGAGGAGCCCGGCGAGCCGAACGCCGAGACGCGCATCGTGCATCGCGGCGACGGCGACTACCTGCTGACCCCGCGTACCGGGCGCACCCACCAGTTGCGGGTGCACATGGCATCGGTGGGGCTGCCGATCACGGGGGATCCGTGGTACCCCGAGGTGATCGACGTGGCTGCCGACGATTTCTCGGCGCCGCTGAAACTGCTTGCACAGCGCTTGGAGTTCGATGACCCGCTGACCGGGGTCGCGCGATTCTTCACCAGCACCCGTGGGTTCTAGTCTGCGCTCAGATCGCAGTACCCCTCACTACTGCGATCTGAGCGCACACCCTGTGCCGGTGGGCACGAAGTGAAATCTACGACATTGTTGGCGCGTTCGCTGTACGAATCGACGATCTGGTCAAAAGTGCCTGCGACTAGGCATTCAGTGCATTAATTGCCTGGCAACAATATTTGCCCGGTAGGGAAATATCCGCTACTGAACAGCCCGCTCAGCCGGACCTCGCCGCAGGGCCCGCGTGCTGGGCAGATGCCTCACATGCATGCGTCGGCACTCATGGTTGGCAAATTTTCGCTCGTTGTCGCGACGGAAAGCCGGTCCGCGTTCACCCACGCGGGAACGCGCCGACTGCCACAATCGGATGTCCGCGGCACCGGTCGCGGGAGACCCTGAGGAGCTTCACAGTGCGCGAGACCTGGCGCGTCGTCATTGCGGGTTTGTTCGTGGGTGCGGTGCTCAGCCCCGTGCTGGGCACCGCCCCGACCGCCCACGCCGTATGCGGCTCGGTCGGCGGCGTGCACTTCGACGTCACCGGTTGTTCGGACCCGCTCTACGAACTCAACGACGTGCTGGCACCGCCACCTCCTCCGCCCCCACCGCCGCCGCCACCGCCCCCACCGCCGCCACCGGGCGCGCCACCGCCACCTCCACCTCCACCGCCTCCGCCGCCACCCCCGCCGGTGTACATCCCGCCGCCCAACGTCAGTGTCTGCGCCGACGTCGGCCGCCGGATCAGCGTGAGCGGTTGCATCTAGGTGGATCGGGGCTCCTTCGACCGGCTGTTCGACATGACCGGCCGGACGGTCATCGTGACCGGCGGCACCCGCGGAATCGGGTTGGCGCTGGCCGAGGGTTACGTGCTGGCCGGCGCGCGGGTCGTCGTCGCCAGCCGTAAGGCTGATGCGTGCGAGCAGGCCGCCACGCATCTGCGCGAGATGGGCGGCGAGGCGATCGGCGTGCCCACGCACGTCGGAGATGTGGAAGACCTCGCATCGCTCGTCGCGCGCACGGTCGCCGAGTTCGGCGGGGTCGACGTCCTGGTGAACAACGCCGCCAACCCGCTGGCCCAGCCTCTGGGGCAGCTGACGGTCGACGCGCTGACGAAGTCGTTCGAGGTCAACCTGCGCGGGCCGGTGGTCCTGACCCAGGAGGCGTTGCCCCATCTGAAGGCCAGTCCGCACGCCGCGGTGCTGAACATGGTCTCGGTCGGCGCGTTCATCTTCGCGCCGATGTTGTCGATCTACGCGTCGATGAAGGCCGCGCTGATGTCGTTCACCCGATCGATGGCCGCCGAGTTCGTCCACGACGGAATCCGGGTCAACGCGCTGGCTCCCGGACCCGTCGACACCGACATGATGCGCAAGAACCCACCGGAAGCCATCGACGGGATGGTCAACGGCACGCTGATGCGGCGGCTGGCCTCCGCCGACGAAATGGTGGGCGCTGCATTGCTTTTGACGTCAGACGCGGGCAGCTACATCACCGGGCAGGTGATCATCGCCGACGGAGGCGGGACGCCGCGTTAGCGCCACCCCCGATCAGCGGGTCGAGAATCTCGGCCACTTGCGGGTAGACGATCGCGGGTGCGACCCAGCGGTACAGGAACTCGCGCAGCTCGACGCCGTTGCGCTTGGGGTTTCCGGCGTCGATGAGAAACGAATTGAGCACCCGCAGCGAGAATTCGTTCAGTTCGTTGAGGGCGTGCTCGTCGAAACCGTGTGCGTCCCAGTCGACGTCGAGCCGGTGCAGCAGCGACCGGCCGAAGGTGTATGCGGTGTCGGTGGTGAAGGACCCGCCGACCGAATGCTTACCCCGTTGGCTGAGCAGGAACCCGATCTGCGGGTCGTCGGCCAGCGATTCGATCGTGAACGCCATGCCTTCGACCATCGCGGCGACGGGGTCGGTCTCGTCGCGCACCCGTCGTTCCAGGCGTCCCAGGAACCCGTCGGCCTTCTGCATCGCGCACGCCACCAGCAGCGCCTCGGTGCTGGGGAAGTAGCGGTACACGGTCTGGCGGGTGACTCCCAGATCGCGTGCCACGTCGGCGATGCGCATCGAGGAGCCTCGGTCGGCGACGATCCGGTCCGCCGAGGCGAGGATGCGCGCGATCGCCTCCTCGTCTGACGAGGGCGGGTTTCCGGACCAACCATGGCTTCGCATTGCTACCCCCTCTTTTCGCGCCCCTCTTGCGCCGAAACTGTATTCCACGTGGGCTATCGGCGAAAAATCCCGCGTGGAATACAGTTTCGGCATCTAGTCCTTCCGGCAGCTTGGCCGTCTAGTCCTTGCGCAGCACCGAAGCGGCCGCCTCGCGCATCTCGCCGCTCGTCGATGCCAGGATCTGGCTGCGGTTCTCCAGGTGCAGAGCAGCTTCCAAGCTGCCTGCGTCGACGTTGGCCCACAGCACCTGCTTGGTCGACTCGAGGCCGAATTTTCCATAACCGCAGAGTGTTTCGGCGATCGCCAGCGCCTCGTCGACGACGTTCTCGGCGAGCCGGGACACGATGCCCAGCCGAAGCGCTTCCTCGCCGTCGACCGCCCGCGCGGTCAGGATCAAGTCGAATGCCGGCCCGGCCCCGATGACGCGGGGCAACGTATAGCTGACCCCGATGTCGCATCCGCCGAGCCCGAGCTTGATGAACTGGGTGCAGAATCGCGTCGACGCCGTGCCGATGCGGATGTCGCAGGCCAGTGCGATGCCGAAGCCACCGCCGTAGGCGACGCCGTTGACGGCCGCGATCACGGGCTGGCGCAGGCGATGGATCTTCGCGGTGAGGTCGGCGATGCGCTCCTGCCACCGCATCCCCGAGCGCGGGAACTCGGTGCCGCCGCCGGCTTCCGCCGGATTGGGGGCCGAAAGGTCCAGGCCCGAGCAGAATCCGCGACCGGCGCCGGTCAGCACGACGACCCGGCAGGTGTTGTCGACGGCGATCGCATCGAGCGCGGTGTGCAGTTCCTCGACCAGCTCGTAGGTCAACGCGTTGAGTTTGTCCGGCCGGTTGAGCGTCAGGACGGTGATCTCGGGCCGGGGATGTGTCACTTCGAGGACGGACGCCATGGCCGTCACGTTAACTGCTGCGCCAGCCCGCCACGCCGACGGTGATCATCCGCAGCTGCTTGATGGCGATGCGCTTGATCTCCTGGATGTGGTCGGCATCGGTGGTGTCCTCGAGCGACTCGGCGATCAGGATCATCGAGTTGACGAACACGCTGGCCAGGATGTTGAGGTCCTCGCTGCTCCACGTGTTCAAGCCGGGGAAGCGGGCCAGGTCGATGGCCAGTTCGGAGGTGATGAGTCGGATCTCGGTGCGGATGGCATAGCGCAGCACGGCCACGCCGCTGGAGCGCTCGCGCCCGATGAAGCGCCAGTGTTCGCGGCGGCCCTGAACGCCGTCGACCAGGATCTCCACCGACGACTCGATCACCCGGTTCGGATCGAGCTTGCCCGCGCGGGCCCCGCGCAACATGTCTCGCAGGGTCCGGAAGGACTCGTCGATCAGGACCAGACCGAGGGATTCCATCGAGTCGAAGTGCCGGTAGAACGCCGCGGGCACGATACCGGCTTCGCGGGTGACCTCACGCAGGCTCAGCGCGCTGAAGCTCTGCTCGGCGAGGAGGTGCAGCGCTGCTTCCACGATCGCTCGTCGAGTGGCCTGCTTGCGCTGGTCCCTGGTCAGCGACTCTTTGTCATCGCTTACCTGGCCGCGCGAGGACGTCCTCGACCGCGACCGTCCCGACCTGCCCGAACCGTCCGAGTGTGATCTGGGCGTACGACTGTTCACTGGCTGTGAAACCTACCACAACCTCTGTGCATCCATTGACGTGGAGAGTCCGTCACGCAATGGTGTACACATGTTCACTGAAACTCTGACCAAGCGAGTTCGGCGGTCCACACTGCTGGATCTGCTCACCGGTCCGCATGGCGTGGATCGCTTCACTGAGCTGGTCGACCCCACCTGGACGCGCGGCGACGCCCGCGCCCGGATCGTCGGGGTACGGCGTACCACCCCCCGCAGCGTCACGCTGACACTCGAACCCAATCGTGCGTTCACCGGGTTCCGCGCCGGTCAGCACATCAACCTTTCGGTCGAGATCGACGGTCGCCGTCGCACCCGACCGTACTCGCCGGCCAACGCCGAAACCGACGGGCTCGTCGAGCTGACGATCGGCCGCCACGACGGCGGGCTGGTGTCCACCTACCTGATCGAGCATGCCCGCGTCGGGATGGTCGTCGGCCTCGACTCCGTCGGCGGCGACTTCACGTTGCCCTCGGGGACCGGCTCCCTGCTGTTCGTCTCCGGCGGCAGTGGCATCACCCCGGTGATGTCGATGCTGCGCACGCTTCGAGCGCGGCGGCACACCGGAGCCGTGGCGTTCGTCCACTACGCCCGGTCTGCCGAAGAGGCGTGCTACCGCGACGAACTCGCCGACATCGCCCGCGCGATGCCGAACGTCACGGTGCTGCACGGCTACAGCCGGACGACGGCCGGGTCTGACCTGGACGGCCGCTTCGGTTCCGAGCACCTCGACGCGGCCCTGCCCGATGCCGACCACGTTTTCGTGTGTGGGCCGCCGGAGCTGGTCGACGCGGTGCGGTCGCTGCGCCCGGACGCGGCGTCGGAGAGCTTCGTTCCGCCGGTGTTCTCCGGTGAATCCTCCGGTGGCCGAGTGACTTTCGCCGACAGCGGCGTGGAGATCACCGACAACGGCAAGCCGCTGCTCGATCAGGCCGAGGCCGCCGGGTTGACGCCCGAAAGCGGTTGCCGGATGGGCATCTGCTTCTCCTGCACCCGCCGCAAGACCAGCGGCGCGGTGCGCAACGTGATCACCGGCGCGGTGTCCAGCGCCGAAGAAGAAGACGTGCAGCTCTGCATCACCACCCCCGTCGGCGACGTCGACATCGCTCTCTAAAGCCCTTCAGACCTCGACAGAAACGGAGATTCCAATGACTGTCACGACCCAACCCCAGGCCAAGACCCTCGAAAAGACGGTCGGGGGACGCACCATCACCATGACCCCCGAGCAGGCTGAGGCGTTCGGCCGCGAGCTCGACGAGCTCAAGGAAAGCGTCATCGCCGACCTCGGCGAACGCGACGCCACCTACATCCGGCGGATGATCAAGGCGCAGCGCACCCTCGAGGTCGGCGGCCGGGCACTGCTCTTCGGTGGCATCTTCCCGCCGTTCTGGCTGGCCGGCACCGCGATGCTGAGCTTGTCGAAGATCATCGACAACATGGAAATCGGCCACAACGTCATGCACGGCCAGTACGACTGGATGGGCGACCCGAACATCTCGAGCAAGAACTTCGAGTGGGACAACGCCTGCCCCGGCGACCAGTGGCGCCACTCGCACAACTACATGCACCACACCTACACCAACATCGTCGGGCTGGACCGCGACATCGGCTACGGCATCCTGCGGATGAGCTCGGACCAGCGGTGGCGGCCCTACTACCTGGGCAACCCGGTGTATGCGTTCCTGCTGATGGTGCTGTTCCAGTACGGCGTCGCGCTGCACGAACTGGAGAGCGAGAAGATCGCCTCCGGTGAGATCACCCTGACGGACAAGAAGGAGATCCTGTCGGGCATCTGGGCCAAGACCAAGCGGCAGACGCTCAAGGACTATGTGGCGTTCCCGTTGCTGGCCGGACCGTTCGCGCCGTGGGTCTTCACGGGCAACATGACCGCGAACCTGGTGCGCAACGTGTGGTCGTACATGATCATCTTCTGCGGGCACTTCCCCGAGGATGTGCAGGAGTTCTCGATCGAGGAGACCAAGGCCGAGACCCGCGGTCAGTGGTACTTCCGCCAGATCCTCGGGTCGGCGAACCTGACCGGCGGCAAGCTGTTCCACATCCTCAGCGGCAACCTGTCGTTCCAGATCGAACACCACCTGTTCCCCGACATCCCGGCGTTCCGGCACGCGGAGATCGCGCCCAAGGTGCAGGAGATCTGCGAGCGCTACGGCGTGCCTTACAACAAGGGCTCCCTGCCGCATCAGTTCGGGACCGTGGTGCGCAAGATCGTGAAGTTCGCCCTGCCCTTCTAGGGTCCCTTTCGTTCTCCGCCGAAACGGTATTCCGTGCGGGAATCCAGCAAGATTCTCCGCGTGGAATACCGTTTCGGCGTTTGGGGGCCCGGACGTAGGTCTTGTCGGATCGATGCGGGCGTGATGAAGTCTGCGTTGGTCGGGCAATGTTCGGAAGGGAATGTGTTGATGCGTGCTGCGTTCGCGGCGATGACGATTTTGGCGGCAGGTGCTCTTGGTGGAGCGGGGGTCGCGATGGCTCAGCCGGCGGTACCCAGCGCCGGGGAGTTGACCTCTGATCTGCAGCAGGTGCTCAACACCGGGGCACCCGCGGACCAGCGCGCCGCCAAGCTGGCAGGCGGACAGGCTGCTGTGCCGACCGCCGACAACATCGCCAACCGGTTGAACACCTATGGCGGCATGGTCAACTGGCAGGTGCAGAACCCGGTGCTCAACGGTGATCGACTCGACGCGCAGATCGCGGTGACGATCCCGATCTGGGGTACCAAGACCCACAACATCTACTGGGTCAACCAGGACGGCGATTGGAAGCTGTCGAATCCGTCGGCGTGCGTCATCGCCACCGACGTCGCCGGCGTCGGCTGCACGGTCTAGCCCTGCGGCCTCAACGCCGAAACTGTATTCCACGTGGGCTTTACGCGTACTTGAGCGCGCTGAGTGCAGTTTCGGCGTGAGCGTCGCGGTATGCGTACCTGGGGATCGTGATTCGACCGCGCCACCCGCGCTGCGTCATCGCGTCGCGTAGCTCCTCGATCACGTGCACGGGATTGTCCTCCTTGACGACGGTCCTCACGTGCCAGCCGAGCTGCGCGAGTTTCGGCAGGACACGCCGATCCTTGAGGTACTGCGCGCGGTCGGACTGGTGCTGGTCGCCGTCGTACTCGAGCGCGACTTTGAAGTTCTCCCAGCCGAAGTCGAGGACCCGCAGCGGGAGGCCATGCTCGTCGAAGACGGGTATCTGCGTCGTGGGCACCGGGAACCCGGCATCGATGACCAGCTTGCGCCACCACGATTCTGGTAGTGACATCGAGCCACCATCAACGAACGGCAGCACCGCTTTCAGTCGTGCCACTCCGCGAGCCCCTTTGTAGCGCTTGGTGAGCAGCATGACGTCGTCGACCGGGTACGGCTGGACCCGCATCAACGCGTCGAGGCGGCCCAGCGCGTCGTGCGTGCGGAAGCGCCCGAGATCGAATGCCGTGCGTGCCGGAGTCGCTATCGGCATTCCCGCCAGTTGCTGCCACTCGTCGGAGCCGATGCGCTCGTTGCGGGCGATGATGCCCCGGGGAGGTCGCGTGCAATTGAAGATCAGCTCGATGTCGATGTCGTCATCGACCCAGCGGGAACCGTGCAGCGCGGCTGCCGCCAACCCTGTGACGATTCCCGTGCGCTGCGACCAGAGCCAGGCGCCGATCGTCCGGTCGCGCAGCGTGAGGTTTCCCTCGGGGGCGTGCACATTCGGGTAGATCGGTCTGTATCGTCGCCTGAGTCCATGGCTCGTGACGATCCCGTCGGCGACGGCTTCTGTACCGATGACTGGCTCTCCCATGGATGCATGGTCGAAATCAGCACCGACAGAAAGTCGCCGAGATTGCTTGCAGCGCGCTAGTTATCCACAAGTTGCCGCGTGGAATACAGTTTCGGCGAAGAGGGGCGAAGTGGGGTCAGCGCTGGCAGGTGGGGCACCAGTAGGTGATGCGCTCCCCGCCGCGATCCGTCTCGATGGGCGTGCCGCACCGACGGCACGGCTTACCTGCGCGTCCGTACACCCACACGTCCTGGCCGGGGCGGGTGTTGCCGGTGGTCGTGCGATTGATCCGTGATCGATTGGCCCACAGCATCTGCTGGGTGCGGGTGACAACCCGCAACGGGTCGGTCAGCGCACCGACCGCGGTCCCCGGCCGCAGCCCGAACACGAACCCCAGCTCGTTGGCGTAGACGTTGCCGACGCCGGCCATCACCCGCTGATCCAGCAGCGTCTCGGACAGCGGTCGAGATGGGTCGGCCATCAGGTTGGCCGCCGCCGTCTCGGCCGACCAGTCGTCGCCGAGCAGGTCCGGGCCCAGGTGTGCAACAGCATCCATGTCGACGGCGCGCTCGAGGACCTCCAACACTCCGAGGTCGACGCCCGATGCCCGGGAGTCCGCTGTCTCCAAAACGATTCGCACCTTGTAGGCCGGCGCTCGAACCCGGCCGATGATCCACGCCCCGTCCATCTTCAGATGTGAGTGGATGCTCGCCGCTCCCACTCGGATGAACAGATGCTTGCCCCGGCTGAGCACTTCGTCGACCTTTTGCCCGGCCAGGTTCACCGCGGCGTACCGCGGCACCCGGACATCACAGCGCGTCAGCTCCTTGCCTTCCAGCGCCTCCCGCAGTTTGGTGGCCGTGCGGAACACGGTGTCGCCTTCAGGCATCAGCGCAGCCGCAGCCCGCGCGGCGTCTTGGCGAACCCGGCCTGCGTCAATGACGCCGACACCACCGAATCGCGTGCCTCGAGCACCGGCACACCGTCAACCCTCTCCACCAGCAGCGCCGGAACCCTTTGTCGCGTGACCAATTCGGCCAGCGCCGCCGCGGCCGCATTGGAGGTTTCGGCGTCGGTGGTGAAACTCAGCAGCGAACGCCCACCGCGTTCGACGAACCAGGCCAATTCGCCGTCGACCAGCACCACCAATGCCCCGGCTTTGCGACCGGGCCGATGGGCGGTGTCGGCGTCTGCGCCGCGCGCCGGCCACGGCAGGGCCGCCCCGAACGGGTTCGCCGGATCAGTCGCCGCCAGGGCGATGGTCCGCAGGGCGCCCTGCTTGTCGTCGATGCTGTCCGCGTGGGTGCGCAATCGGTCGACGGTGCTGGCGGTCGCGAACTGCGCACCGCCGAGCGACTCGACGAAATAGCCACGCTGGCACCGACCCGCATCCTCCAACGCGGTCAACACCTTGTACATCGAGGCGAACCCACCAGGGATGTTCTCGGTGGCTACCGCTCCTTTGGTGAGTACGCCGTGACGGGCGAGCAGTTGGTCGGCCTGGTAGTGCGCCCGCACGGTGGTGTCCGTCTCGGCGACGGGAAGCGCCGACCACCTCCCCGCCACCGTGGGGTCGGAATCGCGATGGGCGCCGGAGCTGATGCTGTATCGACTCAGCCGCGGCGCCCGACGATGCCGGTGCGACGGTGTGGCCGGCCGCCGCGCACCCGAGCCCCTGGTTCCGGACAGCAGGGCGCGCACCGGGGCGAACGTGTCGCCGCCGACATGACCTGACCAGATCAGCTGCCACAGAGCTTCTTTCAGCGATTCGGTGCTGGCGCCGTCGACCGAGAGCTGCCGGAAGAAGTACGCGCCGCCGCTGCCGAGGGCGGCCAGCACACCCCCGTGGACGTCGGTGAGCTCGATGTCGGCGGGCGGCGCCAACGACAGCGCCGCGGTGTCGGCGGGGTGGAACGCGACCCAGCCGTCGGCCGACGACAGCGCGCCGACGCCGGACCACACCACGTCACCGGAGGCGAGCAGTTCGTCGAGCATGCCCGGCTGATAGTCGCGCACCCGCTGGCCGAAGATCAGTGGCTCCACCGCCGAGGCGGGCATCGGCACCCCGGCGAGCTGGTCGATCACGGCGGCCAGCCCGTCGACCCCCGACACCGCGTCACCACCGAGTTGCTGCCACGCGGGCAGGAAGCGGCCCAGCGCAGCGGTGCTCACCGGCTCGATCTGTGCACGCAACGCAGCCAGCGAGCGGCGACGCAGAATCCGCAGCACCTCGGAGTCACACCACTGGTCCACGCTGCCGGAATCAGTGGGCGCATCGATGAACTCGCCGCGCATCAGTTTGCCGTCGGCCGCCAGTCGTCCGAGGACATCACCGGCCACCCGCAGTCCCAGGCCGAACCGGGTGGCCGCCTCGACCGTGGTGAACGGCCCGCGGGTGCGGGCATAGCGTGACAGCAGCTCACCCAGCGGGTCGACGATCGGCTCGAGGAACGCCATCGGCACGCCCACCGGGACCGCGACGCCCACGCCGTCGCGCAGCCGTCCGATGTCCTCGACCGCCGCCCACCAACTCTTGCCGGCGTAGGACACGGTGACTGCCCGCTTGGCCGTCAGCAGGCCCTCCAGCCAGCCGCCGACGTCGGTCTGCGTGCATCGCTGCGCGATCTCGTCGCTGGTCAACGGCCCCAGCATCCGCAACAGGTCCGCCACGCCCTCGGCGTCACGGGCGAAGCGTTCCTCGGTCAGGTGTTGCAACTGCCGGTGGGTCGAGGTGACGACATCGGCGTCGAGGAGTTCGCGCAGTTCCACCCGGCCCAGCAGTTCGGCCAGCAGCGTGGGGTCCAACGCCAGGGCGGCGGCGCGGCGTTCGGCAAGGGGGCTGTCGCCCTCGTACATGAATGCCCCGACGTAGCCGAACAGCAGCGATGCGGCGAAAGGCGACGGTGTCTGCGTCTCGACCTCGAGCAGTCGCACCCGCCGCTGAGCGACGCGCCCCATCAGCGCGATCAGCGTCGGCACGTCGTAGACGTCCTGCAGGCATTCGCGCACCGCCTCGAGCACGATCGGGAAGTCGGGGTATCCGCGGGCGACGTCGAGCAGTTGCGCCGCACGCTGGCGCTGATGCCACAGCGGTGAGCGCTTGCCGGGGTGGCGGCGCGGCAGCAGCAGCGCCCTGGCGGCACACTCCCGGAATCGGGAGGCGAACAGCGCCGACCCGCTCACCTCGGTGGTGACCAGCGGTTCGATCTCGTCGGGGTCGAACACGAAGATGTCGGCGCCGGGGGCGGTGTCGTCGGTGTCGGGCAATCGGACGATGATGCCGTCATCGGAGGCTGTGGGCTTCTCGTCGATGCCGTACCGCTCGTAGAGTCGCTTGCCGACCGCGAGCGCCAGCGGACCGTGTACACGTAACCCGTAGGGGGAGTGCAGGATCACCCGCCAGTCGCCGAGCTCGTCGCGGAAACGTTCCACCACCAGGGTCGTGTCCGACGGTACGGCCGAGGTCGCGGTCCGCTGCTCGTCGATCAGCTGCCACAGGTTGTCGATGGCAAAAGCGTCGAAACCGACCTGCTGGCAACGAGTCTCGAACGCGCCGCGATCGAGCCGGGCCAGCTCCCCGGTGAACGCGCCGATCGCCGCCCCCAGTTCGGCGGGTCGGCCGACCCCGTCGCCGCGCCAGAACGGCAGCCGTGCCGGTTCGCCGGGCGCGGGGATGACCAGCACCCGGTCGTGGGTGATCTCGGTGATCCGCCAGCTCGTCGCACCCAGCGAGATGACGTCACCCGGGCGGGATTCGTAGACCATCTCCTCGTCGAGTTCACCGACCCGCGAGGGCTTTTCGGAGTCGGCGCTGGACGCGAGGTAGACGGTGAACAGTCCGCGGTCGGGAATCGCGCCGCCGGAGGTGACCGCCAGCCGTTGCGCACCGGGACGCGCGGTCAGGGTGCCGGAGTCGCGATCGTAGACGATGCGGGGGCGCAACTCGGCGAACTCCGTCGACGGGTACTTGCCCGACAGCAGATCCAGTGTCGCCTCGTACGCACTGCGCGGCAGGGTCGCGAACGGCGCGCTGCGTCGCACTGTGTCGAACCACTGGTCGGCGTTGATCGGTTCCAGCGCGCACGCCGCGACGGTGTGCTGCGCGAGCACGTCGAGAGGATTCGCCGGTACCCGCATGGTCTCGATCTGGCCGGCCAGCATCCGCTGCACGCTGACGGCGCAGCCGATCAGATCGGTGCGGTGCTTGGGCAGCAGCACACCCTGGCTGATCTCGCCGACCTGGTGCCCTGCCCGGCCGACCCGCTGAAGTCCGCTGGCGACCGAGGGCGGTGTTTCCACCTGGATCACCAGATCGACTGAGCCCATGTCGATTCCGAGCTCAAGGCTGGACGTCGCGACCACTGCTTTGAGACGCCCGGTCTTCAGCGCGTCCTCGACCTCGGCGCGGGATTCCTTGCTGACCGAGCCGTGGTGGGCCCGCGCCAGGATCGGCTCGGCGCCGAACGTCTGCCCGCTTCCCATCACGTGGGCGGGCGCGCCGCCGGCCACCCCGGGGTTGGGCCCGCCGAGTTCGGTGCCGGTGCGTTCGGCGTGGATCTCGTTGAGCCGCGCGGTCAGTCGCTCGGCCAGCCGTCGCGAGTTGGTGAACACGATCGAGCTGTTGTGGGCCTCGATCAGGTCGACGATGCGTTCCTCGACGTCGGGCCAGATGGAGTTGTTCTCCAGATTGGCCATGTCGGGAACCGGAACCTGCACGGTCAGGTCGAAGGTCTTCGCCGCCGGCGGCGCGACGACAGTGGTGGGCGCGGCGCCGGACAGGAATCTGGCCACCTCTTCGGGTGGGCGGACCGTCGCCGACAGACCGATCCGCTGGGCGGGCCGGTCCAGCAGCGCGTCGAGACGCTCCAGCGACAGTGCGAGGTGTGCGCCACGCTTGGTGGCCGCGACGGCGTGCACCTCGTCGACGATGACCGTTTGCACGTTGGCCAGCGTCTCCCGGGCCGCGGAGGTCAGCATCAGGAACAGCGACTCGGGGGTGGTGATCAGGATGTCGGGCGGTCTGGTGATCAGTTCGCGGCGCATTTTGGGCGTGGTGTCCCCGGAGCGCACGCCGACGCTGATGCTCGGCGGAGGTTGCCCGGTGCGTTCGGCGATGCGGGAGATTCCGGTCAGCGGGGTGCGCAGGTTGCGCTCCACGTCGACGGCCAACGCCTTGAGTGGCGAGACATAGAGCACCCGGGTGCTCTTCGTGTCGTCCTGTGTCTGCGCCAGGCGGTCGATCGCCCACAGGAACGCCGCCAGCGTCTTCCCGGACCCCGTCGGGGCGATGACCAGCGTGTTGTCGCCGTCGGCGATCGCATTCCAGGCCTGCGCCTGCGCCGCGGTGGGCTCGACGAACGTGCCCGAGAACCACTCACGCGTCAGCGGGCTGAAGCGTGACAACGGGTCGACGGAAGCGGGCACGTGTCCATGGTGCCCCCACCCACCGACACGCGGTCGGGAGCACCGGAGTTTGCGGGGCGCCCGCCGCTGCTCGAACTGGCACCTTTGTGCAGGTCAGGGCTTAAGATTCAGCTGTGGTGGCGGGGGACTGGCAGCCGGACATTCCGGCGGTCACAATCGGTCGACCGCGGATCGGCGGCGCTGTCACCGCCCGACCCGCGGTGCTGGATCGGCTGCAGAAGGCCGCCGGCGGCGACCTGGTGGTGATGACCGCGCCCGCCGGCTACGGGAAGACCGCCGCGGCAGCACTGTGGGACGACGCGGACGAGCGCCCGTTCGCCTGGGTGCGGCTCGATTACCTCGACGAGGACCCCGTCCACCTCCTGCTGCACATCGCCACCGCCGTCGTCGAGCTGCGCGGGGGCGACGACGGCGTGCTGCGCTATCTGCGCGGTCCCGGCCGTTGCCCGCTCACACACCTGGTGCCCGCCGTGGTCCAACTCCTCGCGACGAGCGGGCCGCTGGTTCTGGTGCTCGACGAGACCCACGAAGTGAACGCTCCCGACGCGGTGGGCGCGCTGCAGGTGTTGATCGACGCGGTTCCGTTGTCCACGACGGTGGCCCTTCTCGGGCGGTTCCAACTGCCGCTGGATCTGGCGAGACGCCGACTGCAGCAGCGTGTCATCCAGATCGGTGTCGACGGACTGCGTTTCTCCAGCGACGAAGCCGCGGCTGTGCTCGCCTCGGTGGGCACACCGCTCGACCAGGCCACCGCCACTGCCGTCGTCGACCTGTGCGAGGGCTGGGCTGCAGGGTTGGTCCTGGTCGCCATGGCGCTGCGGGATGGTGTTCCGGTCGAATCCATCACCGGGAGAACAAGTGTGGTCGTCGACTACCTGGTCGAGGAGGTGCTGAAACGACTCGACCCCGACACCGTCACTTTCCTGCTCGAGTCGTCGGTGCTGGACCGGTTCTGCGCCGAGCAACTCGATGCGGTGCTCGAGCGTGACGACTCCGGTCAGATGCTGGAGTCGCTGTGGAGTTCCGGGAACATGTTCCTGATACCCCTTGATCAGCAACGGGTTTGGTTTCGCTACCACCGTCTGTTCGGAGATGTGCTCCGCAGCCGATTTCGGGTGACGGCGCGTCGGCGGTTCCGGCACGTGGCATCTCGGGCGGCTGAACTGCTGGAGCGCTCCGGCGATATCGAAAGTGCTCTGCTCAAGGCGCTCGACGCCGACGACCGGGCCCGCGCGGCGGCGTTGGTGAACCGAGAGGCTGTCCGGTTGGGTTTCGACGGTCGCGCGGGCGTCCTCGCCCGGCGGTTGGCGCTGCTGGACGCACGAACCTTCGCCGAGCACCCCGACGCGGCGGTGGCCCGCGCCTGGCTCGGTGTCACCACCGGCGACGCGGAGCTGATTCAGCGGTCGCTGATGCTCGCCCACCGCGCCGATACCGGACAGCCGCTGGCAGACGGCACCCCGTCGGTGAAAGTTGCTGCCGCGCTGATCAGTTCACTGATCGGGGTGAATGGGGTCAATGACGTGATCCGCCACGCCGATGTGGTGCTGGCCGCCGGGGACCACCTGGTCAATCCGTGGTGGGGTGCGGCGACGGTGATGAAGGGAGCGGCCGAGTCCATGCTGGGCAACGTCTCTCGCGCGCGCACCCTGCTCGAGTCCGCCCTGCCGGTCACCGACGACATCCCCGGTTTCCAGGCTGCCGCGTTGGCGCACTTGGCCCTGATGGATCTCGGTAGCGGCGATGACGAGGGCGCCGTCGCGACCAGCGACGCCGCTCGGACGATCGCTGACAAATACGATCTGTGTGACGTCGTCCCCATGGTGGTGGTGTACGCCGTCAGTGCGGTCATGAGTGCCCGCGTCGGGGACAGCGCCGGTGCGCGGGAGTCGGTGAGCATCACCGAGAAACTGCTGGGCCGACTGGGACATCTGGCAGGGCGCACCGCTCTCATGGGTCACGGCTTGCTGGCGTGGACGGCCGCGGTGATCCAGGACCCCGAGCTGCTGAGCACGCACCTCGATGCCGCAGAACGGGCGCGCCGACGTGAACCCGATGCGGTGGCGCTGTTGCAGCGCGTGGACCGGGTCCGGGCCATGGCCGCAGGCGGAGCCCGCCCGTTGACCGCCGCTGAGCTGAGGTTGCTGCCGTACTTGGCGACCCACTTCTCGCTGCAGCGGATCGCCGACGAACTGGTGGTGGGCCGGGAGACCACCAAGAGTCAGGCGACCTCGATCTACCGAAAGCTCGGGGTGAAGTCCCGTGCGGAAGCTGTGTCCGAGGCGAGAAGGGTTGGCCTGCTGGCAGATTGACCGGATTCAGTGCCCGGTCATTCTCGCCAGATTCCGCCACAGATTGCGCAGGCTCTCGGTGCCGCCGAACAGCGTGGTGAAATGCGTGGAGTCGATGAGCAGGATGTCACCGGCGCGATCGTCCTGGGGAGGCATCCAGATCAGCGCGTTGAACTCGCTGTTTCCTTCGGCGGTGAAAGGGTGTGGGCGGTGGGGGTCGACTCGTTGCCGGGCCAGAACCCGAAGAGCGTCGCTCTCGGGAGCGGTGAGCGCGTAGTGCGGAAGGTGTTGGTGGAAACTGAGTGTCGGCACACCATCGAGCAGCCTGAGGTCGTCGAGATCGCGGAAGGTGGTCAGCGGCGCAATGGCTGTGGTGCCGTCGACGACTGCCGGGCGAAGACCCCAGGTGTTGTGCACCGGAACGTCCAGGGCGCGCATGAGTGAGCGGGTGTACTGACTGAACCGCTGCTGCCGCGGCACCAGGCGGTCGCCGTGATGTTCGTACTCCATCTGCCGTTGGGCGAGGTCGTCGGTGAAGCCCACATCGTGGTGCGGTGCCAGCAGCAGGCAGGTGCCGTCGCGGCGCAACCATTGGCGGAGGGCGCCGATCTCGTCATCGGTCACCTCCAACCCCGACGTCAGATGGTCGAGCCCGAACACCATCAGGGTGTCGGTGTCAGCCAGGATGCGTTCGTCGATCGGTTGCGGGTAGCCGGCCTGATCGACGCGTTGGAACACCGCGACGGAATGCCCGGTGACTTCCCCGGCGACGTCCTGGAACGACAACGTCGATCGGTGGAAGAGTTCCAGCGTCCCGGCGATGCCCTGCAGAAATCTGTCCGCTTCGAACTCGGGCTTCTCGTAGGCGGGGTAGACGACATTGCGGACCTCGGTCATGGTGGAGAAGCGATTCGCCATTGCCGCGGGATCCCGCTGAGCCTCCCAGGGATAACTCCAGGTCCAGTAGATGCTGATCCGGCGTCGGCCGTTGTCGGGCCGGGCGACGTGATCCTGGTTGTAGGTACGTGGTGGGCGCGTCATGGTCGTCCCCTAACTGCCGAGTGTCGCGAGGTAGCGCAGGCCGTTGACGCCCGGCAGGAAGAAGTACGCGCCGCCGCTGAGCGTGGTGAATGCGGGAATCCCTTTGTGCACCTTCCGGATCGGCCGTTTGGGCACGGTGAAATCGAGGGTGCCGTCCTGAGCCCCGCAGATCGGGTCGTGTTCATTGCCGAGTTCGTGAAAGGACTTGTCGTTGATCCAGACGTTCTGCGCGAACTCGAACTGGCGCACCAGGCTGGCGCAGATGATGAAAGCGGCGATGCCGCGGTCCACCCCGTCCTCGGGTGCCCCGTCGGGCAGCGCGGGGCCGTAGGTGGCGCCACGGCGGATCATCCGCCGCCTGTTCATGTTGTGGGCGGTGTCGCGAGGGTTGAGGCGACGGGCATGGGAACCGAGCGGGCAGGCGTAGCCGTGGGGGTCCATGTCCTTGTAGGTGAAGTCGTTGTTGCGCATGGGATCGGCGCCGAGTTCGGGGTCGTCGGCGTCGGGGGCGAGCACCAGGGGAGCGCCGCTGCGCCAGCGGCCCATGAACTTGGCGGCCAGCAGTTCCTGCTCCTCGGGAGTGTCCGCGTTCTCGGACAGATATTCGCGGAACAGTCCCACGTGCTCCTGCAGCCGGCGATAGGCCATGTAGCTGCCATTGCGCGAAAGTGCCTGTGGCTCGGGAAGGTTCTGCACGGGCCCGTCCTCGTCGGGGTAGCCGAGGATGAACTCGCCCGGCTCCAGCGCAGGACCCGACCCGGGCGTCGGCTCCTCACCTGAACCCTTCATCACGGGCTGGGACAGCCGGTCGCGGAAACCGAAGTGGTCGTGGGCGTAGTTGAACGGTGGGTTGGCGTTCAGGTCGAGATGGGACAGGCTGCGGACGCCATCGCAGCGAGCGACCAGTTTGTCGTGTTCGCCTATACAGCGTTGATGTTCGTCGTCATCCCGGGCGAACAGGATGGCGATGGCGTGCACGTCGTCACCGGCCAGTCCGCCCACCCAGTGTTGTGGTGCGCTGGTGCCGGTGTCACCGAGAATGTCGGCGCGCGCGGCCATTCCCTCCCGGAACTCGTCGGGAAACGTCGCCAGCGAATCTTCGGGAACACCCAGCGCACGCAGTCCAGTCCAGGTGAACGCCAGCGTGATCCAACGCCGGGAGTCGTCCATGGTCTCTGTCGCCTCAGCCGCGGACTGCACGGTGTCGAGCAGCCCGGTGAGCCAGGCGCGCCCGCCGTCGGCAGTGTCGAAGGTCAGGAACTCGTAGCGCCCCGTCATCGCGGGCGTCCTGGTCAGCAGGATGTGCTGGATGTCGTCGAGTTCGAGCGTCACTGCATCTGGTCGAGCATGTCCGAGAACGCCGCCTTCAAGCGAAGGGCCTTCTTGATCTCATCCGCTGTGACGTAGGGATACTCGCCGTACTCGAGGAAGCTCGGACACTGGTGGGCGCGGACGAACTCGATGAACGCCTCCGGGTTCGTCTTCCAATCCTCGGGAAAGCCCTCCAGATTCGTGAAGACGGTGGTGATCCCGGTGGCGCTGAAGAGCCTGATGGCGTCCTCGGTGTACTTGTCGAAATCGGTGTCGAAGATGCCCATGTACTGGAAGTGCAGACCAGAACCGATGTCGAAGAGATTCCACCGCAAGTAGTGCAACTTGAGCGGCGCTAAAGCCTCGGGACTCGCTGCGATCGTTTCCTCGATCTGTTTGCCGTAGGCGCGCACGGCCTCTTCGCAGCCGTCCTTCACCTTGGCGATGATGGAGAAGCCGTAACAGGCCGGTGTCCGCGGGTAGGTGGGACCGTAGCGTCCCCTCTCGAGTTCGAAATAGCCCTCCGGCGGGATCGCCAGTGCCGCTGGTGTCTTCCACGAATCGTTGCCTGCCATGGCGCTCCCCAAAGTCGGTGTGATGGCACGCTACGGCCGCGAAGTGGTCGCAGTCGACCCCCAGAACGGGGGAATGAGGATGTTCGGCCGCGGACTTGCGAGTAGCGTGCTGGCACTCGTGGCTCGCGGGAAGGTGACAGCGGCATGTCGGGAATGGGCACATTGGCACTGGGTGCCTTACCGGTACTCGGTGGCTCGCTGCTGGCTCTGTTGGGAGGAGAAGCAATGGGTGGTTTGGGTTTTCGCAGTGGCATCAGAGAAGATTTCGAGCTCCTCGAGTTGCTTCCCGACGAGGAGGAGGCGCGAAAGGCTGCGCTGCGTCAGAGCATCATGGATCGGATCGACGATCTCATCGAGGCCAGCGCCAAGCGAAGGCAACTGCGCGCTGCGGTGTACACCCACGCCACCGGCTGGCGCGACATCGTGATGTTCCTGAACACGGTCTTGTTCACCATCGTCTGGTGGAACGTCGACCACGCCCGGAATGTGTGGCTGCCGTTGTTTGTGGTGCTGGTGCTGGCGATGGTTGTCGCAGCGATGTTTGCGTTTCGCAGTGTGATGTCGCCTCTACGCCGCGCGCGTGCCCGCGTGGGAAAGCGGTGACGTGACGTGACGCCTGGGGCGACCACGCCGGCCCGACTCTAAGGGAAGCCGGACCGGGCGGTTGCCCCAGGCAACTCGCAGAGTACCGACAGTGAAGGCCCTAGGTGAAGGCATTTCCTGGCGGCTTCGTCAATTTCACCCGTTGTGGGGGATGTGTGCGTAGCGTCCCGCTTCATAGGCTCTTTTCAGCTAGCCGCGGCTCGCCGGTGAGTTCTCGCAACGACCACGTTCGCGAGGGGGACGACGTAGGAGGTCGATATGCGGTTGCCGTACGTTCTTGCCGTTCCTTTTCTGGCGTTCGCCGGTCTCGTTTTTGGGGCACCCACGGCTGCAGCCGACTGCACCACCACGGGAAACCAGACTTTCTGTTCCTTCGGAGAGCAAGGTGACACCGGCCCTGTGCTGCCCTACGAGTGCGCCCAGACGTACGACTACTACTGCAACGACTACTACCAATTCAGGGATCTGTTCTGATCTCCGACCGACCCGGCCTGATTCAACAATGCAGACAGAGGAGCAAGTAATGGTGTCTCACAGGACTTTCGCGCGACGCATCCTGCTGGCGGCCGTTGGATCCGGCGCAGTGATGCTCGGTGCCACGGTGCCCGCGCAGGCGCAACCGGCGCCGCCGAACTGCACCGCTGCAGATCTGGCCGGCATCATGTCCGGCGTCACGGCAGCCACGTCGGCCTATCTGTTCACGAATCCGCCGGTCAACGACTTCTTCACCAACCTCGGCAAGGTCCCCAGCGACCAGAAGCGAGAAGCGCTGAGCACCTTCCTGGACGCCAATCCGCGGGTGAAGGCCGATCTGAGCGGCATCCGCCAGCCGGCCGTCGATTTCCGGGCCCGCTGTGGCGCCGGCCCCGGACCCCTGGCGGCTGACGGCGAAGGCTGAGTCCTCACCCCTCGGGCCGTTCACCCGTTGTGGGGGATGTGGTCTCGGCACCCGGTTCCTACGCTTCTAGCAGTACGCCGTGGACCCACGGTCGGTTCGCAGACGCTTGAATTGCGAACCACAGCAGTAGGAGTGTCGCCATGCGCTCGATCTATGCTCTCGCCGCATCCGCTGTGGTGGTCACCGGACTGCTCGTCGCCCCTACTGCCGTGGCTGATTGTGTGACCGAGGGGAACACCACCATCTGCTCCTTCGGAAGCGGCGGCAACTCCGGTCCGTCCGTTCCTTATCCGTGTCAGTACGACTACTACTGCGATGACACCTACGGCTGGGAGTTCGATCTCGACGCCGATCCGGGAGCCGGCATCGGGCTTCCCGGCCGACCCGGTGATCGTCCGGGTGGGGGCGGCAGGCGATGACGGCGTGTTCCAGAAAACCCTTTTCGGCCCAGAATGAAAGCAGGAGTGCTGTGCTGCGGATACTTTCCCTACTTGCCCTACCCGGCATGGTGATCGCCGGGCTGTCTGTTGCGCCGACTGCCGCAGCCGACTGCACCAGCTCCGGCGGAACGACCATCTGCGCGCAAGGGACGGTGAGCGGCGGGGGCGGATCCGGTCCCACCGGATCCGGTCCCACGGTGCCTTATCCGTGCGACTATGACTGGTACTGCAACGACGCGTACGGCTGGGACTGGGATGTCGATCTGAATGCAGATTGGGATCCCGGACCGGGGATCGGTGCACCAGGTCGGCCCGGGAATCGACCTGGCGGCGGCGGGGGTCGACCAGGCGGTGGCCGACGATGAGTCAAACAGGCGGACAGAGGAGCAATTGATGGTGTCGCACAAAGCGTTTGCGCAGCGGGTGCTTCTGGCCGGTGTTGCCGCCGGCGCGGTATTGCTCGGCACCAGCGCACCGGTGTCCGCTCAGCCACCGCCACCGAACTGCACGGCGGCAGATCTGGCGGGCGTTCTGTCGGGCGTCACCGCCGCGACGTCGGTCTATCTGTTCACCCACCCGCCGGTCAACGACTTCTTCACCTCGCTCAAAGATGTTCCCCCCGAGGGGAAGCGCGAGGCGCTGCAGGCCTACATGGATGCCAACCCGCAGGTGAGGGCCGAGATTCAGGGCATCCGTCAGCCCGCGAAGGACTTTCGCGCCCGCTGCGGCTGATCAACGCTGCTCGGTGGACACCGCCTCGGCGAGCACCGGCGGGATTCCCGGCACGCGTGCGACTGCGTCGAGCAGTCCGTGGGCGCAGAGATCGGCGATCAGGTCTGCGTCCAGCGACGAATCGATCAGCCGCTGACGGCACATCTCGAACGTGAACGCCAGCCAGCCGTAGATGGTGGCGCGCAGATCCCTCTCGACCTTCGAATCGATTTCGCCGCCGGCGGCGGCGTTCACGCGGTCGATGATGCGGTTGGCCTGCCGGTCGTTGTCGATGTCCTCGATGCCGCGCAGCACCGGGTCGGACCGGCCCATCCCCATGTAGGCGGCCCAGGCGCCGTGGGGGTGCTGTTCGTCGTACTGCAGGTAGGCGAGGACGCCGGCGCGGACCTGCCCGAACAGTGTGAGCCCGGGTTCGGGCGGGGCGTTGGTGGCTTGGAACAGTCGCTCACCTTCGGCGTGCACGACGGCGGCGAAGAACGCCCGCTTGTCGGGGAAGTAGTGGTACATCAACGCTCTGGAGACACCGGCACGCTCGGCGATCTCGTCGATGCGCACCTCGTCGTAGGGCCGCTGGCCGAACACCTCCGCTCCGAGCGCGAGCAGTTCGTTGCGGCGATCGTCGGGTGAGAGTCGGCGCCGGGAGTTGGGCATGGACCCCATACTACTTGACACATGTACAACAGCGGCGGAGGCTGGCTACATGACCACTGTGGACGACCGCAGGTCCTATCCGCCGTTGCCACACCCGGGCCGACGGGTACCGGTGTTGGGCGATGTGCTGGCTTTCAGCGCGGACACTCCGTCGCAGTCGACGATGGCGCTGGCCGAGCTCGGACCGGTCTTCGAGTTCCGGTTCCTGGGCGCGCGGTACGTCGTGGCCGCAGGGCCGGAAGCAGTGGCCGAACTCAGCGACGAGACCCGCTTCTGCAAGCACGTCGGCCCCGACATCGAGGCGCTGCGCATCCTGGGCGGCGACGGCCTGTTCACCGCCTACAACGACGAGCCGAACTGGCAGAAGGCTCACGATGTGTTGATGCCCGCGTTCAGCCAGCAGGCGATGCGGCGTTACCACTCGATCATGTTCGACGTCGCCGACGAGTTGACTGCCCGTTGGGACGGCCGGGCCGAACGAGGGGAGACGGTCGAGGTGTCGGCCGACGCGACCCGGGTGACCCTGGAGACCATCGGACGCTGCGCGGCGGGGCATCCGTTCGGCTGCTTCGCATCCGAGGCGGTGCACCCGTTCGTCGAACACATGGTGGCCGGGCTCAAGGGGTCCGACCGCGTCGGCGTGCTGAGGCAGACGTTCCTACCGAAGTTCTTCGCGCGGCGGGCGGAGCGTCCGGTGCGCGACCATGCCGCCCGACTGCACGCGATCGCCGACGAGATCATCGCCGAACGTCTGCGCGGCGGGCTGGGGCAGCATGACGACCTGCTGGAGCTGATGCTGGTCTCCGATCTGGATCGGGCCAACATCCGCTACCAGCTGATCAATTTCCTGGTCGCCGGCCATGAAACCACCTCGGGTGCCTTGTCTTTCGCGTTGTACTACCTGTCGCGGCATCCGGAAGCGGTGCAGAAGGCCCGGGCGGAGGTCGCCGAGGTGTGGGGCGACGAGGACCGGCCGGGCTTCGAGCAGATCGCCAAGCTGCGTTACGTCCGCAGGGTTTTCGACGAGGCATTGCGGCTGCAGCCGACGGTCCCCGGCTACTACCGGGCCGCCCGGTCGGACACGGTGCTCGCCGGTGTGCACCCGATGCGCAAGGGCGACTGGGTGCTTGCGCTGACCGGGACGCTGCACCGGGATCCGCAGTGGGGGGCCGACCCGGACGCCTTCGATCCCGACCGGTTTGCGCCCGAGAAGGTCAGGGCGCGTCCCGCAGGCCTGTACAAGCCGTTCGGCACCGGGCCCCGATCGTGCATCGGGCGCCAGTTCGCGCTGCACGAAGCCGTGCTGTTGCTTGCGGTGCTGCTGCGTCGTTACGACCTGATCGCCGACCCCACCTATGAACTGCAGGTCTCCGAGCGACTCACGCTGATGCCCAAGGACTTCCACCTGTCCCTGCGCCGCCGCTAGCCTCCGTCGCCCCGGAACCCCTCGTCCCGCGAGCGCGCGGGTCTGCACGCCGACACGCCGCGTTGGGTGTACCGCAGCGCGCGCTCGTCGAAATCCGCGGAGCGCGCAGTGCACGCAGCGGTTACTTTGGACTCTTTTCTCAGCACGGGACGCACAGTCAGACTCACACGATGAGCGGCGATCTGCACTACCACGACGTCCTGTCCGAGCTACGCCCCCAGCATCAAGCGCTGCGGCGGATGATCCCCGAGGTCTATGACGGGTTCAACGCCATCAGCGGGGCCGCGCTGGCAGACGGTGCACTCAGCCCGAAAGTCAAGGAGCTGATGGCGATGGTGATCGGCATCGTCCAGGGCTGCGATGGCTGCATCGCGTCGCACGCCAGGGGTGCAGCCCGGGCCGGAGCCAGCGAGGACGAAGCCGCCGAAGCGATCGGCGTGAGCATCATGATGCACGGTGGCCCGGCGACGATATACGGCGCACGCGCTTTCGCGGCGTATCAGGAGTTCGCCGGCCCGACATCCGCGCCATGATGCTCCCGTAGTGTGCGTTGATACCGACGCATCCCGGCGATCCAGCGGTCGTAGTCAGAGCCCTTCTGCCGGTACATCTCCAGCACCTGTGGGTGCGGGAGCACCAGGAACCGGTCGTCCGTGATCGCGTCGACGGTCAGCGACGCAACGTCCGACGGTGCGAGCACCTCACCGGACTGCAGGATCGACTGCGCGCCGGCGCGGCCGTCGGGGTCGGTGTCCGCGCGGATTCCGTCGAGCAGTGGGGTGTCCACGCCCAGCGGGCACACGCAGCTGACGCCGATGCCGTCGTCGCCGTAAGTGATCGCCAGCCATTCCGCGAAGCCCACGGCAGCGTGTTTGGTGACCGCGTAACCGGCGGCGCCGATCTGTGACAGTAACCCGGCTGCTGATGCGATCGACACGAAGTAACCGTAGCCACGTGCTTTCCACTGCGGCACAAGCAGTTCGGCCGCCCGCACATGGGCCCGCAGATTGACGGCCAGAATCCGGTCCCAGTCTGATTCAGTGCCGATGCCTGCGACGCCGGTGATGCCGGCGTTGGCGACGTAGAGGTCGACGGCGGCGAACTCGCGGCCGGCCAACGCGATCAGCGCTTCGATGTCGGATTCGTCGGCTGCGTTGGCGCGCAGTGCCACCGCGGCGCCACCGGCCTCACTGATGGCTGCGGCCGTCGCTTGCGCGCCCGCCTCGTCGAGGTCGCCGACGACAACGCGCACCCCCTGCGTCGCGAGTTCAGATGCCAGCGCCTGCCCGATTCCCGACCCGCCGCCGGTGACGATGGCGACCTTGCCGTCCAGTTCCATGCCTCGATTGTGCGCGGGCGAGTGGTGGGATGGCCCGGCGGGTGCTGCGCCCGCCGCTTCGCGTGGTTCTACCCTCGCCGGACCCTCGGACCGAGATCGACGTCTCGGCGGTGATCAGGCGTGCATTTGTCTGTTCGACAGCCATGGCGTCGATCTCGACTCGAGCGATGCGGAAGGTGGTGTCCACCCGAGTGCCCCGCCACTCAGCCGAACGTGACGCCCTGGGCCAGCGGCAGCTCCGCAGAGTAGTTGACGGTGTTCGTCGCCCGCCGCATGTACGCCTGCCACGAGTCCGAGCCCGACTCGCGGCCACCGCCGGTCTCCTTCTCGCCGCCGAACGCCCCGCCGATCTCCGCACCCGAGGTGCCGATGTTGACGTTGGCGATCCCGCAGTCCGACCCGTCCGCGGCCATGAAGCGCTCCGCCTCGCGCATGTCCAGGGTGAAGATCGACGACGAAAGACCCTGAGGCACCGCATTGTTCAACGCGATCGCCTCATCCAACGTCTCGTAGGTCAGCACATAGAGGATCGGCGCGAACGTCTCGGCGTGCACCACGGCGGTCTGGGCGGGCATCCGCACCACCGCGGGCCTGACGTAGAACGCGTCCGATTCGCCGACCTCGACGCGCTCACCGCCGATCACCTCACCCCCTTCGGCGACCGCCTGCTGCAGCGCGCCGACCATGTCGCGGTAGGACGCCGAGTGGATCAACGGGCCGACCAGCGTACCGTCGGCGAACGGGTCGCCCACCGCCAGCTGCCCATACGCCGCGACGATCCTGGACACCAGCTCGTCGGCCACCGAGGAGTGAACGATCAACCGCCGCAGCGTGGTACAGCGCTGACCGGCGGTCCCGGCCGCCGAGAACACGATGCCCCGCACCGCCAGATCCAGATCTGCTGCCGGGGTGACGATCGCGGCGTTGTTGCCGCCGAGTTCCAGCAGCACACGCCCGAATCGCTGTGCGACCCGCGGCCCCACCTCGCGGCCCATCCGCACCGACCCGGTGGCGCTGAGCAGCGCGACGCGTGGATCGTCCACGAGCCGCACACCGACCTCGCGACTCCCGAGCAGCAGCCTGCTCACCTCGACCGGCGCGCCGACATCAGAGCACGCCCGCTCGATCAGCGCCTGGCAGCCCAGGGCGGTCAGCGGGGTCAGCTCCGAGGGCTTCCACACCACGGTGTCGCCGCACACCAGCGCGACGGCGGTGTTCCACGCCCACACCGCCACCGGGAAGTTGAACGCGGTGATGACGCCGACGACACCGAGCGGATGCCAGGTCTCCATCAACCGGTGGCCGGGCCGCTCGGAGGCGATCGTCTTGCCGTACAGCTGCCGTGACAGCCCGACGGCGAACTCGCAGATGTCGATCATCTCCTGCACTTCACCGAGCGCCTCGGAGGTGATCTTGCCGGCTTCGATGGTGACCAGCTCGGCCAGTGAGGCCTTGTGCTCGACCAGCAGCTCGCCGAGGCGGGCCACCAGCGCGCCGCGCACCGGCGCAGGGGTCACGCGCCACGTCGTAAAGGCCTGCGCTGCTTCGGCGATGGCGGCGTCGGCTTGTTCGACTGACGACTCGGCCACGGTGAACAGCACGTCGCCGGTGATCGGCGTGCTCGCGGCCAGCCCGCCCGAGCCGGGGGAGCCCAGCCGAGCGGTCGACCCGACGGCGTCGAGGGCGTCGCGTGCGCGGGAGCGCAGCGCGTCGGAGGTGGGGAGGGCGGACATCACAGTGGTGGTCATGAGCAGTCCTCATCGCGCTTGTAGGGGTGGAGATTCCGATAGGGTGCGGCCATGACGGGCCCCGACGAAGTGCTGCATCTCGACGAGATCGACCGCATCCTGGCCCGTGAACTGGTGGCCGACGGTCGTGCGACGCTGGCGCACCTCGCGACTGCGGCGGGACTGTCGGTGTCGGCGGTGCAGTCCCGGGTGCGGCGGCTCGAGTCGCGCGGTGTGGTGGCGGGATACACGGCGCGGATCAACCCGGAGGCCGTCGGCAGCATGCTCTCGGCGTTCGTCGCCATCACCCCTCTCGATCCGTCGCAACCCGATGATGCACCCGCCCGGCTGGAGCACATCCCTGAAATCGAGGCGTGCTATTCGGTGGCCGGGGAGGAGAGTTATGTCCTGCTGGTGCACGTCGAGTCGGCGCGGGCACTGGAAGGTCTGCTTCAACGGATCCGTACCGCCGCCGACGTGAAGACACGCAGCACGGTCATCCTACAGAAGTTCTACGGCGAAAGACGCTTCATACCGGATTAAAGACCGTTCAGATTGATGCAAACCGGAAAATATCCTCTACGATGGCGGGATGACTGACCTTCTTCCGGTCTCCAACCGCACCCGATCGCCTGAGGTTTCCCCGTCGGACGTGCGGGAGGTGCTGGCCCGCAGCATCCTGGCCGACGGTCTTGATCTTGTCCTCGACATCAACCGGTCGCAGGGGTCCTACCTGGTTGATGCCCGTACCGGCCGCGGCTTTCTCGACATGTTCACGTTCTTCGCGTCGTCGGCGCTGGGCATGAACCACCCGAGCCTGGCCGACGACGACGTCTTCCGCGCCGAGTTGGCCGCGGCCGCGTTGAACAAGCCGAGCAACTCCGATGTGTACAGCGTCCCGATGGCCCGTTTTGTCGACACCTTCGCCCGGGTGCTCGGTGACCCGGCCCTGCCGCACCTGTTCTTCGTCGACGGTGGCGCACTCGCTGTCGAGAACGCCTTGAAGGTCGCGTTCGACTGGAAGAGTCGGCTCAACGAGGCGCGCGGTCTGGACCCGGCGCTGGGCACCAGGGTGCTGCACCTGCGTGGGGCGTTCCACGGCCGCAGCGGCTACACGATGTCGCTGACCAACACCGATCCCAACAAGGTGGCGCGCTTCCCGAAGTTCGACTGGCCGCGCATCGACGCGCCGTTCATCCGCCCCGGGGCGGACATGGATGCGCTGGAAGCCGAAGCGCTCAGCCAGGCCCGCTCAGCGTTCGAAGCCGCCCCGCACGACATCGCGTGCTTCATCGCCGAACCGATCCAGGGGGAGGGTGGCGACCGGCACTTCCGGCCGCAGTTCTTCGTCGCCATGCGCGATCTGTGCGACGAGTACGACGCGCTGCTGATCTTCGACGAGGTCCAGACCGGCTGCGGCATCACCGGAACTGCTTGGGCTTACCAGCAATTGGGCGTGATGCCGGACGTCGTGGCCTTCGGCAAGAAGACCCAGGTGTGCGGTGTGATGGCGGGCCGGCGGGTCGACGAGGTGCAAGACAACGTGTTCACCGTCAGCTCGAGGATCAACTCGACATGGGGTGGAAACCTCGTCGACATGGTCCGGTCCCGACGGATCCTGGAGGTCATCGAGGCCGACGGACTGTTCACCCGGGCGGCGGCGAGCGGACGCTATCTGCTCGACCGCCTCGACGAGTTGACCGTCGAGTTCCCCGACCTGGTGCGCGACGTGCGTGGCCGCGGCCTGATGTGTGCGTTCAGCATGCCGACTGCCGAGCAGCGCGACGCCCTGGTCGCCCGACTGTGGGACAGCGGAGTGATCATGCTGGGCTGCGGACCCGACAGCGTGCGTTTCCGGCCGGCGCTGACGGTGTCGCGCGACGAGATCGACGCCGCCGTCGACGCCGTGCACGCCACGCTCAGGACGATGTGGGCTCAGCAGGCGCAGTGAGCCGCCGGATCGTCGAGCGCAGCCGCGGCAGATCCGCACCCGTCACCAGCTCACACCCGTGCAGCTCGGCGAGTTTCCTTGCAGCGGGCGTGAACTCGTTGTTGGTGACCACCATCGTCCTGGTGCAGTCCTGCATGGGCGCGCCTGCGACCACTTCCTGAACAGCACTGGCGCCCACCGGACGCGACAGCCGCTTGCACTGGACCGCCAGCCGATCGGGCCGGCGGCCGACGATCAGGTCGACTCCCCAGTCGCCGGTGATCGACGTCATGATCACCGGCACGCCGCATGATCGGGCGATGCGGGCGACGTAGTCCTCGAACTCGGTGCCCGACATGCGGTCTGCGGCGCTGCGCTCACCGCTGCCCGGGGTCGCGGCGCCGACGACGGTGGCCACGAAGAAGCGGGGCGCGGCGGCCGCGAGGACCGGCGCCAGCAGTCCGAGCAGCACACTCGCCGTCACGCCGGCGCCGATCAGGTAGGCGGTGATGCCGACAGAGGCCCCCAGCACCACGTAGAGCTTCCACCGCAGCCTCGTCACGCACGCATCGTAGGCGCGGCCTGCGACACATCGTGTTTATCGCAGTTGACCGGTGGGAATGCAGCCGACCATGACCGATCTATCCCGCAACCGGGACGTCGACTACAGCCACGTAGGGGTGGCGTTGCGCACCGGCGCCGGGTTCGCCGCGGCAGGTCTGGTCTTTCTGCTCACCGCGATGGTCTGGGTCAGTACCTGCACCGGTTCGACGGTCGACGCGGTTGCGTGCGGGGCGCCGCAGCGCGCGGGACTGGCGCTGGGGGCACCGGCGATTCTGCTCGCCGGTGCGGCTTGGTCGTTGGCGCGCGGTGTCCGGGTGCGGCGCGATCAGCCCGCGTGGTGGGCGTGGCTGGGGACGGGTTGGCTGCTGCTCGCGCTGATGGTGTTCAGTGCCGTCGTTAGCGCGCCGTTGCTCTAGCCCGACGCCTGCTGTAGCCCGACGCCCAGGTTGCTCTACTCGACAGTGAAGATCATCGAATGCCAGCCCGTCGATCCGTCGGGGACCGGGCCGGGGTTGATCAGACGCAGCCTGTCTTCCTGCTGCATGACGCCGTCTCCGTCGAATGCGCGGCACGTGACTCTGTGCTGGCCGGGTGACAGCGGTCCGGTGATTCGGAACATCCGCCAGGTGTTCCGATTGACCTCGGTGGCCAGTTCGGCCGGTTGCCAGGGCCCCTCGTCGAAACGCACTTCGACCTTGCTGATGCCGCGTCCCTGAGCCCACGCGGTACCGGCGACGGTGACGTCACCCGCGGGCAGCCGCTGAAACGATGTCGGCGCGTCGATGCGGGAGGAGATCTTGATCGGCACCACGCCCGGCGGCTGACCGTCCCAACCTCGCTCCACCCAATAGGGCTTGACGTCGTAGGTGGCCAACTCCAGCTCGGTCAGCCACTTGGTCGCCGAGACGTAGCCGTAGAGACCGGGAACGACTGTGCGCAAGGGGAATCCGTGCTCAGGTAGCAGCGCCTCACGGTTCATCCCGATCGCCACCATCGCCTGCCTGCCGGCAGCACGCAGCATGTCCAGCGGGGTGCCGAGGGTGAACCCGTCGGCCGAATGGCCCACCACCTGTTCGGCGCCCTGCTGGATCCCGGCCCGCTCCAGCAGGTCCAGCAGGGGTACGCCGATGAAGTTCGACGTCGAAACATAGGGTCCGCCAACCTCGTTCGACACGCAGGTCATGGTGATCGTCTGCTCTGTCAACGGCATTGACCTGATGTCATCGAACGTGAATTCCATCGGCTGGTCCACCATGCCGGTGATGCGTAGTACGGCGTCCTCGGCCCGCAGTTGCGGCACAGCGAGGTTGATGTCGATGCGATAGAAGTCCGGACTCGGGGTGAGGAACGTCGGCGTGCCCAGTTCGGGGAACGCCGCGCCCGCGGGAATCGGCGGTGCAGGCACATCGGGGATCAGCTCGCCGACGGCGCGCCGCGACGCGGCGACGTCGACCCGGCTGGTCAACGCGAACCCGCCCGCGCCGGCAATCAGCGCGCCGACTGCCGCGACCAGCGAGTTCAGGACGAATCGACGCCGACCGAGTCCGGCCGTGGATGCGTCGTCCGTGGCCTCGCGGTCCCTTGGTCGCGGCTGGGCTTGCCGGTGCAGCCACCAGAACACGCCGACGCCGGCGACCAGCGAGGCCAACGGCGCCAGCAGCCCAACCGGGTCAGCAGACTGTTCCCACACGGCCAGCGCACCCACAACGCCGAGGACGCAGATCGCGGCCAGGCCCGGCACCACGCTGCGGCGCGAGATCAGTCCGACGAGCAGTCCGAACGCGACGAGAATGACCGCCATGCCCACGAGCAGGGCGGGCTTGTCGTTGGTGCCGAAGTAGGTGATCGCGAAGTCTTTGACCGGCGCGGGCGTCCGGTCGATGGTGGCGTTGCCGACTGCGAGGAAGGGCGACGCGGCAGGGGCGAGGACAAGTCCGGAGACGAGATGCCCGGCACCCAGGGCCGCGATCACGGCAACGACGCCGGCGAGTGCAGCGCGCGCCGCAGGTATTCGGGTGGTCGACGTCATAGAAGGTCTTCGTTGCGAACCGTCATCGGGATGGCGGGGCAGCCGATGGGCTGAAAAGAATGAAGCCCGACCGGATCGACCGGTCGGGCTTCATCTGGTGGAACGTCCTACTGATTCGCCTCTTGGCGCTTCTCGGCTGCCTTGGCGCCGGCGCGGGCCGATTCGGCTTCCGCTTCCTTCTTCGCGACGTCGCGCTGGGCTTCCGCCTTGTCCTGCTGGGCCTTGCCCTCACGGACCATGTCATCGCGTCCGGTGACGGTGCCGACCGTTTCCTTGGCCTTGCCCTTCACGTCTTCGACGACGCCCTTGATGCCCTCTGCGGGTCCGCTGTTTTCGTCAGCCATGGTGTGCCTTCCGGTTGTGGAACACGTTCACTGCCCAATTTTTGGGCCCGCACGGAGGCTTCCCGGCACGCCATGGAGCTAAACGGGTGACCTGTGTCTCACGAACCTCTTTCAGTCGCAAGGTAATTGAATTGAGATGCGGCATTGTTTTGGCTGACGTGTCAAGGGGGTATTGCTCCACGACCATGACGACATACCAAATCTTGTCCACTACTGCCCCCAACGCCCGTGGATAGCTGGGGATATGCCTGGGGTAGTCTCGCTTGCAAGTTTCCAGGAGGGCAGATGGCCGACGTCGTGAGCCACAACAATGGGCTGGGCCACAGTGCTCAGTCGGTCGAGCTCCGAGTGGCCGCCACGCTGGAGAATCTCGCTGTGCTGCGCACGTTGGTGGCCGCCATCGGCACCTTCGAGGATCTGGACTTCGACGCCGTCGCAGATCTGCGCCTTGCGGTCGATGAGGCGTGTACCCGCCTGATCAGGTCGGCGGTGCCCGAGGCGACCCTGCTCCTGGTGGTCGATCCGCAGCCCGAGGCCCTGGTTGTGCACGCGTCGACCGCATGCGACACCTCCGACATTCTCGCCCCCGGAAGCTTCAGCTGGCACGTGCTGACGTCGCTCACCGACGAGGTCACCACGTTCAACAACGGCCAGTCCGCCGGTGACGGGCAGACGTTCGGCATCACCATGACAACGAGGCGAGCGAGCTCGCTGAGGTGACGAGACCCGCTTCGCAGGGCTCGTCGAAACGTTCGAGCTCTGAATATTCGGACGTGGCCGACATGTTCCGCGAGTTGGCCGACCTCGAGGAAGGTTCGGCGCAGTTTCAGCGGCAGCGCGACAAGATCGTCAACCGGTGTCTGCCGCTGGCCGACCACATCGCCCGGCGATTCGACGGGCGCGGTGAACCACGCGATGACTTGGTCCAGGTCGCCCGGGTCGGTCTGGTGAACGCGGTCATCCGCTTCGACGTCACCGCCGGGTCGGACTTCGTCTCGTTTGCCGTGCCGACCATCATGGGTGAGGTCCGCAGGCACTTCCGCGACAACAGCTGGTCGGTGAAGGTCCCGCGTCGTCTCAAAGAACTCCATCTGCGCCTGGGTGCGGCGACCGCGGAACTGTCGCAGCGGCTGGGTCGTGCGCCGACGGCCAGCGAATTGGCCGCCGAGTTGGAGATGGACCGCGACGAGGTGATCGAGGGTCTGGTCGCAGGCAGTTCCTACAACACGCTGTCCATCGACAGCGGCGGCAGTGGCAGTGAAGAAGCGCCTGCACTCGCCGACACGCTCGGCGACGTCGACATGAGCCTCGATCAGATCGAGAACCGGGAGTCGCTGCGGCCCCTGCTCGACGCGTTGCCGGAGCGCGAGCGCACGGTGCTGGTGCTGCGGTTCTTCGAATCGATGACGCAGACGCAGATCGCCGAGCGGGTCGGCATCTCTCAGATGCACGTGTCCCGACTGCTGGCGAAGTCGCTAGCTAGGCTCAGGGACCAGCTGCAGTAGCCGCGGCTGATCGGTCTGCACTGCGGCCAGCGCCTCGTCGACGTCGGCGCAAGTCGGCAGGACAGCATCCGGGTCGCAGATGCGCAGCAACCGGTGCACCGCGGGGCTGGGCACCAGTGCCCATCGGATCTGGGCGCTGACACACTGCACATTGAGCGTGTGCAGGGCGGTGAAGCCGGCGGTGGCGAAGAAGGCCAGGCCGGAGAGATCGATGATCAGGCGGTCGGTGTCGGCGCGACGACGCAGCGCGTAGTCGATGAATTCGTCGACGTTGGCGGCGTCGAGTTCGCCGTGGGCGACGACGACCGCCGTGGAGGCCTCTGGCCGCGTGGTTTCGAAGCGCGCGGTGCGGGCGTCGATCTGGTCGGGCGAAGCGGTTTGTGTACTGGACATAGTGACTCCAATAGTCGGAATGCGTGATTCGGACCTGGGTTCACGTCAAGGTGGGCCCTTGGTTTCAAAGCCTGCACGGACTCGGTCCGCGTGACGATGACGTTTCCAAAAGGCTGTGAATTCAACCTGCTGTGAACCCTACGCCCCTAAGTTGATCTTGGACAATGGCGGCACGGGCTTGCACACGCAACTCTCAGCTTCCATGCACCGGTGAAGCAGGCGCCTCGGACGGCGGACGATTGGTGAAAAACACTGTGATGCAGGCTAGTTCAGTGGCGGGAGTGTTGCTGGCCGCGGGCGCGGGCACCCGGTACGGCCTCCCCAAGGTGCTCGCTGAGGATGGCGGGTGGCTGCGGCTCGGCGTGTCGGCGCTGGCCGACGGTGGCTGTGGGGACGTCGTTGTGGTTCTCGGGGCTGCTGTGGTTGACGTGCCACCGCCGGCGCGCTCTGTCGTCGCCGTGAACTGGGCCGACGGTATGAGTGCGTCGGTGCGGGCGGGGCTGCTCGCGCTGGCTGAATCGATCGAGTTCGTGGTGCTGACCACCGTCGACACCCCCGACGTCGGCGCCGCCTCGGTGCGCCGGGTGCTGGCCGCGGCCGCTGCGTCGGAGTCCGGGTTGGCCCGCGCCCGGTACGGCGAACGCCCAGGTCACCCGGTGGTGATTGCCCGCAGGCACTGGCCGCAGCTGCTCGACGCGCTCACCGGTGACGACGGGGCCGGTCCGTTTCTGCGCAGCCGCGACGACGTCATCGCGGTGGACTGTGCGGATCTGGGTTCGGGTCTCGACGTCGACGAGCGCTGAGCTACCCGCCGAGCATCGCCTCGGCGAACCGCTGCACCGCGTCCGTCCCGGTACGAGCGGCCTGCTCGTGGCCCGGACGGGTGCGTGTGTTGATCACCCGGGTCGACGGATCGAGCGTCACCTCGGCAAGCAACTCGCCGGTCGTCGGCTCGCATACCGCCCACGAGTACAACGTCTCCGAATCCCAGTGTGCGGCAAGCTGTTGCACGTATTCGGGGCGGTGCTCGCCGAGGTCGGCGAGTGCGGGGCGGTCGTCGACGCGGTGATCGGCACGCAGGGCGCGCAGGTACCAGGCGCCGGCATTGATCTCGACGGGCTCCACCCCGTCAGCTTCTCATGGAAAGGGATCGGTCCCGCCCGTGGCTTTCGCCTCGAGCGGGACCGCCTCCACCCCTCAGCAATCGGAGTGCCCGTGTAGGGCAAACGTATAACACGACGGGGTGGCGTGACAGGGGTTTTGGGGTACCAGCAGTGTGCTCGCGATGAGTTGTCGAGTCCGGGCAGGTCGTAGCTGGGGACGAAAGGGACAGCAGTGGCAATCGAGCATCTACTGGCCGTGGTGGCCGTATCCGATCTGACGACCAGTCGTGACTGGTACAGCTCACTGTTCGGCCGGCACCCCGACAACGAACCCATGCCGACGCTCGCCGAATGGCAGGTGGTGCCCGGGGGCTGGGTGCAGGTGTTCTGCGACCCGGATCGGGCCGGGTCGAGCCTGCTCAACGTGGCCGTCGACGACCTCGACGCCCACATCGCCGACCTGCAGCAGCGGGGGATGAACCCCGAGGCGGCCGTCGAGGCGAACAAGGGTGTGCGGTTGTCGACGGTGACCGATCCCGACGGCAACCTGATCCGGTTGATCGGCGGCTTCCGCGTCGAGTACTGATGTCGTCGGTACGGTAGCGCGCGAGGCCACGACGCACCGGAGGACAGATGAAGGTACTGATCACAGGCGGCACCGGGTTCGTGGGCGCGTGGACGGCCAAGGCCGTGCAGGACAGCGGGCGTGATGTGAGGTTCCTGGTGCGCAGCGCCGAGCGATTGATCGCCAGCGCAGGCAGCATCGGCGTCGACGTCGGCGACCACGTGCTCGGCGACATCGCCGACGCCGACTCCGTCGACAGGGCCCTGGAGGGTTGCGACGCGGTGATCCATTGCGCGGCAATGGTTTCCACCGACCCCAGCCGTGCCGACGAGATGCTGCACACCAATCTCGAGGGTGCTCGCTACGTACTCGGGGGAGCGGCCGCCAAGGGGCTGGACCCGATCGTCCACGTGTCGAGCTTCACCGCGCTGTTCCGTCCCGACCTCGACGTGCTGCACGCCGATCTGCCGGTGGTGGGCGGCAACGACGGCTACGGCAGGTCCAAGGCCGTCGTCGAGGCCTACGCCCGCGGCCTGCAGGACGGCGGAGCGCCCGTCGACATCACCTATCCCGGGATGGTGCTCGGACCGCCGGCGGGTGAACAGTTCGGCGAGGCGGCCGAGGGCGTCGAGGCGGCCTACAAGATGCACAGCGTGCCGGGGCGCAGCGCCGCCTGGATCGTCGTCGACGTCCGTGACCTCGCCGATCTGCACGTCGCGCTGCTGGAACCGGGCAAGGGGCCGCGCCGCTACATGGCCGGTGGCCGCCGGATCCCCGTCGACGAACTGGCGTCGCTGATCGGCACCGCCGCCGACCGGTCGCTCGCGGTCATCCCGGTGCCCGACACCGCCCTGCGCGGCGTCGGCGCACTGTTCGACACGATCGGCTCATACCTGCCGTTCGAGACGCCGATCAACTCCGCGGCGATGCAGTACTACACGCAGATGCCGGAGTCCGACGACACTCCCAGCGTGCATGACCTGGGCGTCACGCAGCGCGACCCGGCCGAAACCATCGCCGACACCGTTGACGGGTTGCGGCGGGTCGGCCGGATCTGACCTACTCGCTGCTCTTGATCTCGCAGAGCACCGTGCCCTGGGTGGTCGCCGCGCCGGGCTCGACGGCCAAGCCCGTGATCACGCCGTCCTTGTGGGCGGTGACGGGGTTCTCCATCTTCATGGCCTCGAGCACCACGACCAGGTCGCCCGCGGCCACGGTCTGACCCTCTTCGACGGCCACCTTGACGACGGTGCCCTGCATCGGGGCGGTCACCGAGTCGCCGGATGCGGCCGACGCGCCACCGCCACCACGCTTGCGCGGCTTGGGCTTCTTGCGGATCGCACCGTGCGACGGTGCACCGCCGCCACCGAGGGCCAGGTCGCCGGGCAGCGACACCTCGAGGCGACGCCCGCCGACCTCGACCACGACGGTCTGCCGGGGGATGGTGTCCTCTTCCTCGATCGGGTCACCGCCGGTGAACGGCTCGACGGTGTTGTCCCACTCGGTCTCGATCCAGCGGGTGTGCACGTCGAACTTGGTGCCGTCGCCGATGAAGGCGGGGTCGGCGGTGACGGCGCGGTGGAACGGGATGACGGTGGCGAGGCCCTCGACGTTGAATTCGGCGAGTGCACGGCGCGAGCGGGCCAAGGCCTCGTCGCGGGTGGCGCCGGTGACGATCAGCTTGGCCAGCATCGAGTCGAACTGCCCGCCGATCACCGAACCGCTCTCGACGCCCGAGTCCATGCGGACCCCGGGGCCGGTCGGCGGCTCGAACTTGCTCACCGGGCCGGGGGCGGGCAGGAAGCCGCGGCCGGCGTCCTCGCCGTTGATCCGGAACTCGAACGAGTGCCCACGCGGCGTCGGATCCTCGGCGATGTCGAGTGCTTCGCCGTTGGCGATCTTGAACTGCTGCAGCACGAGGTCGATACCGGAGGTCTCCTCGGTGACCGGGTGCTCGACCTGCAGGCGGGTGTTGACCTCGAGGAAGCTGATCAGGCCGTCCTGGCCGACCAGGTACTCGACGGTGCCTGCGCCGTAGTAGCCGGCCTCCTTGCAGATGCGCTTGGCGGACTCGTGGATCTCCTTGCGCTGCGCGTCGGTGAGGAACGGCGCGGGCGCTTCCTCGACGAGCTTCTGGAAGCGGCGCTGCAGCGAGCAGTCCCGGGTGCCTGCGACGATGACGTTGCCGTGCTGGTCGGCGATGACCTGGGCTTCGACGTGGCGCGGCTTGTCGAGGTAGCGCTCGACGAAGCACTCGCCGCGGCCGAAGGCGGCGACGGCTTCGCGGGTGGCCGAGTCGAACAGTTCGGGGATCTCCTCGATGGTGCGGGCGACCTTCATGCCGCGGCCACCGCCACCGAAGGCGGCCTTGATGGCGATCGGGACGCCGTGCTCCTGGGCGAACGCGACGATCTCATCGGCGTCCTTGACCGGTTCGGCGGTGCCGGGCACCAGCGGGGCCTCCGCGCGGGCGGCGATGTGGCGGGCGGTGACCTTGTCGCCGAGGTCGCGAATGGACTGCGGGCTGGGGCCGATCCAGATCAGCCCGGCGTCGATGACGGCCTGGGCGAACTCGGCGTTCTCGCTGAGGAAGCCGTAGCCGGGGTGGATCGCGTTGGCGCCGGACTTCGCGGCGGCGTCGAGCAGCTTGTCGAACACCAGATAGGACTCCGCCGAGGTCTGGCCGCCGAGGGCGAACGCCTCGTCGGCGAGCCGCACGTGGGGGGCGTCGGCGTCGGGTTCGGCGTACACCGCCACGCTCGTGAGGCCGGCATCCTTGGCTGCTCGAATCACCCGGACCGCGATCTCCCCGCGATTGGCAACGAGCACCTTGGAGATCTTTGAGCTGGCGTGACTGGCCACTGCGCCTCCTGATGGCATGTTTCTCTAAGAACGTTTTTAAGAATGTATCCCGGGAAGTTTAAGCGTCCTACCTGACTCCCCGGCGAGCCGGTCCCTTACCCGTCGGTAACTCCGGTTGCCGTCCGATGGTGATCTCGGCGGAGGTTTTCATCGAGGATGGTCAGCCCGCGCAGGATTTCCCGGTCGGGCTGGGGGCTGGTCTCCGAACAGGCGATGATGACGCCGACGATGGCGCCCGCCAGGACCCGACGTTCGGCTCCGTCGGTCGGCGCGTCGCGGCGCGTCAGGAGGGCGTCGGCGATCGAATCGATCAGCCGGGCGTACGAGTTGTACAGCACGGCGCGAGCGTCCGGGGTGGTGGCGATGACGCTGCGCGTCTGCATCCCGGCATCGCGCTGGCTGTCGGTCAGCGAGCGATACGCCGTCTTGAGGCCGTGTCGGTATGCGGCTACTGGTGACAGGCTCGCAGGCGCGCCGACGAAGCCCTCGATGATCCTGTCGGTCATGTCCTCATCGGGGAGTACGTGTCGCTTGCAGGCGAAGTAGTGGAAGAAGGTCTGCGCGGACACCCCGGCGGCATCGGCGATCTGCTGGACCGTGGTCTCGGCGTAACCCCTCTCGGTGAACAGCCTCAGCGCCGTGTGCCGTACGGCCGATCGTGTCCTGGCCTTGTTCCGTTCCCGTCGACTACGCGGTTCGTCCCCGCCCATGGGGTCGATTGTTCGCGACCTGGCTGCGCTGGTCAGCGGAATCGCAGTTTGGTCTCGAGGACTTTCAGTGCGCTCAGGGTCTCGACCTCGGGCAGGGGGGTGTTGTCGGAACTGGCGATGAGCACTCCGACGATCGCCCCTGCGATCACGCGGCGTTCAGGCTCATCGGCGGGTGCGCCGGGCCGCGAGACAAGTGCTTTGGTGACGAGATGGATCAGCCTGACGTACTCGGTGTAGAGGAGTCCGCGCGCCTCCGGGATGGTGTACAGCAGTAGCTGACCTCGGATCGCGTCTTCCCGTGCTTCCGGTGTCAGTGCGGCGGCCACCTCAGCTACGGCGTATCGATACGCGGCGACCGGCGCCATCTCAGCGGGGGCCCGGATGAAGGCGTCGACGATCGGCGCTGTCAGGTCGTCGGACAGCAGTACCGCCTCTTTGACGCTGAAGTAGCGGTAGAAGGTGCGAGGCGACACGTCGGCCGCTTTTGCGATCTGCTCGATGGTGGTGTTGCAGTAACCCAGCTCGTCGAACAAGCGGAACGCTTCCTGACGGATCGCCAGCCGGGTGCGCGCTTTCTTGCGTTCACGCAGCCCTTGAGACGGTACCGGCGCAGGCATCAGACAAGTTTGGCTCACCCGCAGGCTCTACGGACGCGATGTGCCGAACTAGCTTGCAGTGCAACCTGTCGACCGGCCAGTGGGCCATACAGGCACGTCGTTTGCGGGTGCGTGTGACACTTCTCGCAATGACTGCGCGAGCCCGTCCGCCGACAGATTTCCCGACGCCGTTGGAACGGGTCGGCGGATTTTCCTATCGCACCGATTCTGACCAGTGGGAATGGTCGGATGCGGTAGCCCGCATGCATGGATACGAGCCTGGGGCCGTCACCCCGACGACCGAATTGATCCTGACGCACAAACATGATGAGGACCGCCTTGCCGTCGCCGAGATCGTCGAGCGGGTGCGACGCGGCGCCGCTCCGTTCAGTAGTCGACATCGGATCGTCGACACTGCCGGTCACACCCATCACGTGGTAGTCGTCGGCGAGCATGTCCACGATGACGACGGCCAGGTGATCGGGACGACCGGCTTCTACATCGACATCAGCGAGGTGCTCGAATCCGACCTGCAGCAGACGGTCAACGAGGTGGTGGCCACCATTGAGGTGCATCGGGCGGTGATCAATCAAGCGATCGGCGTCATCATGTGGACATACGGGGTGTCGGCGGAGCGGGCGTTCGATGTTCTCGCATGGCGTTCGAAGGACACCAACACGAAGCTGCGCGAACTGGCCAGGCAATTCCTCGACGACATCAAAGCTGCGCCCCCCGGGGACAGTGCAAGAGCAAAGGTTGATCACTTGCTGCTCACAGCGCATACGCGAACTGACCTCCCTCACGGCTGAGATCGCCATAAACTGGGCTACCAGAAGTTGAGGGGTGAAAGCCTTCGGTCGAGCGACCCAGAACGGAGGCGCCATGTTGCCGTCGAAAGGCCCGCCGGAGACTCGTGACGACCAGTTGATCAGGGCGTCGGACAGCGAGAGTGAACGCCTGGCCGCTCTGGATTCGTTCGGCATCCTCGACACGCCGCCGGAGAAGGCATTCGACGACCTGACGTCGCTCGCGGCGCACGTGTGCGGGGTGCCGATGTCGGCGGTCAGTTTGGTCGATGCCGAGCGGCAGTGGTTCAAGGCGCGACACGGTGTCGACGCCACCGAGACGTCTCGGGAACTGTCTTTCTGCGCACATGCGCTACAGAGCCCGGAACTACTCGAAATCCCGGATACGACGCAGGATTCGCGCTTCGCGGATCACCCGATGGTGATCGGCGACCCGCTACTGCGGTTCTACGCCGGAGCACCGTTGATCACCGCGGACGGTCATGCACTCGGAGCGCTGTGTGTCCTCGACGTCAAGCCCGGGGCGCTGACCACACTGCAGCGGCAGCATCTGCAGATTCTGGCCGACCAGGTGATGAGCAACTTGGAACTGCGCCGCCAGGCGCGACTGTTCGCGGCCGAGGTCAGGGCCCGACTGGACGCCGATTCCGCGTATCGCCGCCAACAGCGGATGCTCGATGGCGTGCTGCGGCACACCGATGTCCTCATCTACGCCAAAGATGTTGACGGACATTACGTGACGGCCAATCCCGCAGTCGAGCGGGCGACGCGAATCGAAGGCGGATTGATCGGTCTCACCGATCACGACTTCTTCGACGCAGCGCTCGCGGACGACTACCGGCGAAACGACCGACAGATCATGGCGACCCGGCAGTCGCAGGTGTTCAGCGAATACCTCGACCATGCCGACGGATCGGTGCACACGTTCCGGTCGACCAAATTCCCGCTGATCGACGACGGCGGAGCAGTCTTCGGAATCGGCGGAGTTTCCACCGACGTCACCGAACTCGCCCGGGCGCGGACAGCGCACGCTCGAGCCGAGGCTCGGTGGCGTGCGCTCGTCGAGCAATCACCGGTGGCAGTGATCGTTGTCGACGTGAAGGGTGCGGTCAGCTACGCAAATCCGGAAGCCATCACCTTGTGCGGGGCGCGCACCGCCGATCAGCTCGACTCGCTCCCGGCGCTGGAGCTGGTAACCGGGAGCTTGAGGACCACCGCTCAGGCGATGCTCGACGAGATCCTCGCCGGAGGTCCGCCCCTCAGAGCGCGTCGAGGCGTGCTCCGACGACTCGACGACACCGAGATCATCGTCGAGTTCAGCGCGACGGTCGCCCACCACTCGGGTATGCAGAGCGTCCAGATCGAAATGCACGATGTGTCCGCGGTCGCCGCGACGGAAGCCGCGCTGAAACAGTCCGCATCTACCGATGCGTTGACGGGTCTTCTCAACCGACGCGCCTGGGACGCGCGGGTCGAATCGTTGGTTGCCGAAACGCGTAACCGCGGCGTTTCCGTGACGGTCGCCGTCATCGATCTCGACAACTTCAAGGCGTACAACGACAGGAAGGGCCACACCGCCGGCGATACGCTGCTACGAGACTTCGCGACCGCCGCAGGGGCCTCGCTACGGCGCGGCGATGTTTTCGGTCGGTGGGGGGGTGAGGAGTTCCTCGTCGCCCTGCCCGACACCACACTCGGTCAAGCCGAAATCGTTCTCAATCGGATTAGATGTGGCATGCCATCGTCACAAACCTGTTCGATCGGATACACCACGGTAGGGCATGAAGAAACGTTGTTGGAGAGCGTCGTTCGGGCAGACAAGGCGCTCTACGAGGCCAAGATGCGCGGGCGAAACCAGCTCTCGCGTCTATGAGTGTGTGCCGCCAGTGGTGACCGCGCGCGAGTCAGGGTTGACGCACTGTGCTGTCGACGTCCGGCGTCACGGGGGCAACTTCCCTTCCGCTCAGCGTCAAGTCGGCGAGCCGGCGACGGGCGCCGCGCTCGACGAAGAAAGGGACGAAGTCGCGCACCGGGCGACCGTCAAAACGTGAATATGCTTCACGCACAGCTTCGTTCACCAAATCCGGCGAAAGCATGGGATAACTCGTGCGAAGCCGCCCCAGTACGTGTTCGATAGCAGTGGCTTCGCTGCCTTTGGTCTCTTGAGAGCCAGCCATGCAGCATGGTCGCACCCCGGCCACACCAAGATCAAGTAGTCGGCCTCGACGGTCCCGTTTTCGTAAGAATTGAGATGTGGGATCCAGGTCGCTACCTGCCGCTTCTGACGTGCAGGTGTTCCGCGCAAAACCCCTGGGGTGCAGTGGGTCAGAGGTGTAGTGGGTCGCCGGTGACGACATCGGTGATGGTGACGTCGATGGGGCCACCAGCGGTGTCACCCAGGAGTTCGATGATGGTCTCCGCGGTCGTGGCACGAAGGTGGTGACCCAGTCGGTGCAGCGCGGTGCCATAGCTACCGGTGACCTCGATGTGAACGGCGCGCAACGCGTCGCCGTCGATGTCGAAGTGGATTGCGGTAGGGGCGCACAGGTACCGCTGCCTCAGGACTACCGCCAGGGTGCTGCGGAGGACGTTCTCGCTGACGTACAGATGTCCGGGGCCGGGTAGGTCGGGTCCGTCAGCGGCCAGCGGCCACCCTCCGGGTCGGGAAGTGGCGCGCACTGCGGCGATCACCCGGGAGGCGATCGCGTCCCACCCGGGCTCGGGTTGGGCCCGCAGGAAGCTCCCTGCTTGGGCCAGAAGGTCGCGGGGATCGTTCATCTCCACCTGTGCAGCCTTTCCCTGAGTGTGCGGGTCGCGCGGAAGTGATGGCCGCGGGCGGCGTCCTGGCTGAGACCGAGGATCTCGCCGATCTGGACAAACGTCATTTCTTCGATTTCGCGTAGGACCCACGAGGAACGTTGCCGGGGTGGCAGTTCCAGGAGTGCCATTTCGAGAGCTTCCAAGAACTCCATTGCCGAAGCGGCAGCCGGAGGATCACTACCGACGCCGGCGGCCGGCACAGTGTCCAGAATCAGGTCGTCGATCGGTTGTGCGCGTTTGACGCGGTAGTTGTCGACGATCTTGCGGGAGCAGATTGACAGCAGCCAGGTCTGGAGCGACGACCCGCCGCGGAAGCTGCCGAGTTGGCGCCACGCCGAGACGAAGGTCTCTTGAACCACATCGGCGACGTCGTGGTCGTTGGCGAGCATCCGGCGGGCGTACCGAAAGAGCAGCGGACCGTGCCGGTGCACGATGACCTCGAACGCGGTCCGGTCGCCCAGTGTGGCGGAATTGGCGAGGTACCAATCGCCGGCCTCAGTAAGGTCCGCAGCTTGCCGGTCGATGGTCATTCGACCTCCTCCGGTACCGCGATGGCGGATGACTACGTCCAACCTATCGCGCGCCCGATCTTGGACAGCAGACTCGGCGCCGAAAAATGTGACGCAGATCACACGCTTCAGACCTGCGGATGGGGGCATTCGAACACGTCTAACGGGGGTACGCACAATCGACTTGAAGGAGATGGTCCTCGATGACCAGCACTCAACCTGCCAGCACCGCAATCGCCAAGGACGGCACTGGTCGAGGCGAGCCTGCACTGCTGACTTCACAGGGCAAGACCACGATCGCCGATACCGTCGTGTCCAAGATAGCGGGCATCGCGGCGAAGGAGGTGCACGGCGTCTACAGCCTCGGAGGTGGCGCGTCCCGCGTCGTCGGAGCGCTGCGCGAACGCATCCCGGGAGCCAGCGTGAACCACTCCCAAGGTGTGTCGGTGGAGGTCGGCGAGAAGCAGACCGCCGTCGACCTCGACATCGTGGCCGACTACGGGGTGTCCATCACCGACCTCGCAGAAGGGTTGCGGCGTAATGTGATTGCCGCCATCGAGCGGATGACCGGGCTGGAAGTCACCGAAGTCAACGTCACCGTTCACGACGTTCACCTCGAAGACGACGAAGACACTTCCGAGCAACCCGCGCCTGCCCGAGTGCAGTGAGGTAGGCAGACCAGTGGCAGAACAACCTGGAAAGCAGCAGACAGCGACACCCGCGGACATCGTCGCAGAGGCAGTGGGCAGTGTGCCGGGGGTGGCAGGTTTGCACTCGGGCATGTTCGGGGAGGTCGGCACGTATCTACCCGGACGTCGGGTCTCGGGTGTCCGGTTGTCCGAGGGCGTCACCGAAGTGCACGTGACGTTGCACTTCGGTGCCCCGGTCCGTCAGACTGCGGCCCAGATCCGGGACGTGGTAGCGACCATGGTCGGCGGCAGGGTCGACGTCACCGTCGAAGACGTCGTAGCACCCGGATACGAACTGGACACCGAGGGATCATCCCGAGCTTGACCTGCGGGTGCTTCTCGGACCGAGCCTATGTCCGGGGCGGTGCGCCCGACACATGTGACACAGACACTCGCCGTCGCAGATGTACTGCGAGGGAACGAATTTGGAGGTTCGAATGACCACATCCAGCTTGGGACTGATTGCGGGGCTGTTGCTCGGGGTGGCGGCCGCAGCTGGCGGCTTCACCGGCTTTCTGGTCGCTCTTATACTCGGGACCGCGGGGTTTCTGATCGGCGGTCAGCGTGATGGCGAGTTCGATCTCACGACGGTCCTCCGAGGACGCGGTCGTGGATAACGTTCCAGACCGCGCCGGCGCATCAGTCGGCGCCGATTCCGACCCCGGCGAACGGGGTGCTCTGACCGTACGCGACAAGGTCGCCCAGCGAATCGCGATGCAGGCCGCCGTGGACACCCCCGGGGTCCAGCGCCACGCCGCCGGCCTGGACAAGCTCACCGGTCGCGAACTGCCGCGCGTTCGCGTCGATATCTCTGCCACCCGAGTGCGCGCCCACTTGACCATCGCGGTGACCTGGCCGCAGTCGCTGACAGACGTTGGAAATGCGGTCCAGCGCAATGTTTCCCAGGCTCTGACCGACTCCTCGGGATTTCAGGTCGACGGCGTTGACGTCGCGATCGAAACCCTGGTCGCCGCCGCCGACGAACACTCCAGGACAGTGCTGTGACCGCCGCGCCGGAACAGACCCAACCCCTCGAGCAGGCATCTCGACAGGCCGCGTTGCCCGCGGCGGGTGTCGCGCCGGTCGCCGCCCCGGCCGCCGGTTATGCCGGCGCTCTGATCGCTCTCGTCATGCTGGGGGTCGGTGTGGTTGCGCTTCGGGACGGCGCTGTGTCGGCCGGATGGCTCGACGGACGCCCGTTCACCACCACCGCCGTCGGCTGGATTGACGGATTGACGTTCGCCTGGTGGATGTATCCCGTCGGTATCGTCTCGATTCTGCTGGGCGCGTGGTTGGTATCCGCGGCGCTGCGTCCACGGCGCCGGACCGCAGTGGCCGTCACCGCGCGCAGCAGCATCTGGATGCGACCCGCCGACCTCGCTCGGTTGGCATCCAGCGCCGCCGAGACGGTACCCGGTGTACTCGACGCCAATTCAAAGGCGACGCTGCACAGCATCACCGTCACCGCCCATGCCACCTCGGGCGATAGCGCCGGTCGGATCAAGAGTGCGGTCACCGAAGCCGTCCGCGACGCCACCGCGATCGTGAGTGCATCGCCCAGAATCCGTGTTCGCACCCGCAGACGAGGCGCGTAGATGACCCGCTCGGTGACAGGCCTCGACCGGTTCGCCGCTCTCGGCCTGGGACTGCTTTTGATCGCCGTGGGTGCCGGGCTCTTCGTGTGGAATACGAACTGGATTCCCGGCACCCCGCAGATGATCTCCGCCCCTGGACTTTCCACGGCTTCCGGCACCGGTTGGTGGCCGTGGGCTGTGGCGGGCGTGGGCCTAGTTCTCACGATTACCGCCCTGCGTTGGCTGTTTGCGCACTCGCCCAAGGCCAGGGTCAAGTCACTGCGCGTCGTCGCGAATGACCTCGGGACAGTCACGGCCGATCTCGGCGAGGTGGCCACCGCCGCGGCCAACGCTCTCGAACGGTGCCCCGATGCGCACTCGGCCAAGGGTAAAGCCGTCATCGACAGAGGCGTCCGGGTCATCGATCTCACAGTCACCGCGCACTCACCGTCAACGCTGGCTGAACTCACGGAATCGATCGACACAGTCCATAGTCAGATCGCTGCCGTCCTGGGCGACACCACCGTCGCCACCCGGACCGTCATCAATCTCGACAAGACTTCTCGTCGTGCGAACGTCAGTTAATGGCGCGTGGTGTCGAAGCCTCCTCGCGGGTTGTGAAATGAGCGGTTCGTCGAGTTTTCGCATTAACTCGCGTGCATGCGTTTAGCCGATTGACGACCGGGAAAGTTCCGACTGCGGCGCGCTGCAGCGCATGAGGGGTGTAGCTGACAGCGCGCCGCTTCGGCTTGGCAGGTCCTTCGCTGCGCTGTGAAGGTGGCAAACGCCGGGGATTGCGGCTCAGCTGCGAGCCCACAGGCCGGCCGTCGAATTGAGCATGAATGTCGCGGACGGTCACGATGAACGAAAGGTGATCGCGCTACTAACAATGGGCCAACAACTTCGGTCCTGCCGACGATGTTCCCAGGTCGTCGGGTTCAACGAATCGTGATGCCGGGCGAGTGCGTTCTGCACGCTCTACCGTTGGAACTCAGTTCGAGTTCGTTGATCAGATGGGGTCACGGTGTCCAAACCCAGGAGAACGGCGCCCGATGACGGCGCCTTGGCGTTCGCGCTGGCCGCCACGGCATGCCCGCTTTTGAGCCGGATCGAGGCCGACCGCATATACATCGCGATCGGTGTCGGGGACACCTTCGAGGCGATCGATGCTCTGATCACCGTCATCGCGCGGGACTGCATCCCGCTTGGCGAGGACCTCGTGGCCACCATTGCGGCCTGGCTGGACTGCTATGGCGGCCAAGCCGCGGAACCGCGGCTACGTCAACTCCTGGCTGGTGTCGAAAGCGTTACGACGCAACAGGTATTGCCGTTCGAGCGGCAATTCGGCGATGCGACGACCAACTACCAGCAGTCCGGTTAGACAATCACTCGACGCGACACCGGATGTGGAATCTGTCGCGCTTTTTGCTTCTGACGCCACGGTTGATGTGGAGGTAATCAGGTCCCGGTCGGGGGCGATCACCGCCGAACGCGGTCCATGGTTTCCCGAACGATGTCATCGGTCAACGGGGGCAGCGCCCGGACCGGCTCCGCAACGAGAACCGAGCCGTCGCGAACCAGTTCCACTTCGGTCGGCGCTGGTTCGATCTCGATGCGTCCGTCATGCTCTGTGATTTCGACCTGCTGGTGTCCGCGCACACCGAGACGATCGCGAATCCGCTTGGGGATCACCAGACATCCCGCCGGATCGTTCTCATGGCTTTGAAGCTACCGGTTCCCGCAAGGTCGCCGCACTGGCAGTAGCGGCCCAGGTCTAACGCAGCCCGCCGCGGATGCCGGTGTGCCAGCCGCTGTTGAACCCGGGCGCGCGCGTGCCGCGTGGCCTGGTCGGCACGGCCTTCATCGATTCCTTCACCTCGCCGTGGGCGTGCACGTCGCCGATGTCGGTGCCGCGCACCTCACCCCATGTCGCGTCGTGGCGGACGCCGCCTTGTGACGACGACGCAGCCTGGCGACTGCTCACCCGGGGGTCGGCGCCGAACTCGGTGACGTCGGCTTGGGCGGTTCCGGCGCTGACGCCGATGAAGACGGCTGACGCGGCGACGACGATCGCACCGATCCCGCCGAGTTTGGTCACCGCGCGGGTGGTGGTCGTGGCCATTTCTGGGAGTCTCCTGAATAGTCGCTGGCAGAATGCTGTTGATCACCTGGTTGCCCAGCACCATAACAAGCGACGTACGACGTGTCTGCGGTCCCGTCGAAAAAGCAGGATCAGGAACGACTTTCGACGGCCGAGCCGCCCCTACTGCAGGCGGCGCTTGATCCGCGAAAGCATCGCTGACATGCCACGCAGCCGCAGCGGGCTGATCAGCGCCGCCAGACCCAGGTCGCTGTAGAAGTCGTCGGGGACCGCGAGGATGTCCGCCGCCGACTGCCCGTCGAGGCCGGTAGCCAGGATCGAGGCGAAGCCGCGGGTGGTCGGGGCCTCGGCGGGCGCGCTGAAGAACAGCCGCACATGGGAGCGGTCCGCGGCGTCGACGTGCAGGAACAGCGGCGACTGGCATTCGGGCACGGGTTCCATCGCCGCCTCTTCGAGGTCGGCGGGCAGATCGGGGAGGTCGTTGGCGAATTCCAGCAGCATGGCCAGCTTGTCCTGGCCTTCGACCTCCTGGAAGTCGGAGACCACCTCGGCCAACGGAGCCGGCAGGGTCACGGAGCCGAACCCGGCTCTTCCCCGACGGCGACCGGCACCCGTACCGCGTTGCCCCATTCGGTCCAGGAGCCGTCGTAGTTGCGCACGTTGGGATACCCGAGCAGATGCGTCAGCACGAACCAGGTGTGGCTGGAGCGCTCGCCGATGCGGCAGTAGACGACGGTGTCATCGTCGGCGGACAGGTAGCCGTAGAGGTCGTCGAGTTCGGCGCGGCTGCGGAACTTGCCGTTGTCCAGCGCGGCCTTGGCCCACGGGATCGACACGGCGGTCGGGATGTGGCCGCCGCGCAACGCGCCCTCTTCGGGGTAGTCGGGCATGTGGGTGCGCTCGCCGGTGTACTCCTGCGGGGACCGTACGTCGATCAGCGGCTGGGAACCCAGGACCGACAGAACGTCCTCTTTGAATGCCCGGATCGGGGCGTCGTTGCGCTCCACGACGGGATAACCCTCGGTCTGCTTGGACGGCACGTCGAGGTTGGTGTCGCGGCCGTCGGAGATCCACAGGTTGCGGCCACCGTCGAGCAGGCGGACGTCGGGGTGGCCGAACAGCGTGAACACCCACAGCGCGTAGGCCGCCCACCAGTTGCTCTTGTCGCCGTAGATGACGACGGTGTCGTCGCGCGAGATGCCCTTGCGGTTCATCAGGTCGGCGAACTGCTCGCCGGTGATGTAGTCACGCACGTGGGCGTCGTTGAGGTCGGTGTGCCAGTCGATCTTGACCGCACCGGGGATGTGGCCGGTGTCGTAGAGCAGCACGTCTTCGTCGGATTCGACGATCGCCAGGCCCGGCCGGCCCAGGTTTCCGGAGAGCCAGTCGGCGGTGACCAGGCGTTCAGGGTGGGCGTAGGACTGCAGTGTGGGGCTGGGATCAGCAGGTAGCGGCACGCGGCAAGCCTACCGTCGTTGCCGCGAGCCTCCGAAGCCGCCGAGATTTTTTCGCCGGACACGTTTCATCTCCGAGGGTGTGGGTACGTGGGGCTAGCACGCAGCCGATCTCGACGAACGGTCTGCTTTGCGTTCGATGGTGTTCGCGGAGAGGCCCCGACCTGAGGAGCTCCCCGTTGAGCAATCCCGAACAACCCACCGCCGCTGAGCCTGCCGACGCGCCACCTGGCGTATTGAAGAAGGCCATCGCGGCCTCGGCCATCGGAAACGCCACCGAATGGTTCGACTACGGCCTCTACGCCTACGGCGTCACCTACATCTCCGCGGCGATCTTCCCGGGCGACACGGCCGAAGCCACGCTGTTCGCGCTGATGACCTTCGCGGTGTCCTTCCTGGTGCGCCCGCTGGGCGGGTTCGTGTGGGGACCGCTCGGTGACAAACTCGGGCGCCGGCAGATCCTGGCGATCACGATCGTGCTGATGGCCGGCGCCACCTTCTGCGTCGGCCTGGTCCCGACCTACGACGCGATCGGGTTCTGGGCGCCCGTACTGATGATTCTGCTGCGAATGATCCAGGGCTTCTCCACCGGCGGTGAGTACGGCGGAGCGGCGACGTTCATGGCCGAGTACGCGCCACCTCGGCGCCGCGGATTCCTGGGCAGCTTCCTCGAATTCGGCACGCTGGCAGGCTTTTCCGCGGGCGCGCTGATGATGCTCGGGTTCTCGCTGGTGCTCGGTGACGATGCGATGAGCAGCTGGGGCTGGCGGGTGCCGTTCCTGGTCGCGGCTCCTCTCGGACTGATCGGGATCTACCTGAGGATGAAGCTCGAGGACACCCCGGTGTTCAAGGAACTGGAGGACCAGGGCAAGGAAGAAGAGAGCGTCGGGGCGGCGTTCAAGGATCTGATCACCCGTTACTGGGCGCCGATCCTGAAGCTGGGCGGCCTGGTCGTGGCGCTCAACGTCGTGAACTACACGCTGCTGAGCTACATGCCGACCTACCTGGAGCAGGCGATCGGGCTGTCCACCGACATGTCGCTGGTGGTGCCGATCATCGGCATGCTCGCCATGATGGTGTTCGTCCCGTTCGCGGGGCATCTGTCCGACCGGGTCGGCCGCAAGCCGCTGTGGTGGGTGTCGCTGGGCGGCCTGTTCATCGCGGTGGTGCCGATGTTCATGCTGATGTCGACCGGCCCGTTGGGTGCTCTGATCGGCTTCGCCGTGCTGGGCCTGCTGTATGTGCCTCAGCTGGCGACGATCTCGGCGATGTTCCCGGCGATGTTCCCGACGCAGGTGCGCTTTGCGGGCTTCGCGATCGCCTACAACGTGTCGACGTCGATCTTCGGTGGCACCGCGCCGGCGCTCAACGAGTGGCTGGTCGGCGAGACCGGCAACAACCTGTGGCCGGCGTTCTACATGATGGCCGCGGTCGCGGTCGGTGCCATCGCGCTCAGCAGGGTTCCGGAGACCACCCGCTGCCCGATCAACGGCACCGAGATCCCCGGAACTGCCGAGGCGCCAAGGCAGTTGGAGTACGCGGACAGTCGGTCCTGATGGTCAGCCGGAGACGACCGCGCTGACCGCGTCGGCCCAGATCCCGACCGCCTCGTCGACCTGGTCGGCGTCGACGACCAGCGCGGGGATGAACCGCACCACCTGCCCCCAGGCGCCGCAGGTGAGCAGCAGCAGTCCGCGCCGGGCGGCTTCCTGCTGGGCGGCGGCGGCCAGCTTGCCATCGGGTTTGCCTGCGGCGTCGCGGAATTCGTTGCCGATCATCAGGCCCAGGCCGCGAACGTCGGTGATCTCGTCGTACTTGTCGGCCACCAGCGACAGCCCGTGACGCAGTTGGGTGCCCCGCTGGGCGGAGTTGTCGACCAGGCCTTCGTCGCGGATCACGTCGAGGGTGGCGACCGCCGCCGCGCAGGCGACTGCGTTGCCGCCGTAGGTGCCGCCCTGGGATCCCGGCCATGCCTTGGCCATCAGCTCTTCCGACGCCGCGATCGCCGACAGCGGGAAGCCCGACGCCAGCCCCTTGGCGGTGATCAGGATGTCCGGCCGGACGGCGAAATGGTCATGCCCCCAGAACTTTCCGGTCCTTCCGAAACCGGTCTGCACCTCGTCGACGACCAGCAGGATGCCGTGTTCGTCGGCGCGTTGCCGCAGCCCGGCCAGGAAGCGCTCGTTGGCGGGCACGTATCCGCCCTCGCCGAGCACGGGTTCGACGACGAACGCGGCGGTGTCGGCGGGGGAGGTGACCGTCTGCAGCAGGTAGTCCAGCTGGGTCAGCGCGAAGTCGGTGGCCTGCTCGACGGGCCAGCCGTAGTGGGTGGGGTCCGGGAACGGCGCGATGTGGACGCCGGCCATCAGCGGCGAGAATCCGGAGCGGAACTTGGTGCCGGAGGTGGTCATCGAGGCCGCCGCGACGGTGCGGCCGTGGAAACCGCCGTGGAAGACGACGACGTTGGGGCGCCCGGTGGCCTGGCGGCTCAGTCGCAGCGCGGCCTCGACGGCCTCGCTGCCGGAGTTGGCGAAGAACAGCCGGTCCAGGCCCGCGGGCAGCACCTCACCCAGGCGCTCGACGAGTGTCAGCATCGGGCGGTGCATGACGGTGGTGTACTGCGCGTGGATCAGCGTGCCCACCTGCCGCTGGGCGGCCTCGACGACCCGGGGGTGGCAGTGCCCGGTGCTGGTCACGCCGATGCCGGCGGTGAAATCCAGGTAGCGGCGGTCGGCTTCGTCGAACAGCAGAACGCCCTCCCCGCGGGCGGCCAGGACGCCGGTAGCTTGCTTGAGCATGGGCGAAAGTTCGGTCACGGTGAGGTCCTAGATTGTCGACGGGTAGATTGTCAACAATCTAACGGACGTGGCGCAGCAACTGAAGAGGTGGTGGAGTGAACGAGGCACGGGTGGTCGCAGCCGTGGACAAACAGCTGTTCATCGGTGGTAAGTGGGTGGATGCCACCGGCGGGCGCACATCGGAGGTGATCGACCCCGCGACCGGCAGCGTGCTGTGCGTGGTAGCCGACGCGTCGCCGGAGGACGGCCGCGCCGCACTCGACGCCGCCGTGGCCGCCCAACCGGCCTTCGCCGCGACGCCGCCGCGGGAGCGCGCCGACATCCTGATGCGCGCGTTCGAGTTGCTGCACGAACGCGTCGACGACCTCGCGCTGCTGATGACGCTGGAGATGGGTAAACCGCTCGCCGAGTCCCGCGGTGAGATCGCTTACGCCGCAGAGTTCTTCCGGCACTTCGCCGGCGAGGCGGTCCGCATCGACGGCGGTTATCAGACCGCGCCGGCCGGTGGGTCACGCTTCCTGGTGGCCCGTCAGCCGGTGGGGCCGTGCCTGCTGATCACGCCGTGGAACTTCCCGATGGCGATGGGCACCCGCAAGCTCGGTCCGGCTATCGCCGCGGGATGCACCAGCGTCATCAAACCCGCACCGCAGACACCGCTGTCGATACTGGCGCTGATGGACATCCTGGCCCACGCCGGACTGCCCGCCGGCGCGGTCAACTGCATCAGCACCACCGAGGCCGGCGCGGTGCTGGAGCCGATGATCCGGTCGGGTCTGGCGCGCAAGCTGTCGTTCACCGGTTCCACGCAGGTGGGCCGGATTCTGCTGGAGCAGTGCGCTGAGAAGGTGCTGCGCACGTCGATGGAACTCGGCGGCAACGCCCCGGTGCTGGTGTTCGCCGACGCCGATCTCGACGAAGCCGTTGAGGGGGTCTTCGCCGCCAAGATGCGCAACATGGGCGAGGCGTGCACCGCCGCCAACCGGATCTACGTTCACTCGTCGGTGATCGAGGAGTTCGGCCGCCGACTGGCCGAGCGGATGGCGGGGCTGACGGTCGGCCGCGGCACCGACGCCGGCGTCAACGTCGGACCGCTGATCGACGACGCGGCGCTGCGCAAGGTCCAGACGCTGGTCGCCGACGCCGTCAAGCGTGGTGCCACGGTGCTGACCGGTGGCGAGGCAACCGGGGGAGCGGGATACTTCTACCCGCCGACGGTGCTGACGGGTGTGCCGCGGGATGCGGCGATGAGCTCGCAGGAGATCTTCGGCCCCGTCGCGCCGCTGACCCCGTTCGAGACCGAGGACGAGGCGGTCGCGGCAGCCAACGACACCGAATTCGGTTTGATCGCTTACGTTTTCACCAAAGATCTGCGCCGTTCGCTGCGGGTGGCCGAGGCGCTGGACACCGGGATGGTGGGCCTGAACCAGGGTGTGGTGTCCAATCCGGCGGCCCCGTTCGGCGGGGTCAAGGCCTCCGGTCTGGGACGTGAGGGTGGGGCGATCGGCATCGACGAATTCCTGGAGACGAAGTACATCGGCATCAAGATGGGCTAGGCCTTTGCGTTGAGACTGCAGCCGCGGCGCCCTCCTCCGTTGAGACTGCAGCCACGGCGGGCTTTTGGGGCTTTTCTGCACCCTCACCGCAGTGTCAACGCGGGGGGTGTGGGTTGCAGTTCAGCGTGCTGTGGGCGAAATCGACTCCACGGCTCCGATTCCTGCCGTTGGCCTGGTATTCACAGCCTTGCTGTCGATTTGGGTGTGAGCACCATCGAGGCGCCCCGGCCTGGGGTTGCCCTCGGCGTGCTCCGCGCCAAATCGACGTCACGGCTGCGTTTTCCACAGATAGTCATCGATCCACAGCCGTGGTGTGGATATGGGCCATAGCGCCGGAGAACGTCTCATAACCCGAACACGATGGCGCACATGCATGACCCCTTCATCGGCAGCGAAGCACTGGCATCGGGCGCACTGACTCGCGGCGTACTGCGCTGGAACTACACCGCGCTGTATCCGGATGTGTACCTACACAAGGACGCCCGCATCGATATTCGCGCCAGAGCTCGGGCCGCCTGGCTGTGGACCGGCCGCAAGGGAGTCATCGCCGGCACAACTGCCGCCGCGCTTTACGGCGTTGGCTCGATCGACACGAACGCCACGATCGAGCTCATCGGGCCGCCACGACGCGCGCGGCCAGGTGTTGTCGTCCGGAACGAACGTATCGGCAGCGACGAGGTGGAAACAGGTCCGTTGCCGTGCACGACGCCGGCGCGGACGGCGCTCGATCTGGCCAGACGGCTGCCACGCGACGAGGCGGTCGTTCTCCTCGATCAACTCAGCGAGTGCACCGACCTCTATGCTGCGGACGTTGCTCCCTTGGAGGCCCGCTACAGGTCGGCCCGCGGCATGGGTTCGGCGTGGGAGGCGATCCGGTTGATGGACGGCGGCAGCCGTTCTCCTGAGGAGACCCGGCTTCGGCTGATGTTGATCGACGGGGGGTTGCCGCGCCCGAGCACCAGCATCTTCGTCGAAGAGGACTCCTACAACTTCGTCACCATGGACGACACGCCGTGGGGGGTGGCCATCGGTTTGGGTTGGGTGGATGCCAAAGTCGGGGTCGAGTGGGCCGCCCATCGTCGCGCCCTGCTCGCGGATATCGATTTCCGTGAGCTGCTCCAGCAGAAGGGCTGGCTGCTCATCGAGGTGACGCATCTGGACACGCGTGCGTACACGATCCGGCGGTGCGAGGCCGCACTGCGGCAACGACGGAGGCGCAGCTAACCGGCAAGCCCGAGGAACACCAGCAACGCGCGGTCGAGGCCGACAAGGTCTTGGTCGCTGAGGCGGCCGATCTGCTGAGTGAGGCTGGATCGGGGCACTGTCGTCACCTTGTCCACCATCAGTCGGCTTGTCTCAGTGAGGCCGGTGACATCAGACGGCTGCACAGTGATTCGAAGCAACGGGGCATCAACATCGCTGGTGGTAAACGGCACGATTGTGACCGACGCGGTGGCGTCGAATCGGTCGTCTTGTATGACCGCTACCGGGCGGGGCTTCCCGGTATAGGCCCCGCGGGCCGCGGCTATGAATATGTCACCTCGCCGCACGACTACGGGGACTCGTCCCAGTCGACGGAGATGGCGTCGACAAATGCCTGGTCCTCGAGATCGTGCTCATCGGCGGCGACAAGTGCCGATTGACGATGAGCTTCGCGGACGAACTCCGGAGCAGTCACATCGGGCACCCACACTTGGATTGGCCGCAGGCCTTGCTCGCGGAGCCGCTCACGATGGCGGCGAACTCGTTCTCGGGAGGGTGGCACGTCCTCGATGTTACATGTAACGCGCTCAGGCGACCCTCCGTTGCGCCGAACGTGTAGCCAGCGCGCACATTTGGTCCGAATCGCCGCGGAGGATGCAGCTTCGGCGACAAGAGGGCGACGAGAGGGCGACGAGAGGGCAACAAGAGGCCGACAAGAGGGCGACAAGAGGGCGAGGATGGGCGGCGGCTGGGGCTAGGGGATCAGCCGGGCCAGCGCGTCGTCCATGTGGGCCACCAACAGCTCGTCGGTGCGCTCGCGATCGCCGGAGCGCAATGCGGTCGCGAGTATGCGGTGCTCTTCTTCGCGGTAGTCGGACTTGGCGTAGCTCTCGGCGAGAGCGTGGATGCACATCCGTGTCTCGGTGATGAACGTCTGGTGCATGCGAGCCAGCCGGGGGCTGTCGGAGAGCTCCACCAGCCGCTCGTGGAAGGCGATGTCGAGCTCGCTGGCCTCCGCCGAGGTGATGGCCCGCCCCATCTGGTCGACGATCGCCAGCAGCGCGTCACCGGCTTTGGCGTAGGCGTCACCGTCGAGGATCTTGCGGGCGGCGGCGCGTTCGATGGCGCCGCGCGCCAGATACATGTCGCGGACGTCGTCGGGGGTCATGTCGGTGACGAAGATGCCGCGGTTGCGGATGGCGACCAGCAGCCCCTCCTGCGTGAGGCGCTGCATGCCTTCTCGCAGCGGGCCGCGGCTGACGCCGAGTTGGCGAGCCAGGTCGGCCTCGCCCAGTTGGGCGCCGGGCTCCAGTTCGCCGTGGCCGATGGCGGCCCGCAGTTTGTCGGCGATGATGCTGGGCGTCGTCTCCTGCGCCAGCGGACCGATGTACGTCGTCACTGGGCGCCTCCGAACAGCGCGCCGAGCCCGGGTAACTCCGGGACCGGCCCGAGCAGCTCCAGGCCCTTCCACACCGTGACCTGGTTGGCGGTCAGCACCGGTTTGCCGACCGCGGCCTCGAGCTGCTCGATGATCGCCAGCGTGTGCATCGCGGTGTCGGGGACCAGCACCGCGTCGGCGTCGGGATGATCGGCTGCGGTGACCATCGCGACCACCTGCTCCACACCCAGCGTCCCGACCTCGGCGGCGGTGTAGATGCCGTGGCTGCCCATCGACACCACGTCGACGCCGCCGGCGGACAGGAACGCGACGAAGTGCTGCGCGACGTCGTCGGGGTAGGACGCCGCGACGGCGACCCTGCCGATGCCGAGGTGGCGCAGCGCGTCGACGAACGCGATCGACGTGGAGGAGGCAGGCACTCCCGCCGCGGCGGCGACGGCCGACACCTGGTCGGCCGCGCCCTGCGGTCCGAACACGAAGCTGCCCGAGGTGCAGGCCCACATCACGGCGTCGGGTTCATCGGCGGCCAGCGCCGCGGCGCCGTCGGCGAGTCGGGTGGTGCTACCGAGGTCGAGCAGCGCGTCGACGCGGTGGGCGTCCTCACCGACCGAGGTGATCACCACCGGCAGTCGCACGGCGCCGCCGACCCGGGTCTCGAGAGCGGGGAAGTCGTCCTCGGCGCTGTGACCGGGGTAGAGCAGGCCCACTGTCGGCATGCGTCCTCCTTGACTGACATGACGGAATTGCAGAATTGTCAACAATACTAACGGTCAGCGTTCCATCAACTGCTGCCCGGGGCCGACCGCCTTGCGGCCGATCAGGTTCAGCGCCAGCCACATCGTGACCTGGTTAGCGGTCAGCACCGGCTTGCGCAGTTCGGCTTCCAAACGGGCGATGACGTCGTAGGTCGGCATGTTCGTGCAGCTGATGAACACCGCCTGGGCGTGGTCGTTGTCGGTGTCGCGGACCAGTTGGGCGGTGACGTCGTGGGGCACCGTCCAGATGTCGGAGATCAGCCCGAGGCCGGTGGCGGCGGTGACCTCGACCCCGGCCTCGCCGAGGAAGGCGGTCAGCCCCACGGTCAGGTCCGCGGTGTAGGGCGTGGCGGTGGCGATCCGGCTGATCCCCAGGTAGCGCAGGGCCGCGAGCAGGGCCCCGCTGGTGGTCAGCGCCGCGGGGGCGCCGGCCTCCGTCATCGCGGTCACCAGCGCCTGCTCGGCCATCGGTCCGCCGACGAAGCTGCCCGAGGTGCACGCATACGCGGTGACCAGCGGCGACACCGCGGAGACGTCCATGACGGCGCGCGCGGCACTCTCCGGGTCGGAGATGTGCATCGCCATCTCCATCGTCGCCGCCATCGGGGCGTAGGGCAGCCGGGTGCAGTGCAGGCTGACGTCGTCGGGAAGCCATCGCCATAACTCCCGGTCAAGAGCGAAGTCATAGGGCACGACGACTCCGATCCCGGCCTGGTGCAGGGGCGGCGAGGGGTTCATTTGCACAGTGTGAGGCCGGTCTGACCCGCCCGCAAGTCTGATTGTTGACAATCGGACGGTCAGGTTCCTAGCCTCGTCCCCGTGCCTCGAACAAGACCGGTGGTGGCGGTGCTGTGCGCCAAAGCCGACGACCGGCCACCCGGGCTCGACGATATCGATGTTGACCTGCGTTTTTGTGCCGCCGACGGGCTCGCCGACGCGGTCCGCGGAGCCCGGGGACTGCTGCTTTGGGACTACTTCTCGACCGCCGTGCGCGACGTCTGGTCCGACGCCGGCGACCTCGAGTGGATTCACATCACCGCCGCCGGGGTCGACACGCTGCTGTTCGACGACCTGCGCAACTCCGACGTCGTGGTGACCAATGCCCGCGGGGTGTTCGACCGGCCGCTGGCCGAGTACGTGCTCGGCGCCGTGCTGGCCCACGCCAAGGACAGCCGCACCAGCTTCGACCTGCAGCGCCGCCACGAGTGGCGACACCGCGAGACCCGCAGCATCACCGGCGCCACCGCGCTGGTGGTCGGCACCGGCGGCATCGGCCGTGAGATCGCCAAGCTGTTGCGCGCGGCCGGCATGGTGGTGCGCGGCGCGGGCCGCCGACCCGTCGCCGACGATCCGGACTTCGGCGAAATCGTGGACAGCGCCGAGTTGGCCGCGCACGCGGGGTGGTGTGACCACCTGGTCCTGGCCGCGCCGCTGACCCCGGCGACCCGCGGCATGGTGGACCAGGCAGTGTTGGACGCGATGAAACCCGACGCGCATCTGATCAACATCGCCCGCGGCCCGATGGTCGACCAGGCGGCACTGCTGACGGCGTTGACGCAGGGACAGATCGGGGGAGCGACGCTCGACGTGTTCGACACCGAACCGCTGCCTGCCGAGCACCCGCTGTGGGACGCCCCGAACACGACGATCACCGCGCACATGTCGGCCGACGTGATCGGCTGGCGCGACGAGTTGGCCGCCCAGTTCGCCGCCAACGCCCGTCGCTGGCTGGCCGGCGAACCGCTGCACAACGTCGTCGACAAGAAACTGGGTTATGTCCCGGGCGGGGCCGCGTGATGTTCGAGGCCACCGAACTTGTTGCGGGATACCGGGATCGGACGATCTCGCCGGTCGAGGCGACCCGCGCCGCGCTGGACGCGATCGACGCCCACAACCCGGCGGTCAACGCCTTCGTGTTGGTGGACGCCGAGGGTGCGCTCGCTGCGGCCAAAGCCTCGGAGGCGCGGTGGCATGCGGGCGAGTCGCTCGGACCGGGTGACGGGGTTCCGACGTCGATCAAGGACGTGTTCCTGACGCGGGGGTGGCCGACGCTGCGGGGCAGCGCCCTGATCGACCCGGCGGGGCCGTGGGACGAGGACTCGCCGTGTGTGGCGCGGTTGCGGGAGACCGGCGCGGTGATCCTCGGCAAGACGACGTCACCGGAGTACGCGTGGAAGGGTGTCACCGACTCGCTGCGCTTCGGCGCCACCGGCAACCCGTGGGATCCGGCGGTGACGGCGGGCGGGTCCAGTGGCGGCAGCGCGGCGGCGGTCGGACTGGGGATGGGGCCGTGGTCGGTGGGCACCGACGGTGGTGGCTCCGTGCGCATTCCGGCGGCGTTCACCGGGACGGTCGCGCTGAAGCCGACGTTCGGCCTGATCCCGCACTACCCGGCCAGTCCGTTCGGGACGCTGGCGCATTCGGGTCCGATGACCCGCACGGTGCGCGACACCGCGGCCCTGATGGATGTGATCACCGGGTTCGACGGGCGGGACTGGTCGGCGCTGCCGACGCCGACGGGGTCGTTCCTCGACGGACTCGACGCCGGGGTCGCGGGCCTGCGGATCGGCTACTCACCGAACCTCGGCTTCGGCCACAACGACCCGGAGGTCGACGCCGCAGTGCGGGCCGCGGTGGCGGTGCTGGCCGACGCGGGCGCGGTGGTCGAGGAGGTCGATCCGGAGTTCGGCGACCCGGTGGAGGCGTTCCATGTGCTGTGGTTCTCGGGGGAGGCCAAGGTGCTGGAGGGCTACGGCGATCTCGCGGGCTTGGCAGGCCGCGCCGATCCCGGACTGCTGCGCACCGCGCAGATCGGGGAGACGCTGTCGGCGTCGGACTACCTCGATGCGACGGCGGTGCGAATGCGGTTGGGGCAGTTGATGGGTCGGTTCCATCAGAGCTACGACGTGCTGCTGACGCCGACGCTGCCGCTGCCCGCGTTCCCGGTGGGCCAGGACGTGCCGGACGGGTCGGCGTCGCCGAACTGGACGAGTTGGACGCCCTACACCTATCCGTTCAACATGACCCAGCAGCCCGCGCTGAGCGTGCCGTGCGGGTTCACCGCCGCGGGCCTGCCGGTCGGCCTGCAGATCGTCGGCCCTCGGCACGCCGACGCGCTGGTGCTGCGGGTCGGTCAGGCATACCAGGAAGCCACCGAATGGCACCGTCGCACACCAACACTCGTGGCCCAGGAGGACTTCACATGACCCAGAGCAGACTGATCACCGTCTCGCTGGACAAGCGGGGTGTGTCGTGCACGGCCCGGCTTCTCGACGAGCAGGCGCCGCGGACGTGTGCGGCGGTGTGGGATGCGCTGCCGTTGTCCTCGCAGGTGTTCCATGGCAAATATGCCCGCAACGAGATCTACACGCTGCTGCCGGCGTTCTCGGGCGCCGACCCGGGCAAGGAGAACACCACGGTCACACCGATTCCCGGTGACCTGTGCTGGTTTTCGTTCGACTCCGACGACCTGGGCAACCCGGCGTACGGGTACGAGAACACCACCGGCACCGGGACGACCGGCGGGATCGTCGACCTGGCGCTGTTCTACGGGCGCAACAACCTGCTCATCAACGGCGACCAGGGCTGGATACCCGGCAATGTGTTCGGCGAGATCATCGACGGCCTCGACGAGATGGCCGCGGCGTGCCAGGACCTGTGGATGGGCGGCGTGCGCGGCGAGACGCTGAGCTTTCAGCGCGCCTGAACGACGGCCGCCTCGGCGGGCGCGGGAGGCTCGAACGCGTCGGGCCGCATGGCGTAGCTGATCAGCGCGACCGCCAGCAGCCCCAGCGACGCCACCACCGCGACCTTGGTGGAACGCTGGGTCTCGAACAGGCCGTGGCGCATGGCATGTCGGGCGTCGCGGATCGCTTCCCGGCTGGCGAACCGCAGCGGGTTCTCGACGAAGTGGTACGACGCGATCGCCAGCCCGAAGGTCAGCGCCAGCACGCAGACGTAGAAGTTCACGCTGGTCGCCATCAAGGCCGTGAGGAAGATGATCACCGGCCAGTGCATCAGGTACAGCGAATACGCCAGGTCGCCCACATAGGTGCTGACGCGGTTGCGGAGCAGAACCTGGAATTTCGGTTCGGTTCCGACGCCGGCTGCGATCACCATCGCCGCACCGGCCACCGGCAGCAGCGCCCACGGCGCCGGGAAGCCCGCGGTGCCGTCGATGAGGACCATGCCGGCGCCGACGAGGCCCAGTCCCACCCACGACAACACCGGCCGAAGAATGTCCGGCATCGTGGCGAGCACGCCTACCGCGGTCGCCAGCATCGCGCCGATGCCCAACTCCCACACCCGGGTGAGGGTGCTGAAGAACGCCCACGACGGAGACGTCGCGCTCTGGTAGAGCGCCCACCCCAGGGACGCGCCGACGACCACTCCCATGACGGCGCCGGTCAGCAGCATCCAGCGACCGCTGGACCACGCCTTACGAACCGCAACAAGGGTGGCGACAAAGATCAGTGCGGGCCACACGAGATAGAACTGCTCCTCGACCGCCAGCGCCCAGTAGTGCTGGACGGGCGAAACCGCTTCGGCCGCCGTAAGGTAACTCGTATCCCCGGCAGCAAAGTGCCAGTTCGCGATGAAGAAGAACGCGAACACTGCGTCGACGCCGACCTCACGTGCTCCGGGGGGCGGAAGTACATACACCGAGACGGCCCAGGTCAGGATCAGCACGATGGTGGCCGCCGGGACGATCCGGCGGACGCGGTTCCAGTAGAAGTCCCGGAAGTCCACACGACCGGTCTGCTCGGTGTGGCGCAGCAGGCTGTCGGTGACGAGGAAACCGGAGATGACGAAGAAGACGTCGATGCCGACGAACCCGCCTTGCGGGACGCCCCACAGGTGGTAGGCGAGCACCGCGAGGATGGCCACGGCCCGCAAACCTTGGATATCCAGACGAATGTTTGCTCGTTCCGCTCTGCGGCGACGGCGTTCTGATGTTTCCCGATATCTGTCGAGCGCAGTGGTCATGACGAAGGCCCCCCGGCTGAATATTCGCGTGCGTCAGATCTTCGCCAAAACTACCGCAGCGTGCGCTATGGCAATAGTTCTGTGACTCGGATCACTGCGCCGGGCGCTGGTGCTCGGGGGCCAGCGGAATCGCGCCGGCTGCCAGGTTCCTGCGGCGTTTCTGTTGATCTGCTTGGGATTTCGTCGGCGAGCGGATTTGCGCCTTATCGTTACCCCTGACCAGCCAAAAGCTGGAGCGTTTTTCGACAAGCCGCACGTCGCTGAGTCCAACGAGGGAATCAGACACTGCCGCAATGGTTTTGGGTTCACTGACCTCAAAGGAATGACTATGAAGAACAGCATCATCGCGGCAGTGGTGGCCACCTGCGCTCTGACCGCCGGAACCATCGGGGCCGCTGGGCCTGCGGTTGCGGCCAGAGACGGCAAGATCCACACCACCGGATCCGACGACATGACGTGGGTGATGCCTGACGTCGACGGGATGGTGCTCAAGCACGCGATCATCACCGTTTCGGACGTCACCGCACCGGTGGCCCTCAACATCGGAACAGTCGCGAAGGGTGATCAACCGGTGATCAACCAGGAGGACTGGGTCGTCTGCGGGCAGTCGCCGAAAGAGGGCGCCAAGATCTCGCAGGAGACGTTGAAGGTGGTCCTCGCGGTTCAGCGACCCCACGACTCGAGCTGCGCGTAGCCGCCGCCGCTTCTCGCGCGGCCGGGTTTGCGCGGGTCAAGATCGAAATCTCGCCGAGCAAACCCGACGAGACCGTTTTGTGACCGACTTCTGCTGTTCATTCGGATACTGTCCCTAGGGGGTTGGGACAGATTCGAGGGGGCAGATGGTGCGTAAGCAAGTGTTCGGCGTGATGGCGATTTCGTGTGCAATGTTCGCGCCGACCGTAGGTTTAGCAGCGCCTGCGATGGCGGCGCCGGTGGTGGTTGCGCCGCAGGCGCCCACCGAGGTCTGGGTGATGCCGAACGTGCGAAATACGGTGCTGAGCCAGGCCGTCAAGGCTGTTCGCGATGTGACCGGCGACGCCGAGATCGACCTGCGACTTATCGATCTGAGAAACGGCCAAGAGGTGATCAACCAGTCGAACTGGGCGGTCTGCTCGCAGACGCCGTCTGCGGGCGGGACGATTTCTCAGTCGACAAAGAGGGTCATCCTTTACGTCAAGCGCTTCAACCAAGCTAGCTGCCGATAGCTTGCTGGTTTAAGGCCCAGGCGCAGTGCCTGGGCTACCACAATGCGACGAGGTCCACAGATCCAAGACGGACAACCCGGCGCTGCGCAGCAAGCGGTGCATCACCGGCAGACTCAGCCCGATGACATTGGACGGGTCGCCTTCGATCTTCTCAATGAACCATCCGCCCAGGCCGTCCAACGTGAATGCGCCTGCCACATCTAGGGGTTCACCGCTGTCCACATAGCCGGTCAGCTCCTCTTCGGAGGGCTCGCCGAAATGCACTGTGGTGCTGCCGGTATCGCCTGCGGTGTGGGTGATGACCCCCGCGGTGATCCGCAGCAGTGCGTGCCCGGTCAGCAGGTGGCCGGTGGTGCCGGCCATCGACTGCCATTGCAGGCGCGCGGCCACTGCGGAACCTGGCTTGCCGTACAACTCGCCGTCCCGGTACAGCATCGAATCGCAGCCGATGACCACGCAGTCCGCGGCGACATCCTCCGGAAGTTGGGCGGCGACGCTGAGCGCTTTGGCGTTGGCGAGCTTGGCCACCACCGCCTCGGGCGGAGTCTCCGGCTCGAATGACGCGAGCAGTGCATCCTCGTCGACGTGGGAGACGATGACCAGCGGATCGATGCCGGCCTGACGCAGCACCCGCAGCCGGCCCGACGATGCCGACCCCAGGACGACCCGGGTCATCGCTGCCGTCTGCTCTTCGCGCGAGCGCTCATCGCCGCATATGCGTGCGCTCCAGCAAGGTCACCCGCTGCCAACTGGAGGTGTTGTAGCGCAGCTTGTCCACCGGGTGGCCCCACAGGTTGAGCTCCTGTGGGCCGGGCTGGCCGGCGGCGCCACCGCCGGCACCGGCCAGCACGGTCACCAGGGCGGCGATCTCCTCCGTCGTGGGAGCACCCTTGACGACGTGGAAATGCGGGTCCGGGGCGGGCGGGTCGTCGATCGTCATGTCCCGCGGGTCGGAGACCTCGACGATGTCGGCGGTGTGGTCCATTGCGGCCTCTCAGAGAAGTGTTGGTGCTACCCCAGATCGCTGGTGATCAGAGCGGGATGTTGCCGTGCTTCTTCGGCGGGGTCTGCACGACCTTGCGCTCCAGCAGCCGCAGTGCGGTGCCGATGTAGCCGCGGGTCTGCGACGGCGGGATGACCGCGTCGACGTAGCCACGCTCGGCGGCGATGTACGGGTTCACCAAAGTGTCCTCGTAGGTCTGTTGCAGCTCCAGGCGCAGCGCATCGACGTCGTCACCGTTCTTGGCCGCCTCCTTGAGTTGGCCGCGGTAGACGAAGCCCACCGCGCCTGAGGCGCCCATTACGGCGATCTGAGCGGTCGGCCAGGCGACGTTGACGTCACATCCCATGTCCTTGGACCCCATCACGCAGTACGCGCCGCCGTAGGCCTTGCGGGTGATGACGGTGATCTTCGCGACGGTGGCCTCGCCGTAGGCGTAGAGCAGCTTGGCGCCGCGGCGGATGATGCCGTTGTACTCCTGCTCGGTGCCCGGCAGGAAGCCCGGCACGTCGACCAGCATGACGATTGGGATGTTGAAGCAGTCGCAGGTCCGCACGAACCGTGCGGCCTTCTCCGAGGCGTTGATGTCCAGGCAGCCGGCGAACTGGGTGGGCTGGTTGGCCACGATGCCGACCGGACGGCCGTCGACGCGGCCGAACCCGACGATGATGTTGCCGGCGTAACCCGCCTGCACCTCGAGGAACTCGTCGTCGTCGAGGATGCGGGTGATGACCTCGTGCATGTCGTAGGGCTGGTTCGGCGAATCCGGGATCAGCGTGTCGAGTTCGAGGTCCTCGTCGGTGATGCCCTCTTCGATCGGGCCGGGGGCCGGCGCCGGGTAGCGCGGCGGCTCGGCGTAGCTGTTGGGGGGCAGGTAGCCCAGCAGGTCGCGGACGTAGTCCAGGGCGTCCTGCTCGCCGGAGGCGACGTAGTGCACGGTGCCCGACTTGGCCATGTGGGTGTGGGCGCCGCCGAGTTCCTCCATGGTGACGTCCTCGCCGGTGACGGTCTTGATGACGTCGGGTCCGGTGATGAACATCTGGCTGCTCTGGTCGACCATGATGACGAAGTCGGTGAGCGCGGGGGAGTAGACGTGCCCGCCGGCCGCGGCGCCCATGATCAGCGAGATCTGCGGGATGACGCCGGAGGCCAGGATGTTGTTGCGGAAGATCCGGCTGTAGAGGCCCAGGGAGACGACGCCCTCCTGGATGCGGGCGCCGGCGCCGTCGTTGATGCCGATCAGCGGGCGGCCGGTCTTCAGCGCCAGTTCCTGGACCTTGACGATTTTCTCGCCGTACACCTCGCCGAGGGACCCGCCGAACACGGTGGCGTCCTGGCTGAAGATGCAGACGTCGCGGCCGTCGATGGTGCCGTAGCCGGTGACCACACCGTCGCCGGTGGGGCGGTTCTTGTCGAGGCCGAAGTTGGTGGAGCGGTGCTTGGCGAGCGCGTCGAGTTCGACGAACGAGTCCTCGTCGAGCAGTGCGAGGATGCGTTCGCGGGCGGTCAGCTTGCCTTTGGCGTGCACCTTCTCCACGGCGGTCTCGCCGACCGGGTGTAGGGCCTCCTCGGCGCGCTTGCGCAGATCGGCCAGCTTCCCGGCGGTGGTGTGGATGTCGATCTCGTGCTCGGCTGCAGGCTCAGTCACGCTGGTCATGGGAACTGATGGTATCGGCGCAGAGATCGGCCGTCGCGATTGGCCCTTACGAGTCCCTTAGAAAGTCGAGATGGTCGTGTGATGTCGCCACTCCGTGCGGGGAGGACACACCTCTCATCCGGCAGGCATCGCCGCTTGCGTCGCAGGCTCGGCCGCTGGGTGGCGGTTCTGGCTCTCACAAACGCGTCGGTTTCCCTCGTCGTCCGCCAGCTTCACCTGACTAACAACATCGCGCTCCTGGTGGCGGTGAGTGCGCCGTGTGCCGTGGTTCTGGCCGCGGTCGCTCTGGTGCTCTCGGTGTTGGGCCGCCGCGTCGCGACCTCTGTGATCGCCGTGGTGGTCTTGGCGGTTGCGATTGGCATCCAAATACGTTGGTAGTAAGCAGGACAGAGGTGATTGCGCCGCTGAAAGGTGGAAGCATGGTGGCGGCCATGGTTCACATCTCAGACGGCCAGGTCGCCCCCCGTCGTCGCCAGCGTGCATGTCATGAACCCTTTGACTTTCTACGGCAGAGCCTTCGGCGGGTGGCGGGCGGGCATCACTGCCGCGAAAGGCCGGATGGAGGGCCTCGCCGTAGAGGCGGGGGAGGGATCCGTCATCGTCGAGGGCGATTTCAACAGCACTCCCAGCATGCGGCAGTTTCGACAACTGCTGAGCGACGGGTACCGAGATGCTTTCGCGCAGACGGGTTCCGGACCGGGGCCGACCTACCCCTCGTATCCGTGGGTACCCCCGCTCACCAACATCGATCTTGTGCTGGCGCGGAACGCCTCGGTGGCCTCGATCAAACGATCTCTCTGCGCACCGCCGATCACCGTGCACTCTTAGCCACCATCGTTATACCCCTGGAAAAGCCTCCATCCTGAGGAAATGGTTGGTAGATAACTCCCCAGCAAACACTCGATAGGGTGATGTCGGGATGTTGCGTAGGGGGTACGCAGGCGTTCCTGCTGGCGCCTCGGATGGCGTAGCTGAAGGTGGAGACCCGCTGGTCATGCGTTTTTTCGATTTTGCGGAAAAAGTTCGGCGAACCCGGGCGTTCCAGTTGACAGGGTGCGGGGAGTCTGAGAAGCTTCCAGCAACATCAGGGGAACTAAAAAACTTTTGGGGGGACCAAAATGACTGCCATCACGACTAAATTCCAGGTGGGTGCCGCCGCTGTTGCGATTGCCGCCACCACCGCCTTCGCTCCCGCCGCCGCGAACGCTGCTCCCGCAGTGGAGATTCCGGCTGCTCCTGTACAGATCGCCGGCGACCTTCCTCAGGCGCCTGGCGATTTCATCTGGTTCTTCCAGGTCACCTCGGTTCAGATTGCTGCCAGCTTGACCAGGACCGCCACCCACTGGACGGATACCACAATCGCGAGGTATGAATCGAGGTTGGCAAGAAATCCCGATTCGATCTTCGCTTCATTCTGGGAGAACAGGATTGAGCAACTTGAGGTGCGGCGAGCAGCATTCGGCGAGCTCTCCTTCAGCGTCTGCAGGGACGGTCAGGGAATATCCGCCGGACCGTACGGAACGGTGACGCGGGGAGCCTGCTAGCGACCTGAGCGCTGGCCAGAAATCACATCTATAGAGCTGAAGCCTGTGCGTCGTGCCATTGACGTGCAGGCTTCAACTATTCACAGGGAACTCTGAGTGCGATTTTTTCCGCGACGCCAATCTGATCAGAATTCCAATGGCGAGGACAGCGACGACGCAGAACCGGGTTACGACGAAGGCCGGCGACGGCTCCCTGGGTTGGTCCGTCGCCGCGAATTCCTTTGGGGAACTGCGCTGGCGGTTCTTGTCGTGCTCGGGTTGGGATGCTGGGCAGCAGTCGGCGCCTTCCAAGCCAAGTCGAACCTGGAGCAAGCCCGGGTTAGTGCTCAGGACGCCAAAGAGGCCCTACTAGAGGGAAATACGGAGGCCGCGTCGCAGTCAGCCGACGATGCGCTTGTTCGAGCAGAGGCGGCCCGCGACGCCACCCACTCCCTGGCATGGAACATCATTGCCGGAGTTCCGTGGCTGGGTAGCCCGTTCAAAACTGGCCAACAGGTCACCGATGTTGTCCTTGGTCTCGCGGCAGACGTTCTAAGACCCGCGGCCGACGTCGGCGTTGCGATCTCCCCCGAACGGCTATACCAAGATGGTCGGGTAGACGTCGACCTACTCCGCAACCAAGAACCCCAACTGCGCGAGTTGTCCACCAACGCCACACGTCTCAACGGCGATGCCGCTGCGATCTCGGATCCCCGATACGTGTCGCTCATGAGTGATGCGCGTACCGAACTGCAGGGCCAGATTTCCGGTATCACCTCTGTCATCGAGAATGCCGCTTTGGCAGCGCGCTTGGTTCCGTCGATGATGGGCGTAGACGGACCACGTACCTATTTCATGGGTTTCCAGACTAACGCTGAAGCGCGTGGAACCGGTGGACTGCTCGGCGGATATGGGATCCTTCGATTCGACAACGGCGTGCCCACCGTCGACACCCTGGCTCCGAACACCGATCTAGCTGACGCGTTGACGGCCGTCGATCTCGGGCTTGAATACGACCAACAGTACGGCTATGCCCAACCGTTCACAGACTTCCGCAACAGCAACCTAAGCCCGCACTTTCCTTATGCCGCTCAGATATGGAAGGGCATGTTCGCCGAGCAGACCGGCGTGGAGGTGGACGGCGTAATCGTCATCGACCCAGTGGCTTTGAGCTACATCCTCGGAGCTGTCGGGCCGGTGACGATGCCGGACGGCGAGGTTGTTTCGAGGGACAATGTCGTCGAATTAACCGAATCCACGGCCTACAGTCGTTTCCCCACCGACCAAGTAGCGCGGAAGCAGTACCTGCAAGACATCGCCAACGCTGTCGTTACCAAGATGACGGGTTCGGTGCGGTCACCTCGGCAATTGATGGACGCCCTGGGCAAGGCTGTCGGCGAACGTCGCATCGCCGTTTGGAGTGCGGTGCCAGAAGAGCAGGAACTGCTTGAAGGGACTTCGTTGGCCCATGTGCTTCCGGGTGATGCAGCTCCGTACGCTGCGGTGGTCATCAACAACCTCGGCGGGAACAAGCTCGATTACTACCTGAGGACCGAGATCGAATACGCCGCAGATGAGTGCAACGGTGAAACGCGATCCTCCACAGTTAATGTGAAACTCACCAATACTGTGCCCAATGAGCCACTGCCGGATTATGTAGCCGGCGCTGTGGGCCTTGCTCCCGAGCTACTGATCGAGGTGCCGAAAGGCACGAACATCACATCAGTGCGTCTGTTCGCGACCCAAGGCGCAGAACTGTCGAGTGTGATCCTCAACGGTGAGCGGGTGCCGGCGATCGTGAATACGGAACGCGGACATCCCGTTTTCGAGGCGCAAGTCATCATTCCGCCCGGGCAATCCGCTGACGTCAGCTTCCAGATGTCAGAGCCAACTGCGCCGGGAAAACCACGAGCGCCAAGCCAGCCATTGGTGGAAACAGTCGTCCCGAAGGTGATGGTGCCTGAGTGCATGGGTTGAGCCTTGCGGGCAGAGGACTGAAACACATCCCGGCTTCCTTCCTTGGTCGACGCCATCACTCACACAACATCGGTGCCAAGACGCTCGAGATAACTGGAAGTCGCCCTCGCCTGAGTAACACAGACACTCTCGACATCGATCGCGGCGGATGGAATATCGAGCGGGCCAAGAGGCAATTGACGGCAAAGGGGTCGCGTTGAACCTGCAAGACTACGTAAAGTTATTACGCGCCCGGTGGATCACCGTATGCGTGACGATAGCCGTCGCGGTGCTTGGGGCAGTGTCGTTTAGCATGCTCACTACTCCGCAGTACGAGGCCTCAACCCGCTTGTTCGTGTCCACCGCAGCAGGCTCAACGTTGGCTGAGACCTATCAGGGGAACCGTTTCTCGCAAGAGCGTGTGTTGTCCTACGCCGAACTGCTCATGGGAACGACCCTGGCGCAGCGGACCATCGACAAACTTGGCCTCGACATATCGGCGGCACAATTGCAGGAGAACGTCAAAGCGAGTGCGAAACTAGATACAGTCTTGATCGACGTCGAGGTTCTCGACGAATCACCAGTGCGGGCAAGGGATATTGCCAATACGTTGTCCGATGAATTTGTCGCAATGGTACGTGAACTAGAGATGCCTCAAGACGGTTCTCCCCCAGATTCCCGGGTAGTTGTGGAGCAGCGCGCATCGATCCCTAGCGACCCAGTGGTACCGAAAACGATGCGAAACATCGCGATCGGACTTGCCGCCGGCGTGCTCCTGGGAGTCGGCCTTGCGATACTCCGCGATGTCCTCGACAACACAGTCAAGGATCGAGGAAATCTTGAAGAAATAACCGGAGCCGGCATCGTTGGGAGCATTCCGCTCGACAAGGAACGTCGGAAGCAGCCGGCCATATCATTCGACAGCGATAACTCGGCCATTGCTGAGGCATTTCGCAAACTTCGCACAAATCTGCAGTTTTTAGCGGTCGACAACCCCCCACGCGTGATAGTCGTGACAAGCTCGATGCCGCATGAAGGAAAATCTACAACGGCAATTAACACCGCCCTGGCACTGGCCGAAGCTGAGCACAAGGTTGTGCTGGTCGACGGTGATATGAGGCGGCCGATGTTGCATAGGTATCTGGACCTCGTACAACCGGTGGGGTTCAGTACTGTATTGAGTGGTGCAGCGACTCTTGAAGAGGCATTGCAAAGGACACGCTTTCCCGGCCTCACTGTCCTAACTTCTGGTGCCATTCCCCCCAACCCAAGTGAGCTACTAGGCTCACAATCAGCTAGAAAGTTGCTGGGCGAACTCCGCGCAAAGTTCGACTACGTCATCGTGGATTCAACACCGCTCCTGGCTGTGACCGATGCTGCCATTCTCGCTGCTGGCGCAGACGGTGTGCTTGTAATGGCACGATTTGGACAGACAAGACGCGAGCAGCTTACCCACGCAGTGGGAAGTCTTGAAAGCGTAGGCGCTCCACTGCTAGGCGCGGTGTTCACAATGATGCCAACTCGTGGGAACTCATCTTATAGTTACAGCTATAGCTACTACGGAGAGGAAGGTGTCCGACGGTCCTCTGCCCGGGAACTCCGGTCTGAGTCGTCGCCACCACCCATGCCACCAGGACCGGCACCCGAGGTCGTGGAGCAGGGTGGACGAAGGCGCAGACGTGAGGCGACAGAGTAGGCATAGGTTACAGTGGCGATAGAAATGGCAAGAAGTGCCTATTCTGCTGATCGTCAGGAAACACACGGCAGGGCCGTAGTCCCTTTGCTCCGACACAATGTTTCCACAGCTAGGGAGTCGATGAAGAATCGTCCAAGGCCAAAACGCGACCTCGACTTTTTTCCGATTGCTGTTGTGACTCTTACGTTAATCGCTATAACAGCACTGCTATGTTACTTGTTGCTGAATGGGCAATTGTACTTTTCCCCAGGTTAATGATGCTGGCCAGAGACAAATCGCGGCAACGATTGCCCGACGGAAGGCGACACGCTATCCGTCGACGGGAACAGACCCGAGTTCCTTTGTGTGATACCGCCAGCGCACAATCCTATCGCGAAAAACCAAAGGCACAGCGTACTTCCGATGAGCATGCCCCATCCGGTCATCGCGATAATCATCATGCCCGGGAACGTAACTAAGTAGGCTTTCGACCACGGCGATGGACTAGTGCTTCCCACACAATCGACCACCGCGATAGCGCCGACGACAAAAACTGGAAGCATAAAAAGGACGCCTCCGATAATTCCTAGTTCGGCTACTGGGTATAGAAAGGAATTGTGAAGCGGGTACCCCCAGGCTGTCATTTGATCCCACTGACCAACAATCTCGACGTAGAAATTTGGCCCAGTTCCTGCCCAGAAATTTGATTGGATCTGTTCCAAACCAGCGCGATAAATGCGCCCCCGGTCTCCGCCGCCCGGGTCCGTGGAAAATCTCTCCAGAGTCGCGGAGATTATTGGGGCGGAGAGCGCAAACACCAACAAGAGGAGTGCTACCCGCAATGGTTTTCTTGTCCAGCTATTACTTTCGAAGACAAGCCACAACAAAATAGCTATGCCGACTGCGGTCAGGTTCGCGCGGGCAAGCGTCAAGGCAACTAGCGGCACAGCAAGGCCCACACATGCCCAAGCAAGGCGCCGACTTACGTAGTCGGAGCTTCGCAGAGCTGGCAATACCAATATCAACGAAATCAGGACGAATTTACCCAAGGTCGACGGGTGCGAGAATGAACCGATCGGCCGCCCGTCCGCAATGTTGTCGATGTACTGGGCGGGGAATAGGCTCACCGGCAACCCAGCGAGCTGAGCAATACATAACAACCCATTTATCGCAAAGAGTCCTAAAAGGAGGCCGATTACTTGGCGATAAAAATAAGGTGTCAGCTGCCAACCAAACTGATAACCCGCAACAAGCGCCAACAGCGCGAACATCCAGTGGATCGCCCCAGCCCACTGCGCCTCGGCCCCGCTCCATACGGTTAGGAGGCCGATCAGCAAGTATGCAGTGATCGCAAGCCCGTACGCCATCAACCACGCGTTCCGCTTCCACTGCCGAACTAGCCCGAGGGTCAGAAAACAAAGTGTCAAAGTATAGGTGGTCACGCTTAGCGAGTTGTGAGCGATTCCCGTTACCGAAGGTATTTCGGGACTCCACACGATTATCGGGAAAGGCGCAACTACAGCGGCAAAGAGGAACGTAGCGGTCGTTATCCGAAGGTAGCCAAGCGCAGGCAGCGCTAATATCGCGAGGCCCAAAGCGAACATGCCGGCCAAAACCACTGTGGTCGTCAAGAGTAGATCTCCCGTGAAACCCTTGACAGAGTGATGGCGCGGAGGGGGGCGTTCACGAACTTCCAGCCGAACTGGGTGCCATTATTCGGACGGTCGCGAGTCGTGGCGTATAGCAATCATACGAATGTGCCTGTGCCTTCGAGGCCAGCTTAGGCGTGCAAGCTTGCGACTCGGTGGCCGCTGCAACGCGATCCGGTCCGCAGTTCGCTGCCGGCGTGGCGTGGCATCCCAATCGGTACTGCGTCGCTTCCAAGAGACCGAGCATCACAGGCGTATGGCGAGTAGCTAGGTCAGTCGTAGATAGCAAAATGCTTCCCCCGGGACGGCCGAATGTATGTGCTGCCTACCGCGGAAATTGCCTCAAGCACCGAACCTGCGGTCAGCTTTACCCCGTCACTGATGGTACAGGAGTTCGCCGTCTGTCGGCCGCTTTGAGCCCCGAACGAGCGGCCGCGAGGAAGATTAATCGTTCGAGTTCAAGGAGGAAGTCGCAGGGCACTCCAACCTAGGCCAAGTCGAAGTGTGCCGACGTCATCCACGGTTTGCTACCAATCGGCGCAGAGCCTAGCTCCGGTACTTATGGGCGGCGTCTGACATAACTCGATGCTCCGTTTCTGAATGCGTGCGGCTTCTCCGTCGCCGGCAATCCGGATAGTGCCCGAAGTCGCGTCACGGCGAGCGTCCGCCGACGTTGATCTAAGGTGGGCATGCCCGAACGCCCTTCAGGCGTTCGGACGGATCGGTTGGGAGTCGGTGGTGGGAGGCACTGACGGTCGAAACTGGGTGGAAGTGTGATCAGTGCGAAAGTCGATTCTGCGCTACGCGCAGGTGCGCGTTTCGGTCTCACAAGCTAGCGTTGTCTACGCGGTGCGGATGCTGGGGTGCAATCGCCCGCACCTAGGGGGGACTCATTTTCATGGACATCAGCATTTTTGGCCTGGGGTACGTCGGTGCTGTATCTGCCGGCTGTCTGGCAGCAGATGGGCACAATGTCATTGGCGTCGACCCAAACTGGACAAAGGTCGACCTCATCAACTCGGGCGTTTCGCCGATTGTGGAGCAAGACATTGGCAATATGATTGCAGACGAGGTCAAGTCTGGACGCCTTCGGGCAACTACGTCCGTCGAAGATGCGGTGAATGAAAGTGATATTTCACTTATTTGCGTCGGAACGCCAAGCCAAATGAACGGTAACCTGGATCTAAGTCATGTGCGTCGTGTATGCGAAGAAATCGGCGAAGCGTTGCGCGGCAAAAGCAAATATCACGTAGTAGTCGCGCGGTCAACCATGCTGCCCGGCAGTATGCGAGACGTAGTAATTCCGACCCTTGAGAGCGCATCCGGAAAAAAGCAGGCTGGTGTGGATTTCGGCGTTTGTAATAATCCTGAATTTCTACGAGAAGGCACCGCTGTATGGGATTATTATCATCCACCGAAAACTGTGATCGGCGAAACCGATCCAAGAGCCGGTGAGGTGCTGACACAGTTGTATGGAGAATTGGACGCGCCACTCATCCGCACGTCGGTCGACGTAGCAGAAATGGTTAAGTACGCCGATAATAATTGGCACGCCTTGAAGGTAGCGTTCGCCAATGAAATAGGAAGCGTAAGCAAGGCCGTCGGTATAGATGGCAGGCGCGTAATGGAAATTTTTTGCGAGGATACGAAACTGAATCTTTCCGCCTATTACATGAGGCCTGGGTTTGCCTTCGGCGGATCTTGCTTGCCAAAAGACGTGCGCGCGCTCACCTACAAAGCTCGAAATCTCGATCTCGATGTGCCATTGCTCAATTCAATACTCCCTTCGAACAGGAGCCAAGTGGCACGCGCTATCGAAATGATAACCGCGAAAGGAAAGCGGAAGGTCGGAGTGCTAGGATTTGCATTCAAAAGTGGGACAGATGACTTGCGCGAGTCGCCAATTGTCGACGTGATAGAGCACTTACTGGGGAAGGGTTACGATTTACGTTTATATGACGGCGCCGTAAACATGGCCGCGCTGACGGGCGCAAATCGTGATTACATACTCAATCTCATTCCACATATATCGCGGCTAATGGTTTCGACCATAAAAGAAGTCCTAGAATTCGCCGATACAATCGTTATTGGGAACGGTGACCCTGAGTTCAGTGCCGCGGTCGACAGCGCTCGTCCCGATCAGACAGTGGTCGACTTCGTCCGCGCGTCTGGCCGAGCAAGTGGCGGCAACTACGACGGAATATGCTGGTGAGTGCTACTACAGCTGGCGGCAACCCTGTCGGCAGCGTCGTCATCTTGGTCGAAAACCTACCATCACCGTTTGACCGTCGGGTATGGCAACAAGCCACGACATTACAGGCGCACGGTTGGACGGTGAGTATTGTGTGCCCAACAGGCAAAGGTTATGAAAGTCTGCATGAAGTAATTGATGATGTTCACGTGTATCGATATTCCTTGCCAAATGAGGGCGACGGTCCTTTCAGCTACTTTGTCGAATATGCGACTGCGCTATGGCATACGTTTCGTTTGGCTGCAAAGGTAAGGCGCGAACGTGGGTTTGATGTCGTCCATGCCTGCAACCCGCCCGATTTGCTCTTTCTGGTGGGTGGCTATTTTAAGTTGGTTCACAGCACCAAATTCTTGTTCGATCACCACGACATCAATCCAGAGCTATATGAAGCGAAGTTTGGTCGCCGTGGCCTGCTTTGGCGCTTGATGGTACTGCTGGAGCGCTCCACTTTCCGAACGGCAGATGTGTCGATAGCAACAAACGAGTCGTACCGTCGCATCGCCATCGAGCGTGGCGGAATGCGTCCAGACAATGTGTATGTAGTCCGTAGCGGCCCAAAGTTGGACCGTATGCAAATTCGAAGGCCAGTTTTAGAGTTGAAACACGGTCGACGCTACCTCGTCGGGTATGTCGGAGTGATGGGCAAACAAGAGGGCATCGATTACCTGCTGCAAGCGGCAAGCCACATCGTCCACAGCCTTGGTCGCAAGGATATTCATTTTGGCTTGGTGGGCGGCGGCACAGCGCTAGCCGAGATGCAGCGCCTTGCGGTTGATCTGGACGTGGCGGACTACGTCACTTTCACCGGGAGAGTACCAGACGACGAACTTCTGGACATCCTGAACACCGCCGATGTCTGCGTTAACCCCGATGTAGCCAATGAGATGAACGATAAATCGACCATGAACAAGATTATGGAGTATATGGCGCTTGGCAAGCCTATTGTTCAGTTTGATTTGACGGAAGGGCGGTTTTCCGCTGGAAATGCTTCGCTGTACGCCGCAAGAAACGACGCGGAGGATTTAGCAAACAAAATCGTTGAACTACTGGAGGATCCTGAACGCAGCGCACAAATGGGCGCATTAGGTCGCTGGCGTGTAGAGAACCAACTGGAGTGGAAATACGAGGTACCTAAGCTCCTGGCCGCGTATAGCGCATTGAAGATCAATCACGATGACTAGCGTAGGGCCTGGTAAAGGTCTAGTTCTGTATAGGGCAACGTTATGCGTAGCATCATCTTCCGTCCGCGAAAGAAGACGCCATTCAGTGTGCAGCAGCACCATGTCCCATCCGAGGTAGCTGGTCAGCCGGCTGACCGAAGTCCTTAATCCGTACTGCAAAATCGATCAGAGGAGCACACACAGCATGGCCATAACTTCCTCGCGTGAAGAATCCCACGCGGGTGCTGAACATTTCTGCCGCACCGTTCGATCGACAGAATCCCTGTTGCACCCTGAAAGTGTGTTCGTTGCCGGTTGCGGTAGAGGTCATGAAGCGCTGTACATCCGGAAAGAACTTGACGTAAAGGTCACAGGGGTGGACGTGGCGCAGCATTGGGATCCAATCGACTCGTGGGCTGCGGGCGTCGACGATTTTGAGCTTCAAGTAGGCAGTGTTCTCGACCTTCCCTTTGCCGATAGTAGTTTCGATATCGTCTTCTATCATCACGTGATCGAGCACGTCAGCGACCCGGCTGCAAGTCTGCGCGAGCTTGCCAGGGTTCTACGCCCAAATGGATTCATTTATATCGGAACGCCCAATCGGCACCGCGCAGTAGGATATCTAGGCTCCTTTGACGCTAATTTGGTGCAAAAGATGCAGTGGAATCTCAACGACTATAAAGCTAGAGTGAAAGGAAAGTTTCGAAACGAACTTGGGGCTCACGCCGGCTTCTCCGAGCGAGAATTGTTGGCGCTAGTTGAACGCCATTTCGATGGTATCAGCGTACTAACCGGCGATTATCTACAGTTCAAATACGGCGGCCGAATCCCAAAGGTGCTGCTGGCCGCAATATGTTCGAACGCCCTTCGCGGCGTCGCCGCGCCATCGGTGTATGTTTCGGCCCGGCGCTCATGACACTCGGTTATCGCGGCGCTTACCCGTTCCGCCCAGTGCGGATGGGGACGGCTCGCTGCGCCTCTGAATTTGCCTCCGCAGGCGACGCTCCCTGTTGGTTGCGGAGCATTTTGGCCTGTAGCGCCCAAGAGCTCGTGTAGTGCGCGTCCTTTGGCTGTCGCCCGGCCTGCGGCCGCTCGCGCGTACGTACGTCGAGAGTCTCCGAGCGCTCGGGGCTGAAGTATTGCTCGTAACTTCGGATCTGCACCCCGAATCTGATGAGGCAAGAGAGTACGAAGTAGTACTTCTTGGTCGACCTATTCCGACTGCCGACTGGTGGAGAGTTTCTAAGGCCTACAGACAAATTAGGCGGTTTGACCCAGATGTGATCGTAACCGAATTCCTGAGGGACCCGAGGTGGCGGATCTTCTCAGATTTGGCGCCGCGAATTCGCCTGTTGCACGACGACGTGCCCCACGACTCGACGCATGTGGCGCCGTGGTGGAATCGTGCGTTCTTCGAACGCTGGGACGACCGAGCGGCCGCTACCATTGTTTTTAGCAACTATGTGGCTGAGAGCGTGCGGAGTAGGCAGACCGTGGCCGAATCTCGACTCTACGTGGCCCCGCTGACCAGTGATTTGCCGCTAGCCCTCATTCCTGAGCGCGTGCCTGCAACCGAACGGCGGAACGTGGTGCTTATCGGCCGACAGCGACCATATAAGAACCACGAGGTGGTTTTCGCCGCATGGGAGTCCCACACCAGGGGCGGATGCTGGCCCGGCGACGAATTGATTTTGTTTGGTGACGGCGAGATCCAATGCGCGCTACCCAACCATGCACGATGGGTAAAAGATGCATTCAGATACGAGACTATCTTGAGCGAAGTGTCGAGAGCGAGAGCTTCTGTGGTTCATTCGCGTACGGCATCCCAAAGCGGCGTTCAGGTGATGTCTTTGCAGCTTGGCGTCCCCACTTTGGTTTCCACAGCAGGTGGACTTGCCGAATATCAGCCTGATGGTTTGTGCCCGATCGATATTGACGACGTCGAAGGCCTTTCCCGCGCAATGGATCGTCTAGCGGAACCAGCCGAAATTGAGGCGCAGTCGCGAAGGGCGTCAGCTTACTTTATGTCCCGCTTTTCGCCGGAACTGGCCGCAAGTAGACTTCTTGAAATTTTTGAATCCGTTCTCCAATCTGCGTAGCACTCTTTTGCGTCACACCGGGCGCAAGGATGGTCGTACCATAAGAGTTGACCAGCTAGAACGCGCTGCGGGATCTGGTCTTTGTATATTGACGGCGCCTTATGGGAGACGTTGTGCTAGCCTTTGAGAGTCGTTCTGTCACAGGCAGTAAGAATTTCCTCCACACTCTGGCGTCATTCTGAAAGAATTGATTGGGCTCATTGATGGATCGTCGGACGGTACTTTTACTAGGTGGGATCGGAGTTCTATCGCTCGGCACGCCCACACCAGCGTCGCGCGCAGAGGCGCCAGGGTCGTCTTCTACGCTCTTCAACGGGGACTTCGAAACTGGAGATACCAGTCAATACGCAAAGACCGAGTTGGCTGGTGGCAGTAACGCACCTCGCATCGTGACAGCTCCAACCCGATCTCGAAGCTCTCAATATGCGTGCGCCTATAAGCTTTCTGAGTCGCAATATCGCTGCGAGTCGGTGCCGGGGTACGGGTATGCTCCCTTTGTAGGTACGGAAGGTTCCGACCTCTATTACCGGTGGTCTGTGTATTTTCCCGATGAGTTTCCTGAGGCCCCTTGGCAGGTTTGTGGTCAGTGGCATCAGACGTACATGGGTGGCACGGGGCGCTATGACAAGGTGCCCCCGCCGATGGCATTTTATGCAGCGTCATCAGCCGATCGTGCTGCGCGCTGGAGCCTTTCAAACAATGGCAACAACCCCTGGCAGAAAGGTTGGTCGCTCGACCTCGGGTTGATGCCCCGCGGTGAGTGGACGGACGTGGTAGTCCATGTGAAATTCTCGGTGGTGGCTAGAGATTGCCTAGTGGAAGTATGGATCAATGGCGTAGAGAGCGGCAGTATAGTTCCACCGGTGCCGACTTTGTACCCGACAGAAGTAGTGTCTGACAGAGTGTCTTATTTTAAGGTCGGTTATTATCGCGATCCCAAAGCAACGCTGCCCGGTGCAGTGTTTTTTGATGATGTGAAGATTGGCACGACGCTAGGCTCAGTTGCGCCAAGTTCGTAGTTGCCGATTTATTGATGGCGGGTTGGCATCGCAGCTGGTAGAGCATTGCTTAGAAATATAGCGCGATAACCGCTGGGCACGGGGCATTCGACTGAATGGCGAATAGTTTAATTCCGGACGCGAAAAAGTTCGCTTTCCCGTCCGGATAATTTGACGCCATTAATGGCGGTGGCCGCTGGCTTCGCTTAGAACGTTGGGGTGAGCATTCCGGCCAAGCGACCTGACTGACGGGAGTGGTCCTGATTGGTTCGCACTCGAGGGGGGCGTGGTCGCCGAGGATCGAGACGCCACAGGGTGCGACGAGTTCGTGTTCGGCCAAGGATCACCCCGGTCGCATGCTTGAGCACGACGCTTGGTGCCGTGGTCGATGACCCACGATTACCGTGGTGCCGATCAATCTCATCGGCACCGAGCAACGGGCCGACCCCTACCGGATGTAGGACAGTCGGTTGACCTTGCGCGCAACACCGACGATGCGCCATCTGCAAGCGTAGCGATGGCAAGGGTTGCAGCAGTTCACTTCCGATGATCAATCGTCCGTCGAGGATCGCACAGGTCTCCAAAGGGGTCGCGAAGTTGACTTTCGCGCACCACGCCTGCGCAGCGGCGTTGGCATGGGGGCAGCGTGAGCGGGGTTCAGGTGACGGCGGCTTCGGTTAGCGAGCGCACGGCCAGGTCTTCCCGGGCGTGGCCGCAGACGTTCTCGACGGTACCCATCGACTGCGGGTCGCTAGGGTGGCATAAGTCGGGCGCTCGTTCGTAGTGGCCGGCCAATCGGACGTAGCCCGCGGCCGCGATGACGACGTCGGCGACCAGACCGCCCTGGCGGCAGGCCATCCGGTCGGCCGGCACTCTGGATAGGGCACCACTGCTGGCGGCCAGTGCGATTAACGGCAGCGTGGGGGGAGGCCCGTTCGTTGGTGGCGAAGCGGGCGAACCGCCATTGAGGGAACGCCAGCACAGCGCCGAACAGGAACAGCCCGGTGCGGCTTGGGCCCAGTCGACCACCAGATAGCCGGCCGTTTCCCATGCCGCGGGCGCCGCCGACGGTGATTAGTACTGCACCACAATGCTTTTGCTTCCGCGACCTGCGGCCGAAAGCTAAGGTGAGAACCCTCGTAGCCGGCGTCTCAGGCTTCGGGCAGCAGCCGCTTGGCCGAAATCCGGCCGTCTGGTTTTCTCCACGCGTTCGGAGACCAGGTCGGCCACCGCATCGTGTTTTTGGGACCGATCGGCCGGCGGCGGCGGCGGCTTGATACGACCCGATCTTGTGGTGGGCGGAAACAATGTCCATTCGGTCCTTCGCAGATTGCAATAGAACTCCCCGGTGGTGATGGAGATTGGTGGGCGCCTTCACCGTCAACATCGGGGCCTAGTAGCCACTGGCCATCAGTGTGTACTTTTGCGTGACTACAGACACCATTACCCCCTTGATCGGCCACTGCGGGCAGAAAATAGCTTGTGGTTTGAGGAATTGTCGGGCGCTGGCGGGTGCGGTGTTGTTTCAGGGGCGATTCCAGGGTCCGCCACGAGGGCTAGGTGGATGGTTTGAGCAGCTGATCTGGCAGCGCATCGGCCACACGACCGGGTTCGGGAGATCCGCTACCGATTCGGGGCGCGGTCCCCGGTGCTGGCGAGAGTTTGCGTGCGATTGCCTGGTTCGGTGCCCAGGGTCGTACATTCATCGCTGAGCGGGTGTCATTTGTGGATCGTGGGTTCGTCGATAATCATTGCACGCGCGTGGGTCTATGGTGCGGTTGTCGAGGATAATGCGCAGTGGACTTGCAGCCCGACTACTCGGATGCGTGCAGTCCAGGCATCGACAGCGCCTAGCGTCAACTCGGTCACCTCCGACATCCAACATCATCAAAATGACGCTCAGTCCCGCTGTCATATGCGAGTGAGTTGCTGTTCGATATTCAACTAACATCGTGATATAGAGAATCTAGCTGGCGGCAAACAATGTCTATATTGAAATGTTTTTCGATCCGCTCGCGTGCGGCAGTACCGACCAGGTGACGCGCTTCATGGTCGGTTATGACGCGTTCGATTGCTTGAGTTAAATAGGTAACCTCGAGCGGATCGACCAATATCCCGCTCGCATCGCCCAACATCTCCGGGATACCGCCCGAATTGCTGGCTACGACACAAATTCCTCGCGCCATTGCTTCCAGTATTGCCATAGGCTGGCCTTCGTTCAGCGAGGGAAGGACGAGTATTTGGGTGTTTGCAAGGAGTCCTTGCACCTCTGAAGGCGATAGCCATCCACGTACTTCCACGCAGTCTCTGATTCCCAGTTTGTTGATGATACTGTGGGCGCGCTCATTATCTCCGTTGCCGACGATGGATAACCTCGCTTGGGCCGAAGGGCAATTTTCAAATAGTCGGGCCCAAGACTCAAGTAGAAGGAAAGTTCCCTTCCGCTCACAAACTTCGCCTAAAAACAAGACATGGATTGGATCGCGATCCGATTGATCAACCACCGGACTTAGCCGAATCGCGTTAGGCACAACTGCGATGTTCGCATCGGGCGCAATTAGCTCAAGTCGCCTAGCCCAAATTTCTCCCAGAGCTATAACTGCATCGGCTCTCTCGAGGGTCGCGCGAATAAAAAGTTTGGCTGGCTTTGGCACCTTCTCAAAGAATTGGTGAAACTCCGATCCGTGTACGTGAAGTATCACTGGAACTTGAAAAAGTGCTGAAATCCAGGTCAGGATCGATTTCCGCGCAAAACTGCCATACGACGAGGTGTGGATGTGGACAACGCTAACTCGCTGCCTAGAGAGCTCGTACACGAATCTTCCCAGACCCTTGAGAAATATCACCAGACGCGCCAGCGCGGATCCATTGCAATGCGTCGCAATGTGGTGGATATCCCATTCGAGCCAGAGAGTAGTTCCGCGCATATTTCGTACGTAAGTTGCGATGCCGCCATGTGTCGAAAGGCTGGTGGAGACCCACAGTGCGCGTCTAGTTGCCTTTTTCTGGCCGAGGTCTCGGCGGCTAGACTTGGATAGTGCCATTCGTCTCAACGCCTCAGTTCGTCTGAATCGTGGAAAACGACCGTAGAGCTGTCCAAGAAGAGGGTTATGGCTCGTTCGCGCTCGTCCTCGAGCCAATTAGCCCTGATTTCTTGGCCCTGCCAGTTTAGTCGAAGACGGCTTGTGTGTATTCCGTCGGTCGGTGAAATCAGTGTAGCTACAGCCAAGGGCAGTTCGACTTTGGAGTTAGTGCATAGCCACCAAGAAGGCACGCGAGTCTCAAGCCGTTCGGACCACCATCCCAAGTTTCGCGATTCGTCTCCACGCACATCGTCACAAATTAGTGTGGTGGTAGCAGACTGAAGAAGCAGAAATATCGGTGAACCCGAACGGTGCAAAAGGTGCCCCCCTTCGACATAAGTTATGTCTAGGCTTGGATGTAGGGGCCAAGTGGTTCGAATCTGATGGGCGCCTCGGCCGGTCAATTGATCAATGACTAGGGACGCACGCTCGTTGGGGGGTGCAATAAGCCACCTCCTGTGGACGACATCCCCGTGTAATCGGCGGTACCCGTCGTGCTCGGCGTCAACAAATCCCTCTGAAAGATCCACTCGACGGATACTTGTCTTCGCGTGGCGCGACCACAGGAAGGGGCCACCTGATGTCGACTGATCGCTGTCATCGACGGTAACGGTTGAGTGGGCTCTGGTTCCACGCATCACCTCGCGCCAGGTTGGATGTCCGTAGTAACTGCCGGTGCCCGGGTCGCCAATAATGTCGTGGCCGGCGTCGCTCAGAGTGATTGACAGAGCATCCGCGTGGCCGTGGGCGGCGATCGACAGGTAGCCCAACGGCCCGACATCCATAGTGATCCGCCGTTTTTCGGAACGAAGGATCACCAACCCGCCATCCTTAGCGAAATGCTGCGCGGTCGAACTCGTGGCTCTGGTAGTGGAGTCTTCTAGTGAACTAGGCACGGAGTGTGATGGCGATATCGCTCTGAACCATTCAGCGTCAACAGAATTCGTAGCAGCGTAAGCACCTGCAGCGCCCCACTCAAACGCTGCGAGGATTCCTAGGTGATGCCGGATCGTTCTTGCGACAGCTGGACCCAGTCGCACCGCAAAGCCTTCGTCGTCATCGCCATATCGCGGATCTGGATCGTCGAAGCCCACAGCAGCCGCTAGAAAGGCGCTACTACGCGATAGTGCATTCACGATACGTTGGGGGGCACGATCATCGCGTACTACCAGCAACGCTGCCACCAGGTGCAGCAACTCTCCCGTGAACATCTGATAGCCGATCGCTTGCTCGGCTCCCGAACCGTCAGGCAGGATCTGCTTCGACGCCTCACAACACAAAGCCTCGACCGCCAACTGTTCCCAGTCTGCAGACCCTTTGAGCTCAGGCATCATAATTGCGATGACTGCAAGCCCTGCCATCTCGCCCACCAGGTGGTTGTTAGCGGAGCTGAATCGGGATCGCTCGCGCCAACACTTCTGCGCGGTATGTGCCATTAGGTTTACGATCTCTCGGTATCGCTCCACCGTGAGGTGCGGCGAATCGCGCAGTCCTTGCAACGCGACGGCAACGGAGATCGCCCGTATCCCGGCCTCGAAAGCCCCCCGCCATGCGATACCTTGACCGGGCGGGTTCTGGATAATCCAACTGTCGAGCTGTTCAAACGCACTATTGCTATAGCGCTCATTTCCGGTGAAAAGCCAAGCCTGTGCCAGCCACGGCAGATGTTGGAGGCGGTTTAGCTCCCAGATCCATTTCACGTCGCCCGCAGCGATACGGTGGTTTATCCGCTCGGAGGGAAGTGAGGGCCACTGAACGCCAGCTATCGGGTCCCAGTTCCAATTTAGAGTTCCGCTGATCGTTGTCGGAGGGTATCCGAAGAACTGGAAAGTCTGCTCCGAAGCCGCTTGTGCAGCTTTGACAACATTGGAGACGTGCTCGGTACTTTGGCCTGCGACCAACTGTGCCCCTACTTGATCAAGCAAGCTCGGCCGGTCAACGCCAAGGCGAAACCGCTCGAGTGCGTGCTCCCAATCCTGTGACGAATCGCAACCCGTAAGCAAATCGCCATCTACTGCTGTAGCACTTGTTGGCAAGAATGTCCGGCCAGCGCGCCAAAGTATCTCACGCGTCTGCATTGTCCGTAGCCGGCGCCCATACCACGCGAGCTTTGAGTTCACCATTGTACTTCCTAATTTCGGCCTCACGTGCAGTGATGATGGCACCCTGCCTGTCGGGCGGACGACTGATTAAGGACGGCTTGGCGTTAGCCATGTGCGTCAACAGATGTCATTGAGATACTAATCCTGGTTGGGTGCCACCGCTTCTTCGACAAAATCGACGGCGTGTTCAACGTCAAATCTCAACGCGTACTCTTTCAGAAACTCAGGTCCGCTAGCATCCCGCGCTATCGTAAGAGTGGCAATACCGGGCGCTTCGCTCCTTGATCCAGATGTTGGCGCCAATACACCACTCAATGCTTGTGCAGTTTCGATTGGACAAACATGCTGGCGCATCTAAGGTCCTCATCATCCAAGCCTTGCCAGCGGGCCGCTAGCTTATCTCGGGGGATACCCACGATGCGGTGTCGGCGGTCGGTGGTGATTTCGAAGCCCCGCTCGGTCATCAGTGTTATGTGTGTGGAGCATGGTTGACGATTAATTAGATACGGCTTGTGCCCAACAACCATATTCCACACGAGCTCGGGGTACCGCCAATGACCATTCCATGAACGGGTGAGTCCGTGGCTTGAGAAATCGATGAGATGCGACATATGGCCGCCTGGTCGTAGCCACTTGCGGAACGCATCGTAAGTATTTCGCAGATCGTCGACATGCTCCAGCACGGAATGTGACACAATCAGGTCGACCTGTGACTCTTGTATTACAGCTGGATCGTTCCACGGCGTTATGTATTGGACTGTGATCCTTCCTGCAATTCCGATCTGGGATGTTAGCGCACGCCTAATGTTGTCTATCCGAGTTGGTGCTAGCGTCTCTGCGAGGATATCATTCGTGAGAATGTGCCCTGGAAAAACTTTAGATTCCGAGAGCCAACCAAAATCGACTGGCGTTCGGGCGTGAAACAGGTCGACAAGGTCGCTGAGCAGTGCGAGGTTCAAATCGGTCTCGGAGTACTCAACTATATCCAGTGCGTAATATTTGTCGACGCCAGATAGGAGTGCGGCCAGTCCCACTCCAAGGGATCCGCCGGGACCCAACTCGGCCAGTGCCTCAGGGGTGGGCGTCCGGTTGTGCTCGACGAGCATGGTTAGGTGTCGCATCCACACCTCGTAGCAATATCTGGCACTGGCCGATTGCTGATGACGTCGGCGGGACCGTAGTTGATACAGCCCTGGGATGTAGGACGCGACGCCTTTGGCGATGGGTAGGAGCCATTCATCGATCTGGAGGTCGGCTGCGTCACTGATCGGCTCGCCAGCCGCAAGCTGCTCGCGTGCATCACTCAACTTGGCGCGCGCAGCGACTTCCGTCTTCCTGTAAAACGATTGCTGTTCTACCTGACCGCTCGCTGGATTAATGTATTTGATCCGCGCTTCCCATCCCCCGTTAGAACGCTGAATGATGGCGCCCTCGACGCCTGCCCCCTCGATCACATGTCAATTGTAGGTTCGATCAGAGCATCACGACGTCGTTCACTGATGCCGAGCCAGACAGAGCCGGCGATCCCGCCAAGTAATCTGTCGACCTGCAAGCAAACGCCAGCCCCTCCGCATTCACCGCAACCTGCGAGTTACCAACGCGATTGGTGATCGCTGGGAGGGTTGCCCGGGCTTGCACGGGCTGCTCAACCTTCTTCGGCGACAGCGGGCAGGTGCGGATGCGCCATGACGAGTACGATCCGGACTTGTCGGTTCGATCGTGACCGAGCGACCAGGGGAATTCGCGGGAGCGGCAGACAAGGATCGAGCGTTGGCTGGATCAGGGGGAGTCTTCGGGTGTGGCACTCGTCCATCAAGGCGCGGTTATGGCAATTTGCGGACACGGCGTTGTTTCGCTGGCTGGAGGGTTGCTGGTACCGGACCGTGCGACCTGACTCTGACGCCGAACGACGTGGGGTGCTGCTCATCACGACGTTCGGTGGCGGCAACATCGGTGATCAGGCAATGTTCGAGTCCTTCTTGCGAAATACGGCCGGGCCAATCAAGGTCGTGATGCCGCGACCTTGTGCACTCGCGGTGCCTGACGACGTTTCCAGTCGCGTCGAAGTCCATGTGCTCGAGGGACTCTTTCAAGGTCGACCCCAAGTCACACCTTCACGGATCCGCGAGTTCGGCAAACTGGTAAGCCATTCCGAAGCGCTCGTGGTTATTGGCGCCGACATTTTGGACGGGGCTTACAACCTTCGTGAGGCTTGGTCTCGGACGGAAGCGCTTAGGCTGGCGTTGCGACTCGGCACGCCAGCTCGCATCATCGGGTTCAGTTGGAGCCCTGCTCCGCATCCAGTTATCGAGCGTGCCTACCGGAGGCTGAGCGGGCAGGTAGCTCTGTACGTGAGAGACAAATATTCGCTCGACCGGTTGACCGCTGCGGGTATCGCCGCTCGCCTAGTCCCTGACACAGTTTTCTCACTTAGACATCGATGCTGTTGCGCGTCGATCAGCTCAGGTAGCCCGCCGGGTTCCTCGCCCGTGGCACTTCTGAATGTCAGTGGGCTGCTTCGCAAAAGGCACGGGTTGTCCGATCAGTACGTCCCAATAATCCGTGAGCTCCTACTGCTCGGTTACAAGGTGATTATGGTCCCACACGTGTTTCGGGAAGGCGACGACGATCTTGCAGCTTCCCGAGAGGTGCTCGAGTTAGTCGCGGACCGGAGCGTGGAACTAGTTGATCGCGTCTTGGAGCCCAACGAGGTGCAGGCGTTAGCCGCTACCGCGACGCTTGTCATAACCGGACGAATGCACCTGGCGATCCTTGCGCTGACTATGCGTACTCCCGTGATCGTGTTCGGCTCCCAAGGAAAAGTTGAAGGAATGCTTGCGTTGTTCGACTTGGAAGAGCTGGTGGTTCAGACGGGCCCGAGCCTAGGCGCCGCTACGGTCGAGCGGATTCTTCAACTCCACGGGATGAATGAAAAGATTCGTGCGCAGATCACGCAAAAATTACCTGGGGTGGTGTTGCAGTCTGATGAAAATTTCGTGTGGTGATCCCTCGATCATCAGCAGTGCTATCAAAGCGTCTAGGAGTGGGGGGACAGAGCAAGCATGAAGGGTCTTGTGAAACGCGTCCTTCCCGCGCGTGCCGTGTCAGCACTTCTGAGCTTGCGTAGTCGGCTCGTCCTGGGTTCAGAGTTCCGTTCAGACCGCCGCAGGTATGCCCGGCACTATCTCCCCGGTGAGATGATATGCCGGGCCTCAGTCGGTTCGACAAATCTGGAGGCACAGCTAATAAAGGACTATCACCGGATCGAGAAGGGTTTGGCATTGCCAAAACCAAAGCGTCCCTTTGGAGCCGCAGTGGCACAGCGCATCGAAGGCAACATCCTTGTGGGCCGCGACGACGTCGCGGTGGACGATGTGATTGCGCTAGCCGAGAGCGCGCAGCGGGCACTTCAGCGCTGGAACAGCGACGGTGTCATCTCGGACGAGATTGCACCAGTAGCCAAACATCATGAGCATAAAATCGACGATGTCGACGGATTCTTTCGATCACGGCGTAGCGTGCGTGATTTTGATTCAGCTCAGGTACCTGACGAAACTTTAACCCGCGCCGTTGCTTTAGCACTGCAGTCTCCATCGGTATGCAACAGGCAAGCCTGGCGAGTCCGTTTCTTTCGCGGAGATGATGTGTCCCGCATCCTTGCGCATCAGAACGGCAACAGTGGCTTCCGATACGTGATCCCAGTTGTGGGATTGATTACCGTTGACACCCGTATGTTCTCGGCAGCAGGTGAGCGCAATCAGCCTTGGATCGAGGGCGGCATCTTTTCCATGTCGCTTGTGTGGGCGCTTCATGCACTCAGAGTCGATTCGTGCATGCTTAACATGAGCGTGCGAAATAAGCAGGCTTCCGCGGTTCGGAAAGAGTTTGGCATTCCGGACAATGAGTTGATCATCATGATGATTGCAATTGGTTATGCCCGGCCCGGGCATCGAATTGCGCGTTCACCACGGCGGCAAACGAATGAAGTCATCGTATCTAGAGATTGAATGCTGAACGAACGACGTGCGCTGTAGGTGTGGAAAGGATGACAGCATCGATATCAGAGGGCGCACGATCAAAATCAGAAGCCGTGCTGTAATTTTCGCTTCCGTCGCTGCGCAGGTCGTAGCAGGTTTTGCTTCGATTCTTCTCACTATTGCCGTCGCACGCACGCAGACCGCCGATTCGCTGGGTGTATTCGCGGTGACTTTGGCGGTCCAGGGATTGCTGCTCGGGACGACGCGAAGCTTTACCGCGGACGTCTTCCTATTTTCTCGGGAAAGCTACGCACCGGATACAGCCCGCCCTATGCTTATCGGATCGGCGACGGCGGTCCTGATAATTGCGTCGCTCTTCTCAATTGTCGCGCTCCTTGCCGCGATTTGTGCCCATCAAATTCTTAGTAGCAGCCTGATACAAAGCGTTTTATTTGGGGTGGCTCTGCTCTTATTGCCAACTTCGTTACAGCAGCACCTCCGCACTGCTTTGGTGGCTGCACGCAGGCACTTTGCGGCGTTGCTATTAGACTGCTTGGCGCTGTCAGCAGTCATAGGTGGCGCTGTATTCGTGACGAATTCAGAACCTACGGTGATGGGGTACCTTTCGGTTTGGGCGGCAGCCTCGGGAATTCACGCCGCAGGTGCGATCGTGATTTTCCGTCTTAGAATGCGACTCGGAATGGGGTTCACGTGGTTACGCTCCCGTTGGCGTGGCGGGCTTACATTTGCCACAGACTTTGGGGTGACTGCGGGTTTGGCGCAGTTCGTTATTCTGTTTGTATCGGCGGTATCTGGCATAGGCTCGGCTGGCGCGTTGAAGGCAGCGCAAACGCTAGTAATGCCGGTCACGCTAGTTATGCGAGGGACCGGCGGCCCAGTTGCGACTGTACTAGTCCGGAGGGTTGCGGTGGGGGCCCGCGTGGAGGCGGTCCGCATTTGTATCGTCTTTTCCGCATTCTGTTTTGTCAGCGCTCTAGCGTGCGGGATATGGCTGCTCGTGCCCGAAGAGTACTTAGTTTTGCTGCTCGGAGAAAGTGCCGCGGCAGCGAAGGCGATTGTGCTGCCGACTGCGCTTGCGCTGGGTGCTATGGGGATTGCGACGGGGGCGGGCTATTTCCTTCGCGCAAACGGCGAGCTGCGGGTTGCGACCACACTCAAGCTTCTATGCTTTCCCGTCTCGTTAGCGGCAGTAACCTGGGGAACACTGGTGGCGGCCGCCGCCGGAGCGCAGGTCGGATTGATGGTCGGGGAACTTACAAGATCGGTCTTGGCTTGGGGGGCCGTGCGGCGTCGGTTTTGACGGCTTTGGTGCCACTGCACAGCAACCCAACGGACTATTCTTCGCCGCTGAATGGGTGCGAGTTCATCAAGTTCGAGGACATGGTGAATAATCGCAGCACAGCTCCACCGCGCGAGTCGGGTAAGTGGTTCGCGTCGGCACGTGGCTTCTCAGCGATTAGGACTGAGTTGCGGGTCGAATCGGACTGCAACTAGGAGCCACCACTAAATCTGCATGCCATGTCTTCTTCCGCCTGTGTAGTTCCTGACGGCAGACAGACAAAGCGACACACTGGCATCATGCACCAGATTGGTGGCGTCTATACAGCGCGTCCTTTACGTGTAGCCCGAAAAGCGCAGAGAGCGCCCGTGAAGTCGCGGATACTGAGGGGAAGCGCCAGCGAAACGCCACACCACGACTGTTCGCTGCCTAAGGAATGGAGCAAGCCCTGCACGTACTGTTTGTGTGCACTGGAAACATCTGCCGGTCGCCGACCGCAGAGCGACTGGCTGCCGCGTACGGCGCACGTCTTCGGATCCCGAACTTAAGAACTTCGAGCGCTGGGACGCGCGCGGTGATTGCCCACCCGATTCATCATGACGCAGCCCTGATCCTAGAAAGGTTGGGTGGCGAATCCAGCAATTTTATGGCGCGACAGCTCACACCGAAGATCGCCTCCGGATCGGATCTCGTGCTGACCATGACAAAGGCTCACCGCGACACGGTGCTGGGTGTCGCCCCACGACTGCTACACAGAACATTCACTTTGACCGAGGCCGCGCGCCTCGTGTCCGAGTTCAACGCGCGGGATATTGGCGACCTCGTGGCGCTTCGCCCCCAATTGGTTGCAGGCGAATCGCCTGATATCGCCGACCCAATCGGTCAGAGTGCGGACGTTTTTGCAGCGGTTGGGTCTCAAATTTCCGACCAGATTCAACCGATACTTGAGCTCTGCCGCAGGGTTTCCGTCCGCGGGGCGGACTAGCTTCGCAGGCGCGAACAAACAAAGTCGGCTACGTAGGCTTCTGAAAGTTTCGGCGGCTACGCTCTCGACTGCAGTGTCACTCTCCAGCCGTTGAACGTGCGCGGCAGATACCGGGAGATCAGCGGACCGAGCGTCTTTCCTGCGTTGCTGAGCGAACATCTCCGTTCCGGTTGAGAAGTCCACAACCTGTGGGCTAAAGTTCCAGGCTAAGGGGAGAACGTCTGGGGGGACATATGACGGCGCTAAACGATCGGCTGGAAGTTTCAGCAAACATCGTTACGATTCCGGCCAAGCTACCGGCTTGGCAAAGAGGGTACGCGCGGCGACTTGTAGCGATCGACGTGGTCGCTGTTGCACTAGCGGTGGGCCTCGCACAGTGGCTGCGTTTCGGTGGGTTGAGCGGCGAGGTATCGACCTATCGCTACCTTGACTACGCGCTCGTGTCGGTCGCGATCGCCGTTATCTGGCTTGCGGCGCTGTCGATCAATCACTCTCGCTCTCCACGCGTCATCGGCACGGGCGCCGAAGAATACCGGCGCGTCGTGTTGGCCACGCTCGCAGTCTTCGGCGGCGTAGCCATCGTCTCCATGCTCTTCAAGCTCGAGATTGCGCGCGGATATCTCGTGATTGCGCTGCCAGCCGGCATCACCTTCCTCATCTTGTTCCGGTACCTCGCACGTCTGGTGATCCGGCACGTACGTCAGTCGCAGGGACGTTGCATCACTCGGGTGCTCGTGGTCGGGAGCGCCTCAGCGGTGCGTGATCTGACCCAGTCTTTCGCACGCGAGCCGAAGTCTGAGTATCAGGTGGTCGGCGCCTGCATTCCCGGCCCAATCCCGCGCACCGAGCTTGAGATTCCGGGTGTCGGGACCATACCCACCTTCGGCGATGAATCCAACGTTGTCGGGGCCGTCACCGCCACAAACAGTCATGCAGTCGCTGTCACTGCAACCGAGCGGCTTAACGGCCGAGGAATCCGAGACTTGTCGTGGGAGCTTGAAAAGCTCGACATCGACCTTCTTGTCGCCCCAGGCGTCGTTGATGTCGCAGGCCCGCGATTGCAGATGCGGCCCGTCTGTGGCCTGCCACTGATCCACGTCGAGAAGCCGCAATATCACGGCGCCAAGAGATTTCAGAAGCGGTTGTTCGACGTTGTCTTTTCCGGCTCGGTGCTGCTATTTGGGCTGCCTATCCTGCTGGCTGTTGCCATCGCAGTGAAGTTCACCAGCAAGGGGCCGGTCTTCTACCGCCAGGAACGGATCGGGTTGGACGGCAATCCATTCGAGATGATCAAGTTCCGCACCATGGTCGATGGTGCTGACAAGATGGTCGGCAAGCTCGCTTCGCTCAACGAGAGCGAGGGCGGGGTGCTGTTCAAGATCCGCCAGGATCCTCGAGTAACTCCCGTTGGGAAGTTCCTGCGCAAGTACAGCATCGACGAGTTGCCACAGTTCATCAACGTGCTCAAACGCGACATGAGCGTTGTCGGACCGCGTCCGCCGCTGGCCAGCGAGGTGAAGTCCTACGATGACTACGCCAGGCGGCGACTCCTCGTCCGTCCCGGCATCACGGGCCTGTGGCAGGTCAGCGGGCGATCGGACCTGTCCTGGGAGGACTCGGTTCGGCTGGACATGTTCTACGTCGAGAACTGGTCGATGATCTCCGACCTGCTGATCGCCCTGCGGACAGTCAAGGCGATGCTCGGCCACTCCGGCGCTTACTGAGCCGAAAGCGGTCTGCAGCCGGGGGATAGGCTCTGCCTCGCTGGCTTGCGATTGCTCCGCCGCCTTTCCAACAACATTCGACTAGCGGCCGCCATACTTGCGGCGATGCGGAATGCTGGTCCGTTGTCGCAGGCTTCGCGTACCCGTCGACAATCGGCCGGCGCACAAGCACATCACCCCGCGGAACAGCTTGCGGCGTTGGGCTCCTCCGGCTACGCACTCCCACGCCGGCGCCACCACAATGCCGCCCCCAGAACAACCAAGGCCAGCACCGCAATTCCCGCGGTCATCACCAGCCAGGTGGGCAGGCCCGCCTCCTCCTGGGGTGCCGCCGCCGCATCGTCGCTCGACCCGATCGACAGCTGAGTGACGGTGCCCTCCGGGCCGGCCGCGATGACGTTGCCATCCAGACTCGACCAGCCGTTGGGGAGTTGATCGATGTAGCCGAGCAGCGGATCGAGCAGTGACCACGCTCCGCTGGTGGTGACCAGGACGACCGTGCGGTCGCGGGGTTGGTCGGCGAAAACCTGGATCGAACCCAGCCCGCTGTTGATGTCGGCGCGCAGTTGGTTCCGCAGATCGACCGCGACATCGGCACTTTCACCGCCGACCGGCGCGCGCACCGACGTCCGCTCCATCGTCGCGGAATTCGCGACGATCAACGCAGCGGTGGTGGCGTCGGCCGCGGCGCTGACGTCGACCACCCGCGGCGTCAGCGGCGAACCGGTCAGCCGCGCGATGTCCGCGACCACCCGCGACGCGTAGTCGAGTTGGTTCGGGTTACTGCCGTCGAGCGCCACCAGGAACTCCGGGCTGAACTCCGAGGGCACCGCGGCGAACCCGTCACCGGCGGGCCCGCCGCGCTGCATCGTCAGCGTCGACCGGGGATCGAGCTGGAACGTCATCGGCGCGATCGTCGGACTGCACACCTGTCGCGGGCTGAACGTCAGGTCGAAGTCGAAATTGATGCGCTGCCTGAGAAATTCACCGGGAACCTCGAAAGTGGCATCCACCTGGCCGGTGTTGTCCAGCGCCGCGGTGTGCACCGCCTGGCCCCCCACGCTGACCGTCATGCTCGCCGAATCCAGGTCCGCGACCGGGGTATGAGTGGCCAGCAGATGCACCGTCAAGCCGTCGATGCGGGCACCCAACGCAGACCGGTCGACACCCACCGCCAGACTCGCCGTCCGCAGGACCGTGCTCTCCCCGCTGATGTCCAGTTCCTCGAACGTCATCTCGTCGGCCTCGGAATTGGCACTGGAGCCGGCCTGTTCGACGCGCACCGTCGACACCTGCGCCAGTGACTGCAACTCGTTGACCACCAGCGACGCCTGATCGGTGAGTTCGCCGCCGCGGCCGGTCACCTTCAGGAAGACGTCCGCCCGGTCCGGGTTGACGACAGTGATTCCCGCATCACCGTTTTCGACCACGATGGCCCGCGTGAGCTGCGGCGCCGGGGGAGGCGTCGCGCCCCGCGGTTGGGTGACCACGGTGAGGGCAGTCGTCTGCGGCCGGTACATCCGCGCCACCGCCGAGGCCAACGTCAGAACGGCCTGCTGCTCGGCGTCGTCGGCGTCGACCGGTGCGTAGATCGTGACCCGCTGCAGCACCGGCGGGAAGAACGACGCGATCGTCGTCGGGGCCTGCTCGACCCCGGCGAACACCGCGGCCAGATCGCTGATGAGCAGACGCTCACCGAGCCCGCACCGTTCCTGGACCGGGATGCCGGCCTGGCGCACCGTGAACGACAGTCCCAGTTCGGAGTCCCTGACCTGCGCTGCGGAGATGTCGACGTCGAACGGCACCACGACCTGCTCCGGGACCACCTCGGGCAGGTTCACCGTGGCGAGGAACCTGCCGGTGCTGTCGGTGATCTCCACGAAGCCGGCACCGAAATCGACTGGGGAGTTGAGGAGTCCACGCAATCGGGTGGCGGTGAACCCGGACGGCACGGGAAGGGACACTCCCTGGCTGGTGTTGGCGCCGACCAATGTGAGTTCGTCGGGCAGGCCCAAGCCGGTCCACGGCAGCGACACGTCCGGGCCGGCGGCGGGGTCGGAGTTCAGCGGCTCGGCGTGCGCGACGTGAGGCGCGCCCAGTGCCACGATCAGCATCACCGACAGCAGCAGGCTGGTTGCCCGACGGATCGCCATGATTTGAAAAGACTCCGCCATTACCGCCCCGAGTGAGAGATTCCCGAATCACTTCCTGGCGCCGAACATTACCCGGCAAACGGCAGTGCAACGCGGAAAACGCGCCGCCGACCGTGCGCGGTGCGGATATCGGCTGAAACTCAATCTTGGTGTCTGGCCCGGCTAATCCCCTTGGCGCAACTAACATATGGAGCGCATCGCGAATCCAGGATGGAGTGCCGCAGAATTGTCCGCCAACGCGCCGAAAGTGCCGGCGTCTGCGATTGCGACCATGTCGTCGCTGGAATCGCGTTTAGTCGCAACAAAATTACTGATCGGTGCCGTCATAGGCGTTATCGCAGGGGCGCTCGTCGGCGCTCTGGCGTTTGCTGCATTGGGGGCCGACACCACCGCAACGGCGTTTCTGCGGCTCAAGGCACCCGCGGATCTGACTGCCATTGCCGGTGGGGCGAGCCAGATCACCCCCGACAATCAGGACAACACCGCCACCTTCGTCGCCGGAGAGATCGCCTATCTGACCGGCGACGGGTTCGCTGAGGCCGTCACCCGGAAGATGGCCGAGGACCAGTCGGTGGCGCTCAACGTCGCCCAGGCCAGCGAGTCCTCGGTGATCACCATCAGCTACAGCGCCCGTTCCGACGATGACGCCGTCCGGACGGTGCAGGCCGCCATCGACCTGTACCGCCAACAGCTCGAGCAGCGCGCCGACGCGCAGCTGCGGACCATCCTGCCCGCGCTGGAGGGGTGGCGGCAGGCCGACGGCGCGGACCCGGTGCGGATGCAGGAGCTGCAACGGGTCCGCGAGAGCGTCGAACTGCAGGCCGCGGTGGCCGCCACGTTGGACGTCGTGCAGCCGCCCACACCGAACGCGGTGAGCACCCAGCAGTGGGTGATCGGCGCGCTGCTCGGAGGGTTGGCGGGCGGCGGCTGCGCGGTGGCGCTGCTGCTGGCCCGGCGACGCCGGTCGGGTCGCGGCTCGGTGGTCAAGACGCTGACCGAAGGCGTCGACGGCGTGCTGCTGCCTGCCGTCGACCTCGGGATTCCGGCCCGCGACGCCTGGACCGACGATCAGCTGCGCCTCGCCCGCACGCTGTATGCCCAATGTCCGTCCCCGGGGCCCTCCCGGGTGATCCTCGTTGTCGGTGCGTCATCGTCGTCGGGGAGTGCGGTGGTGGCGTCGCTGCTGGAGACCGCGGCGGCCGAAAGTCAGCCTGCGGCACTGTCGTCGGGACTGCATTCGTCGCCCGGCTCGACCGAATCGGCGACCACTCAGGTCATCGCCGGCGGCGCGGTGGGGGACCCGGCGGTGACACCCGAGGTCATCGGCGCCGCCACCGACATCGTGCTGGTGGCCCGCATCGAAGAGGACACCGTGGCGCAAACGCTGGCGCTGCGTTCGGTGCGCGCCTCCAGTTCCGCGCCGGTGGTGGCGGTGTTCACCAACGGCCGGGGTGCCAAGTGAGGCTTGCGCTCGTCCACGAACGGCTGACCGAGATCGCCGGGTCCGAGCACGTCGTCGCCGAACTGTCCCGGGAGTGGCCGGACGCGCCTATCAGCATTCCGATCGTCGACCCGCGGGTCGACGCCTCGTTCGGATCGAAGGTGCGCACCGGGGAGTTGTCGAGGGCCTACCGGATGGCGGGCTACCGCAGTTACGCGCCGCTGCTGCCGATGGTGCCGGGGTGGTTGCGGCGCCGCGACTTCGGGTCCGTCGACGCGGTGGTCATCAGCCACCACGCGTTCGCGGTGGCTGCCGTCGAGGCCGCGGCGTCCACGCCGACGGTCGTCTACGTGCACTCCCCGGCGCGGTGGGCGTGGGACGAGAACATGCGCCGTCAGGAAGCCACATCACGGGCCGGCCATCTGGCGCTCGATGTGCTGGCCCGGCTCGCGATCAAGGCGGAACTGAGTGCCGCCCCGAAGATCACGTCCGTGGTGGCGAACAGTTCGGCTGTAGCGCAACGGATCCTGCGGCAGTGGAATCGCGACGCGCAGGTCGTCCACCCGCCGGTGAACGTCGACTTCTACACCCCGGACGCCACCGAGACCCGCGAGGACTACTTCCTACTGGCGGGGCGGTTGGTCGGCTACAAACGCCCCGACATCGCGATCCGCGCCGCCGTCGAAGCGGGCGTGAAGATGGTGGTCGCCGGTGACGGCCGCGACGCCGCCAAATGTCGCAGGCTCGCCGAGGGCGGCGACGTCACGTTCGCTGGTCGGGTGTCGAACGAGGAGTTCCGCAGCCTGTACCGCCGCGCCAAGGCGATGGTCATGCCGGGGGAGGAGGACTTCGGCATCACCCCCGTCGAATCCATGGCGTGCGGCACACCGGTGATCGCCCTCGGTGTCGGAGGCGCACTCGACAGTGTCGTCGACGGTGTCACCGGGACCTTCGTCTTCGACGCTAGCGAGGCCGACGTGGTCAGCGGCTTCGCCAAACAACTCGCCACCTTCGACAGCAGCCGATTCGACCCGGTCGCGATCCGCTCCCACGCCGAGAAATTCTCACCGGAAGCGTTCCGCCACAACATGTCCGCGGTCATCACGCAGGCGCTCTCGAGCCATGACTGACCGGTCCGGCCGTGCCTGACAGCAGACACCTGCACACCGCGGTGCAGGTCGCGGCCGGTCTGGCGCTCAACGTCTACCCGGCGATCTTCATCGCCATCTACGCCCGCATCGCGCCGATCGAGACACAGGGCGTCCTGGCGCTGTCACTGGTCGTCGGCGTGTACGTCGCGCAACTGTTCAACGCGTTCATCGTCGAGGGACGCCTCGCCACCCCCGGCGCCACCGGCGAGCCGATCATGCCGTGGTGGGTGGTGGCGGCCGCCGTCATCGGCGGCGCGCTGCTGGTGTTCGGGCCCGCCGTCGCGGCGTCGGCGGTGCTGATGGCCAGCGCCATCGGGGTGATGACCGGCCTGCTGATGGCCCGCTCGATCGGAGTGGTCAGCGGCGAGTGGCGCAGCGAAGGCCTGGCCGCGACGACGTTGATCGTCGCCAGCGTGATCGCGCTGTGGATGGCCGACCAGGACAACCCGCACAGCGTCCGGGTGCTTGCCGTGGGAGCGCTGCTGGCGGTCCTCGTCCGCTACCGGCCGCGGAAGTCGCTGCTGCACTCCGGTTTTCCGCCCGATGTGCGTCGGTCCGGCTGGGTCACCGCGGAGACGGCGGTGGTGGGCGCCGTTCAGCCGGCGATCACCTCGCTGGTCCTGGTCATGGTCGGACCGCTGGCCGCCGTCACGTTCCGGGTGATCTCCACCGTCGCGGGCGCGCTGGAACCGATCCTGGCCTACGGCAGGTACCGGTTGCTCGCCCACGGCCATCGCGGCGAACTCAGGTTGTTCGTCGCGGTGTTCGTCGTCGGCATGGTCGTGGTGCTGGTGGCTGCGTTCGGCGGACTCGGCAGCCTGGTCTTCGGGCCGGCGTGGCGTGAGGTGGGCGCGGCCGCGCTGCTGCTGGCGTGCCTGTGGAAAGCGTGCATGCTGGTGTCCACGGTGCCGTTCGCCGCGCTGCGCAAGGCCGGCCGAACCGTGCTGGTGTTCTGGATCCGCGGTGCCAGCACGGTCATCTATCTGGTGATCAGCGTCGGCTTCCTGGTGGTGGTGCAGACCCCGGCAGCGATCTTCGCGGCGTTTGTCGTCGCCGAGATGATCACCGCGGTGCTCTACCACCTCGCCGCGGTCAGAGGTGCGCCCGACTACGCGGCGGCCTTCGGGTTGCGTCGGGTGCGGGACCGGTTCAGCGCATGACGCTCACCGACACCGACCTGGAATCCGGTATCCGCAACAGCGGGATGTCGGGTCGGGCGCCGGCGTGGTTCACCCCTGCGGTGTTCATCCTCGCCCCGGTGATCGGATCCTTTCTGGCGTGGTACCTGTTGACCGCCCGCCACCAACTCGACCGATCCCAGGCGATGTCGGAGGCGCTGACCGGATTCTCGGCGCCGGCGCACGTCAGCGGCCGCGGCATTTCCCTTCTGCTGCTCTGGTATTGCGCGATCGTCATGGTGTCGATGGTCGGGTTCTGGTGGGGCACCCACCGGTCCCGGCCCGCGACCGCCGCCGATCGCACCAACACCGCCTGGTTCGAGCGGCGCTACTTCTTCGTGGTGCTCATCGCCGGTGCCGTCGGCGTCGGCTACTCGTTCATGAAGGTCGGCGGTCTCGGTGCGATCGTCGATTCACTCAGCGAGCAGACCGCCAACGACTTCAGCAATGCGCTGTCCGGATTCGCCGGCCTGCAGACATTGCGGTACGCCACGATCCTGGCCGCGCCGATCGGGGTGTATCTGTGGCGCAAAAAGGTGATCGGGTGGCCGTACATGGTGACCGCGGTGCTGCTTCTGGTCGCCAACGCGATGATCGCCTCACGTTTGGCGCTGATGATGGCGTGTGCGGTGTATCTGGCCGCGTGGGTCCGCAGCCGCGAACCCCGTGTCGGCGGCGGATCGCCGGCGCGGGCGTGGATCGCGGTGATGCTGATCGTGCTCTCCGGGTTCGGGGTGCTCACCGCGCTGAACTACATCCGCAACGCGAACTACTACCGCGACGCCGGGATCTCGAACCCGGTGGAGATGAACGTCTACCAGATGGGCGCCTACCTGGCCGTGCCGGCGCAGGTGTCGCTGGGGGTGTCCGACGCGGTGGCGCGTGGTGCGTGGGAGAAGCCGGGCAGCGTGACGACCTCGCTGGAGGCGGTGCAGCCGACCTTCCTGCAGTTCAACAAGATCACCAAGGACGAGAGCTGGAAACAGGCGGCGACCTACGGCTTCTCGGTGAGCTTCGCCGGGAACTTCTTCACCAACTCGGTGTTCGCCGACACCTACTCCGAGTACGGCACGTGGGGCTGGTTCTACACCATCCTGGCCTACGGTGTCGCCGGCTACGCCTTCGCGAGGATCTTCAGCTTCAGCCCCGTGATCGCGGCGTCCGCGGGTGTGGTGGCCTACTGCTTCCTCGAAGTGTGGCGGGTGCAGATCCTGATCTACGGCATCGTGATCTTCCTGCTGCTGCTGACCGTCGGCAGCACGCTGCTCGCCCGGATCCGTCCGCCTCAGGAGCAGTGAACGGCGGGAACCAGTTCGGACCCGTCGAGGGACACACACGGCGACCCGGTGGGCTGTTCAGCGCCGTTGACGGAGACACTGAGCCAGTCGACGGCGAGCCGACCGGCGTTGACGGCCTGCAACGCCACCACCGACTCGGTGTGCCGGATCGTCAGGGCGCTCAGCAGGATTCCCTCGGCGTTACCGATCCCGACACCACCGTTGCCGCCCGTGGTCGACGTAGCCGACACGGTGAAGTTCTGCAAGCGCAGGCCGCTGACCGGGGGCTCGGTCAGCGACTCCGCCCGCACCGACCAGTTGCTGCAGTCGTCGACCCGCGCGCCGTCGACATGGACATCGAAGTCGGTGAACTGCCGATCGCCGGCCGTACCCGGTCGCGCCAGCAGATGAAAACCCGTGTCGCAGTGGGTCGCTGTGAGGTCGCCGAGGCGCACGTTGCGGCTGGCGACGTAGTTCCAGCCGACATCGGCGCCGGGTTCGGCCGAGTCGATCATCACCGCCGCACCCGATCGCGTCCCGTCGACGCGCAGACCGCCGATGGTGACGCGGTGTGCACCGGCGATCCGGACCCCGTTCGCCGAACCCCCGGCGACGTCGACGCCGGTGACCACGAAGTCGGTGTTGGACCACTCGGTGAGCGACGGGAATGCGAAGGTGTACGCGGCGTCGTCGAACGACGGCGCCTCGGCGAAGTAGGTGACCAGCGCCAACCCGTCGTCGCCGGCGTCGACCGCGCTGTAGTCGTCGACCCGGGCGCTTTGGCAGGCGTTGAAGTGCAGTCCGTCCGCGCCGGTGTCGGCCACCCGTAGACCGGACACGGTGATGTCTGAGACGCCCATCATGATCACTCCGGCCTGCGGACTGCCCTGTACGACACAGTCCGACAACGTGACTCCGGAGACGGACTGTACTGCGGACCATCCGGTGTGCGGGCCGGGCCGGCCCTGCACCCTGATCCCGTCACCGAAGGACCGCGTCGCCGCCGACGCCCACCGGATGTTCACCCCGCGCAACCTGATTCCGGATGCCGGTCCGCGCACCAGCAGACCGTGGCTGGTGCCGGTGCGGGTGGCGGGATCAAGATTGTCCATCAGAAGCTCGGCGCCGGTGTCGAACTCGACGGCCACACCGGTGAGACCGGTGAGCGTGACCGCGGCGTCCCCGGGTGGATGTCGCTGCGCGAATCGGTATGTCCCGCTGGAGAAATGCAGCGTATCGCCCGACTGCAGCGCCGCGGCCGCGGCCTGGATCGCTGCAGAGTCGTCGGCGACGCCGTCACCGCGGGCCCCGAAGTCACGGACGTCGACGGTGGCGGGTGTCCTGCCGCAGCCCACGAGTACCGTGGCGGCCGCAGCGCCTGCGAGCAGCGCCCGCCGGGATACTTTCATCAGCGACCGGCCAGATCTGAGCAGATGGCATCGGCCGCGGCGGTCGGGGAGATCGTCTTCTGGCGTTGCCGCACATGGGCGTAACCCCGCGCGGCCAGGTCGGCCCGCGCTGCGTCGTCGGTGCAGTACCGGCGTATCAACTCGGCCAACCCGTCGCGGTCATGCGGGTCGAAGTACTCGGCACCGTCGCCGCACGTCTCACTGAGGGACGGGATGCTCGACGACAGCACCGCGGTGCCCGAGGCCATCGCCTCCAGCGGCGGCAACCCGGCGCCCTCGTACAGCGACGGCATGATCAACAGGTCCGCCGATGCGACCAGCGCGCGCAGCACCCCGAAGTCCACCTGCCCGGTCAGCACGATCCGGTCGCTGTTGTCCTCGGCCAGGCGCTGCACCCGATCGTCGAGCGTCCGCAGCGAGGCTCCGCCGCCGGCGATCACCAGCGTGTGCGGGATGGTCGACGCCAGACCGGAGAATGCCTCGAGCACCAGCGGAAGATTCTTGTGCCGCTTGGTGTTTCCGACATACAACAGGTACGGCCCGCTGACCGGGACCAGAGCCGGATCGGCGGGCTCGAACCAGACCTCGTCCACCGGGATCGGCGTCACCAGGACCTGAGCGGAGCGCGCGATCCCCGTCAGCGTCGTTTCCGTCGCCTCGGACACGGTGAAGATCCGCCGACACGATCGGGCGTCGGCACCCAGCATGACCCGCGCATAGGTGCGTCGCGCCAAGCTCTGCCCGCTGATGTCGCGGGGCAGCAGATGGATGGTGTCGTGCACGGTGACATAGGTCAGCATCCGGCGATTGCCGGGCAGCAGTCGGGCCAGCGGGTACGGGTAGTGCGGCAGCCACACCGCGCGGGGGCGCACCTGAGCGAACGCACGCCGCCACACCAACTGCTCGGCGGGAGAGTACATCGCCGCGGACGCAGGTGATGCCGGGACCACCCGGGTGCTCGGGCGCAGATCGGGCACGGTGTCGGGGTCGGCCAGGACGCCCAGCGACAGACCGTGACGGGCGGTGGCCTCCTCCAGGTGGGGCAACTGGATGCGGATGTAGGTACCGATGCCGCTCTGGCGCACATGCCGGGCATCGAACAGAAGATCCACGGACAAAGGCTACGTTGCCGGCGAGGTTGACCGTTGAGCCCGCAGTCCTGTGAGCAATACGGCGACCAATCCCTCGAGGTGACTCACCGTCTCGTCCATGGTGCTGACGCGACCGAGAATGCGGTACACAGTCACGCCGATGAGCGCCTCTGCCGCCGCGTTCAAGTCGGCGTCCTGCCGAATCTCGCGCGCAGCTGCAGCGCTGCCGAGCCGAGCCAACAGTGCACTGTGGTGTGGACCGGAAAGCTGGTTGTACAGAGCCTCGCCGTCCAGTGGATTGTCGGCTGTCGCGACCACCAGGGCTCGGCTGAGCGCGACGTTGCGCTCTGAGCTGAGGTACGCGGCATGTCGGTGTAGCCATACGTGGAGGTCGGCCTCGAGGTCGCCGGTGTCGGGCAGATCGAATGACCAGCTCTGCCCGTAGGCATCAGTCACCGCCTCAGCCACCAGAAGCGCTTTGGAAGGCCAGCGGCGGTAGAGGCTCTGTTTGCCCACCCCGGCTCGAGCTGCAACGCGGTCCATCGAGACTTCGGCGTAGCCGCCGGTAATCAGAATGTCGCGTACGGCGTCGAGGATGGCGGCGTGCGTCGCCTGGCTGCGGGGGCGACCACGGCGCTGCACTTCTTCCATGTGGCCAGCCTAGGTTGTACATTCCATTAACGAGACAAATCGTCTAGTAATTACTCATGGTGAAAAGCAGGGGTGGAATGGACAAGCGGCGCGTCATTCAGTGGACTACCGGCAAGGTGGGCAAGCTCAGCTTGCGAGGCATCATCGACGACCCCCGACTCGAGTTGGTCGGTGTGTACGCCTATTCCGAGGACAAAGCAGGCGCCGACGCCGGACCACTGTGCGGTCGGCCAGATACCGGAGTACTCGCGACCACTGACATCGATGCGCTCATCGCCCTGGACGCCGATACCGTCCTGTACACCCCGTTCATGGCCGACCTCGACCACGCAGTCCGGTTGCTCAGTAGCGGGCTGGACGTCATCAGCACGAACTTGTTCCTCAACGTCGGCGGTATTCAAGGTGAGACGAAGGAGAAGCTGGCTGCGGCATGCGAGCAGGGCGGCAGTTCGTTGTACATCACCGGCGTCAATCCCGGCTGGATCAACACCATGGTCGCCGCGATGACGGCCGTCTGCCGCGACGTCCAGAAGATCTCCATCACTGAATCCGCAGACGTCTCCGTCTACGAGTCCGCCGAGACATGGCAGGCGTTGGGCATGGGACTGCCCGAGGCGACGCCGGAAGTCGCGGCGTTGGCGAAGTTCGGTTTCAGCACCTTCGCCGATTCCGTCGAGCGCATGGCGGCGGCGCTCGGGTTCGAAGTCGATGAGATGGAGTTTGTCATCGACCACCAGACTGGTTCTGAGACAGTTGATCTCGGTTGGTTCTGCATGGAGAAGGACACGATCGCCGCTATTCGGGGCGGCTGGAACGCCAAGGTGAACGGTAAGACTGTCCTGGAGTCGCGGGTGGCGTGGTACCTGACGAAAAAACTCAACGGCGACTGGGTTTTTGATGATGACCACTACAAGGTCGTGATCCAGGGTGAACCCGAAGTCCACACCCGCATCCGATTCGTCCCGCCGGAGCACTGGGGCAACCACGAATGGGACACGATGACTGCAATGCCTGCGGTCAACGCCGTCTTCAACGTCGCCGCAGCACCCGCGGGCATCCTCCACCTCGGTGACGTCGGACTGCCGTGCGCGCCGGCAGGAGTCTGGCTCGACGGTGCCGGTTTCGAACAACCGAGGCATCGATAGCTAGTCCAGCGAAATTTCCGATACCGTAAACCCGTGACCAGCAATGTGCCCGGGTTCGACGAGTGGCTCACCCGCCTGCTCGCAGAGTGTGCTCTCCACGTCGGCGAAGACGTCGACACCTACGTCGCCCACGCGGTGGCCTCCCGGATGGTCGCCGACCTCAGGCACGCCAAGAACCCCGCCCTCGGCGAACTCATGACCCACCTGTCCGAGTCGGGCGTGTTTGCCGTTTCGGCGATGCCCGACGTTTCTGCCGCCATAACCAACCCGGAGCGGTTGCGCTCGCTGTATGCCACCGGACTGCTCGACTCACCGCAGGAAGCGGTGTACGACCGGATCACCCGCGCTGCCGCCGACGCCCTGGATGCGCCCTACGCCCTGGTGTCCCTGGTGGACGTCGACCGGCAATTCTTCAAAAGCTCTGCCGGCTTGGATCTGAAAACTCCAGAGGAAAGACAGACGCCACTCAACAAATCGGTCTGCCAATACGCGGTGGCAAACGGCGAACCGTTGATCCTCGAGGATGCCCGCGCTGACCCGGTGTTCAAGAACCATCCGGCGGTCCTGGACGGCACCCTGGTCGCCTACTTAGGCATACCTCTGATGGACCACGCTGGAAACGGTATCGGCACGCTGTGCGTCTACGACACGAAACCGCGACTGTGGGGAACCGGACACGTCCAAGTTCTGACCGATCTCGCAGCACTGGCCGCCGAACGTATCTTCAGCGCGGGGGCCAGTCGAAAGCGTTAAGCGGCGCACGCGTAGCAAACTCGGGTCCCTAAACGTTGCTAACGACTTGAGCAAATTCTGTGACCAGCCGGTTGATTTGAGCGCATCACCCCACCAGCACACCTAAAGTTGGACCCCTGAGAGTCATCCCCGGGGGCCCCACGCAATGCAGCTAGACACCAAGACGACGGGTTACACGCCCAGCACGCGCGCCACGACGCCGCGCCTGAAGGCTGTGTCGCCGATCCGCGCTGAAGCCGAATCGAAATCCGGCTTCATGGATCGCCTACGCCACGAATCCGGATACGTGGCCATCACGGTGGGCCTTGACGTGTGGGCGGCGTTCTGGGCGGTGCTGTTCGCACAGTGGTGGGTCGCGGGGCCCGTCGAAGAGCGCAACATCGCCCTGGTCTCGTGGGCGTTCATACCCCTGCTTGTCGTCATTCTCGCCACCCGGTCGGTGTACCGACGCAGGCTCAACCACAGTTTCCTCGACGAGTTCGAACCGGTGATGACCTCGGTTGCCGTGGCCACGCTGGCGACGCTGACGATCATGCTGATCCTGGTGCCGCCGTTCGAGACCGGCCAGACGGTTGTGCCCTACGTCCGACCCAGCGACCTGATGATCCGGGTCTGGGCGTGTGCGGTGATCCTGATCCCGTTGGTCCGACTGACCCGCTCGCTGATGCAGCGGTATCTGCGGCGCAAGCACCGGTTCGGGACACCGACGCTGATCATCGGATCCGGGCCCATCGCCCACCAACTCGTCACCCGGATGCGTCAGGTCCCCGACTACGGCCTGCATCCCGTCGGCCTGCTCGACGACACGCGCCCGGCGGACGGGGACCCGCTCGACGTGGCCTACTTCGGGACCACCGCCAACCTCGAGATCGCCGCCGGGGCAACAGGTGCCGGAGATCTGATCATCGCGCCGTCGTCGGTGTCCGACGAGGAACTCGCGCGCACCGCCCAATTGGCGCAGAACCTTGGCATGCAGGTGCGGGTGGTGCCCCGGCTGATGGACGCCGTCGGCAGTGGGGCCCGCGTCGAGCACCTGGGCGGGGTCCCGCTGATCGTGCTCACCCGCACCGACCCGAAGGGATGGCAGTTCGCGGTCAAACACACCATGGACCGGACGGCTGCCGCACTCGGACTGCTGCTGATCTCGCCGGTGTTCCTCACCCTCGCGTTGCTGGTGAGGCTCAGTTCACCGGGCCCCATCTTCTTCAGCCAGGAACGCATCGGCCGCGACGGAAAGGTGTTCGGCTGCCTGAAGTTTCGCAGCATGCGCCCGCTGGATCCGGCCAAGGCCGACTTCGAACTGAAGGAAGGGGCCGCACCCGGGGGCGTGGAAGGAGAGGATCGGCGCACCAAGATCGGCAAGATCATGCGCAAGACTTCGCTGGACGAACTGCCGCAGTTGGTCAACGTGCTGAAGGGTGACATGAGCCTGGTCGGGCCGCGACCCGAACGGCCGGAGTTCGTCGAGTTATTCGAGATGCAGATCCGGCGCTACGGCGACCGGCACCGGGTGAAGGCCGGCATCACGGGGTGGTCGCAGGTGCACGGACTGCGGGGGCAGACCTCCATCGCCGACCGGGCCGAGTTCGACAACTACTACATCGAGAACTGGTCGCTGAATCTCGACTTCAAAATACTGATTCTGACCATCCTGGCGGTGCTGAAATCCGCGGAGGACTGAGCGGTGTCGGCCGTTGAATTTGCGTGTGCACGTCCCGGCGCCGGGCACAGCGGGAGTTGATTTCCCTGCCGGAGAACGATTCTCACTGTTCATCGACTAATTGACGCTAGTAGGACTAAGTTTGCTGTACAGCGCTATCAGCTAGGGGATCTCGTGTACGACGTACCAGCTCACGTGGGTCTCATTCCCGACGGCTTGCGACGCTGGGCGAACACCAACGACGAGACCTTCGTCGACGCGTACCTTCGGGGCGCGGAGAAGGTCATCGAGATTCTGCTGGCGCTGCAGCGCAACGGCGTGCAGACGGTGACGGTGTACAACCTGAGCCGCGCGAACCTTCTCCGCACCGACGTCGAGTTGGTCGGGGTCTACGCGGCATCGGTCCACTTCTTCTCGTCGCTGATCCCGGAGCATTTTGATCCCGCGGTCTGCAGTGTGCGGCTGCATGGCGACCGGGATCTGCTGCCCGACGACTACCTCGCTGCGGCGTGCGCCGCGGAGAAGGTGATGACCGGTGACGGTTTCCGCATCAACGTCCTTGCCGCGTATGACGCGAACGACGAGATGCAAGCCGCCCATGAGAAAGCCCAGCGCGACGGCTGCGACATCAAATCCGCGTTCGCCATCGGCGATGTCGACATGGTCATCCGGACCACTCCCGAGCAATTGCTCAGCGGCTTCCTGCCGGTGCAGAGCCAATACGCGCACCTGGTCTTCCTGACGACGCCGCTCAACGAACTGACCGGCCGCGACATCGACGATCTGGTCAAGAACTTCCGGCGCTATCCCCAACTCCACGGCCGATAGGCGCTGACCATGGACGCGAGTAGGACGCCGCTGATCATCGGCGCCGGACCGGCCGGGCTGACCGCTGCGCTCGCGTTGGCGAAACAGGCGGCGAAGCCGCGGGTCTACGAAGCGTCGGGACACGTCGGTGGCCTGGCGCGCACACCCGATGACGGCGGCTGGCGCGTCGATGCCGGCGGTCACCGCTTCTTCACCAGAAGCGAAGAGGTCCTTGATCTTTGGAAGTCACTGCTGCCGCCCGACCAGTGGATCTCGGTGCAGCGCAGCTCGGCCATGCTCGTCGACGGGCACTACGTGCAGTACCCGCTCGTCGGGCGGGACCTGCTGAACCAGATGGGATATCGGCGCGGCCTGCGTGGGCTCAGCAGCCTGGTGTGGTCGAGGATTCGGGGCCAGGCGGTCGAGTCGTCCAGCTTCCGCGAATGGGGCACGTTCGAGTTCGGCCGCTACTGGTATGACCTGTTCTTCGACGGCTACATCCGCAAGACCTGGCTCGCCGACCCCGATCACATCACCAGCGAGTGGGCGAACCAACGGATCAAGCCGATCGACTGGCGCTCGAAGACCGCGGAATCCGTCGACCAGGATGTGTTCCGGTATCCGCGCCTCGGTCCCGGTCAACTCTGGGAAGCCGCCGCGTCGACGTTGGCCGGCATGGGAGTGGTGCCCACTCTTGATGCCCGGGTCGGCGCGGTGCGCTTCGACGGCACGATGTGGACGCTGGAACTCGACAATGGCGACACGGTGTCCGGGGATGCGCTGTTCTCGAGCATGCCGCTGCGGTTGTTGGTCGAAGCCCTCGACCCGGCACCGCCCCGACACATCCAGGCCGTCGCCGCGGCGTTGGGGCACCGCGCGCTGATCACCGTCGCCGTCGCCCTGGGCAAGTCCTACGACATTCCCTACAACTGGGTGTACACCCCCAGCGCCACGTTCACAGCGGGGCGCATCCAGAACTACGGGCGCTGGTCGCGGGACCTCGCGCCGCAGGGTTGGGACGGCACCTTCCTGGGATTCGAGTACTTCGTCGGTCCGGGCGGCGAACTGTGGACCGCCGACGACGATCGACTGGAGAGCGTCGTGCGAGCCGACCTTCGTGTGCTGGGCGTCGACGACTCCGCCGTGCAACGGGTGATGATCGTCCGGTCCGAGTTCGCGTACCCGGTGTACGACCCGGCCCGGGAGAGAAGTGTCGCCCGGATCCGTGATTTCCTGCGGCGCGAGTACCCGTCGCTGCATCCCATCGGACGCAACGGCATGCACCACTACGACAACCAGGACCACGCGATGCTCAGCGCCTTGCGCAGCGTCGGCCGATACTTCGGCGAGAACGTGGACCCGTGGCAGGTCAACACGGACCGTGGCTACCACGAGTCCGGAGTGCTGAAAGCGTGACTTCCGTCTCTCCTTGACGTGCCAGCATCGTCGTAAAAGCGTGCTCAAATCTCATCCACTGGGTTGTTTTAGCGGCCGAAATTGGCCGTCCGGGGGCTTTCGGATCTCAGTTTCACTACACAGACTGCAGATTTGGCAACCAGTAGGCTAAATCTTACGAAGTGGTTATAACTGCATCCGAACTGCACAGTTAGACATTTACATGTCGGAGCAGAGCAATTTTGGCAATCTATCTAGGTGACCTGAGTGTGATCTGTGTCATGACTTGCGTTCCCGGGGTGCCGATCGACGTGAGGACGTGCTAAGAATTAGCTGCGCCATCAACCAGCGAACTCAAAAGCCGAACCGTCGCGGGTTGGTCGAAGGTCAAGAAGCGGCCGCGCGCACCGTGATGGCCGCTGAACCGACCGAGCATCCGAACGCCAGACGTCCTGATAACTCGATGGAAGAGCCCGCAATGACAGTCCCCGTCAGCATTCGCGACGTGGTGCCCCCTCACCTGCCCCGCCCCACGATCTCGGTGATCATCCCCGCGCTCAACGAGGCGCGGAACCTTCCGCACGTCGCCGCGCGGATCCCCGCCGACATCGACGAGATCGTCTTCGTCGACGGTGGCTCTCACGACGACACGGTCGCCGTGGCCAGGGAACTGTGGCCCGACGGGGTGCATCTGCGCCAGACCCGCAAAGGCAAGGGCAACGCGCTGAACTGTGGCTTCGCCGCCGCCTCGGGCGACATCATCGTGATGATCGACGCCGACGGCAGCACCGACCCGGCCGAGATCCCGCGATTTGTCGCCGCACTGGTCGCCGGCGCCGACTTCGCCAAAGGCTCGCGCTTCATCTCCGGCGGCGGCAGTGACGACATCACCCGGATCCGCCGCGCCGGCAACTGGGGCCTCAACGCGTTGGTCAACGTGCTGTTCACCACCAGGTACACCGACCTGTGCTACGGCTACAACGCGTTCTGGCGGCACTGCCTGGACCCGATCAACCTGCCCGACATCGCCACCACCGAACCGCAGTGGGGTGACGGATTCGAGATCGAGACGCTGATCAACGTCCGCGTCGCCGCCCACGGCATGAAGATCGCCGAGGTGCACAGCTACGAGGCCAACCGTATCCACGGGGAGAGCAACCTCAACGCCGTGAGCGACGGTCTGCGGGTGCTGCGCACCATCCGCCGCGAGTTCTTCGCTCTGCGTGTCAGATTCACCCGGCCCAGCGCCCCGATGCCCGACGTCGACGTGGTCTCCAACGTGGTTCCACTCAGCGCGTTGCGTCGGCTTCGGTCGCGGCGCCGACTCGCGGTCCACGAGGTGTCCTTCGAGCGGATCGCCGAGGAGCGCGCGTTGTGACCGTCGTGGCTCAGTCCCGACGGGGGGGACATGCCTCGCGACGTCAACAGTCGTCAGAGTCGGGAGAACAGCCATGGCCGACGGTGTCGCTGTGCGTGCCCGCCTACCAAGCCGAGCGTCACCTGCGCAGCACCCTCGAGAGCCTGCTGGCGCAGAACTACGACGCCGTCGAGATCGTCGTCGTCGACAATCACAGCTCAGATCAGACCGCAGACATCCTTGAGAACTTGGACGACAGTCGGATTCGGGTCATCCGAAACGACACGACGCTGTCGATGGTGGAGAACTTCAACCTGGCCGTCAGCCTCTGTGGGGGCGAGTACGTCAAACTCGTGTGCGCCGACGACATCCTCCATCCCGAGTGCATCGGCGTGCAGGCCGCGATCCTCGAGGCTCACCCCAACGTCTCGCTGGTCGGCGTCCAGACCGATTTCGTCGACGACGAGACCACCCTGTTGCGATCCGCCCGTGGGCTGCGCGGCATCGCGCGTCGGCAGCGCGCCGAGCGGGTGGTCCGGCAGATCGTGCGCAGTGGGACCAACCCGATTGGACCGCCGGTGGCCGCGATGTTCCGCCGCGCAGACTTCGTGCGGTGCGGCGGATTTCGCGACGACCTGTTGTTCGTCAGCGACACCGACCTGTGGGTGCGACTGCTGCAGCACGGCGAGTTCTACGGTGTGCCGTGGACGCTCGCGTCCTTCCGCATCGGCAGCGACACCGCCTCGGCGGCGACTGCGGCCCGCTCTCAGCTTTCCCAGCAGAGAGCCCTCGTCCGCGCGTTGAGCGAAGACCGCCGGTGGGGCGTCACCCGTACCGATCGGATGATCGGCCGCGTCAACGCCTTCGACAAGCAACTGCGACGCATCGTGCTGTTCGAGATCAGCAAGCGGCGCGACGCCCGCCGACGGCGCGGTGCGGCGTGACCGCCGCCGCCCCCACCACCCAGGTGGCGCTGTCGGTTGTCATCTGCGCCTACACCACCCGCCGCTGGGACGACGTCTGCGCAGCCGTCGAATCGGTTCTGACACAGGATGTGTCGTCCGCGTTCGAGGTGATCCTGGTGATCGACCACAACAACAACCTGTACGACATGGCGTTCCAGCGGTTCGGCGGCCGGATCACCATCGTGCGCAACACCGAGACCCAGGGGCTCTCCGGAGCGCGTAACACCGGGGTGTCCGTCGCACGCGGCGACGTCGTCGGATTCCTCGACGACGACGCCACCGCCGACCCCGACTGGGCAGCCACCCTGCTCAACCACTACCGCGACGACACCGTCGCCTGCGTCGGCGGCCACGCTGCACCCGTCTGGCCCAGCGGAACCCGGCCCTCCTGGATGCCCCGCGAGTTCGACTGGGTCGTCGGCTGCAGCTACACCGGCCAACCCACCACCGTCGCGGCAGTGCGCAACCCGATCGGCTGCAACATGTCGCTGCGCCGCTCGATCGTCGACGCCGTCGGCGGATTCCGCTCCGAGGTGGGCCGCGTCGGCACCACCCCGGTGGGTGGCGAGGAAACCGAACTCTGCATCCGCATCGGCGCCCACGACAGCACACATCGCATCCTGCTCGACCCGCAGATGTCTGTGCGCCATCGTGTTTCGCCGGACCGCGTTGCGCTGCGGTACTTCACCCGCCGGTGTTACCACGAAGGGCTGTCCAAAGCCGTCGTCGCGTCGCTCGGTGGCGGACACACCGCACTGAGCAGCGAGAGCGCCTACGTCCGCGATGTCCTGCCCCGCGCGGTCCTGCGCGAACTCGCCTCGATGAACACCGCCGGATGGTCTCGGGCCGGCGTCATCGTTCTCGGCCTGTGTGTCACCACCGCCGGTTACTTGGTTGCCAAGGTCAGCCGCCGAATCGCCAGAGGAGCCTTTCGATGATCAGCACACCGCTGCGTCTGGAGTTGTCGCCCGTGTTGACACCCCCGGCACACACCACCTGGCCCGGTTCGGTGTGGATCGGCGAGGTGTGGCGTGACCGCGTCGAGGCGCTGCACCACGACAGCGAGACCACCGGACAGCCGGTGTGCTGCCGACTGAACAACGCCGACGGGTACGGCCGCGCGCGACTGCTGGTGCGCTCCCCGGGGCGGATCCACGGCTTCATCGACCTCGAGATCAGCAACGGCGAACTGGATTTCGCCGACCTCGCACAGCACGTCGCCCGCGCCGTGGACGCCGGCTCGGCTGAGGACAGCGCACGCCGATCCCGGACGGTGACCGTGGTGATCTGCACCCGGGACCGCCCGCAACTGCTCGCCACCGCATTGGACGCCGTTCTCGCCCTGGACTATCCCGACTTCGACGTGGTCGTCGTCGACAATGCGTCGGCCACCTCCGAGACCCGCGACCACGTGCAGGGACACGCCGATCCGCGGGTCCGGTTGGTGTGCGAGCCGAACCCCGGCGTCGCCCGGGCCCGCAACACCGGTCTGCGCGCAGCCACCGGCGACATCGTCGCGTTCGTCGACGACGATGCCGTGGTCGACCGCTACTGGCTGACCGCGCTGATGGCCGGATTCGACCGCGCCGGATCGGTCGGGTGTGTGTCCGGGCTGGTGCCTGCCGGCGAGATCCGCACCCCGGCGCAGGCCGAGTTCGAACGACGGGTGAACTGGTCGACCGCGTCTGCTGCCCGGGTGTTCGACTGGAACTCCCCGCCCCAGGACGTCCCGCTCTTCCCGTTCGCAGTGGGGGAGTACGGCACCGGAGCCAACTTCGCGCTCGACCGCGAGACCGCGCTGCAGCTCGGCGGATTCGACCCGCACCTCGGCGCTGGGGCACCCACCTGTGGTGGTGAGGACCTCGACATCTTCTTCCGCGTGCTGAGGTCGGGCCACCAACTCGTCCTGGAACCGGCCGCGGTCGCGTGGCACCGGCACCGCGACAGCGACGCGTCACTCGAGGACCAGATGCGCGGCTACGGAATGGGACTCGGCGCGTGGCTGGCGAAGATCGCCGGCAACCCCGCCACCGCGGCGCTGGCCGCCAAGGTCGTCGTCACCCGCGGACCGGCCCTGCGCCGGCACCTGGGCACCGAGTCGCACGCCATCGCACCGACCATGATGATGCGCGGCGCGTGGGAGTACGGCCGCGCCCGGCTGCGCACCCGCCGCGAACTCGCCCGCACATGACGCTGCTCAACCGGAGGGCGTCGGCTGGCGATGACGCGCCCGCGCAGCGCAACCTGCGGATCAACACGTTCTCGCTGATAGCGTCCAACCTGCTGACCGGGCTTCTCGGACTGGTGTTCTGGGCCGCCGCCGCGCGGCTGTACCCGACCGAAGCGGTCGGTGTCGGCGCCGCGGTGATCTCCTCGGCGATGATGCTGGCGATCCTGGCGATGCTGAGCATCGACACCCTCTACGAACGGTTCCTGCCCGTCGCCGGATACCGCGCCGGGCCGCTGCTGGCGCTCGGATTCCTGGTGGTGACGGTGGTGTCGGTGCTCGCCGGGATCGGGCTGGTGCTGTTCGGCCCGCGCGACGCGATGTTCGAATCCGGTTGGCAACTGGCCAGTTACCCGCTGTTGGTGTTGGTGCTGGCGCTCTACACCGTGCTCGACCGCACCACCGCGGGTCTCGGGGTGGCCCGCTGGGCGGCGATGAAGAACTCCGTGCACTCGGTCGCCAAACTTGTTGTCCTGCTGCTGTTCGCCTGGACCGCTAGCGCGGAATCGATCGTGCTCGCCTGGGTCGGCACCGCCGCGGTGGCCGTGGTGGTCCTGGTCATGGCGATCCGGCGCCGACTCCGGACCGACCCGCAGTTCCTGGTACCGCCGGCGCTGCCGAGCAAGCCGGAGATCTGGCGGTACTTCGGATCGTCGTTCGGCCTCACCGCCACCTGGATCATCGGACCGCTGGTGGTTCCACTCATCGTGCTCAGCCAGTTCGGCGCGGTCGCCAACGCACACTTCGCGGTGACCTGGGCGATCGTCAACGCGTTCTACACCACCGTGCACCTGATCCTGAGCCCGTATGTCTCCGAGGTCGCCGCGCACCCCGACAAGGTCGCCTCACTGACCCGGCGGATGGTCGCAACCATGGTGGGCGTCAACGTCATCGGCGGCCTCGGCCTGGTCGCCGTCGGCCCGTTCGTGCTCGGCCTCGTCGGCGGGGACTACCGCGTCGAAGGCCAGAGCCTGCTGTATCTCGCGGCGCTGTTCGTTCCGCTGTCCGCCGTCACCGGCGTCTACGAGGGCTTCGCGCGGGTGCGCCGCAAGCTCGGCGTGGTGATGGCCGTGCGCTTCGCCGGCACCGTGATGATCATCGGCGGCTCGGTGGTCGCCACGTCGATGTACGGCGTCACCGGCATCGGCTGGGCCTACCTGGTGGCCGAGGGGTTGTGCGCCTTGGTGCTCGTGGTGCCCGTCATCCGGTGGATCCGGCGCGTCAAGGCCGACCCGGCCTGGCTCACGCCGCAGCCCTCAGCCCAACCCGTGAGCTAGAGCGAATACTGACGCACCCAGTCGAACTGGGTCTGACCACCGGCCGACGTGTCGCCGCCGAAGTTGTCGAGTTGCAGGGCCAGGTGCATCGTCCGCGGCGGCAGCGCGGCCTGATTGCGCGTCTCCCACCACGGGTTGCCGTCGAGGAAGTACGTGATGGACTCGGGAGTCCACTCCACCGCCCAGCTGTGCCACTGCGCGGCGTCGGTGGCCACACTGCCCTGCTCGAGATTGTTCTCGGGGCCGTAGTGCAGAAAGCCCTCGACGTGTCGGCGCGCCGGGTCGGAGATCTCCATGAAGTCGATCTCACCGCCGATCGGCCAGTCCTCGGCACTCGGCCAGAGCAGCGCCACCGAGTGGTACGTCTCCGCCGACGGCAGCGAGCGCGCGCAGATCTCCCAACGGCCGTGCAGCTGACCGGGATTCCACGACATGCCACCCGAGTTCCCGTGGGCGTCGCCGGTGATGGTCAGGGTGCCGTCGGCGACCGAGACCGCCAGCGGAGTGCGCCAGCCGTTGCCGTTGTGGCCCGGGCCGTCATAGATCGACCACCCGTTCAACGAGGCCGGGCTGTTGAAGCCGTCCTCCCGGTTGGGGTTGCCCCAGTTGAACGCCTGAGCGGCGGTGTTGGCGCAGTTGGCGTCCTGCGCGGTCGCCGACGGGAGCACGGTGTTGGCCACCAGGATTCCGGAGCTCACCACTGCGGCCGCGGTGGCGACGAGGAACGCGGTCTTGTACGGCGTCTTGGCACGCCTGGCTCTAGACACGCGTTGCCCCTCTCGTCGTCGCCGGAATTGCATTCCAGCAGCCGAAGTTCGAGTGAAGACCTGCTGGAATGCAATTCCGGCGGGGGAGGGTTCGGCGGGGGTGGGTCCGGTGCTCAGCGACCGAGGAGTCGAGCGGCCAACCGGTCCACACGGGCGCGGAGCCCGCTGCCGCCCGGCTGGAACCGGGGGCACTCACACGCACCACAATCCGTTCCGGCGCGGTAATGATCGTGCGTCGAACGGTCGTGGCCGCACCGACATTGAGCGCCTTCCATCGGATAGAAGATACGCCGTCCCCTCCGCCCGCCCAGCAAATCTGGTGAACGTTTCGTGTCGGACGTTCCACGGGTCCGTCACACTGCTCCGTCCGCGACCACACCGGCCTTTCGCCAGAGTCCGCGGGGATGACGACAGAGCGACGTCGGTTTGTAGATTTGGCAAACGCCAACGACTTCCTGGACACCATCACCTCACTGAATTTGTCCTCAGGCTACAGGTAGTCGCACGGGGCGTGGCACCGACGACGCCCCGGGTCGTGCGCATCAACCGGGTGCAGCGGATCGATACCCCCGATGGCGAAGGTCGTTTGCGCGTTGCATGACATCAAAAAAGAGTTGTTTATGTCTCATTTACTGCCGAGAACTCGACCCGAGCGTGCAGTTATGGCAAAGTCCAGTAAGCCGGTTTTCAGCTGCCGGACCACGGTATGGGGGTTCGCCGGAGGGCCTGGCCGACGTCGGGTACCACGAAGCGCAGGAGGGGTCAGTGAGCGTGTGTTCGTCAGACGCCGCATCCGCGCGCTGGTCGCTTCGGCTATGTGCAGATCTTTCCCGGACGGGCGCGGGACCGTTGGCCAACGGGGTTGCTGCACCGCATTCCTGTCAGCGGGTGGCCTGATCACGTGGTGCATCGCCTTGACCTCCCCACCCGCGGATCGAGCCGCGCGGTGAGCGAACCCGCCGTCCAGAGCGGCACCGTCGCCGTCGATTCCACCGCCCCGACGCGGCCGGTGCTCGTCGCGTCGGCCGTGCTGATCGGCGTCTCGCTGCTGCTGATGACGCTGTCATCGTTCGGAGCCGCCGACGTCCTACCCAGCGGGGTACGCACCCTGCTCGTCTGCCTCGTCGCAGTGACGATGCCCGGCCTGCCCGTCGCGGCGCTGTTGCGTCTCCCGCTCAACGGTGTCTACGGCAGCGTCACCGTTGCGACATCGGTCGCCACCAACATTCTTCTGGCCCAACTGAACATCGTCACCGGGTTGCAGCAGTACCACCTGACCCAAGCGGTGATTCTGGCCCTGTCCGGCGCCGCGGCGGTGGCACTGGCTCGACGGCCCGCCCCCGCGGACGGCGCCCCGGTCAGGTCTGTGGTGTCCACGGTGATCGAGGGCATCAGCCGACGCAGATTCGCCGTGGCCGTGCTGGCCGCGGCCGCCGTGTTGTTCGCCTCGGCGGTGCTGCGGCTGAACCCCGGCGCCGCAGGGCGATTCGGTCTCGTCGAGATCCTCGGCGTCGACTACTTCGTAGGCCTGGCTCTCATCACGCTGCTGCTGGCTCTTGAATACCGCCGCGCCGCGTTCGACCCCGCGATGACCGCGGCCACCACCATCGCCCTGATGGCGTACCTGACGATGCCGGTCGCGTGGTCCACCGGCAGTGCGCCGTTCCCTACCGCGTTCGCGCACCGCTTCATCATCAACTGGATCGCCGACATCGGTGCCCTGCCGGCAGCCGTCGACGCCCGGATGAGCTGGGCGGGCTTCTTCTCCGCCACCGCGCACCTGATGCAGATCGCCGGGCTGACCGACAGCGAGGTCTTCCTGACCAGTGCCTCGCTGGTGTTCAGCATCCTGATGATCTATCCCGTCTACGCCATCGGGATGGCCCTGACCGAGAACCAGCGGGTGGCATGGCTCGGCGTGACCGTCTACGTGCTGTTCAACTGGTACCAGCAGGACTACTTCGCGCCGCAGGCCGTGGCACTGCAGTTCTACGCGACGATCGTGGCGGTGCTGCTGTGGCAACTGCGCCGATCCGAGGTGCCCGTCCTCGACGGCTGGGCGACCTGGCGGCGGATCCCGGGCCGGGTGCCCGGCCGGGACGGCCGCTGGACCATGGCGGTCGAGGCGCTACTGCTGATGATCATTGCGGCCCTTGTGGTTTCGCACCAGCTGACCCCGCTGGTGGCCATCGTGATGCTCGCACTGTTCTCGGTGCTGGGCCTGACCCGCTACAAACTGCTGTGGCTGGCGTCGATCGTGCTGTTCATCGCGTGGTTCCACTACGGCGCCTACGGCTACTGGCACGGCCACCTGCTCGACGTGCTGTCCGACATCGGCGGCGTCGACGGCAACCTCACCTCCGGAGTCGCGGACCGCATCACCGGCGACCCGGTCTACGGCCGCATGCAGTACCTGCGCATGGGCGCCTCGATACTGCTGTTCTTCATCGCGCTGTTCGGCTGTTTCCGGTTGCGCCGCAGCACATTCGGACTGATCGGCGCCGGTCTGGTTCTCGCCCCGTTCAGCCTGGTGCTGATGCAGAGCTACGGCGGTGAGGTGGTGATCCGCTGCTTCCTCTACGCCTCACCGGTGATGGCACCGCTGGCGGCGATGGTGGTGCTGCCGCTGCTCAAACGCGACTGGCGGGCCGGTGCGACCCTGACGTTCCTCGTGTTCTTCACGCTGGCGGTGGTGCTGACCACCAACCGCGGTCTCAACACCAGCTTCGAGCAGACACCACCTGAAACCCTGTCGATCTCCAAGCAGATCCAACAACTCGCCGACCCGACCGACATCGCCTACTGGGGGCAGGGATCGGCGTTCAACGTGCCGCTCGTCTTCGACGTCGAGGACAGCTGCTACGCCACGCCGACGGAGTTGGCCGACTGCACCGTCGCGAAGAACCCCGCCTACCTCGTCGACACCGCAGCAGACGAGATGTACATGCAGTTCCGGTATGGCCTCAGCGCGCCGGAGATCGACGAACTCGTCACCATCCTCACCACCGAAAAGGGATACGCGGTCATGTACGACGGAGACGACGTCACCGTGCTGCGGCGCGGCGATGCGCCCGTGCTGTCGCTCGAGGGCGTCCGATGATCGGGGTGGTGCTGCTGATCGCCGCCGCGGCGTCCTATCTGCTGGCCGGGTACTGGCGCGAACAGACCGTCGACAGCAAGGGAGTTCGGAGCCCGGACCGGCGGACGTCGCTGCTGATGCTCAGCACGATCTGCCTGACGATCGCCGCGGTGCTGGTGTCGGCCGTCGAGATGGTCGTGCTGGTGGTGCCGTCGTGACCACGTATCTGGAGCGGTCGTCGACGTCGGTGACCGACGACACGCCCGCACCGCGGCGGGTGCCGTTGTGGGTCGTCGTGTCGACCGGGGTGGTGACCGTGCTGCTCGTCGGTCTGGGGGTCGGCGACGTCGTGATGCGGCTGTCGGGCCTCAGCGGCCGGCTGGCGGCGGTGACCACCGAGACGACCATGGCGTCATCGCCCGCCGCGGCGCCCGAGGCGCCGGCTGAGGCGCCGGCCGTCGTCGCGGTCCCCGAGTTCTCCGTGATCGCCACGCCTTGTGCGCCGCTGAGCACCGACGGCGTCACCGCGGATGGATCGGTGGCCTACTGCGTGCCACTGCAATCCACCGACACCTATCTGTGGTCACTGATCCCCGGCGAGCTCGTGTCGTCGTCGCCCGACCCCGCGCTGGCGATCTGCATGGAGCAGACCCTGCGGTCCGCGGCGGACTGCGGCGAGTACCTGGCTCGTCCGAGCAACCCCGGCGACGGCGGGCGCTAAAAGCAGGTTTCGGCGTCGGGGGTGGACGTACCGCTACGCCCCTCGCGTCCACATCGACACCAGGGCTGTTCAGTAGGAGCTTCCTGGACTTACTGGCAGCCCTGACGTCGATCTCGCGTGGAGCAGGCCAATCAGCCCACTGCCGCCCATAAGGGAGGATTTCGACCTCGACTGACCTTGTGCTGGGAGGTTTGGCTTTGGGGCCGCATCCGCCGCCCACAGCTGAGTAAAGTGCTGCCGTGGGCTATCCAGAGAACGTGCTGGCCAAGGACGAACACGTAGTCCTGCATCGCCACCCGCACTGGGGGCGACTGATGATCCCCGCCCTGGTGCTGATCCTCACGACAGCCGCCGCCGCGTTCGTCGCCGGCTACGTCAACACGCTGCAATGGGAAGCCAACGCCAAGAACATCGTCTTCCTCGTCATCGGCGCGATCTGGCTCATCCTCGTCGGCTGGCTCACCGTGTGGCCGTTCCTGAACTGGTGGACGACACACTTCGTCATCACCGACCGTCGAGTGATGTTCCGCCACGGTCTGATCACCCGGCAGGGAATCGACATCCCGCTGGCACGGATCAACAGCGTGGAGTTCCGGCACGGCCTCATCGACCGGATGCTGCGCACCGGCACGCTGATCATCGAATCAGCGTCGCAGGACCCGCTCGAGTTCCAGGACATCCCGCAAGTGGAACGTGTCCACTCGCTGCTCTATCACGAAGTCTTCGACACCCTGGGGTCCGAGGAATCGCCCAGCTGACGTCGCGACCGTCGGCGTGACTGCCGCGACTTGTTCGTCGGAGCATGCATCTGATGCATTAGCATCAGATGCATGCGCACCACATTGTCCATCGATGAAGATGTCCTGCTTGCGGTCAAGGAACGCGCCCGCCGGGAGAAGCGCACCGTCGGCGATGTGCTGTCCGATCTGGCCCGACAAGCGCTGACCCAACAACCGACGGCCGGGCCGCGGACAACTTCGAAGAGCGTGTACGGCTTTGAGCCCTTCGAGCATCGCGGACCCGCTGTGTCCAATGCGCTCGTCGATCGACTGCGCGACGAAGACGCAGTGTGACCCGCGCCCTTCTGGACGTCAACGTACTGATCGCGTTGCTGGACAGCGACCACGTCGACCACGAGCGCGTACGTCAGTGGATAGCTGCCGAGATCCACGCTGGCTGGGCGTCCTGCGCCATCACCCAGAACGGCTTCGTTCGCATCGTCAGCCAGCCTCGATACCCCAGCCCCGTGCCGCCCGCCCAGGCGATCAGCACGTTGGCGCGCGCCGCAGCGACCGAGCATCACGAGTACTGGCCGTGCTCGGTCAGTCTCCTGGACGAAGACCTCATCGATCACACGCGTCTGCACGGCCACCGCCAGGTCACCGACGCATATCTCCTTGCCCTCGCCACCGCGAATGGCGGACGTTTCGTGACTCTCGACCAGTCGATCTCCTTGGACGCTGTCCGACACGCCAGCCCGGACCACCTGGTCGTGATCTGAGCCCATCATCGCCCGGCCCGCCGGTCGGCTCAGGACGTCTTCGACACCCTGGGGTCCGAGGAATCGCCGAGCTGACGTCGGGACCGTCGGCGTGACTGCCGCATCGGGGTGACGGTGCCCTGGTCGTCGTCGTGCTGGTGGCGAGCTTCGTAGCCGTCTTCGTACGCCTCGGCGAAGCCGCCGCCGGTGAGCGTGGACTCCAGAGCCTTCTCCGGGTTGCGCGCGAACTCGTCGGGGAACACGAAGCGGCGGAACGCCCAGAAGCGGAACGCCATCTGCAGCAGGTTGCCCACGATGTAGGCAGAGAGGAAGTCCGCGATGTTCTCGGTCGCCAGCGACACCATCGGCACCCGCAGCATCAGCACATAGCTGGAGATCCACAGCGGAGCCATGCTCAGCAGCACGCCCACTCCACTGACTCCGAAGAACAGCAGGGCCTCGTGATGGCGCTCCCGGCCGCCCCGGTCGCGGAAGCTCCATTCCCGGTTGAGGATGTAGGACGCGATGACCGCGACGATGCCTGCGATGATCTTGGCCGTCACCGGCTTGGGCTCGAGGATCGTCAGCTTGAGCGTGAAGAAGATCGTGGCGTCGATGACGAACGTGGTGGCACCGACGATGGCAAATTTGATCAGCTCGTGGTGCTGTTCGGCGTAGGGACGGATCGGCCCCGGAAGGCGCTTGATCGTCGCATCGGCAAAAGACACAAGGTCAAAGTCTACGTAACGACCCTTAGAACTTCCCCATCGTCGCGTACCCGCAGGTCAATTACGTGGCCCAGGTCATGACACGATAGGTGCCGTGCCGAGAACATCTCCGACACCGCCCGTCGTCGCCATGATCGGGGGCGGACAACTCGCCAGAATGACCCACCAGGCAGCGATTGCGCTGGGCCAGACGCTGCGCGTGCTCGCCACCCGCAGCGACGAACCCGCCGCGCAGGTCTCCCCGGACATCGTTCTGGGGTCCCACACCGACCTCGACGCCCTGCGTCGCGCGGCCGACGGTGTGACAGTGCTCACCTTCGACCACGAGCACGTCCCGACCGAGCATCTGGAGAAGCTCGTCGCCGACGGCGTCAACGTTGCGCCGCCGCCCGAGGCGCTGATCCACGCGCAGGACAAGTTGGTGATGCGGCGGCGTCTGGAGGCCCTCGGCGCGCCGGTGCCGCGCTACACAGCCATCTCCTCGGTGGCCGACGTCGAGGCCTTCGCCGCGCGGACCGGCGGGCCGGTGGTGATCAAGACCGTGCGCGGCGGATACGACGGCCGCGGCGTGGTGATGGCGTCCTCTGCCGACGAGGCCCGCGAGGTGGTGGCGCGCTACCTGGCCGACGGCGTGGAGGTCATGGCCGAGGAGCGAGTCGCGATGAAACGGGAACTGGCCGCACTGGTGGCCCGATCGCCGTTCGGTCAGGGCGCGGCGTGGCCGGTGGTGGAGACGGTGCAGCGCGACGGGATCTGCGTGACAGTGCTCGCCCCCGCGCCCGGCCTGTCTGACGGACTCGGTTCTGCCGCTTCGGAATTAGCTCTGCGACTGGCTGCCGAGCTGGGAGTGGTCGGGGTGCTGGCCGTCGAGCTGTTCGAGACCGTCTCTGGCGAGTTGATGGTGAACGAGCTCGCGATGCGGCCGCACAACTCCGGTCACTGGACCATGGACGGCGCCCGCACGTCGCAATTCGAGCAGCATCTGCGTGCGGTACTCGACTATCCGCTGGGGGACACCTCTCCTCTGGCGCCGTTCACGGTGATGGGCAATGTGCTCGGCGCTGCTGAAACGCCGGCCATGTCGATGGATGAACGGGTGCATCACCTGTTCGCGCGGATGCCCGACGCGAAAGTGCACCTCTACGGCAAGGAAGAGCGGCCGGGCCGCAAGATCGGACACGTCAACGTCATCGGCTCCGACGCAGAGGTGCTGCGGGAGCGTGCCGAGCGGGCGGCACACTGGTTGTCGCACGCGCAGTGGACCGACGGATGGGATTCTCACGCATGAGCGCTCGGGTGGGCCTGATCATGGGCAGCGACAGCGACTGGCCCGTGATGGCCGACGCCGCCGAGGCACTGGCCGAATTCGACGTGCCGTTCGAGGTCGGCGTGGTGTCTGCGCATCGCACGCCGGGGCGGATGCTGTCCTATGCGCAGAGCGCCGCCGACCGCGGTCTCGAGGTGATCATCGCCGGCGCCGGCGGGGCCGCACATCTGCCCGGCATGGTGGCGTCCGCGACGCCGCTGCCGGTCATCGGGGTGCCGGTGCCGTTGGCGCGACTCGACGGACTGGACTCGCTGCTGTCGATCGTGCAGATGCCGGCCGGGGTTCCGGTGGCGACGGTGTCGATCGGCGGGGCACGCAACGCCGGGCTGTTGGCCGTGCGGATCCTGGGCTCGTCGGATGCGGCGCTGCGGTCACGGATGGTGGCTTACCAGGCGTCACTGGAGCAGATGGTGCTGGAGAAGGACGAAGCGCTGCGCCAGCAGCTACTGGGGGAGTAGCTCTTTCGCCGAGACTGCACCGTTCCGTTGAGACTGCGCTCTTGGCGGGAAAGTGCGAGTAGACCCCGCCGTGGGTGCAGCCTCAATTGGGGGCCACGTTGAGACTGCGCTCTTGGCGGGAAGGTGCGAGTAGACCCCGCCGTGGGTGCAGTCTCAACGACGGATAAGGGCGGACATGTGCGACGGGGCTTAGGACGCGCGGAGGACGACGACAGGCTCGGCGCTGCGCACCGGCGCGGCCATCTGAATGTGACCAGTTTCTGCCGCATGCATCCCTGCGTCGACAACCGCGGATGCTCGTAACCAGCGCGGAGTAGCGTTCCAGCCACACTCGCATTGTGCTGTGCGATGGAAGGCTCGACCCTCGATGAACACCTGCATAGAAGAAAAAGTACCCAACGAGGATGAGAGCCAACCACGCTGCGGCTGAGCCTTTCCTGAGAGAGTGCGGCCGCCCCGACTTCGCGCAGCACCGCGAGCGCGCTAAAGTTACTGGCGAGTAGCAAGGGAGAAGATGATGGCTAGTTGGGCCGGAGATCCGTCGTTCGATCTGTTTCAGTTGCCGGAGGAGCACCAGGAGCTGCGCACCGCGATCCGGGCGTTGTCGGAGAAGGAAATCGCTCCGCACGCCGCCGAGGTCGACGAGAACGCGCGCTTCCCGCAGGAGGCACTCGATGCGCTGGTGGCGTCGGGATTCAACGCCGTGCACGTGCCCGAGGAGTTCGGCGGCCAGGGCGCGGACTCGGTAGCGGCCTGCATCGTCATCGAAGAGGTCGCGCGGGTTGATGCGTCGGCATCGCTGATCCCGGCGGTCAACAAGCTGGGCACCATGGGTCTGATTCTGCGTGGCTCCGACGAGCTCAAGAAGCAGGTGCTGCCGTCGATCGCCGACGGTGAGGCCATGGCTTCCTACGCGCTGTCCGAGCGCGAAGCCGGCAGCGACGCCGCCGCGATGCGCACCCGCGGAAAGGCCGACGGTGACGACTGGATCCTCAACGGCACCAAGTGCTGGATCACCAATGGTGGCAAGTCCAGCTGGTACACCGTGATGGCGGTGACCGACCCGGACAAGGGCGCCAACGGCATCTCGGCGTTCATGGTGCACAAGGACGACGAGGGTTTCTCCGTCGGGCCCAAGGAGCGCAAGCTCGGCATCAAGGGTTCACCGACCACCGAGTTGTACTTCGAGAACTGCCGGGTTCCGGGCGATCGGATCATCGGCGACCCCGGTACTGGCTTCAAGACGGCGCTGGCCACGCTGGATCACACCCGCCCGACCATCGGCGCGCAGGCCGTCGGTATCGCCCAGGGTGCGCTGGACGCGTCGATCGAATACACCAAGGACCGCAAGCAGTTCGGCAAGTCGATCGCCGATTTCCAGGCGGTGCAGTTCATGATCGCCGACATGGCGATGAAGGTCGAAGCCGCGCGGTTGATGGTCTACACCGCGGCCGCACGCGCCGAGCGCGGCGAGGGCAACCTGGGGTTCATCTCTGCGGCGTCGAAGTGCTTGGCCTCCGACGTCGCCATGGAGGTGACCACCGACGCCGTGCAGTTGTTCGGCGGCGCGGGCTACACCGTCGACTTCCCGGTGGAGCGGATGATGCGCGACGCCAAGATCACGCAGATCTACGAGGGCACCAATCAGATTCAGCGCGTGGTGATGTCGCGCGCACTGCTGAAGTAGCGGTCCTTCTCGCGGAATAGCACTCCGGGCTGTTATTTCCGGCTAACGCACAACCCTGTCTTCACGCTCGCGGGTAGCTTGCACGTTCGTCGGGGCAAATTGGTGTTCTCGCCGCGGGCGTATCGCTTGTAGGCTCAGCGACATGGAATCCGGCGATCTCGAGCCTCGCGTGGAGGCTTTGGAGAATCAGGTGCGAGACCTGAGCGGCCGAGTGCGCAGAACCGAACAGGACGCAGCCGCTGCCCGGGTGCTCGCGGGTGCCGCAGACCGTGACGTCGGTGAGCTTCGCGGCGAGATCCGCGACTTCCGCAGCGCCACGACCGCCGGCTTTAATGCGATGCGGCAGGACTTCGTCGACCTGCGCGAACACGTCGACAGAGGTTTCACCGAGATGCGCGGACGGTTCGACGGAACTGCGGCAGGCCTGGAACAGGTGGCCCAACTGCTCGACGCGGTCCTCAAGGATCGCCACAACGACAAGTAGCGAGGATCTGTGGTTGGCAGCGGTGGAACCGCATTCGTGTGATGAGCCCGATGACTTCTCGGATCGTCTGGATCAGCACCTGGGTGGAATCCGGGACGCCTGCGAGGCCATTGCTGCTTCGCAGCAGCGAATACTTGCGCTCATCGACCTGATCGACGATCGCGGGCGCAGCTGAGTCTTCAGTCCGACGCGGGCCGCAGGTGCGTGATGTCGCCCGCCGCCACCGTCACCTCGGTCCCCGCGTCATCGATCAGCAGCCGACCGCTGTCGTCGATACCTGTTGCGATGCCGACGATTTCGGCATCACCGGGCAGGATCGCCCGCACCCGCGTGCCGATCGTGGTGCTCATCGCGCGGTAGTCGGCGGCCAGCGCGGCGCTGTCGCCATCGCGCCATTGCGCCACCCGCTCGCTCATGGCACCCAGCACCAAGACCGCCAACGCGGTGCGGTCGACGTCGTCGTGACCGAGCATGCTCAGCGACACCGCATTCGGGTCCGGCAGTTCGTCGGCGGTCAGGCTGACATTCAGTCCGAGTCCGACGACGATCACCGCACCTGACACCTCGGCCAGGATCCCGGCCAACTTGGCGCCGCCGACCAGAACGTCGTTGGGCCACTTGAGGCCCGCGTCGACGTCGAGTTCCCGGACCGTCTGCGCAACAGCCAGACCGGTCAGCAGCGGTAGCCAACCCCACGCTTGCGGCGGCACGCCGGTGGCGTGCACGGCGACCGACATAGAGATCTGCGAACGCGGCGGCGCTGACCAGCTGCGTCCATGCCGCCCCCTGCCTGCAGTCTGATGTTCGGCCAGCAGCACCGCCCCCGCGATCGGCTCACCGGCGGCCGCCCGCGCGATCAGGTCGGCGTTCGTCGACCCGGTCTCCTCGACCACGTCGTAGAGGCGGAAGTCGGTGGCGCGCAGAACCCCGCGCAGGACGTCGGCGTCGAGAGGGGAGCGATCCACAACGTTCGAGGGTAGTGCGCCGAGCAGGCGAGGTGGCTCAGCCCTCCTGGTAGCTCCAGCTGAGGAGAACCTCAGCGATGTCGGCCAAATCGGACGCTGCCCCCGTCGCAACCCGAATCACGAAATCGAACCGGTCGTCCTCGGGCGCGCTGATCCATTCACCGTTGACGGCCAGGAACGTTCTGCACGCTGTCCACGCGAGTGGCTCGTTTCCGTCGACCAACGCGTGATTTCGCGCCAGAGAGTGCATCAGCGCCGCGGCCTTGAGGTGCAGATCCGGGTAGGCGTCCTCTCCGAACACCGATGCCCGGGGCCGCGCCAGAGCCGATTCCAGCAGGCCATAGTCCGCGACGTCGACGTCCTCACCGACGGCTACGCGCGCGATGTCGAGCAGGTCCTCGAGGTCCAGGTACTCGATCACGCGTCTTTGAGTCGCTCCAGAACCGCTGCCTCTTCGCGCACCACGCGCTGCGCCGCGGTGGTCACCCGGGTTTTGTGTTCCCGCCGGGAGATGTACTCGTCGATAGCCGAGAGTGCGACCGCTTGCATCGAACGGCCTTCGGCCGCGGCCTGCCGGCGCAATGCCTCGGTCTGCTCGTCACTGGTACGCAGAGTCATACCCATGGGCGCGATGATACCGGAATGATACCGCCGGTAGTTGAAGCGGTGGCCGCGGGCCGGATCAGCTCTGTGTCGCCGGTTCGAGCGACTCGAACAGCTGCGAGTGCTCGGCGTGATCGGCCGTGACCTGATTGAGCGCACCGAAGCCGGTCACGAACGCCAGCATCGCTGCCAGCGCCCAGAGGTTGCCGAGTGCCCATTCCCAGCCGGTGGCGGTCGGCGCCGACACCAGCCAGTAGACGGCGAAGGTTCCCAGGGCGTACCCGCAGAGGATGTTGAAGCGGCCGTGGGCGCTGGCTCGCCACCCGGGGTGACGGCGGTTGCGGGCGTGCCACGCGGACAGCGCGACAACAAGTGCGATCGCAGCGATGGTCGACTCCATCGTCGTGCCTCCTTGCGGATGCCCCCGTCTTTGCCAAACTCGTAACCCCGCGGCGTAGATCAGTATGAACCTACAGCCTGTGAGCAATGTGTAACTTCGGAAACAATAAGGTCACGGCTACGTGCGCGTCAATTTTTCTGTTTGACGCCGACGGTCCAGCAAAGAGGGATCCGGGTTCGCCACTTTCACCAGTGAGGCACCAACCACATACACCGCCAGCAGATGATCGATGACGTCCTCGGCGGTATCCCACTCAGCGGTCGACATGATCCGGTCCGCTGCGGTCAACCCCTGCGATGTGGCAGAGACCTGCGCCGCAGCAAGAACCTCGGTAACCGAGCGGCCGTCGAGTGCCGCTCCGGCAGCGCGCTCCGGCACGATCTGATCGCCGTGAACCCGTACCGCCGTCGCGTAGTCGGTGACGCCCAGAGGCAGGTCGGGCACCGATTTGCCGAAGGGGTCCAGCGAAAGGACCGCGATCTCGTCGGCACCGGTGGCGTCGGCCTCATCGAGGCGGTCGACAGTGCACAGCGCGAACTCCGCCTCCGATCCGCCCAGGACGACCTCACTGCCGATCCACCAGATCCCGAACAGCACCGCCGCGGTCTGCCAGTGCGCCGGCAGCAGCACCGCGACCCGACTTCCCGGCCCGGCACCAATCTCGTCGCGCAGCAGGTTCGCGGTCTTGGCGGCCCAGTTCGCCAGGGTGGCGGTGGACAGTTCGATGCGCTCGCCGGTCGCGTCGTCGTAGTAGGTGATCCGCGGGCCGGCGGGATTGGTGGCCATGAGTGGGTCGAGGATGGCCCCGCTGACAGTCGTCACGTCAGTTGACGCACGCAGGATCGTTGGACCCGGCGGTGATGATCGGCGACGGTGCCGGAAGTGCCTCGCCGCCCGATGCGGTGTTCAGCGGAGCCGACAGCGTGACGTCCGTGCCGTCCAGTCCCGAGCCGGGTCCGGTGTAGTCGTCGGCCAGCACCACCCGCACCGAACCAGGCGGCACAGCGGGGTCCGCGACCACCGGCAAACCACCGAGCTCCTGGGCGACCGCCTGAGCTCCGAGGTCGTCGATCTTGTCGGCGAGGATCTGGCTGCTCGTCGTCTTGGCGCCCTCGTTGTTGCCGACCTTTCCGGGCGTGAACCCCTTGCCCGTCAAGACATGCGCGACCGCTGCGGCCAAGCCGTTGATGTCGGTGTCGTTGACGACCTCGACGGTGGTCTTGTCCGGGCTGTAGGTCAGCTCTTCGGTCTTGCCCTCTTCCTGGTCGTGCAGCAGCCCGCCGACCCAGTCCTTGACCTCGCCCGGATCCACCCGCACCACGCTCTGCATGCCGTCGTCGCTCCAGCCCGCCTCCTCGAGGATGGGGATGGTGGCGAAAGCGACATTGCCTGCGGCGAGCTGCTGCAACTGGTCGACGAACTCCATGATGTCCCAGTCGTCGGACAGCACCACCGACCGCTGCACCGCGGCCTCGAGCCGGCCCAGCGTTCCCGGGCTCGACAACGTCTTGCTGGAGATCACCTCGTGCGCCAACGACGCCATCACCGCCTGCTGGCGCACCACCCGGTCGAGGTCGCCGCGGGGCAGGTCATGGCGCTGCCGGACGAAGCTGAGCGCCTGCGCGCCGTCGAGCTTCTGCCATCCGGCGGGGAAGTCCGCACCCGAGAGTTGTTCGTAGACAGGCGCGTTGAGGCAGACGTTGACCCCGCCGAGGGCATCGGTGATCAACGCGAAACCGAGCAGGCCGATCTCGGCGTAGTGGTCGACGGTGACGCCGGTGAGGTTGGCGACGGTCTTGATCAGCTCCTCGCGGCCGGCGTCCTTGGCTTCGGGTTCGGCGACCAGCGGATCCACGCCCTGCTGCTCGACGAGCTCGATCATCTTCTCCAGGTGCACCGAGCCGTAGACGCCGTTGATCTTCATCTTCCCGATGCCGGGGGCCTCTACATAGGAGTCGCGGGGGATGGAGATCGCCGTCGCCGACCGCCCGTTGTTCGGGATGCGGATCAAGATGATGGTGTCGGTGTTGGTGGAGACGTCGTCGCCGGCCCGCAGGATCGCGAGCTCTTCCTCGCTCAGCGGATTGCCGTGCGCGTCGGTGCGGCTGTCGTTGCCGACCAGCAGGATGTCGATCGCGCCGTCCTCGCCGCCCTCACCGAGAGCGATCGGGCTGATGTGGTTGATGCCGGACTCGAACGACCGGATCTTGCCCCACGCGAGCCCGGTGCCCAGGACGATCGCCAGTGCCGCGGTCATGGAAATGACACGCATCAGGGGGGCTGCAGGCATTTGTCCAGGCTACTGGCGAGCGGGCCTCCTGCCCGGTAGCCGACGTCGGCGTGCCAAACTCGTCGGGTGTCGTCTCGCATCGTGATCTCCGGAGCCGGTGGCCTGGTCGGCCGGGTGTTGGCAGGTCAGGCCCGTCAGCAGGGCCGTGAGGTGCTTGCGCTGACGTCGTCGGAGTGGGACATCACCGACGCCTCGGCGGCCGAGCGTTTCATCTCCGCCGACGACGTCGTCGTCAACTGCGCCGCCTTCACGAAGGTCGACGACGCCGAAGGCGACCCCGACCGCGCGTACCTGGTCAACGTCACCGGTGCCGAGAACGTCGCCCAGGCATGTGCGCGGGCCGGCGCGTCGTTCATCCACCTGTCCACCGACTACGTGTTCAGCGGGTCGTTTCCCGACGAGCCCCGGCCGTACGACATCGACGACGAGACCGGGCCGCTGTCGGTGTACGGCCGGACCAAGCTCGAAGGTGAGTTCGCGGTGCTGTCCGCCAAGCCCGACGCCCACATCGTGCGCACCGCGTGGATCTACGAAGGCGGCGACGGCTCCGACTTCGCCGCGTGCATCCGCAGGGCCGCTGCGGGTTCGGGAACGGTCGATGTGGTCGCCGACCAGATCGGCTCGCCCACCTACGTCGTCGACCTGGTGGGAGCCCTGCTGCAGATCGCCGACGACACGATCAGTGAACCCGTGCTGCACGCCGCCAACTTCGGCGCGGCGAGCAGATTCGAGCAGGCGCAGGCGATCTTCTCCGAATTGGGGGCCGACGTGGACCGCGTCCGGCCGGTCGACAGCGACCGTCATCCCCGGCCGGCACGACGCCCCTCGTATTCGGCGTTGTCGGAAGTCAAGTCCGCCGCGGCCGGTCTGACGCCGCTGCGGCCGTGGCGGGAGGCGCTGGCCGAGGCAATCGCAGCCGCCGGGCCGCTACCCTCTACGCCGTGAGATGGACAGCGCTCGGGTGAGCGACGAACTCTTTGTCGTGACGGTGACGTACTCACCGGGCCCGCACCTCGATCGATTCCTCGCCTCGCTGGCCCACGCCACCGACCGCCCGGTGACCGTCGTGATGGCCGACAACGGCTCCACCGACGGCGCACCCGAAGAGGCCGTCTCCCGGTATCCGAACGTGAATCTGCTGCGTACCGGCGCGAACGTCGGCTACGGCAGCGCCGTCAACCGCGCCTTCTCCACGTCGGTATTGGCGTCACGCCCCGAATTTTTCATCGTGGCCAACCCCGACGTGCAATGGGGGCCACGCAGCATCGACCTGATGCTCGAAGCGGCCGAGCGGTGGCCGCGTGCCGGGGCGCTGGGACCGCTGATCCGGGATCCCGACGGCTCGGTGTACCCGTCGGCGCGGCACCTGCCCTCCATCATCCGGGGCGGAATGCATGCCGTGGTCGGGCCGGTGTGGCCGTCGAACCCGTGGACGGCGATCTACCGCCAGGAGCGCACCGACCCCAGCGAACGCGCCGTCGGGTGGCTGTCCGGATCGTGCCTGCTGCTGCGCACCGCGGCGTTCACCCAGGTGTCCGGGTTCGACCAGCGCTACTTCATGTACATGGAGGACGTCGACCTGGGAGACCGGCTGGGACGGGCAGGCTGGCAGAACGTCTACGTGCCCTCGGCGGAGGTGTTGCATGACAAGGGTCACTCCACCGGCCGAGACCCCGCCCGCAACCTCGCCGCCCACCACGTCAGCACTTACACTTTTCTGGCGGATCGCTACCCGAAGTGGTGGCAGGCGCCGTTACGGTGGGCATTTCGGGGAGCGTTGGGGGCGAGATCGCGTCTGGTCGTCCGGAGCTCGCGTCGCAAGCAGGCGAAAGGTCGGGGCTGATGGTCAATCCAGCAGAGGTTGATGCGGTCGTTCTGGTCGGAGGGATGGGCACCCGCCTGCGCCCACTCACCCTGTCGGCGCCCAAGCCGATGCTGCCGACGGCGGGGCTGCCGTTCCTGACGCATCTGCTGTCGCGGATCGCCGACGCCGGCATCGAGCACGTCGTCCTCGGCACGTCGTACAAGGCCGCGGTGTTCGAGTCAGAGTTCGGCGACGGCTCCAAGCTCGGACTGCAGATCGACTACGTCGTCGAAGACGAACCGATGGGCACCGGTGGCGGCATCGCCAACGTCGCGTCGAGGTTGCGGCACGACACCGCAGTCGTATTCAACGGCGACGTGCTCTCCGGCTGCGACCTCCGCGCGCTGCTCGATTCGCACTCGGCCCGCGACGCCGACGTCACACTCCATCTGGTGCGCGTCGGTGACCCGCGTGCATTCGGTTGTGTGCCAACAGATTCCGACGGCGTGGTGACCGCCTTCCTGGAGAAGACGCAGGACCCGCCGACCGACCAGATCAACGCGGGCTGTTATGTGTTCAAAGGCTCGGTGATCGAACGGATCCCGACGGGTCGTGCGCTGTCGGTGGAACGCGAGGTGTTCCCCGGCCTGCTGACCGACGGCCTGCGGGTCTGCGGCTATGTCGACTCCAGCTACTGGCGTGACATGGGCACGCCCGAGGACTTCGTCCGCGGCTCAGCCGATCTGGTGCGCGGCATCGCGCCGTCGCCGGCGCTGAAAGGCCAACGCGGTGAATCGCTGGTGCACGACGGGGCTTCCGTGGCACCCGGCGCGCTGCTGATCGGTGGCACCGTGATCGGTCGCGGCGCGGAGATCTCCGGCGGCGCAAGGCTCGACGGAGCGGTGATCTTCGACGGCGTGCGCGTGGAGGCCGGGGCGGTCATCGAGCGATCGATCATCGGCTTCGGCGCCCGGATCGGCCCGCGGGCGTTGATCCGCGACGGGGTGATCGGTGACGGTGCCAACATCGGGGCACGCTGCGAGTTGCTGCGTGGCGCGCGGGTGTGGCCGGGTGTGGTGCTGCCCGACGGCGGCCTGCGCTTCTCGACCGACGTCTAGGTCGCTGGGCCGCGGCCGCGGTTGGCCGCGGAAGGCCGCGGCCGGCTGCCGCGGTTGGCCGCGGAATAGCATTCCTGGTTGCTCAAGCGGGCAGTTTCACAGCCATGCCTTCACTTTCGCGCTGCCCCCTTGCCCTTTTCACCCACGCCTCGACCTCTTTCGATCGATCACCTGTGATCACCCTGATGTGTATCCAGCCTCTGGCGGCAATACCGCGCAGGCGTTTGGCATCCCGTCGGTACCGAACCGTGTCGGTGCGGTGCTGCTCACCGTCGTATTCGACGGCGATCTTCACGTCGCGCCAACCCATGTCGAGGTAGGCGAAGGGGTATCCGTAGTTGTCGAGCACGGGTATCTGGGTTTCGGGTCTTGGAAAGCCGGCGTCGATGAGCACCAGTCGTAGCCACGATTCCTTCGGTGACTGAGAGCCGGCGTCCATCAAGTCCACAGCCTCACGGCACAGGCGTACTCCGTTGGTGCCCTTGTAGCGGTGCGTGAGTTCGAGAATCTCGGATGCTGTGACTCCGGTGGCTGCGCCCAGCGCGTCAAGATGAGCGACAGCTTCACCACGCGGCAGGTGACGGCCCAGGTCAAGAGCGGCCCGCGCCGGGGTGGCAACAGCCATGCCGTTGATCCAGGTGATTTCGCCAGGCGCAATCCGTTCTCGACGAGTGATGATGCCTCGGGGCGGCCGATTGTTTCGGGCCAGAATTTCCACGGGAGCCTCTTTCGCGATCCACTTCGAGCCGTGTAGCGCTGACGCCGCGCGACCGGTGATCACGCCGCGTCGATTGGTCCACAGCCAGGCCGCCCGGGTGCGATGTGCCAGCGTGGGCTCCGTGGACTTGGGCACGTAGATGTCCGGGTAGACGGATTTGTAGTTCCAACGCAACTGCCCTCGCGTGAGGATCCCTGCCGTGACTGCGTCCGAGCCGACGATGACTTCAACCATGCGATCAGCGTGCCGTCTGTAGCGACCGTGGTGGTGAGTGTGAAGCCAGGGCTGTGGATAACCCGGAATTTGCAGCCAGGAATGCTATTCCGCGGCGGAGGCGGGGGCGGCGGCCGCGGCGGCGGCGAGTTGCGTGAGGCCGAAGTCGCTTCCGGCGGGCAATCCGTCCAGCGGCCACCACCTCAGGTCCAGCGACTCGTCGCTGATCGCGATCTCGGCGCCCTTCGGAGCGTGCACGACGAACTGCACATCGAGGTGACGGGTCGGCACCCCCAGCGAACAGGTCAGCGGATGCACATGCAGCGCCGCCGGATACGGGTCGATCGTCAGCCCTGAGATGCCGGACTCCTCGGTCGCCTCGCGCAGGGCCGCCGCGACCACGCTCTCGTCGTCGGGCTCGCAGTGACCGCCGAGTTGCAGCCAGCGGCCCACCCGCGGGTGCAGGGTGAGAACCGCGTGGCGGCCGGTGTGGTCGAGCACCAAAGCCGAGGCGGTGATGTGCCCCGGTGCGCACTCGCGCAGGCACGCATCCGGGCGGGTGTCGAGGAACGCCAGCACCGCATGCCGCAGCGTGTCCTGCGCGGGATCGGCTGGGCGCCAATCGCTGAGCACATCCACCGCGGAGGAGTGCAGGCTCACTTCCGCACCAGCAGCCCGTCCGTCTGCACCGGGTCGCGTGGGCCGGATGGCGACAGCGGATACCCGATCGCGATGGCCCCCAACGGTTCCCAGTCATCGGGTAGCGACAGGGACGCACGCACCAGGTCGGGGGCGAAGATCGTCGACCCGATCCAGCAGCTGCCCACACCGCGCACGGCCAGCGCGACCAGCAGCGCCTGCACGGCGGCGCCCACCGCAACGGTGAACATGGTGTGCTCGGCGGCGGTCCTCTGCGCATCGGGATAACTGTGCGCACCGTCGGGCACCATGAACGGAATGATCAGTTCGGGTGCGTCGTAGAGAATCTGGCCGCGGCCCACCCGGCGTTCGACGGCGTCGGGATCGCGCCCGTCGCTGAGCAGGTCTGCCCGCCACCGATCCTTCATCGCGTCGAGCAGGCCCACGCGATCATCGTGGTCCTGCACCCAGACGAACCGCACCGGCCGGGTGTGGTGCGGAGCGGGCGCGGTCAGAGCCTCGGCGACGGCCGCCTCGATCAGGTGACCGTCGACGGGATCGGAGTTGAAGCTGCGCACCGAGCGTCGCAGCAGTTGGGCCTGCGAGCGGCCCAGCGTGATCGCCTCCTCGGTGCCCAGCCAGAACAGGTCCTCTTCACCGGCACGCACCAGCGTCCGGGCATTGGATCCGTCGTCGCGCAGCGTCAGACCCCGCACCACCGCCACCGGCACCGCGGTGAGCTTTCCCTTCACCAGATCTGCGGCAGCGGCGATCTCGTCGGCCACCGCGATCTCGGTGACGATCAGTTCATTGCCGTGCTCGTCGTGCTCGCCCGCGTAGCCGTGCAGCACGCTGAGCCCGGCCGCACCGATCGCGACGTCGGTCTGCCCGGTGCGCCACGCCCGTCCCATCGTGTCGGTGACGACAACGCCGACGGTGACGCCGAGCCGCTCCCGCAGCGCCGAGACCAATGCCGCGGCACTGCCGTCGGGGTCGACCGGCAGCAGCGCGAGCTCATTGGAGTCGACGTTCGAACCGTCCACCCCCGCGGCAGCCTGCACCAGGCCCAAGGCGTTCTCGGTGATCAGCGTGCGGCCCTTGCGTGCCAGCACGCGCACCGCCTCGTTGTCGATCAGCCTGCGCCGCAGCGTATCTCTCAACTCGGGATCCGACGGTGCGTCGACCATTCGGCCCTCGCACTTGGACAGGACTTTCGACGTCACCACGACGACGTCGTCGTCGCGCAACCACGGTGCGGCCCCGGCGATGGCTGCGGCCAGATCGTCGCCCGGCCGGAACTCCGGCAGCCCGGGGACGGGCAGCAACTCCACGGGTGCCGACGTGCCGTGATCGCTCACGGAGACACCCCGCCCAGTTCCATTCCCGCTCGCACCATTTCAGCGGTCGCGGCAGGTCCGGTCATCAACAGCGGCGCCGAACGCACCGAGACACCGTCGATCTCGGCGTGATCGCCGTCGCTGATCAACCAGCCGTCGAGGATGCCGGTCGCCGACCGGGCGCCGTAGTGTGCGCCCACTCCCTCGGAGGTGCTGGGCACCCCGATCACGGACAGGCATTCGTCGGCCATGCCACGCAACGGCTTTCCCGCGATGATGGGGGAGTAGCCGATCACCGGCGCCGACGTGGTGCGTAACGCGCCCCGGACGCCGCCGATCGCCAGGATCGCACCGATGCTCACCACCGGGTTCGACGGCGCGATCAACACGACGTCGGCCCCTTCGATCGCCTCGGTGACACCCGGGGCGGCCGTCGCGGCGTCGGCGCCCACGAACGCGAAACTGTCCGTAGGCACTTTGGCGCGATGCCGCACCCACCACTCCTGGAAGTGGATCGCCCGCTTCTCGCCGTCGTCCGGGTCGGTGATCACCACATGGGTCTCGCTGCGGTCGTCACTGGCCGGAAGCAGTCGCGCGCCGGGGGACCAGCGTTTGCACAGCGCCTCGGTCACCGCCGACAACGGATAGCCCGCCCGCAGCATCTGGCTGCGCACCAGATGGGTGGCCAGATCGCGGTCCCCGAGACCGAACCAATCCGGTTGGACGCCATAGGCCGCGAGTTCCTCCTTCGCGTGCCAGGTTTCATTCTTGTGCCCCCAACCGCGCTCCGGGTCGATGCCGCCGCCGAGGGTGTACATGCAGGTGTCGAGGTCCGGACAGATACGCACGCCGAACATCCAGGCGTCATCGCCGACGTTGACCACAGCCGTCACTTCATGATCATCAGTATCGGCAGTGCCGAACTGGCCCAGCCCCAACAGATGCTGCACCCCCAACAGGAAGCGCGCGCCGCCGACGCCGCCGACCAGTACCGTGACCTTCACACCGACCGAGACTAATGGGCCTGGGGGCCGTCGAAGTTCGGCGGGGCGCGAGGTTGATCTTGAAGGTGATAGACACGCCACAGCGCGACGCGCCGAAATCCGGTTACGGAATGGTATGAATTCCTGTTCTAGCGCTTGACCGATGCAGCTAACGCGTGTGTAATCACACCAGTGTCATTTCGCGGTTGGCCGGCCGGTTGCAGTGTCGCAGACCGAGATTCGATCACTTGTTCGAATTGAGAAGGCAACACTCGCAAAAGTGGGGCCGGCATACACGGATCTACGAGTTCAGTGAGGAGGGGAAAATGATTTACGAGCAGGCGGATTTCGGCAATTCCATCCAGTTCGACAGCAGGCTCCTCGGCTCGGTAGGAAGTGCACCGCACATCCAGACCGGGCCGGCACCCATCGCAGGGGGAGGGCGTCCACAGTTGAGCCTGGTGCCCGGTATGCCCGATCAGATCGAGGGCGACCAGGAAACTCTGGAAGACCAATGGCAGGAGCGCGCGCTGTGCGCTCAGACCGACCCTGAGGCGTTCTTTCCCGAGAAGGGCGGTTCGACTCGCGAGGCCAAGCGGATCTGCATGGGCTGCGAAGTGCGTGACGAGTGCCTCGACTACGCGCTCGCCCACGACGAGCGCTTCGGCATCTGGGGCGGATTGTCCGAGCGGGAGCGCCGGCGCATCAAGCGCGGCATCATCTGACAGGTCTCCGCAGCGAGACCTCTAATCCTCGTCCAGCGTCGGGTCGATCACGGACGGTTCGACGCCCAGATAGGTGGCGACCTGCGCCACCAGCAGTTCGTGCAGCAGCTCGATCATCTCGATGGTGTCCTTAGCCCGTCGTTCGATCGGCTTGCGGAACAACACAATTCGTGCCCGCGTGGAGTTGCCGCGGACGTCGACCCCCGCGGGGATGAGCCTCGCCAGCGCGATCGGGCCGTCGGCGACCACCTCGGGTGGCCACTGCACACTCTCGGGGTCCTTCGGCGAGATGCGGGGGATCTCGTCGACGGCGACGTCCAGCGTCGACACCCGCTCGTGCCAGCGTCGCTCGATCGGTTCGTAGGCCTCCAGGACCGCCATGTCGAAACGCTCCGCGCGGCTGCGCCAGCCCGGCACGGTCGGTGGGAGCAGCGGGCCGCGCATCTCACGGCCCCGCCGCGAGCCCCGGTGGTTGAGCCCGGTCACAGAAAAGATCGTAACGGTTGGGATTCGGCGGTCCTGTGGCTGCGCGTGTCCGGCGGCATCCGGACGATTCTGCACGCTAACCTCTCGCTGTGAATGTTCCCCGTCGCTGCTGCAGGCCTGGGTGCCCTCACTATGCGGTCGCGACGTTGACGTTCGTCTATTCCGACTCGACGGCCGTAGTGGGGCCGCTGGCCACCGTGTCCGAGCCGCACTCGTGGGATCTGTGTGTTCTGCATGCCGGCCGGATCACCGCGCCGCGCGGCTGGGAGCTCGTTCGCCACGCCGGCCCGCTGCCGTCGCATCCCGACGATGACGACCTCGTCGCGCTTGCCGACGCCGTGCGCGAGGGCCGGGACGGCGCCACGGTCGGAGGGTCGACCGCGCCCCGGTTCACCAACGGCTTCACCGATCCGGTGACCGGCGCCCACGGCGGGGCACTGATGGCGCCGCCGGCCCACCGACCCGAGACCAACGGTCGCCGCCGCGGGCATCTGCGGGTGCTGCCCGACCCCACCGACTGACTTCATTTTCGCCGAAACGGTATTCCACGCGCTGTTCGCTCGGGATTTCGCGCGTGGAATACCGTTTCGGCGGGAAGTGAGCGCCGTGGAGGTCGGGGCTGACGGCTAGGCTTACGGCAACAGTCCATCTGTGTTCAAGGAGCCCTATGTCCAGGCCCGCCGCGGCGGTACAGCGCGTCATCAAGGCTTACGACGTGCGCGGACTCGTGGGCGAGGAAATCGACGAGCAATTCGTCTCCGAAGTCGGGTCGGCGTTTGCCAGGCTGGTCGGCGACGGCGCCCGGCAGGTGGTCATCGGGCACGACATGCGGGAGAGTTCGCCGTCGCTGGCCAATGCCTTCGCCGAGGGCGTGGTGGCCCAGGGACTCGACGTGGTGCACATCGGGCTGGCATCCACCGATCAGCTCTACTTCGCCTCCGGCCTGATGGACTGCCCCGGCGCGATGTTCACCGCCAGCCACAACCCCTCGGCCTACAACGGCATCAAGCTGTGCCGCGCCGGCGCCAAACCGGTCGGCAAGGACACCGGTCTGACCACGATCAGCGACGAGGTCATCGCGGGCGTCCCCGACTACGACGGCCCGCGCGGCGCCATCTCCGAGCGCGACGTACTGGCCGACTACGGCGATTTCCTGCGGACCCTGGTCGACATCGGCGCCCAGCGAACGCTGAAGGTCGCCGTCGACGCCGGCAACGGCATGGCCGGCCACACCGCCCCGGCGGTGCTCGGCCCGATCTCGTCGATCACGCTGTCGCCGCTGTTCTTCGAACTCGACGGCACGTTCCCCAACCACGAGGCCAATCCGCTGGAACCGGCCAACCTCGTCGACCTGCAGGCCTTCGTGCTGGAGACCGGTGCGGACATAGGGTTGGCGTTCGACGGCGACGCCGACCGGTGCTTCGTCGTCGACGAGAAGGGCCGGGCGGTCTCGCCATCGGCGGTGACTGCGTTGGTCGCCGCACGGGAACTGCAGCGTGAGATCGGTGCGACGATCATCCACAACCTGATCACCTCACGCGCGGTACCCGAACTGGTCGCCGAGCGTGGCGGCACCGCCGTGCGCGCCCGCGTCGGGCACTCCTACATCAAGGGGTTGATGGCCGAGACCGGAGCGATCTTCGGCGGCGAGCACTCCGCGCACTACTACTTCCGCGACTTCTGGGGTGCCGACTCCGGCATGCTCGCCGCACTGCACGTCCTCGCCGCCCTGGGTGAGCAGGACCGCCCGCTGTCGGATCTGATGGCCGACTACCAGCGCTACGAGGCGTCCGGGGAGATCAACTACACCGTTGCCGACGCGCCGGCCATCGTGGACGCCGTGCTGCAGGGATTCAGCAGTCGGGTGCACGCGATCGATCACCTCGACGGAGTGACCGTCGACCTCGGCGACGGGACCTGGTTCAACCTGCGCATGTCCAACACCGAGCCTTTGCTGAGGCTCAATGTCGAGGCACGCACCCCCGAAGCGGTCGCCGCGATCGTCGACGAAGTCGCCGGCCATGTGTCCGCGGGCGCAAAGGAATTGACGTGAGCGCCGGCCCGATATCGGCCTCGGCTGTGGACATCGACGACGCCGCGGGACTTCTGGAAGCCGATCGGATGGGTTTGCTGCGTGCGGCCTCGATGGCCGGCGCTCAGGTGCGGGCCATCGCGGCCGCAGTCGAGGAGGGGGAACTCGAAGCGGTCCGGTCGGACTCACCGCCACGCACGGTGGTGTGGGTGGCCGGCCGGGGCAACGCCGAGAACGCCGGGGCGATGCTCGCCGCCGCGCTCGGCGGATCGATCGGCGCGCCGCTCGTCGTCGCCTACGAGGCGCCACCGTGGATCGGCGCCCTCGACGTGCTGATCGTCGCAGGTGACGACGCCGGCGATCCCGCTCTGGTCTCCGCTGCCGCGATGGGTGTGCGTCGCGGCGCACGCGTCATCGTGGTGGCCCCCTACGAGGGACCGCTGCGTGACGCCACCGCCGGCCGTTCGGTGGCGCTGCCACCGCGCCTGCCGGTGCCCGAGGACTTCACCATGGTCCGCTACCTGGCCGCCGGGCTGGCGGCGTTGCAGGCGATCTTCCCCGGCAACCCGGTGGACCTCGCGGCGCTGGCCGACGAACTCGACGCCGAAGCGTTCCGAAACAGTGCGGGCCACGAGGTGTTCACCAACCCGGCGAAGAGCCTGGCCGAACGGATGTCGGGCCGCGACGTCGTGTTCGCCGGTGACACCCCGGCGTTCGTGGCGCTGGCCCGGCACGCCAGCACCGTGATGCTCCGCGTCGCCCACCAGACGGTGGCCTCTGTCGGCCTGGCGGACGCGCTGGTGGCGATCGGAACGGGCTGGGGCCGCGACTCCGGCGGCGGGTCGATCTTCCACGACGAGGAACTCGACGGACCGCTGCCGCAGCGGACCCGCACCATCGTGCTGACCACCGACGCCGACCGGCCCGCAGTCACCTCGAGGCTGATGGGTTTCGACGACGTATATGTGGTCAACTCCAACGACGTGCCGGACGGCGCGGACGTGGCGGGTACGCGGGAGGATCAAATCGTGCGGGGTTCAGCACCTAGGCCCGGAATCGGGCGTCCCGAACAACAATTGGCGCTGCTGGCGGTCCGCATCGAGATGGCGGCGGTATACCAGCGGCTGGTGCGAGGTTGAGCACGTGCATCTGCTGAGGGGAGCGGTGCGTACCTATGCCTGGGGTTCGCGGACCGCGATCGCCGAGTTCACCGGAGCGCCCAGCCCGACCCCGCACCCCGAGGCCGAACTGTGGTTCGGCGCGCACCCACATGACCCGGCGTGGCTGCAGACCGACGACGGTGAGCACTCCCTGCTCGAGGCTTTGCGCACCGACCCCGACGGTGAACTGGGCCCGGTGCTGCGGGGGAGATTCGGCGACACCCTGCCGTTCCTGCTGAAGGTGCTGGCCGCCGACGAGCCGTTGTCGTTGCAGGCACACCCGAGCACCGAGCAGGCGGTCGAGGGCTTCGCGCGCGAGGACCGCCAAGGCATCCCCGTTTCGGCGCCCATCCGCAACTACCGCGACCGCAGCCACAAACCCGAACTGCTGGTGGCGCTCGGGCCGTTCGAGGCGCTCGCCGGGTTCCGCCCCGCCGCACGAACCGTGGAGCTGATGCAGGCGATCGCCCCCGGGGTGCTGCAGCCGTTCATCCACCTGCTGTCCGGCCAGTCCGACGCCGACGGGTTGCGGGCCCTGTTCACCACCTGGATCACCTGCCCGCAGCCCGATCTCGACAAGCTGGTGCCCGCGGTGCTCGATGGCGCCATCACCTACGTGCGCTCCGGCGCCCACGAGTTCGACGCCGAAGCAAGGACGGTGCTCGAGCTCGGCGAGCGGTACCCCGGTGACGCCGGCGTCCTGTGCTCGCTGCTGCTGAACAGGGTGACGCTGGCTCCAGGCGAAGGCATCTATCTGCCCGCCGGGAATCTGCACGCCTACCTGCAGGGGGTCGGCATCGAGGTGATGGCCAACTCCGACAACGTTTTACGGGGTGGGCTGACGCCCAAGCACGTCGACGTTCCCGAACTGCTGCGGGTGCTCGATTTCCGTCCGGCTCACGACGTCGTCGTCCGGCCCGAATCCTTTAGGGACGGAGCTGAACTCGTGTACGACACGCCCGCACCGGAATTCGAGGTGTCGGTGCTCCAGATCGACGGGGAGCTTCTCGGCCACGAGATCGACGCACCCACCCGCCACGACGGCCCGCAGATCCTGCTGTGCACCGAAGGCGCGGCGACGGTGCACGCCAAGACGAGTGCGGTGGTCCTCGAACGCGGCGCGGCGGCGTGGGTGGGCGCCGACGACGGTCCGATCAGGTTGGACGCCCGGCAGACGACGCGACTGTTTCGCGTGACCGTCGGGATCTAGACCGTTTCTCAGCGGCCCACAACCGCATGTTGTGCCGCACCGTGCGGCCGACCAGCTTGGCCGACGGCACCATCCACAGGCTGTCCAGCAGACTGAATCGACGCAGAAACCATTCCGCCAGAACGGGATCGGTCTCCGCGGCGCCGAGGAACTGGTCGAACAGCGAACCGACCGGCCGGTACCAGCGCGGCATCGGACCGGTCGCGCCGTGCAACGTCAGATCGCCGACCGCGTTCATCGTCCACACCGGATAGGTGGTCTTGGCGGTGGCCTTGCTCAAGGTCCGGAACAGGTCGTCGTTCGGTGTCTGCAGCGCGCTCCGCAGGTGGCCGGCCTGGATCGACGTCATCGTCATGCCCTGGCCGTAGGTCGGATTGAAGCTCACCACCGCGTCGCCGAACGGGACGATCCCCTCGGGGAAACGCTCCATCTGGTCGTAGCGGCGCCACCTGCTGGTCGGGTACTTGTGCACCGCGATCGGCCCGAGGGGCTCACCCTGGCGCAACGCGCTGCTGACGTGTTCGGGAAGAATCTCGTCGGCCAACGCGCACATCTCGTCGAAATTCGCCGGCGGAGCGACCTTTCCCGTGCCGAAGGTCGTCACACCCCAGTTGCCGTCCTCGTAGAAGAGCATCCCCAACCCGACCGGGTGCTCCCGGGACGCGCCTGCGACCACAACCTTCTCCCTGAGCAGTCCCTCGGGGATGTGCACCTGGTGGGTGGCGTAATCGATCCCCACGTCGACGGTGTCCTCGCGAGGACGGTCGAAGCCCCACTGGGCCAACCACACCGGGAGACGAGTGCCCCGGCCGGCGGCATCCACGACGAGGTCGGCGTCGACGGTCTGGCCGTCGGCGGTCCTGACCCCGGTGACCCGGTGGCCGTCGAACACCGGCTCGTCGACGGCCTCCCGGACCAGCGTCACGTTGTCGATCGCCAAGGCCCGCTGCCGGATCTGCCATTCCAGGTGCGGGCGACTCGGCACGTAGGCGGTGAACTCGTCCTGCAGCGTGTGCTGGGTCCCCAGCAGGTGCCCGGCCGCGCCGAAGGAGATGCAGTCGGGCCGGTTCTCCAGAATCGGCACACCCGCGGCGACCATGTCGTCGAGCAGTCCGGGAAAGAGACCTTCGAACTCCTGGGCGCCGCGCGCCATCAGCAGGTGCACATGCCGGCCCTGTGGAACCGCGGTGCGATTCGCCGGCACGTCGGGCAGTTCGTCGCGCTCGTAGACCGTGACCCGGTCGTAGAAATCCGACAGCACCCGGGCAGCGCACAGCCCCGCGAGGCTGGCACCGATCACGATCGCGTGTTTATCACTCTGATGACCCATCGGGCCTTTACGTTAGCCGGTACATTCCGCTGAAAACATGACGAAAAGAGGACGGCCGGTGGCTCAGGACCCGATCGCGCAGTCGACCAGCAGGTGGCGGACGAAATCGGTGGAGCAGTCGATCTCCGACACCGACGAGCCCGGCACCCGGCTGCGCAAGGACCTGAACTGGTGGGACCTGACTGTTTTTGGGGTCTCCGTGGTGATCGGCGCGGGCATCTTCACGATCACCGCCTCCACGGCCGGCAACATCACCGGCCCCGCGATCTCGATCTCCTTCATCTTCGCCGCCATCGCCTGCGGGCTGGCCGCGCTGTGCTACGCCGAGTTCGCCTCGACCGTGCCGGTCGCGGGCAGTGCGTACACGTTCTCCTACGCGACGTTCGGGGAGTTCGTGGCGTGGATCATCGGCTGGGACCTGATCCTCGAGTTCGCGGTCGCGGCGGCCGTCGTCGCCAAGGGCTGGTCGAGCTACCTCGGCACGGTCTTCGGCTTCGGCGGCGGCATCGCCGACGTGGGCGGGTTGGAACTCGACTGGGGCGCCCTGCTGATCATCACGTTCGTCACGGCGATCCTGGCGTACGGAACCAAGCTGTCCGCGGGGGTGAGCCTGGCCGTCACCACCCTCAAGGTCGCGGTGGTGCTGCTGGTGGTGTCGGTGGGCGCGTTCTACATCAAGGCGGAGAACTATTCGCCGTTCATCCCGCCCGCCGAAGCCGGCGGCGACGGGGCCAGCGGGGCTGAGCAGTCGCTGTTCTCGCTGATCACCGGCGCCGAAGGCAGCAACTACGGCTGGTACGGGTTGCTGGCCGGCGCCTCGATCGTGTTCTTCGCGTTCATCGGATTCGACATCGTCGCCACCACCGCGGAGGAGACCAAGAACCCGCAGCGCGACATCCCCCGCGGCATCCTGGCCTCGCTGGGCATCGTCACCGTCCTCTACGTCGCGGTCGCCGTGGTGCTCTCGGGCATGGTCAATTACACCGAGTTGCGCGACTCCGAATCGCCCAACCTCGCGACCGCGTTCGCGCTCAACGGCGTCGACTGGGCGGCGAAGGTGATCTCGATCGGGGCGCTGGCGGGGCTGACGACCGTCGTGATCGTGCTGGTGCTCGGGCAGACGCGGGTGTTGTTCGCGATGTCGCGCGACGGTCTGCTGCCCCGTCAGATGGCCAAGACAGGCAAGCGCGGAACCCCGGTGCGGATCACCTTGCTCGTCGGGTTCGTGGTGGCGGTGACGGCCACGATCTTCCCGATCGGCAACCTCGAGGAGATGGTGAACATCGGCACGCTGTTCGCCTTCGTGATGGTGTCGGCCGGTGTCATCGTGCTGCGGCGGACCCGGCCCGACCTCAAGCGTGGCTTCCGGACGCCGTTCGTGCCGGTGCTGCCGATCCTGGCGATCATCGCGTGCGTGTGGCTGATGCTGAACCTCACCGGGCTGACCTGGATGCGGTTCGGCATCTGGATGGCCATCGGCGTGGTCGTCTACTTCGTCTACGGCCGCCGGCACTCGATGGTCGGCCGCCGCGCCGCCGCCGCTTCGTCTTCGTCTTCGTCGGCGGATTCGGCCTCCTCCTAGTTCCGCGAGGGCGCGCTAGTTCCGCGAGGGCGCGCGTCTGCACGCCGACACGCCGCACCTAGCGGCATTTTGCGCGCGCTCGCCACGGACGAGCGCGCGCTCCCGTACGCAACACGCCGCGTGAGGGCGTGCAAACACGCGCGCTCGCGGAACATGGCGCTTTGTACAAAACATGTCTTTGTGTCTAGACAAGCGACAAATAGACTTCTATAGTCAACCTCAGTCAGTGATCGCACTCACAGCGAGGAGGCATCGGGTGTCCACCGAAATTTCAGAGATCGACGTCCAGCAGTGGCGGGACAAGAAGCGCTACCTATGGCTGATGGGATTGATCGTGCCCACGGCCGTACTCGTGATGCTGCCGTTGATCTGGGCGTTCAACCAGCTTGGATGGCACGCAGCCGCACAGGTCCCGTTCTGGATCGGGCCGATCCTGGTCTACCTGGTGTTGCCGCTGCTGGACTGGCGCTACGGCCCCGACGGCGAGAACCCGCCCGACGAGGCAGTGGAGCGGCTGGAGAACGACAAGTACTACCGCTACTGCACCTACAGCTTCATCCCGTTCCAGTACCTCACCGTGGTGCTGGGCGCCTACCTGTTCACGGCCTCGGACCTGAGCTGGCTCGGATTCGACGGTTCTCTGGGCTGGCCGGCGAAGATCGGCCTGGCCCTCTCGGTCGGCATGATGGGCGGCGTCGGCATCAACACCGCGCACGAACTCGGCCACAAGAAGGACACCCTCGAGCGTTGGCTGAGCAAGATCACGCTGGCCCAGACCTGCTACGGGCACTTCTTCATCGAGCACAACCGCGGACACCACGTCCGGGTCGCCACGCCGGAAGATCCCGCGTCGGCGCGCTTCGGCGAGACGTTCTGGGAGTTCCTGCCGCGCAGCGTGTGGGGCAGCCTGAAGTCGTCGTGGGAGCTCGAGGCGCAGCGGCTGGACCGCGCCGGCAAGAGCAAGTGGCACTGGTCCAACGACGTGCTCAACGCTTGGGCGATGTCGGTGGCGCTGTACGGCACGCTGATCGCGATCTTCGGTGTGGCGCTCATCCCGTACGTCGTCATCTCGGCGGTCTTCGGCTTCACGCTGCTGGAGACGGTCAACTACCTCGAGCACTACGGGCTGCTGCGGCAGAAGACCGAGAGCGGCCGCTACGTGCGCTGCGCCCCCGAACACAGCTGGAACTCCGACCATCTGGTGACCAACCTGTTCCTGTACCACCTGCAGCGACACAGCGATCACCACGCCAACCCGACACGTCGCTACCAGACGCTGCGCAGCATGAACGGCGCACCGAACCTGCCCAGCGGGTACGCGTCGATGATCGGCCTCACCTACTTCCCGCCGCTGTGGCGCAAGGTGATGGACCACCGCGTCATGGAGCACTACGACGGTGACATCACCAAGGTCAACGTCCACCCGCGCGTCCGCGACAAGGTGCTGGCCAAATACGGAGCCGACGATGAGCGCTCGCGCGAAGCGCAGGAGGTGTGAGCATGAGCGCCTACCGCTGCCCCGGATGTGACTACGTCTATGACGAGGCCAAAGGCGCTCCGCGCGAGGGCTTTCCGCCCGGAACCCAGTGGGACCACGTCCCGGACGACTGGTGCTGCCCCGACTGTGCGGTGCGCGAGAAGGTCGATTTCGAAGTCGCGTAAACCCATGTTGATGCTGCGTTCAGGGCGGGAAAGTGCGAGTGAACCCCGCCGTGAGTGCAGCCTCAACGCCAAAGGATTGGAGCAATGAAGTGAGCGACGCCTACAAGCTGTTCGTCTGTGTGCAGTGCGGGTTCGAGTACGACGAGGCCAAGGGATGGCCCGAGGACGGCATCGCGCCCGGCACCCGCTGGGACGACATCCCCGAGGACTGGAGCTGCCCGGACTGTGGTGCAGCGAAGTCCGATTTCGAGATGGTCGAGGTCGCGCGGGGATGAGCGCTCAGTCGTCGCCCGTGAGCGCGCGCAGATGTACGCGACTCGCCGAACGGCGACGTGCAAACACGCGCGCTCGCGGGGCAGGGCGCGGGGCGGGCCGCGGGGCAGGGCTCGGGGCGTGACAACGGCCTGGGCGGGCACGACGGCCCGAGGCGATAGTGTCGCGCGTGTGGGCCGCCCCAACGACAAGCGCATCTCCTACGCCGAGGCATCGCGAGTGCTGCTGCGCGACTCGATCCTCGACGGCATGCGCGAGATGTTGCTGGCCCGCGACTGGTCCTCGATCACGCTGTCCGATGTCGCCCGGGCGGCCGGCATCAGCCGCCAGACCATCTACAACGAGTTCGGCTCGCGGCACGGTCTGGCCCAGGGATACGCCCTGCGTCTGGCGGACCGGCTCGTCGACCAGATCCACGGCGCCATCAACGACAACGTCGGCGACGTCTACGCCGCCTTCCTTCAGGGGTTCCGCGACTTCTTCACCGAGTCGTCTGCCGACCCGCTGGTGATCTCACTGCTGACTGGGACCTCGAAGCCCGACCTGCTGCAGATCATCACCACCGACAGCGCACCGATCATCAGCCGGTGCTCGACGCGGCTGACCGAAACGTTCATGTCCAGCTGGGTCCGGGCCAGCGACGAGGACGCCGGAGTGCTGGCCAGGGCCATCGTCCGGCTGGCGATGAGCTACGTGTCCATGCCCCCGGAAGCCGACCACGATGTGGCCCGAGACCTGGCCAGATTGATGTCTCCCTTCGCCGAACGCTACGGTGTTATAGATACTCCTTAGCCGGCAGAGCGCCTGAGCGCCTGTCCCGCGAGCCCGCAGGCTTTGGGTGTCTTGCATGGATGTCGCCGCTGCACACCCGTGCGCGCACAGGCAATTGTCTACCGAATAAGGGGCTCTACATGACTGCATCACTGACCGCCGATGCCCGCAATGGCATCGACTACAAGGTCGCTGACCTCGAACTTGCCGAGTTCGGCCGCAAAGAGATCCGGCTCGCCGAGCACGAGATGCCGGGTCTGATGGCGCTGCGCCGCGAGTACGCCGACGTGCTGCCGCTCAAGGGCGCACGCGTCTCCGGATCGCTGCACATGACCGTCCAGACTGCCGTGCTGATCGAGACGCTGGTCGCGCTCGGCGCCGAAGTGCGCTGGGCGTCGTGCAACATCTTCTCCACCCAGGACCACGCCGCCGCCGCGACGGTCGTCGGCCCCAACGGAACCGTCGAGGCGCCCAAGGGCGTGCCGGTGTTCGCGTGGAAGGGCGAGACGCTGGAGGAGTACTGGTGGGCCGCCGAGCAGATGCTCACCTGGCCGGGCGAGCCCGCGAACATGATCCTCGACGACGGCGGCGACGCCACCATGCTGGTGCTGCGCGGCGCCGAGTTCGAGAAGGCGGGCGTGGTTCCGCCCGAGGACGACGAGCACTCCGACGAGTACAAGGTGTTCCTGAACCTGCTGCGCCGCTCGATCGAGGCGGACAAATCCAAGTGGACCAAGGTCGCCGAGTCCGTCAAGGGCGTCACCGAGGAGACCACCACCGGTGTGCTGCGGCTGTACCAGTTCGCCGCCGCCGGTGAGCTGTCCTTCCCGGCCATCAACGTCAACGACTCGGTGACCAAGAGCAAGTTCGACAACAAGTACGGCACCCGGCACTCGCTGATCGACGGCATCAACCGCGGCACCGACGTGCTGATCGGCGGTAAGGCCGCGCTGGTCTGCGGTTACGGCGACGTCGGCAAGGGCTGCGCCGAGGCGCTCAAGGCCCAAGGCGCCCGCGTCGCGGTCACCGAGATCGACCCGATCAACGCGCTGCAGGCACTGATGGACGGCTTCGAGGTCAAGACCGTCGAGGAGGCCGTCGGCTGGGCGGACATCATCATCACCGCCACGGGCAACCAGGGCATCATCACCCTCGAGCACATGCGGTCGATGAAGCACCAGGCGATCCTCGGCAACATCGGTCACTTCGACGACGAGATCGAGATGGCCCGCCTCGAGCGTGACCAGAAGGTCCGCCGCATCAACATCAAGCCGCAGGTCGACGAGTTCATCTTCGAAGACGGCCATTCGATCATCGTGCTGAGCGAAGGCCGCCTGCTGAACCTCGGCAACGCGACCGGCCACCCGTCGTTCGTGATGAGCAACAGCTTCTCCAACCAGGTCATCGCGCAGATCGAGCTGTGGACCAAGAACGACGAGTACGACAACGAGGTCTACCGCCTGGCCAAGCACCTCGACGAGAAGGTCGCCAAGATCCACGTCGAAGCGCTCGGTGGCTCGCTGACCAAGCTCACCAAGGAGCAGGCCGAGTACATCGGCGTCGACGTCGACGGCCCGTACAAGCCGGAGCACTACCGCTACTGACGTGACCAGGACGAATCGGGCGCGCACACCTACCGTGATGGTCGGTGGGCGCGCCCGATTCTCCGTTGCGCTGCTGGTGATGTCGGCGCTGGCCGGGTGTCAGGCACAGCAGCCCGCGGCGGAGCCCGTCGGCACCGCGCCGCCACCACCGGTGGTGCGCCACGACGTCGCCCCGCTGGCCCAGACCTTCCCGGCGTTGGGCGCCCCGGTGGCGGCGTCCTGGATCTCCTGGCGCAACAACGACGAGTCCTCCAGGCTGAAGTTGGAGTGGCTCGACGCCGTCGTCCAGATCGCCCCCGAGGCGATGGATTCGCTTGTGGCAGAACATGATGCGGAAGAGTCCGGGCAGCAGCCCGCGGTGCAGAAGGTCTTGGAGCCGGACCTGCCGCCGGGGCCGTTCCTCACCGGGGTCGAGCTGAACATGACCTTCGGTGCGGAGCGCAGGAGCACCCGGGTGTTCCTCGACCCACCACGCGACATGGTGGTGCTGCAGTCCAGCATTGCGGGCTAGGCGACCGTCAGCGTCACATATCGCGCCCGATCGCCGGAGTCCAGCAGGCCGAGCTGGCGGTACACATTCGGGCGCCACACCGGTGCCTGCGAGTTGATGAAGAGCCCGCCCAGCGCCCAGCCGTGCATCTGAGCGTCGCCGATGACAAACGTGAAGTCGGCGTCGGGGTCCTGAGACAACAGCTTGTCGCGGAACGCCACCGCGCCCGGATAGAGCTTCTCCAACGTCCCGATGTACACCGCGGTCGGAGGCAGCCCGGTCAGGTCGGCGCTCGAGATCGGGTTCACCCGTGGATCATCCATATCGAGCTCACCGTTGAACTGCGGGCCTTCTCCTGCCGGGCGGCTGGGCAGGATGGGGTCGTCGATGGCGTCGACCTCCGGCCCAGTCAACGTCAGGTGAAGGGCGGGGGAGACGAGCACCATCCGCGACGGGGTCGCCTCGGAGGTGACGCACTGCACGTCAGATCGGCAGCGGCGCAACATCTCCTGCACGGCGAGCATCGCATAGGACCCGCCGGCGGAATCCCCGTACAGGCTGACGTTGTCCACCCCGTGCTCGTCGATGAGCATCGACAGGTAGTCCGCCATCGGCGGCACCAGCGTGGTGGCCGTGCCGTTGTCGCGCGGCGGGGCCAGCGGATAGATCGGCACCAGCACGGTGGCGCCGGTGTCGCGGGCCATCGACGCGTAGTCCGACCAGTGGATGATGTTGGCTTCGGACTCGAATCCGCCGCCGTGCAGGGCCACGACGAACTCGCCCGACGGGCGCGACGGTGCGAGTTCCCATACGGTCCAACCGTTGTAGGTGCGCTCGGTGACGACCAGGTCCGCCACGGTGCCCGGCGGCGGGGCGGTGCTGGTGACCGTGCCCACGATCCCGGTGAACAGTTTGATGCCGGTGACTTCGGAGAACCAGCGCAGCGTGCGCAGGGCCCCGACGACCAGTTGGTCCCCGAACGACGGTGGCGCCGTGACGATCGTTCTGGGGCCGGCGGCGACACTGTCGAGTCCGAGTCGGCGGTAGATGTCGGGACGGACCTGCGGCGCCTGCGAGTTCAGCGGCAGGCCACCCAGCGCCCAGTCGTGGATCTGTCCCTGGCCGACCACCGTGGAGATCGCGCCGCCGGCGGCCGACCACTTCGTGTGCAGCAGCAGAGCGTCGGGCAGCGAGAACTCCAGCGACCCTTGGTAGATCGTCGTCGGAGGGAGGGCGGCGAACACGTCGTCCTCGAAGAACAGTGGGCTGATCAACGGGTCTCCGGGGTCGAGTCCGTCAGCCCAGTGATTATCGGGGACGTAGCCCTCGATGTCGAAGATGGGGTCCTCGATGGTTCGAAGATCCGGATTGGACAGCGACTGATCGGGTGTGATCGACAGCAGGACCATGCTAGCCGGAACGGGTTTGCCGGCCAGGATCAGCTCGCGCACCGCTGCAGGGGCCAACGTGGCGCCCGCCGAATCGCCGTACAGGCTGACGTTTTCGGCGCCGTAGGTGTCGATCTGCTCAGAGATGAACTGCGCCATCGCCGGAACGACCTTGCGTGCTGTGCCCGCCTCGGTCGTCGCCAGCGGGTACATCGGCACGACGACCGTCGCGCCGGTTTCCCGCGCCATGCTCGTGTAGTCGACCCAGTGCATCAGGGTGGGTTTCGAGACGAATCCGCCACCGTGGACGGCGATCACCGTCTTGCCGGTCGGGTTGGGCGGGTGGAATTCCCACACCGTCCAGACGTTGCCCTCGGCCACTGCGAATTCGGTCTCGCGCGTCTGCAACCCGTACTTCACGTACCACGGTGGTCGGCTGCTCTCCAACAGCTTTCCGAGCTGCCCGTAGAGGTCGATCCCAACGAACCTGGAAAAACCCTGCAGCACACGCAGTCCGAACACGGTGATCTGGTCGGAGAAGGTCGGTGCTGCCGTGTAGACGACGGGTGTGGGCGCGACGGTGGAGAGCAGCGCGCTAGTTGTCGACGCCTCCGCGGGCTCCTGCGGCCCAGTCGTGGCGACCTCGGCCTCACGTCGCGGCGCGCCCGGCACGGTCAGCAGCGCGGGTGCGACGGCGGGTGCCGGCAGCGGCTCGGGGTGCTCGGTTGGGCTGACCTCAGTGCGCGCAGCGGGCTCGTCACCGCCGACGTCGACGACCGCCGTGGTGCGGTCGTCCCCGGCCGCATCCTCTTCAGCTGCGTCCTCGGGTTCGGCATCGTCTGCGGGAGCGTCGGTTGCGGGAGTGTCATCGTCTGAAGCAGCGTCGTCTGAAGCAGCGTCGTCGTCTGAATCAGCGTCGTCGGTCTCCTTGTCGCGTTTGACCTCGCGAACCCGGTCGCGCGGGTCGTCGTCGCGGCCTGCCCTCGGGCCGGCGTCGCTGACACTCGTCGAACCGGACTCCGAAGCAGTGTCGTCGGCCGACGCGACTGCACAGCCCACACCCATGTACACCGCCGCTCCCACACCGACCGTGACCGCGAATTCAGCGACCGTGACCGCCCCACCGTTACCCCGCATGAGCAGAACTATCAACGGTAGGACCGGCATTTGGCAACCGCGCGGCCGTTCCGGTTCCGAGGGCGCCGCGTCGGCTCGTTTAGGCTCGCCGAGTGCTCATGGTCATCGAAGGGGTCGACGGCGCCGGAAAGCGGACGCTGACCAACGGGTTACGCGCCGCATTCGAAGCCGACGGCCGTTCTGTGGCCAGCATGGCGTTTCCGCGGTACGCGGTGTCGGTGCACGCCGATCTGGCAGCCGAAGCCCTCCACGGCGCGCACGGCGACCTGGCCGAGTCGGTGTACGCGATGGCAGTGCTGTTCGCGATGGACCGCGCCGGCGCGCGCGACGAGATCGCGCGGCTCACGGCGCAGAACTCGGTGGTCATCCTGGACCGCTATGTCGCGTCGAACGCGGCGTACAGCGCCGCCCGTCTGCACCAGGGCGCCGACGGTGATGCGGTGGCGTGGGTGCGCGACCTCGAATACGGGCGGCTGCAGCTACCCGTCCCGGACTGGCAGGTGCTGCTGGACGTCCCGACGGAACTGGCGGCGCAGCGGGCGGTCGATCGGGCGGCTCAGGATTCCGACCGGGCGCGCGATGCGTACGAAAGGGACGACGGCCTGCAGCAACGCACCTCCGCGGTGTACGGCGAGTTGGCGGCGGCGGGCTGGGGCGGGCCGTGGGTGGTGGTGCCCCCCGACGTCGACGCCGGGGCGCTCGCGAGGAAATTGACGGCGCCTGCGTCGTAAGCAGGACGAAACGCCTCGACGGCACTACTGTCCTACCTGGGGGAAGTACAACGTTCCGGGGGGATCAATGGCTGTTCGCATTCATTCGTACGCCGACCTGCTGACGATGCTGGACGAACTCGTTCACGACATGAAGTCGGCGAGCGAGCAGTTCGACCAGGGTCGGCTCGTCGAGGCGACCACGCTCGCCACCCACATCCGCAAACTGGTCCATCAGTGCGACGAGTCGGATGCGTTGATCGATCAGCTCGGCCTGCAGGGGCAGCTCACCTGGGTCGACACCGCCGGTGTTCCGAATCCCAAGACCACGTCGTCGTCCGCCTGCCTGACGCTGATGAAAGTGTGCAGCGGAGCGCGCCGCCATGCCGAGTACGTTCCGAAGCTCGGGATGTACCCGCCTGCGCCGATACGCACCAGGGACGGCGGGAGCATCGAGCGGGGATCACGAATCTCGTTCGACCACTGGTGGACCAACCCGGTGGTGAAGGACTACGACGGGATGGTGTTCTCCCGCAAGCAACTCGTACTCGCGCTGGCGCGCTACGGATGTGACACCGCCGACGACGCCGAGACGGCGGCAGCCTGCGAGACCCTGCATTCCAGCCGATCGCTGCGGTGGGTCGTGTCCGGCCAGAAAGTCTGGGCGTCAACAGCTCTCGAGTCGAACCCGGTGATGGCCAGCATCCGACAGATCGGCTACGAGACGCTCCAGACGATCCGTCAGCAGCGCGACATCATCGAGGGCACCCTCGCCGCCTGAGGCGGGCGGTCGTCGCCGCTGGCAGGATTCGCCACGTGACGCGCCGAACACTGATCCTGGCCTGCTGCGCCTCTCTGGTGGTGGCCGGTTGCCAGCGCTCGGTCGACGGCGCCTCGGCACCCGCCGCCGGTTTCGAGTCGCTGCCGCTCACCGTGCAGGACGTCAGGGAGATCAGCGGATTCGACGGGTTCGCCCGCGTGGCCGACGACGACCGGATCGTCCCCGACACCGCCACCCCGGAGGGCCCGTGCCGTGCGCTGTTCGACCAGGGGGTGGCCTTCGGTGACAACCGCGTCGACATCCGCACCGTCGAGGACGAGGGCGATCTGGACGCGGGGAACCCGGCGCCGCTGATCACCTCGGCCATCCAGACCGTCGTGACGTATGCCGACAGAGACCGCGCGCGGGACGCGTTCGACCGCCGCCTGGAGAACATGACCGACTGCGCCGCGCTGAGACTCGACTTCATGGACGGAGTCGTCTCGCAACCTGATCCGACCACGGTCGCCTACGTCCATGACGAGTGGGCGCTGGTATCGGCGGTCAGATCCTCGGTCGTGGTCGACGTGTCGGTGACCGTGCTGCCCGACGCCGAGCAGATCGCCTCGGAAATGACGGCGCGGATCCTCGACCGCATCGACTGACCGGCCTGTCCCGAAACGGCGTTCCCCGGCCGGAATGCCGTCCCCGCGCCGCAATCCAGGCCTCGGTGCCGGTCAACACGCAAATCGTTCGGTGTGGTATCCGAGCTTTATCGCATTCTGGTGACACCATGGACACCATGAGGCAAAGGATCCTGGTCGTTGATGACGACCCTTCGCTCGCCGAGATGCTGACCATCGTGCTGCGCGGTGAGGGCTTCGACACCGCCGTCATCGGTGACGGCACCCAGGCCTTGACGGCCGTGCGTGAACTGCGGCCCGATCTGGTGCTGCTGGATCTCATGCTGCCCGGCATGAACGGCATCGACGTCTGCCGGGTGCTGCGCGCGGACTCCGGCGTCCCGATCGTCATGCTGACCGCCAAGACCGACACCGTCGACGTGGTGCTGGGCCTGGAATCGGGCGCCGACGACTACGTGATGAAGCCGTTCAAGCCCAAGGAACTCGTCGCCCGCGTGCGCGCCCGGTTGCGTCGCAACGAGGACGAGCCCGCCGAGATGCTCTCCATCGCCGACGTCGAGATCGACGTGCCGGCTCACAAGGTCACCCGCCAGGGTGAGCAGATCTCGCTGACCCCGCTGGAGTTCGACCTGTTGGTGGCGCTGGCACGCAAACCCCGTCAGGTGTTTACTCGAGATGTGCTGCTCGAACAGGTGTGGGGTTACCGGCACCCCGCCGACACCCGTTTGGTGAACGTCCATGTCCAGCGTCTGCGGGCCAAGGTCGAAAAGGACCCGGAGAACCCGCAGGTGGTGCTCACCGTTCGAGGAGTGGGATACAAGGCCGGACCTCCGTGATTTTTCACGGCTCAGCCGTGGTCGTGACCTCTCACGGCTCAGCCGTTGTCGCTCGGCGGTGGCCGTGATCTTCAGCTCCAGACGGCGTATCCATCGGCGGTCCGCACCACTGGTCCGCGGACTGGGCGCGCTGGGTCGAGCGCTCGGGTTGGCATGGCGACGTTCGCTGCAGCTGCGCGTGGTCACGCTGACGCTGGGCCTGTCGCTCGCCGTCATCATGGTGCTCGGCTTCGTGCTGACCAGCCAGATCACCGACCGGATTCTCGAGACCAAGGTGCGCGCCGCGACCGAGGAGATCGAACGCGCCCGCACCACCGTCAGCGGCATCGTCGGCGGCGAGGAAACCCGCTCACTGGACAGCAGCCTGCAGCTGGCCCGCAACACCCTGATCGACCGCAAGGCCGACGAGGGTACCGGACTGGCGGGCACCTTCGATGCGGTGCTCATCGTCCCCGGCGACGGTCCGCGGGCGGCCACCGCCGCGGGCCCGGTCGACCAGATCCCCAACGCGCTGCGCGACTTCGTCAACGCCGGCCAGGTCAGCTACCAGTACTCGACGGTGCACACCGACGGCTTCTCCGGACCGGCCCTGATCGTCGGCAGCCCGACATCGTCGCCGGCGGCCAACCTCGAGCTCTACCTGATCTTCCCGCTGAACAGCGAGGAATCCACGATCACGCTGGTCCGCGGGACCCTGGTGACCGGCGCGGTGGTGCTGCTCGGGCTGCTGGCGGCGATCGCGCTGCTGGTGGCCCGCCAGATCGTGCTGCCGGTGCGTTCGGCGTCGCGGATCGCCGAGCGGTTCGCCGAAGGTCACCTGGCCGAGCGGATGCCGGTGCGCGGCGAGGACGACATGGCCCGGCTGGCGGTGTCGTTCAACGACATGGCCGAAAGCCTGCAACGCCAGATCACGCAGCTCGAAGAGTTCGGCAATCTGCAGCGGCGCTTCACCTCCGACGTGAGCCACGAACTGCGCACCCCGCTGACCACGGTGCGGATGGCCGCCGACCTGATCCACGACCACGCCGACGAGCTCGACCCCGCGCTGCGGCGCTCCACCGAGCTGATGGTCAACGAACTGGACCGATTCGAATCGCTGCTCAACGACCTGCTGGAGATCTCGCGCCACGACGCCGGCGTCGCCGAACTGGCCGTCGAGGCCGTCGACCTCCGGGGCATCGTCAAGAGCGCCCTCAACAACGTCGGTCACCTCGCCGAGGACGCCCACGTCGAGCTGATCTTCGACCTCCCCACCGACGACGTCATCGCCGAGGTGGATCCGCGCCGGGTCGAGCGGATCCTGCGCAACCTGATCGCCAACGCCATCGATCACGCCGAGCGCAAACCGGTGCGCATCCGGATGGCCGCCGACGAGGACACCGTCGCGGTCACCGTCCGCGACCACGGCGTCGGGCTGCGGCCCGGCGAGGAGAAGCTGGTGTTCAGCCGGTTCTGGCGGGCCGACCCGTCGCGGGTGCGTCGCTCCGGCGGCACCGGTCTGGGACTGGCGATCAGCATCGAGGACGCCCGGCTGCACCAGGGCCGGCTCGAGGCGTGGGGCGAGCCCGGCAAGGGCGCCTGCTTCCGGTTGACGCTGCCGCTGGTCCGCGGGCACAAAGTGACCAGCAGCCCGCTGCCCGTCAAGCCCATCGAGAGTGCCGCCGGTGCGCCGACCCGACGGCCGACGCGCGACCGCGAACCCGCCGGGGAGAGCGTGTGATGCGTCTCTGGGTTGCCCTCTGGCTGTCCGTCGTCGTGCTCGCCGTCGCCGGTTGCGCCGGGGTGCCCAGCTCGTCATCACCCCAGGCAATCGGGACCGTCGAACGGCCCCCGCCGCCGAGCCTGCCCAAACCCACACCGGGCATGGATCCCGACGTGCTGCTGCGCGAGTTCCTCAAGGCGACCGCCGACCCGTCCAACCGGCATCTGCCCGCCCGCCAGTTCCTCACCGAGTCGGCCTCCAGCACCTGGGACGACGCCGGTAGCGCCCTGCTGATCGACAACGTGGTCTTTGTCGAAACCCGCACCACCGAACGGGTTTCGGTGACCATGCGCGCCGACATCCTGGGCTCGCTGTCGGACATGGGGGTGTTCGAGACAGGGGAGGGCGCGCTGCCCGACCCCGGCCCCATCGAGCTGGTGAAAACCACCGACGGCTGGCGCATCGACCGGCTGCCCAACGGGGTCTTCCTCGACTGGCAGCAGTTCCAGGCGACCTACAAACGCAGCACCCTCTATTTCGCCGATCCGACGGGCAAGACCGTGGTGCCCGATCCGCGCTACGTCGCGGTGTCCGATCCCGACCAGCTGGCCACCGAACTGGTCACCAAGCTGATCGCGGGTCCGCGACCGGAGATGGACAAAACGGTGCGCAATCTGCTGGCCCCGCCGTTGACGCTGCGTGGACCGGTGACGCGCGCCGACGGCGGCCGGGCCGGGGTGGGGCGCGGTTACGGCGGTGCCCGCATCGACCTGGAGAACCTGTCCACCACCGATCCGCAGAGCCGGCAACTCCTTGCGGCGCAGATCATCTGGACGCTTTCCCGGGCCGGCGTCAACGGGCCGTATGTGATCAATGCCGACGGCGCCGCGCTCGACGACCGGTTCGCCGACGGCTGGGACACCGCTGATGTCGCCGCGACCGATCCCGGTGCCGTCGACGGCGCCGCGGCGGGACTGCACGCACTCGTCGGCGGGTCGATGGTGCGATTGGACGGTCAGCGGGCGCCGCGGGTGGCGGGTTCGTTCGGGCAGATGCCGGGGCAGACGGCCGCCGCGCTGTCCCGCGGCGGCCAGCTGGCCGCGTCGATCGTCACCGTGCGCCCCGGCGCTCCCGACATGGCGTCGTCGCTGTGGGTCGGACCGTTGGGCGGCAGTGCTTCCCAGGCGATGGACGGCCGCAGCCTCAGCCGGCCGAGCTGGTCATTGGACGACGCGATCTGGGTCGTCGTCGACGGCATCAACGTGGTGCGTGTCATCCAGGACGCGTCGGGGCAGCCCGCCCGGATCCCCGTCGACTCCACCGCGGTGTCGACCCGCTACCCGGGCCCGATCGCCGATCTGCAACTCTCCCGGGACGGCACCCGCGCGGCGATGGTGATCGAGGGGCGGGTGATCGTCGCAGGCGTCGAACAGACCGAAGGTGGCGGCTACGCGCTGACCTATCCGCGGCGCCTGGGATACGGGTTGCGCGACACCGTGGTGTCGCTGTCGTGGCGCACCGGTGACGACCTCGTCGTCACCCGCACCGATGCCCGGAACCCGGTGGCCTACATCAACATCGACGGCGTGAACTCCGACGGCCCGAGCCGCAATCTGCTGATGCCGGCGACGACGGTGGCGGCCAACCCGTCGGCGGTCTACGTCGCCGACGGCCGCGGGGTCGTCCAACTCTCCGCGTCGTCCGCCGAAGGCGAGCCGGGGTGGACCGAGGTCCGGCCGTTGATGGCGGCGGGTGCGCTGCCAGTGCTGCCGGGCTGACACCCGGACGTGTTGCCGGACAGCCCTCCGGCAGCCAGCCCTACAGAAGAGGTCAGTGGATGAAGATCGACGAGATGCGGGTGCCCCGTAAAACGGTGCTCGCCGGCGCGGGAATCGGCCTGGCGGCCGCCGCGCTGGCCGCCTGTTCCAGTGGCGGGGCCTCCGGCGGTGAGCAGGCCACCGCCTCCGAGTCGCCGGCTGAACCCGAAGCGCTGACCACCACCGCCGAGGTGCCCGTCGGGTCCGGCGTGGTCGTCGGCGAGGTGGTGGTGACCCAGCCCGTGGCCGGCGACTACAAGGCGTTCTCGGCGGTGTGCACGCACAGCGGGTGCCTGATCGATTCGGTCGCCGACGGGACGCTGAACTGTCCGTGCCACGGCAGCAAGTTCAGCCTCGACGGTGAGGTGGTCAACGGCCCGGCCACACGACCGCTGACCGCGGAACCGATCACCGTGCAGGGGGAGTCGATCGTCCTGGGCTGAGCGTCTGGCCTGCTGGTCCCGTCCCGTGGGGCCCGCGTCCCGCCCGTCGCGTCCCGTCCGTCGCGTCCCGCCCGTCGCGTGGGGCCCGCGTCCCGCGAGAGTGAAGCCACGGCTGTGAATTGCGGCGAATTCGCAGCCGGGAACGCTATTCCGCGGAGCCGGGACCGCACATGTCGGACCGCGGCCGCAGACTGACCGCGTGCTCGATCTGGTCATCCCGCTGCAGTGCGGCGGCTGCGGCGCACCCGCCACACCGTGGTGCGCGGTGTGCGACGCAGACCTGACCGTCAAGCCCGACGAGCCACACCTGGTGACCCCGCGACTGGATCCCGGCGTGCCGGTGCTGTCGCTGGGTCGCTACGCAGGACCCCGCCGTCGAGCCGTCGTCGCGGTCAAGGAGCGAGGTCGCGCCGACCTGATCGACCCGCTCGCCGCAGCGCTGCACGTCGCGCTGGAAAACCTGCTCACCTGGGGAGTCCTCGACACCCCGCTCACCCTGGTGCCCGCACCGACGCGGCGGTCGGCGGCCAGGCGTCGCGGCGGCGACCCCGTCACCCGGATGGCCCGGCGTGCCATCGGTGGCCTCCCTGGCCTGACTGTCATGCCTGCGCTGCGCCTCAAGGCGTTCACCCGCGACTCGGTCGGGCTCTCGAGTGCCGACCGGCAGCGCAACATCGCCGGGCGGGTACGGGCCACGGCGCCGGTGCCCGGGCCGGTCGTCCTCGTCGACGACGTGGTGACCACGGGCGCCACCGCGACGGAGTCGGTCCGCGTCCTGCAAACGTGCGGTGCCGAGGTCGTGGCGGTGCTCGCGCTGGCGCATGCGTGAGGATTACTCGCAGATCAATCGCGTGTGAAGACTTGAAAACACGTCTGCCGAATTAGTGGCACGACAGGGTGAACACGGACTACCGTCGGCATCAACCATCCGTGAACACTTCACGGCGGCGTCGAGAACCCCAGGCGCCGGTTATCGCGCCCAGCGGTAGGAGGTGAGTAGTCGACACCTTGCGCCGGCGAGTGGCGCGTACAGGTTCTGCTCCGTCGGCGCGATTTCTTTGATGGCCCGGGCACGCGTATGCGTGCGAACGCGAAGGAGAATCGAGTTGCCAAGTATGTCAAGTCATTCCGTGGAATCAGACAGCACGATGGTGATGGATCCGAACGCCGAGGGATCCCCCGACTCAAGTCCCAACGCCGAGGTGGTGGTCACGGGTCGAAACGTCGAAGTTCCCGACCACTTCCGCAACTACGTCGCGGAGAAGCTGTCCCGCCTGGAACGATTCGACCGCACCATCTATCTCTTCGACGTCGAGCTCTACCACGAGAAGAATCGGCGGCAACGTAAGAACTGTCAGCATGTGGAGATCACGGCTAAGGGTCGCGGGCCGGTCGTGCGGGGCGAGGCCTGCGCCGACAGCTTCTACGCCGCCTTGGAGTCGGCCGCCAGCAAACTTGAGCGGCGGCTGCGAAAGAGCAAGGACCGTCGCAAGATCCACTACGGCGACAAGACCCCGGTCTCACTGCACGAAGCCACCTCGCTCGACCATCTCGACGCGGCGTTCGCGCGGTCGACAGAGCCCGTCGACAGCGATCCGGCCGTCGACGACCATGAGCCCGGGCGGATCGTGCGCACCAAGGAGCACACCGCGACCCCGATGACCGTCGACGACGCGCTCTACGAGATGGAGCTCGTCGGCCACGACTTCTTCCTGTTCCACGACAAGGACAGCGACCGACCATGCGTGGTGTATCGCCGGCACGCCTACGACTACGGCCTGATCAAGCTGGCCTGATCACGCTGGCCTGACCAGTTCCACCTGAGGTCGATCCGGCGCGCGCAGGGACCGTCACGGTCGCCTCGCGCGCCGGATCCACCCGAAGTGCGGCGCGCCTGACATGCTCGACCAGCGATTTTGGTGCGTCGCCTACGATGGTGTCCGTCTAACGCGTGACGAATGGTCATCATCGCAACGAGGAAAAAGGTAAAACAGCGTGCTGGGAAAGTTGCTCCGTCTCGGCGAAGGCCGCATGGTCAAGCGCCTCAAGGGGGTGGCTGACTACGTCAACACCCTGTCCGATGACACCGAGAAGCTGTCCGACGCCGAACTCCGCGGTAAGACCGACGAGTTCAAGGATCGCCTCGCCAACGGCGAGGATCTCGACGACATCCTGCCCGAGGCGTTCGCCGTCGCCCGTGAGGCTGCCTGGCGGGTGCTCAATCAGCGCCACTTCGACGTCCAGGTGATGGGCGGCGCCGCGCTGCACTTCGGCAACGTCGCCGAGATGAAGACCGGTGAGGGTAAGACGCTGACCGCCGTCCTGCCTGCCTATCTGAACGCGCTCGCCGGCAAGGGCATGCACATCATCACCGTCAACGACTACCTCGCCAAGCGCGACGCCGAGCAGATGGGCCGCGTGCACCGCTTCCTCGGCCTGGACGTCGGCGTGATCCTGTCGCAGATGACCCCCGACGAGCGTCGGGCCGCCTACAACGCCGACATCACCTACGGCACCAACAACGAGTTCGGGTTCGACTACCTGCGCGACAACATGGCCCTGCGCCTCGAGGACTGCGTCCAGCGCGGCCACGTCTTCGCCATCGTCGACGAGGTCGACTCGATCCTGATCGACGAGGCCCGCACCCCGCTGATCATCTCCGGGCCCGCCGACGGTGGATCGAACTGGTACACCGAGTTCGCCCGGCTCGCGCCGCTGATGGAGAAGGACCTCCACTACGAGATCGACATCAAGAAGCGCACCGTGGGCGTGCACGAGCTCGGCGTCGAGTTCGTCGAGGACCAGCTGGGCATCGAGAACCTCTACGAGGCCGCGAACTCGCCGCTGATCAGCTATCTGAACAACTCCATCAAGGCCAAGGAGCTGTTCGAGCGCGACAAGCACTACATCGTCCGCAACGGCGAGGTCCTGATCGTCGACGACTTCACCGGTCGCGTGCTGATCGGGCGGCGCTACAACGAGGGGCTGCACCAGGCCATCGAGGCCAAAGAGCAGGTCGAGATCAAGGCCGAGAACCAGACGGTCGCCACGATCACCCTGCAGAACTACTTCCGCCTCTACGAGAAGCTCGCCGGCATGACCGGCACCGCCGAGACCGAGGCCGCCGAGCTGCACGAGATCTACAAGCTCGGCGTGGTGACCATCCCCACCAACAAGCCGATGATCCGGACCGACCAGTCCGACCTGATCTACAAGACCGAGGAGGCCAAGTTCATCGCGGTCGTCGACGACGTCGTCGAACGTTATGAGAAGGGTCAACCGGTGCTGATCGGCACCACGAGCGTGGAGCGCTCGGAGTTCCTGTCGCGCCAGTTCCAGAAGCGCCGCATCCCGCACAACGTCCTCAACGCGAAGTACCACGAGCAGGAAGCCGGCATCATCGCCGAGGCGGGCCGGCTGGGTGCGATCACCGTGGCCACGAACATGGCCGGCCGCGGTACCGACGTGGTGCTCGGCGGCAACGTCGAGTTCCTGCTCGACCGGCGGCTGCGCCAGCGCAACCTCGACCCCATCGCGACCCCCGACGAGTACGAGGAGGCCTGGCACGAGGACCTCCCGCACGTCAAGGCGGAGGTCGCCGCGGAGGCCAAGGACGTCGTCGCCGCGGGCGGGCTGTACGTGCTCGGCACCGAACGCCACGAATCCAGGCGCATCGACAACCAGCTGCGCGGCCGCTCGGGCCGCCAGGGCGACCCGGGTGAGTCCCGCTTCTACCTGTCGCTGGCCGATGAGCTGATGCGCCGCTTCAACGGCGCGACGCTGGAGACGCTGCTGACCCGGCTGAACCTGCCCGACGATGTGCCGATCGAGGCCAAGATGGTCTCCCGCGCCATCAAGAGCGCCCAGACCCAGGTCGAGCAGCAGAACTTCGACATCCGCAAGGAAGTCCTCAAGTACGACGAGGTGATGAACCAGCAGCGCAAGGTCATCTACGCCGAGCGCCGCCGCATCCTCGAAGGGGAGAACCTCGCCGATCAGGCACACAAGATGCTCATCCACGTCGTCACCGCCTACGTCGACGGCGCCACCGCCGAGGGCTACTCGGAGGACTGGGATCTGGAGAAGCTGTGGGACGGGCTCAAGGCGCTCTACCCGGTCGGCATCGACCACCACGACCTGATCGACACCGACGCGGTCGGCGAGCCCGGCGAGCTGACCCGCCAGGAACTGCTCGACGCGTTGATCGCCGATGCCGAACGTGCCTACGCGGAGCGGGAGGCCGAGATCAACGGGATCGCCGGCGACGGCGCGATGCGTCAGCTGGAACGCAACGTGCTGCTCAACGTCCTGGACCGCAAATGGCGTGAACACCTCTACGAGATGGACTACCTGCGTGAGGGCATCGGCCTGCGCGGGCTGGCCCAGCAGCGCCCCGAGGTCGAGTACGCACGCGAGGGCTACGACATGTTCACCGGCATGCTCGAGGGCATGAAGGAGGAGTCGGTCGGCTTCCTGTTCAACGTCAGCGTCGAAGCCGCACCCGCACCGGCGGTTTCGCCGGTGGCAGCGCCCCCCGGGCTCGCCGAGTTCGCAGCGGCAGCGGCCGCGGCGGCGGAATCGAACAAGGGTGGCGTCGCGACCAAGCAGCGCCCTCCGGCCCCGGCTGGGTTGCGCGCCAAGGGAATCGACGATCAGGAGCAGCCCCTGATCTACTCCGGACCGTCGGAGGACGGTTCGGTGGAGGTGACCCGCTCCGGTGCCCCGAAGCCCAACGGCGGCGGAACCCGTCGGGAGCGCCGCGAGGCGGCCCGCCAGAGCGGCAAGCACGCCAAGGGCAGCCGCCGAAGCTGACCCCTCTGCGCATCGAGACTGCACCAGCGGCGCACAAGCACGAGTGAACGCCGCCGTGGGTGCAGTCTGAATGCACCAGGGGCTCAGCCGATCTGGAGCGCAACCAGTCGCCAGCGGTCCTTGTGCCGTTCGATGCGGGCCGCGACGGCGTGCACCCGCCCGGACCGGGCGAACGTCGCGAACACCTCGGCTGCGCAGACCTCGGCCGGCCGTCCGTCGTCGTCGACACCCGCGGCCACCGCGCGCACCCGGATGCGCTTCACCGTCGCGCTGCCCCGCCGCGTCACGCCGACCTGGGCGATGACGCTGTCGATCAGCGTCGGCGCGAGCAGCGGACGCAACTGGGCGACCGGCCTGCGCCGGTCGATGACCTCGATCACCTGGCGCAGCGCGGTCTCGGCGAACACCACCGCCGATTTCGGAGGCGGCGGCTCGCACAGGTGCAACGGGGTCCGCCGTGGCGGCGGACGCGGCGAGCGGCGATGCAGCGCTTCGGTTGTCGGCGCCGGGCAGATCGGCTCCGGCCACCGCCCGAGTGCCTCGGGTGTGGGTTCGTAGTCGACGATCCGCGAGGTCGCCCACTGCGGCGACGGGTCCGACGGGATCAGCGATGCGGTCATGGGGCTCTCCAGCGATCGGGCACAACACAAAAGGCATCTGCTGGAGAGTCGCAGACGGGTCCATGATCCCACGTGCGTGAGGGCCCTCGGAGCACCCGTTGAGCGCGGTCACAGATTCTGTAGATAACGTGACAGTGTTTCTGTCGGGTGATCGAACGGAGGGCGGCGCCGCGTGGTGACGAGGTTGTCGGCGTCGGATGCCTCTTTCTTCCGGTTGGAGAACTCGGCCACCCCGATGTACGTCGGGTCGCTGTCCATCCTGCGCAAGCCCCGCAACGGGCTGAGCTACGAAACCCTGCTCAACACCGTGGAACGGCGGCTGCCGCAGATTCCGCGCTACCGGCAGAAGGTGCAGGAGGTGCCGTTCGGTCTGGCCAGGCCGGTCTGGGTCGACGACCGCGACTTCGACATCACCTACCACGTCCGGCGCTCGGCGCTGCCGTCCCCGGGCAGTGACACCCAGTTGCACGACCTCGTCGCCCGGCTGGGTTCCCGGCCGCTGGACAAGTCTCGGCCGCTGTGGGAGATGTACCTGGTCGAGGGTCTGGCCAAGAACCGGCTCGCGATCTACACCAAAACGCATCAGGCGCTGGTCAACGGGATGACCGCGCTGGAGATCGGCCATGTGATCGCCGACCGGACCCAGAAACCGCCCGAGTTCGGCGAGGACATCTGGATTCCCGGCCGTGAACCCAACGATCGCCAACTGCTCCTCGGCGCGCTCGGGGAATGGGTCACCCGGCCCACCGCGCAGGCCACTGCGGCGCGCATCGCGGTCACCGAAGCCGTGACCAACACCGATCAACTGATGGACCTGGGGCGCCGGGCCGCCGAGGTGGCCCGCACCGTCGCGCGTGGCACCGCCCCGAGCAGTCCGCTGAACACCACCGTGTCGCGCAACCGGCGATTCTCGGTGTCCTCGGGCAGCCTCGAGGACTTCCGCCTCGTGCGGGCCCGCTACGACTGCGACGTCAACGACGTGGTGCTCGCGGTGATCGCCGGGGCCCTGCGCAACTGGCTGCTGTCGCGGGGTGAACCGGTGGGCGCGACGACGACTGTGCGCGCGATGGCTCCGATGTCGGTGTACCCGGAGGCCGAACTCGATTCGACCGGCCCCGGTCAGGCGATCAGCGAGGTGTCGCCGTTCCTGGTGGATCTGCCTGTCGGGGAAGCCAACCCGGTGGTGCGGCTGTCGCAGATCGCCCATGCCACCGAATCGCACCCCACCGCGGGCAGTCTGGTCGACGCCCGGACGATCGTCACGCTGACCGGCTTCGGTCCGCCCACGCTGCACGCCATGGGCATCCGTGTCGCGACCAGTTTCTCGGCCCGCCAGTTCAACCTGCTGATCACCAACGTCCCCGGCGCCCAGAAGCAGATGTACATCGCCGGGACCAAGCTGCTGGAGACCTACGCCGTGCCGCCGCTGCTGCACAACCAGGTGCTGGCGATCGGGATCACCTCCTACAACGGCATGCTGTACTTCGGCATCAACGCCGACCGCGACGCGATGAGCGATGTCGACATGCTCCCGAGCCTGCTGCGCGAATCGCTGGATGAACTGTTGGAAGCCGCGAAGTGACACGTTCGTAGCGCTACTGGAATTGACGGGTGACCGCCGCCGGGGTCGAATGTCCTGGATGGCTGACATATCAGAGCGCAAGGTGACCGCGATTCCGGACGCCGGAACCGACCAGACCGCTGTCGGGCCGCCCCCGCACCCGGTGCTCGACATCCCCGTCGAAGAAGACTCGATCACCCGGTCCCGCGGCATCGACTGGGTGGTTTTCGGTGTCACCGCAGTCTTCGCGATCGGCTTCCTGGTCTGGGGATTCGTCAGCACCGACACGCTGGCGACGGCCTCGGGCGGCGCCCTGACCTGGGTGATGAACCAGACCGGCTGGCTGTTCGTGCTCACCGGCACCGGGTTCGTCGTCTTCGTGCTGTACCTGGCGCTCGGCCGCTACGGCACCATTCCACTGGGCCGCGACGACGAGGCCCCCGAGTTCAACGGGATCTCGTGGGTCGCGATGATGTTCAGCGCCGGCATGGGCATCGGTCTGATGTTCTTCGGGGTCGCCGAGCCGCTGTCACACTTCACCACGCCGCCGCCGGGCACCGGTGCCGCAGGCAATACCGAGGCCGTGCAGAATGCGATGGCCACCACGCTGTTCCACTGGACGCTGCACCCGTGGGCGATCTACTGCGTCGTCGGCCTGTCGATCGCCTACGGCGTATACCGCAAAGGCCGTCGCCAGTTGATCAGCGCAGCGTTCGAGCCGCTGCTGGGCGACCGGGCGAACGGGCCGTGGGGCAAGGTCATCGACATGCTGGCGATCTTCGCCACGCTGTTCGGCTCGGCGGCCTCGCTCGGGCTGGGTGCGCTGCAGATCCGCAGCGGCCTGCAGATCGTCGGCGGCATCGGCGAGACCGGCAACACGATCCTGGTCGTCATCATCGCGGTCCTCACGGTGGCTTTTGTGCTGTCCGCCGTGTCCGGGATCGCCCGCGGCATCCAGTGGCTGTCCAACATCAACATGGTGCTGGCCCTGACGCTCGCGCTGTTCGTATTCGTGGTCGGTCCAACGGTTTTCATCCTCAACCTGCTGCCGACCGCGTTGGGGAGCTACTTCGCCGATCTGAACATGATGTCGGCGCGCACCGGTGCCGAGGGCGCCGACGTCAACGCCTGGCTGCAGTCCTGGACGATCTTCTACTGGGCCTGGTGGGTGTCGTGGACGCCGTTCGTCGGCATGTTCATCGCCCGGATCTCGCGGGGGCGCACCATCCGTCAGTTCGTCGCCGGTGTGTTGCTGGTGCCGAGCCTGGTGTCGCTGGTGTGGTTCGCGGTGTTCGGTGGCGCGGCGATCAATGTCCAACAGGGGGGCACCGATCTGGCCGGTGAGGGTGGGGTCGAACAGCAGTTGTTCACGCTCCTCGACCAGTACCCCATCGCGACCGTCGCCAGCGTGGTGGTGATGCTCCTGGTCGCCATCTTCTTCGTCTCCGGCGCGGACGCGGCCTCGATCGTCATGGGATCGCTGTCCCAACGCGGCACCATCCACCCCAGTCGCGGCACGGTCGTCTTCTGGGGCGTGGCCACCGGAGCGGTCGCTGCGGTGATGCTCCTGGTCGGCGGTTCGGACGCGTTGACCGGCCTGCAGACGATCACCATCATCGCGGCGCTGCCGTTCCTGCTCGTGATGGTGGCCATGGCGGTGGCACTGGTGAAGGATCTGCGGCGTGACCCGAAGGTGGTCCGGCGCGAATATGCCGCCGAGGCGGTCAACAGCGCGGTCATCACCGGGGTCACCCAGCACGGCGACGACTTCGTCATCTCCGTCGAGAAGGACCCCAACTGCGACGGACAGGAACCGTCGTCGAAACAGCCCTAGGATTGCCCGGTGGGTAAGAAGAAATCGGGCGGGAACAAGATCGCCAAAGACGTCTACGAGGCCGAACTATTCCGTCTCCAAACGGAATTGGTGAAGCTGCAGGAGTGGGTCCGAGACACCGGTACTCGAGTCGTCATCGTCTTCGAGGGTCGCGACGCCGCAGGCAAGGGCGGGACGATCAAACGGATCACCGAGTATCTCAGCCCACGCATCGCCCGGATCGCGGCGCTTCCGGCGCCGTCGGACCGCGAACGGGGGGAGTGGTACTACCAGCGCTACATCGCCCCACCTGCCCGCCAGGGGCGAGATCGTGTTGTTCGACCGGTCCTGGTACAACCGCGCCGGCGTGGAGAAGGTGATGGGCTTCTGCACCCCCGCCGAGCACACGCTGTTCCTGCGCCAGACACCGATTTTCGAGCAGATGCTGATCGAAGACGGTGTGCTGCTACGCAAATACTGGTTCTCGGTGTCCGACGACGAACAGCTTCGACGGTTCCGGTCCCGACTCAAGGACCCGATGCGGCAGTGGAAACTCAGCCCGATGGACCTGGAGTCGGTCTACCGCTGGGAGGACTACTCACGGGCCAAGGACCAGATGATGGTGCACACCGACACACCGTTGAGCCCTTGGTACATCGTCGAATCCGACATCAAGAAGCACGCGCGGCTGAACATGATCGCGCACCTGTTGTCCACCATCGACTACTACGACGTCGACCCGCCGAAGGTGGCACTGCCGAAGAAGCCGGTGCTCAGCGGTGACTACCGGCGGCCGCCACGGGAATTGTCGACCTACGTCGACGACTACGTCGCAACTCTGACGGGCGGCCCCGAGTAGCTCTGATCAGAACTGACTGGCTCCACCGTCGACGTAGACCTCTGACCCGGTCATGAAGGTGCTGCCGTCGGAGGCCAGGAAGGCGACCACGCTCGCGATCTCCTCCGGGCGGGCGCGGCGCTTCATCGGCACTGTGGAGGTCAGGTCTGCGAGGGCCTCGTCGGAGCCGGACATGAGATCGATCAGGCCCGGCGTCTCGGTGAGTCCGGGGGCGACGACGTTGACCCGAATCTTCCGGTCGAGGAGTTCTGCGGCCCAACTGCGGGCCAGGGACCGGATCGCGGTCTTGGATGCGGCATAAACGCTCGTTCCGGGAGACGCCTTCACATCGCCGCTGGAGCCACACAGAATCACCGATGCGCCTTCGCTGAGAAGCGGAAGGACGGTCTGCACGGTGAAGATGATGCCGCCGACGTTGGTGTTGAACGTCGCGGCGTAGTGCTCCCAGGTGAGATCCCCGAGCATCGCGACCTCGGCGACCCCTGCATTGGCGAAGAGGATGTCGAGCGTGCGTCCGGTGGCCTCGATCGTTGATGCGACGCGGTCGAGGTCGGACTGCTGCGCCACGTCGGCTCGGATGAAGCTGGACTGACCGGCCCCGATGCCGGCGACAGCCTCTTCGAGGGCGTCTTCGCGGCGACCCACGAGGAAAACGTAGGCACCCTCCTGCGCGAGAGCCCGCGCCGTGGCGAGTCCGATTCCGGACGTTGCTCCGGTGACGAGTGCGGTCTTGCCTGTCAGAGATGTCACGTGTTCCTCCAGTTTTGTACCGATCGGTTGCAGGTCGAGCGTATCAGTTTTGTACCGTTCGGTAGAAACTAGCGTTCACCGGGCTAGGATCGCGTTCATGGACGCAGAGCGACGGACCGCCGGAGGCCGACCACGCGCCTTCGACGAGGACCAGGCGCTCGATCGTGCGATCGACGTGTTCTGGCGCCTCGGGTATGAGGGTGCCTCGCTGACGGAACTCACCCAGGCGATGGGCATCAACAAACCGAGCCTGTACGCCGTGTTCGGCAGCAAAGAAGAACTCTTCGTCCGCGCCCTGGAGCGATACGGCCTCGCGTACCACGAACACCTGGATACGGTGCTGGCGCGGTCCACCGCCTACGAGGTCATCGAGTCCTATCTGCGCTCCACCGTGACGGCCGCGACGCGTGCGGGCGACGTGCCCCGGGGTTGTCTGTCCATCCAGGGCGGGCTTGCCTGCGCACCGAACAACGCGCACATCCCGCGACTGCTCGCCGACTATCGCCAGGGCCTCGAAGACGCGGTGGCGAAGGCTCTGGCCAAGACGACGGATGCGTCCGGGCCCGCGGGGGGCCTCAACGCCGCAGCCCTGGCGGGGTATGCCGTGACGATCGGACAGGGGATCGCAGTGCATGCCGCCGCAGGAGTGCAGCAGGCGAAGCTGGACGACGTCGTCGACGTGGCACTCGCGGGGCTGGCGAGTTTGCTTGCGGCTTAGGTCGGCATGGGGCGCGTTGCTTCACGAGCGCGGCCGTCGTATACCAATAGTTGGTAGCCTCGGGTTCATGGGTAAGAACACATCGTTCAGCCTCGACGATCACTACAGCGCGTTCATCGACGACGAGGTCGCTTCGGGCCGGTACCGCTCGGCCAGCGACGTGGTCCGCACCGCACTGCGGTTGCTCGAGGACCGCGAGACGCGTCTGCGCGCACTGCGTCAATCCCTCGTCGCCGGCGAAGGCAGCGGTGAGTCGACTCCGTTCGACTTCGACGAGTTCATCGCGCGCAAACGTGCGGAATCGCATTAACAGTGAGTCGGTATGTCCTGTCGCCCGCCGCCCGGGCCGACGTGGAACAGATCTGGGACTACACCTGCGACCGCTGGGGCGACAAGCAGGCCGAGACGTATGTGCGGGAGATCCAGCGGGCAATCGACAGAGTTGCGGACAGCCCGCAGATCGGGCGGGCCTGTGACGACATTCGTCCCGGCTACCGCAAGCACGCCGTTGGGACGCACACGCTGTACTACCGGATCACCGGCGTCGACATGATCGACGTGGTGCGAATCCTCCACCAGCGGATGGACGTCGACCGGCACCTGGACTGACTCGCGGAGGAGTGGACATCCTCGATCGCAGTTCGTAGCCTGTCCGAGAACTGATGGCCGGGCCGATCGGTCCCTACAGCGAAGGATCGTGACAATCCGAATGACCCGGGTGCGCCATTCTCTTCGGCGAATGGTGAGCGGTTCAGCGGCTGTGGTCCTGGTCCTGGTGATGTCGATGGGCATCGGGAACGCCGACCCTGCGGCTGACGCGCTGGCCAAGCTCAACGAGTTGTCCCAGCAGGCGGTGCAGACCCGCGAGGCCGTCACCGCTGCCCAACGCGACGCTGACGCCCGGCTGGCCGACCAGACAGCGGCCGAGGACCGCCATCGAGCCGACCAGCAGGCACTCGCGGTCGCCAACGCCGAGTTGCAGCCGCGTCAGGCCGCTGTCGACCGGATAGCGGCGATGGATTACATGAGCGGCCGCAGCGGTCAGATGGCGGCGGTGCTGACGGCAGGTTCCCCGCAACACCTGATCGACCAACTGTCGCTGCAGCGGACGGTCGCCGCCGAGACAACCGCTCAGCTGAAGGCCTTCCGATCGGCAAGCGAGCGGGCCGTCACCGCTGCTCAGGCCTCGGAGCGATCGGCCGCCGAGGCCCGCACCGCGGCCGAGCAGGCCGCCGCGGTACGCGCGGACCTGCAAGCCAAGTGGAGTGAACTACTGCGCCAGATCGCCGCGGCTGAGAAGCAGTACGCGGCGCTGACACCGCAACAACAAGCGGTGTTCGACAGCGCCGTGCCACCTCCTCCGCCGCCGAATGTGCCCGCACCGACGGACCCGGGGATCGTCGCGATGCCCGCCCCGCCCTCTCTCGCGGCCGCCGTCGTGGACATCCAGGCACTGCCCGTCGGCGTCGCGCCGGAGGCCGGGTTGCAGCCCAACGCGATCCTGGCGGCCCGGGCCGTCAGCGCGCAGTTCCCTCAGATCTCCGAGATCGGCGGGGTTCGGCCGGACTCGAAGCCCTGGCATCCCAGCGGGCTGGCGATCGACATCATGATCCCCAACTCGGGCAGCCCTGAGGGCATCGCGCTCGGAGATCAGATCATGGCGTTCGCGATGAACAACGCGGTTCGGTTCGGGGTGCAGGACGTGATCTGGCGGGGCACCTATTACACGCCGGCCGGCCCACGAGGATCGGGATACGGCCACTTCGACCATGTGCACATCACGGTGATGCGCCGCTGATCTTCGCGCTCACGGGTGCATGTTCCACTGGCCGCAGTCCTGGGCCAGCACGTCGTTGACGTCGACGCGGATCCCTCCGACGATCGGTCCCGGGCTGGATGCGGTGTCGATGATGCGCTGGTAGAGAACTGCGGCGGGATGGATCTGCCCCTTCGACCACGACCGGGTCTGCCAGATCCACGCCTTGCCGGCCGAGCCCGACCTGCCGATGACACCGTCCTCGAGAGCCCACTGACACGGGTTGATACCGGCGTAGATCCCGGTGCGCATCTCGCCGATCATCGAGTTGATCCCGCGAAACCACGGCAGGGCAAGGGCGTTCCAGGTGTTGCGGTCGATGTCGTCGTCGACGCTGAAGAAGATCGGTGCGCTCCCGCCGCCACCTGCGGCGGTGTGCAGCTGCCAGGCGGTTCGGGCGTCGGCGACGCCGCCGGCGAACCCCCGAGTGAAATCCGAAGGTGCTGTCCCGCCGGGCTTTCCGTACTGGAAGTTGCTGACGATCACCAGCCCGGCGGCCGTCAGCGACTTGGCGTAGGGCAGCGTGATCGGCTTGGCGCCGAAGGACGAGCCCGGCCTTGAGGTCGATACGTAGTTGATCACCCCGGCGTGCCCGGCGGCCCGGATGTCCTGGGCGGGAATCTGGCGCATCGCGAAGTCGATCAGAGTGGGACCGGCGGCCGAGGCGGTCGGACTGGCGGCACCGCCCGCGGCGGCACCAAAACCGGCCAGCGCCGACGCCGCGGCGGCATAGCGCAGTGCGTCACGCCGGGATACTGGCACCGAGCGATGTTACCAATGTGGGGGATGGGGTTGAGATGACCTCAGGGGCCGATGCCACTTCGATGCCTCACTGTTACGCCGACCAAGTTGGCAGGCAAGGGTTCTCTGCGCAATGACAGCAGGGTATCGCCAGGCTCCACGTCGGCGGGTACGGCGCGCGGTCGAACATGTGGACTCACTGGAAGCAGGATCCGGGCCCCTTACTCGCGATCACCCCCGCGGGGGTTCGTCGACGCTCCTGAAGTGACCGTTCAGCGGGCATGCGATCGTGGGCACGCCGTATCGATAGCCCTGCGCCCAGTCGTAGCCGAGTGACAGGAGTGTCTCTTCCTGCTCCCTGGTCTCGACGCCCTCGGCGATCAGTCGCATTCCGAGGTCCGACACCATCTGTATCGCCCAGCGGGCGACCACCGCCTCACCGGCGGCGCCCGCCCCCGCGATGAACGTGCGATCCAACTTGACCACGTCGACCGGCAGATTCTGCAGGTAGGCGAGGGAGGAGTAGCCGGTCCCGAAGTCGTCGATGGCCACCTTTACGCCGAGCGAGCGAATATCGCCCAGTACCCGCCGTAGACGTCCCGACTCCTGAACCATCGCCGATTCCGTCAGTTCGATGGTCAACCGTTCGGGTGAGAATCCGTGGTGAGCGATCAGTTCGGCGACGTAGTCGACGTACTCGGTGTCCACCGTTTTCGCGCTGGCGTTGATGGCGAGGTGAAACGCCTGCGACGGGTTCCGCAACAGCTCCAGACACTCCGCTACTGCGCACTCGGTGATCCGTCGATCCAGAAGGCGGATCTGACCTGTCTCCTCGGCGAGGGCGATGAATTCGACAGGCAGGATCAAACCGCCCGCCGGTTGGCGCCAGCGGGCCAGCGCCTCTGCTCCGACGATCTGACCGGTTCGCATCGAGACGATGGGTTGGAACGACGGCATCAGTTCGTCGGTCTCGAGCGCTTGATACAGCTGTTGCTCGAGCAACGAACGACGGACCGCCTGGCGGGAGAAGTCTTCCCGGTAGAACGCCACACGGGACCCACCTGCACGTTTTGCCGAGTACATGGCCAGATCTCCGCGCCGGAGCAGTTCAGCCGCGTCGCCGACGCCGTCCACATCAGCGACGGCCCCGATGCTGACGTTCACCACATTCGTCGCACCTTCGACGGTGACCGGATCCCGGAACGCAGCGAGGATCCCGTCGGCCAGGTGCGAGAGCAATTCAGGGGTGGCATCGCGGATCAACACGACGAACTCGTCGCCGCCGAGACGGAACACGCTGCTGGACCGACCGGCCAGATAGAACGTCACCCGTTCAAGCCGGTCGGCGGTGGCTTTCAGGACGAGGTCGCCCTGGTGGTGTCCGAATGCGTCGTTGATCTGCTTGAAGCGATCCAGGTCGAGGAACAGCAACCCGCAATGGTGCAACGCCGAGCTGGAACGCATGGCGCCGTCGATCGCGTGGGAGAGCGCGCGACGATTTCCGAGACCCGTCAGTGGGTCGACCGCCGCGTGGACCGCCAGCTGCCGGTACACCCATTCGTTCAACCCGGATTGCACGGCGCGATAGAGACTGTCCGCTGCAATCCGATCGTGATCGGACCACATGCGGCTGCGGTCGGTGACGTTCTCGACGAACTCCTTGAAAGAACCCCGCGGATGAAGCCGACCGAACTCGTCCTGGCGGACCGTCGAAGTCGAATCGCCGCCCCAGCGGACGGCGCTGAGGACTGGCCGCCGGAACCAGGCCAGGTAGATGTCCGGGGAGCCGGTCAGCTGGGCCACTATCGCCCCTGCACAGCTATCGGGCCTTGCGAGTTCGGGCATATCGGCTGAGAGGCAGTCCGTGACGTGTACGAGACTCGGCCCGGCCGAACTCAATTGGCGCACCCGCTGATCGATCGCGTCCTGTTCCGGCACATCGCCCAGGCGGAACACCTCGCGACCCACGCGGGCAACCAGTCCATCGGCCTCGACCACAGTCAGGGCATCGTCACTGATGGCTTCGATGCTTCGCAGAGTGTTGTCGCCCGCCGAGAGGTGTCGTCGGAGTTCTTCGGCGAGCGCTGCGATGTGTGCGCGCCGGGTGCGGAAGGACTGCTCGTCCATTGTCGCTGCGACAAAAGAGGCAATGCGACTGACGGTAGCGAGCGCTCGACGATCACTCAGGCTGAGCGATCGAGGCTCGTTGTGGTGCATGACGAACATGCCCGTCAGCTGTCCCAATTGGACCACCGAAATCGTTGCTGTGGCGGCCACACCCATGTTGCGCATGTACTCCAGGTGCACCGGTGAGACCGCGCGTCGACGAGCGAAACTGAGATCGAGTGTTGTTGCCGGCTCGCCATCTGAAGCCGACCCGAGGAGATGGACAGTCGGCCCGGCGACGTCCTCGATGACCCGCTCGAGTTGAAGGACGTACAACCGACGCGCTTGAGGTGGGATGTCGGCGGCGGGATAGTGCAGCCCCAGGAAAGGCTCCAGGTCAGGCTCGTTGAGGTGCTCGGCGATCACCTCACCGTGATGGTCGGGATGAAACGTGTAGGCCATGGTGCGCGCGTAGCCGAACATCTGTCCGAGGGCCACGACCGTCTGCTCCGAGAACGCCTGCCAGCTCGCGGCCTCCAGCAGTGTGGCGATCATCGATGTCGGATCCGTCGCCACCGAGGGAATCTCGCGCTCGATCTCGACGATGTAGTGATCACTCGTTGCGTGCGCCGTGATCATCATTGGAGCCGTGTCCAGCCAGGGAATCTCGGCTCGCCAACCTTGGTTGTCGGCACATCGCCGAAAATCATCGGGGAGTCCGAGTGCATGTGAGACTTCGTCAAGCGGCGACCCCAAAACCCTTGGTGTGCCGAGCATTTCAGCGATTGGCGCGGCCAGGTTCGACGACACGTGTGTTACGCGCCGACCCACGAGGTCGACTGCGAGAAGCCAGCCGTTCGCCTGGATGGCGTTCGGCGTATGGATCGGTTCGGTGTCGCAGCCCTCGTGGCCGACCACCTTCCACAGTGCTTCGGAATTCCACAACGCGTCGGAGCCTTCGCTCATCTGTGAGGCCCGGCCGATAGATGATCGGTGAGGGACCGGCGGTGCAGGTCGAAACCGGCTTTCGCGGCCCCTACTGCGGCGTTCGTCTCTTCGGGATCCAGGCGCTCGAGGGCGTCCAGCACAGCCCGCCAACGATCGGCGAAATGACAGCCGTACGGCCGGAACAGCAGATGCTCGCGTTCGTGTCGCCACCATGGCGCGGTCCGGGCCACACGAAGTAGGTGCAGACCGCCCAGGGCAGAGCCGACATAGACGTAGAGAAGCCCCACCATCGTTGCCTGTGCGGGTGGACCTGGGGCCAGCAGATCGTCGACTCCACCGGGTGGACGTCGAACAGGCCGGGGTGCGGCGAGTTCGTCCAGGAACGACGACTCGGCGTCGATCGCCACGCGCTTGGAGACATCGGAGGCAGACAATCCTTGACGGCACAATCCGCGTGGGATCCGGGGCAAGGTCACTTCGACGATCTCGGCACATTCGATCAGCGCCCGCACGACTGCGACGTAGTAGCCGACCTCAACCAGACGGCCCGGCGCGATCAATGCATCAACCGACTCGTGATCAGCGGCGGTCGAACGACGAAGCGCAGCGAGGGTCGCCCCTTCTCCGCGTTTCGGTGATAGTCCCACCATTGCCCTGCCCTCGCGAACACCTTGACGTTTGCCGAGCGGGTGTGATTATCCTCTCCGAACAGGGCTTGGTGTGTGACTTGTCGATGTTCTTGCGTGACATGCCTACTGAGCAGGCGTGATGTCCCCGCCGGAACCCTTGACCGACGCCTTCGCGCGTTTCTCGGCGCGCACCGACCTGCCGCTGCGCACGAACCCGGTCGCCGAGATCGACACCGACATCAGAGCGTCCTCGCCCGCGACAAACGGGTGGAATCCGACGCCCGCGCCGCCGCGGCCCTTCACCGGGATGTCCGCGACCTCGGTCACCTTCCAGCCCTTCTCCGAGCGGGACAGGATTGCCTCACCGTTTGCGCAAGTGACCGGCAGCGCGGCGATGACCTCGTCACCGTCGCCGGCCAGTTTCACGCCGGCCACACCGTTACCGGCCGCGCCCTGCGGATTCACCGCCTCGGGATCGATGCGCAACACCTTGCCTCGTCGGGTCACCAGCGCCAGGTGGGAACCGGGTGCGAGCACACCCGAGCGCAGCAGTCCGGTGATATCCGGGGCGACCGGGATGTCGCGGGTCTTGTAGGGCAGACCACCACCGGTGGTGAACTTGATGCGCCCGTCGGTCCACACCGCCCACCCCAGACCCGCGGTGAGCAGTTCGCCGTGGCTGTCGGAGAACACGCCGCGGTCGTCCAAGCGCCAGGAGGCGTTGACCTTTCGCTCGCGGGCGCCGTCCTCGTCGGCGCCGGCAGCCACCGGGGTGGCCGCCGCGTCGAGCACGGTCCGGCGGTCGAACTCGGCGCCTTTGAAGAGCTTCGCGGTCTCCACCAACTCCTGGTCGATCACTGTGCGGCGCGCGTCGGGGTTCGACACCAATTCGGTCAGCTCCGCGAACTCGGCGTCCAACTTGTCTGCTTCGGCCTGCAGTTCGATCACGTCGAGCTTGGTCAGCCGGCGCAGCTGCAGCGCCAGCACGTAATTGGCCTGCTCTTCGTCGATGTCGAACCGCTCCTGCAGTCCCTGTCGGGCGTCATCGACGGTGTCGGAGCCTCGGATCACCGCGACGGCGGCGTCGATGTCGAGATGGATCCGCATCAGGCCGGCCACGAGGTGACGCCGTGCCGTGACCTTCTCCAGCCGATACTCACTGCGCCGCAACACAACCGAATCGCGCAGGTGCAGGAACGCGCCGATCAGGTCGCGCACCGTCCACCACCGCGGCACCCGGTCCTCGTCGAGCGCGACCAGGCTGGCCGCGAACGTCGATTCCAGCGGGGTGAGGGCGAGCAGTTGGTCGCGGATCGTGTCGGCGCTGTGGCCGCGTTTGGCGGTGACCACGATGCGTAGCCCGTTGCGCCGGTCGGTGAGATCGGACATGTCGGCCACACCGGACATCTCCCCGGATTCGACCAGCGCCCGGATTCTCTCCTGCACAGTGTTACTCGCGACGCCGGGCGGCAGTTCGGTGACGATGACGTTCTTGCCGTCGACGGTCACCGTGCCGCGGACGGTGAACTGCCCGCGCCCGGTGGTGATGTACTCCCGCAGCCCGGCGGTGCCGACCACGCTGGCCCCGCATCCCCAGTCGGGGCCGGGAATGAGCTTCATCAACGTGTCGTCGGTCGTGTTCGGCCGGGCCAGCAGTGCCCGGCACGCGGCCATGATCTCGCGCGGATTGTGGGCGGGCACCTTGGTGGCCCAGCCCTCGGCGATCCCGACCGCACCATTGCACAGCAGCACCGGCCACCGCGCCGGAAGCACTGTCGGCTCGGTCCATTCACCGTCGAACGTGTCGACCATCGGCACCGCGTGATCGTCGAGTTCGGCGGTCAGTGCCGCACCGGGCGCCGACAACCGCATCTCGGTGTAGCGGTCGGCCGCGGGGATGTCGCCCTGGATGCGGGGGAAAGCGCCCTGTCCGTCAATGACTTTGACGCGCTGGAACTCGGCGGCCATCAGTGCCGCCGCGCCGTACATCGACGCCCCGCCGTGCGGGTGCAGGTTGCCGGTGACCGCCGAGCAGACCTTCGAGGACTTCTGGGGTTTGTTGCCGGGCAGCAGCCGCGAGTCGTGCATCTGGTAGAGCAGACGCCGCTGGCCGGGCTTGAGCCCGTCGAACGCGGACGGGATGGCGCGGTCGCTGACGCTGTAGAGCGCGAACGTCAGTTGGTAGTGGTTCCAGTAGTCGTCGGCGCTCTGGTCGAGCACCAGGTCGGGGTTCTGCTCAGGGACTTCCAGGGTGGCGGTCACGGCGATTCTCCTACGTCAGGTCCAGCGCAGAGGTGTCGACGCGGGCGGCGATATCCGCCATCCACGTGCGCCTGCCCTCCGGTGGCCCGCCGAACAAAGTGTGGTGCAGCTTGGATTCACCGTCGTCGAGGTGCACCCGAATGACCGTGCGGCGCTGCGGATCCAGCACGGTGTTCCAGAAGTCGTCGGCATCCATCTCGCCGAGTCCCTTGTTGCGCTGCACTTCGACCTTGCGTTTGGAAGTGGCGCGCAGTTGGGCCACCGCGGCGTCACGCTCGGACTCGTCCTGGCAGTAGATCCGCTCCGTGCCGTCCTTGACCACGAACAGCGGCGGCAGTGTCACGTAGACCATCCCGGCTTCGACGAGCGGCCGGTAGAAGTCCAGGAACATCGAGATCAGGCTGGAGTTGATGTTGCCGCCGTCGGGGTCGGCGTCGGAGGCGAACAGCACCCGGTCATACCGGCACAGTTCCGGGTCGCACTGCTCACGGACCCCGCAGCCCAGGATGCGCTCGATCGAGTCGAACTCGTCCTTGACCCGCGCCTTGCTCAGGGTGAACCCATAAACGTTGGGGGGCTTGCCTTTCAACGGGAAGGCTGCCTGGAAGGTGGCGTCGCGCGCCGCCTTGATGGTGCCCAGCGCCGAATCGCCCTCACACAGGAACAGCTCGGCACCCGACCCGCGGCCGGTCTCCCGACTGGGCAGCAGCTTCGGCGGCAGTGACAGATTCGTGCCCAGGCCCTTGGCCTTGGAGGCGGCCCGGGACCGCGCCTTGGCGCCTTCGGCGCTGCGCCGCGCGCGGGCGGCCTCCAGCGCCAGCTTGGTCCACAACGACACCGTGTCGGCGTTGGCGGGGTTGGCCGCCCAGATGGTGACTCCGCGTGCCACATCCGGTGCCATCGCCACGTTCAGCGACCGCGACGACACCGCGGTCTTGGCCTGGGAATCCCAGGACACGTCGGGGGCGCGGGTGTCGACGGCCAGCGCGGTGACCGCGGCAAAATCCTGTGGCTCCGGGCCGTCTTCGCCCTTGGCCAGCCCCAGATCGCGGATGCGGGAAGCGCGGTCGGCCAACGCCTCCGACAGTCCTTTGATCGCGGCCGTCAGGTGTGATCCGCCGCCGGGGGTGCGCACGGTGTTGCAGAACGCGGCGACGGTGGCCGGTTCGGCAGGCCCGGCGGTCAACGACCAACGGAACGGGGTCGGGCCGCGGCCGGTGGTGTACTCGCCGCGGCCCTCCACCGCGGCCCGGACACCCGGTGTCGGTGTTCCGGCGGCGGTGCACATCAGGTCCAGCAGCGTGTCAGTTCCCCACGGGCCGCTGAACGGCTCGAGCAACTCCGGCCGCAGCTCCTCGCCGGGCCAGCCGTCGTTCACCACGATCAGGTGCACACCCGGCGACATCCGCGACGCGGCGTGCGCCCGGAGCAGCACCTCGTTGATGTCGACGGCCGAATCCGGCACCACGGCCACGTCGAACAGGATGCGTACCGTCGTGCCGTGCGCATCGGGCTTGCGGTTGCCGGTGCCGCGCAGTTTCTGGGTGTCGGCGCGGGTGAACGGGGCCTCCGGGTCGAAGTCCTTGCCCTCGAACACACCGGGGTAGCCGCCGCCGAAACTCTGCAGGTAGGTCTTGCCCGCCCGGCGAACCGTGACGTCGGTGCGCGCGGAGATGAACACCGCTGCGGCGGCACCGATCCCGTTGAGGCCCGCGCCGGTGCTGGCCGCGTCGGCGTGCACCGAGAACTTGCCGCCGGCACGCGCCGTACCCAGCGTCTTGACGATGCCGTTCTTGCCGTTCACCGGGTCGGAGTCGACGGGCAGACCGCGGCCGTCGTCGGCCACGCTGACCGACCCGTCGGCGTGCAGGGTGATCGTCACCGTGGAACCGCCGTGAGCGGGATCGGCGACCTCTTCGATGGCGTTGTCCACCAGTTCGCGAAGTGCGGTGTTGAGCACGTCGAGGCCCAGGTTCACCGCGGGCCGCAGGCGCGTGTGCTGGACATCGTCGAGTTCGGTGATGTCTGCGGCGTTGTAACTCACTGCTGATCCTTTCCCTCAGGCCGTTGCCGCAGCGATGTGGATTCTGTCGGGCGTCACTCTGGGCGGCGCTTGTATTCTGCCCTGGTACTCCGACGCCGGCACCTATCGCCGCGGCCAGATGCGCCGCAAAATTTGGCATGAATCTCACACTCGACGCCTCGCCGGGTGGGATCAGCCGCACACCACCCTGGGAATCGGGTCATAGGTGACGGTGTGGGTCTCGGTCCTGGTGCGTCCGCTGGCGATCTCGCGCAGGGTGCGGGTGTCGGTGACGGTGAACCCAGGCCCGCCGCCGCTGGCGCTGCAGGCCTCCCCGGCGGGGATCGTGACGGTCTGCGGGCTCGTCGGGCGGCTGCGCGAACTCGTCGACGACGTGACCTCGTAGCGTTTGATGCCGATCAGCCGGGCGGTGATCGAACTCGACGTCCACTCGGTCTGAATCTGAACCGATGTCGGACCGTCGTTGCGGAACTTGACGTCGAGGACGTCGCCGAACACCGTCGCTTCCCGGGCGGGCGGGTAGCGACTGATGTAGTAGCTGTGCTCGTGGTGCTCGATGTCCTCCATCCCGGCGAAGTACGCGGCGTTGAACAGAGTGGTCGCCATCTGCGAGACGCCGCCACCGACACCGCGGGCGGGCCTGCCGTTCTCGATGATTCCGGCCTCGACGTAGCCGGCTGCGGCGTTGCGCGGATTGGTTGCTGCGTTGAGGCTGAACGTTTCTCCGGGCCCGACCACGATCCCGTCGATCTGTTCGGCAGCGCGCCGGATGTTCCTGCCCGAGTCGCTCGAGAACCCGCTCGTCTGGAACTCGCCGATGATCTCGACGGGGCCGAGTTCGGCAACATCGGCGAGGGTGAACGTGGCCTTGTCGTCCACGTACTCCGCGGTGATCTCCCGGTTGTCGGTGCTGGTGAGCACCGAGAGCAGATCGGTCAGGGTGGCGTCGTAGTCGACTCTGCGGCCGTCCTGCGCGGGCATCATGAGCGGCGGGGTGGCGGTGAAGTCGATGTCGGCGTCGCGCCGTGGGGTCTCCGACGAATCAAGCTGGGGGCGTAGGGCGTTGACGATCTGTTCCTCGTCGATCTCCGGAGAGAGCCGCCCGTTGCCGGGCCGGAACGTCAGGGCTGCTGCGATGAGCTCCTCGGTGATCACCGCCTCGGTGTTGTTGTCGCCTCTGACGGTGACCGGTCCGGATACGGCAGGGGTGGCGACGCTGCTGAGCGCGATGGCGACGTCGGCGCGAGTGGTGCGCGGCTGCAGTTCGACCACCGGCAGGTCGAGGGTCTCTTCCGCAGCCCATTCGCGGGCGATCAGATCGGCGGCGGCGGTGATGTCGAGCCGTTGGCCGGTTCGGGGAGGCGACGACACGGGTTCGCCGTCGACAAACGTCACCGAGCCCTCGACCGGGTCCTCGGCGACGGTGTCTCCGAGCTCTTCGAGCGCAGCGGTCAGGGCCTGTTCGTCCACCGTGGAGACCACGCCGACCGGGGTCTCCACGAAGAACGACGTGAGTCGGGTGATCGGGTTCCACGGTTGCGCGCCCGCCTGGTCGACGGTGGCACGCGAATCGACGTTCAGCCCGACAACGCCGGGGTCCACGTCGGCGCGAACCGCACCGATCGTCACGTCGACCGGCTGTCCCACCCGCGACCCGAGCTCCTCCCGGATGCGCTGTTCGGCCTCATCGGGAGTCAGGCCGCCAATCGCCACACCGGCCGCGGTGACACCTCTGGGTAGCTTCGACGAGGTGGCCATCAGGTCGGCCGCATAGAGCGACGCCAGCACTGTGAGCGGGACGCCGACGGTCAGGAGCAGGCGACGGCGCCGCGTCGATCCGGTGCTCGTGCGACTGATCACCGTCAGGTGCTCCCCTGGCATAGCCGCGTTCAACAAACCCGTCCAGCCCATTATGCCCATTATGCCGAGACCCGCTTATCCACAGGCAGATGCCGATCGCCCACCCAGATGTCGGGCGAGGAAACGCTCGAGAGTGCTGTACAGCTCGATGTTGCTGTCCGGATTGATGAACCAGTGCCCCTCGGTCTTGTTCAGCAGGTACTCGACCTGCGCGCCGCGGGAGCGGAGCGCCTCGACGATGCGGTCGGAGTGGCGGCGGTCGACACGAACATCATTGGCACCGTGGATCAGCAGCACCGGTGCCGTGATGTCGTCGACCCGGCTGACGGGGGACCGGGCACCCATGTCGGCCGCCTGGCGGGGATCGTCCGGGTCACCGATGTAGCGCAGGTAGCTGTTCTCGACACTGCGCTTGGCGAAGGGAACAACAGACTCGACCAGGTCGACGAGGTCGGACATCCCGGTGTAACTGATCGCCGCGGCGAACCGGTCGGGGGTGAACGCGGCCCCGACGAGCGCGGCGTAACCGCCGTAAGAGCAGCCGTAGATCGCGACCCGGTCCGGGTCGGTGTAGCCGCGCCCGATGGCCCAGTCGAGGGCGTCGATGAGGTCGTCGTGCATCCGTCCGGCGAACTGCCCGATCGCGGCCTGGGTGTGGGCCTTGCCGTAGCCGGTCGAACCCCGAAAGTTGACCTGCAGCACCGCGTATCCGCGGTTGGCCAGAAGCTGGACCTCCGGGTCGAAGCACCAGCTGTCGCGGTACCACGGACCGCCGTGCACCAGCAGCACGGTCGGGAGGTCGTGTGGTTCGAGTCCGACCGGCAGCGTGATGTGGCAGGGCAGGGTCAGCCCGTCGCGCGCGGTCAGGCTGATCGGGGTCACCGGGGCCAGCTGTTGCGGGTCGAGGTGAGCGAACGGCCTGAAGAGTCGCCGCGCGTGGCCCGTGGCGTGGTCGTAGAACCATGTGACACCGGGATCGCGGTCGTGGGTGAAGTCCACCACCCATCGCTGCGCCGTGGCATCGCAGGACACGTGCGCCAGATCGCCGTCGGACAACTCCTCGAGCCGCGGCAGCACCGCGGCGAAGTGGGGGTCGAGCGTGTGGATCTCCTGACGCGCTCCGAGGTATCGGGCGCCGAGTAGTTCCCCGGTGCCCGGGTGCAGGATCAGCGACGACGGAAAACGCGGATCGGCCTCGGGGCGCGGTGTGTCCAGGTCGAACACCGGGTGGCTGTCCACCCCGATCTGCTCGCCCGTGGTCAGGTCGACCCGGACCAGACGGGTGCGGTCCGAACCGCGTGACGAGCCGATCCACAGTCCGTTCCCGTCGGGGGTCAGCGCGGCCGGATTCACGCCGAACATGGCGTCGGCGCCGGCGAACCGGCTGATCGGGAGCCGGTGGCCCCTGATCCACTCCGAGAGCGCATGGTCACCGCCGTCCTCCATGGTGAAGACCAGCAGCCGGTCCGGGGTGCGCAGCCAGGACTGCACGTCACCGGGGTTCTCCGCGATCAGGGTCAGCCGGCCGGTCGCGAGGTCGAGTTCGTACAGGTCGGCGACGTCACGGCGGCGCTTGTTGAGCTGCACAAAAGCCGTCCCGGGTCGGTCCGGCGGGAGTTGCACCCCCAACAACCGCACGCCGTCAAAGGGAGTCAGATCGACCGTGGGCTCGTCCGGGTGGTGCGGGTCGGCGCGATGGAGATGCCAATTCTCGTCGCCATCGGTGTCCTGTTGGAACAGTAGGTAACCGCCCGCGGTGGACCAGAAGAAGGCCTCGATGTTGCGCCGGGTTTCGGAGGTGATGCGCTGGGCGTCAACGTCTTTCGCGTCGTCTGAGACGGACCAGTCCGAGTCCACAGCACGGATGAACACGTTCAGTCGACCGCGCCATGGGGCGAGGTAGGCGACCTTGGTCCCATCGGGGGACAGGAGGGCTCGGCTCCGGGTGGGGAGTCCAAAAAGCTCGTCGACAGCGATCAACGTCGGCGGGGCGGTCATGGTGGATCCTTACGGTGAGGGTTCGGTCATCCCTCAGTCCAACCCGTGACGTCGCGTCCTACTCAAGCGCTCTCGATGTCATGTCCCCACCTCGTTGGTCTTCACCGCAGGCAGGAAGGCCGACGAGACGAGCTGACCACGCAGCCGGCCGTTCGCCTGCCGGAATAGGCACGTCATTGCGGCGGCGGTGCCGCGGACATCGTCGCGGGCGGTCAGGTAGGTCCACCGGTGGGGCTCGGGCAATGCGAAGAAGCGCTCGAAGAAGCCCGGAACCTCATCCGGGGGCATCCGCAGCAGTGCCTCCAGGCCGATCCGCCGAAAGCGGTGGATCACTCGCGCGTCGAGCGGCCAGACGGTGTTGCGGGCTACGGCCAGGGCCTTTTCCGGGCCGTCCGACAGGTGTGTGGCCAGCGCGGCGGCCACCTGCGGCGCAAGCTGCAGGGACGCGGCCAGACTGAACCCGGTCGCCGGGTGGATCAACGGCGCGGCCGCACCGAACCCCAGCACACCCGGCCCGCCGTGGCGCGGATGATCCACCCGGAACGACACCTTCTCCGAGCGCGCGTCTGCGGGAGGTCGGACACCGTGATGGGCCAGCCGTGCGTGCAACCGTCGGCGCAGCGTCGGAAGCGGCAGCCCCGGCCGGCGTGCCAGCGAGGTTTCCTCGAGCAGCACCTGGCCGCCGCCGAGTGGCACGGCATAGAGGAACGTCGGCCAACCGGTCTCGCCGTGGTCGGTGCGCCAGTCCATGAACAGCGCCCCGGCGGAGTCCATCAACGGAGCCGCCGCTGCTTCGTCGACGATCAAGCCGTAGGCGGTCTGGCTGGCAGGCGTCCGGCCCGACGGGGTCGGGTCCAGAGGTCGTGCCCGGCCTCCGGCGTCGACGACAACCGAGGCCCGCAGGTGCGAACCATCGCTCAACGCAACGACGCCGGCCTGCGGCGACCCGACCGCACGCCCGGTGTGGATCTGCACCCCGGTCAACCGGTCAGCGAGGTGCGCACGCAGGGCGGGCACATCCATGACGGCGTAGTCCCAGCCCAGCTGGTGTTCGGTCAGGGCGATCGCCCGACCGGGGGTGCGGGCCGCGACCACCGACGCCGGCAGATCCGCGGGAAGTTCCCGGCTCCACATCCCGTACGTCGCCGTCCACGGCTGATCCGGAGACGGGTCGAGCAGGCCGGTGGCCAGCCCGAGTCGCGCACACGACCCCGCCAACGCCATCCCTGCGGGTCCGCCCCCGACCACCAGCACGTCCATTTGTCCCATCGTGCCTCGTCCTGCGGACGAACTCGTGCGGCCCTGCTGCTTCGGCGCGGCCGCGGTGGATCGACACTCGCTAGTCTCGTCCCGTGCGCATCTACGTCCCCGCAACCCTGGCCATGCTCCAGCAGCTGGTCGCCGACGGATCGCTGCGCCCGGTCAACGGCACCGCGTTCGCACTGACCCCGACGCTGCGCGAGGCGTATTCCGACGGTGACGAGGACGAACTGGCCGACGTGGCGTTGCGGGAGGCGGCCCTGGCGTCCCTGCGACTGCTCGGCGACACCAACCCCGACGGCGGACTCCCGTCACGACGCGCGGTGTTCGAAGCCGACGTCGACGACGACGACGTCACCCTGCGGCCCGATCTGGACGACGCCGTGGTGCGGCTGGCCGGGGTGGTGGCACTCGGCACGGTGATCGCCGCCTACGTCGACACCGCCGCTGCCGAGCCTGCGGTGCTGGCCGCCGTCGAGGTGGTCGACGCCGCGGATCTGGGGGACGAGGACGCCGAGCTGACGGTCGGTGACGCCCAGGACCACGACTTGGCGTGGTATGCGCCACAGGAGCTGCCATTTCTGCTGGACCTGCTGTGAGGGGCTGGATACGACTCCGTAACTTACGGTACCGTAGGTAGGCGTTTACGGAACCCGTAGGCACTCATTCCGGGCAGGAGCCGTCATGGCCAAGAACACCATCAAGACCACGGCCAAGGTCGCCGACACCGTCCGGCCCACCGTCGCCGGTGCCACCCATCACCCGGGCTGGCACATGCTGCGCACCATCGCCGGCCGAATCACCACGCCGCTGCTGCCCGACGACTATCTCAAGCTCGCAAACCCGCTGTGGTCCGCCCGCGAGTTGCGCGGCAAGGTGGTCGAGGTGCGCCGGGAAACCGTCGACTCGGCCACCCTGGTCATCAAGCCCGGCTGGGGGTTCTCGTTCGACTACCAGGCGGGTCAGTACGTCGGCATCGGCCTGCTGGTCGATGGACGCTGGCGCTGGCGGTCGTATTCACTGACCAGTGTTCCGGAAGAGCGCCTGGCCCGCAGCAGGGGCTCGCGCACCATCACGATCACCGTCAAGGCCATGCCCGAGGGTTTTCTGTCGACCCACCTGGTCGGCGGGGTCGAACCCGGCACGATCGTGAGACTCGCTGCGCCGCAAGGCAATTTCGTGATGCCGGACCCGGCGCCGGCGTCGGTGTTGTTCCTCACCGCAGGTTCGGGCATCACGCCGGTGATCTCGATGCTGCGCACATTGGCCCGCCGCGGCCAGCTCGGCGACGTCGTGCATGTGCATTCGGCGCCGACGGAATCCGACGTGCTGTTCGCCGAGGAGCTTTCACAGCTGACGAATCGGCACGACGGTTATAAGCTGACGGTTCGCGCCACCCGCACCGAAGGCCGGCTTGATCTCGCCCGCCTCGCCGAGGTGGTTCCCGATTGGCGGGAGCGTCAGACCTGGGCGTGTGGACCGGAGGCGATGCTCGGCTCCGCGGAGCGGACCTGGGTGGCGGCCGGCATCGCCGACAACCTGCATCTGGAGAGGTTTGCCGCCGCGCGCACCGCGGTACACGGAAGCGGCGGCACGGTCGAGTTCGCACGCGCGGGCAAGACGACCACCGTGGACGCAGCGACATCGTTGATGGATGCCGGCGAAGCGGCCGGCGTGCAGATGCCGTTCGGCTGCCGAATGGGAATCTGCCAGTCGTGCGTGGTGGGCCTGCTCAAGGGGCACGTGCGCGACCTGCGCACCGGGGTCGAACACGAACCCGGCACCCGCGTGCAGACCTGCATCTCTGCCGCATCGGGCGACTGTGTGCTCGACGCATAACATTTACTGGGTAGTAACCTACGATTACGTAGGTTACGGTAGCGTAGGTACCTCGAGAGGAGGCTGACCATGGCAATCACCGACGTACCCGAATTCGTCCACCTGACGGACGCGGACATCGACAACCTGGCGCACGAACTGGATGCGATCCGCCAAGACATCGAAGACTCCCGCGGCGCGCGCGACGCGCGCTACATCCGCCGCACCATCGGTTTCCAGCGCGCGCTGGAGGTGGCAGGCCGGTTGATGCTGGCGGGCAGCTCCAAGCGCTCGTACTGGTGGGCCGGCACCGCAACACTGGGCGTGGCCAAGATCATCGAGAACATGGAGATCGGCCACAACGTCATGCACGGCCAGTGGGACTGGATGAACGACCCGGAGATCCATTCCTCCACGTGGGAATGGGACATGAGCGGCGCGTCCAAGCATTGGCGGTTCACTCACAACTTCATGCACCACAAGTACACCAACATCCTCGGCATGGACGACGACGTCGGCTACGGGGTCATCCGGGTGACGCGCGACCAGAGGTGGAAGCCGGCCAATCTCTACGGCAACCTCCTGTTCAACACGCTGCTGGCGATCGGCTTCGAATGGGGCGTCGGACTGCAGCACCTGGAGCTCGGCAAGATATTCCAGGGCCGCGACGACCGGAAGGCCACGCTCGAGCGCGTCAAGGAGTTCGGCGTCAAGGCCGGCCATCAGGTGGCCAAGGACTACGTCGTCTACCCCGCACTGACCTCGCTGTCACCGGGCGCGACGTTCACCTCCACACTGAAGGCCAACGCGGTGGCCAACGTCATCCGCAACGTGTGGGCCAACGCCGTGATCTTCTGCGGTCACTTCCCCGACGGCGCAGAGAAATTCACCAAGACCGACATGATCGGCGAGTCGCGGGGGCAGTGGTACCTGCGGCAGATGCTCGGAAGCGCGAACTTCGAGAACGGGCCGGCACTGCGCTTCATGAGCGGCAACCTCTGCTACCAGATCGAGCATCACCTGTACCCGGACCTGCCCAGCAACCGGCTGCACGAGATCTCGTTCCGGGTCAAGGAGATCTGCGACAAGTACGACCTGCCCTACACCACGGGATCCTTCCTGGTGCAGTACGGCAAGTCGTGGCGGACCATCGCCAAACTGTCTCTGCCCGACCGGTTCCTGCGCGACACCGCCGACGATGCACCCGAGACGCGCAGCGAGCGGATGTTCGCCGAACTGGATTCGGGCGAGCGGCGTGGTCTGAAGTCGGCCATCGCCGCGGTGCGGGCACGACGCCGCGCCAAAGCGGTTCAGAAGGCTACGGCCAAGCGCGACGACCTGGCCGCGTAGCTGCCTTTCGTTGAAACTGCGCTGAGGGCGGGGACTACTCGTAGTTCCCCGCCCTCAGCGCAGTATCGATGCTCAGTCGGGCACGTAGTCGAACGTGTCCGGGTTGGGTCCGATGCGGCCGTCCTCACCCTTGTCCAGAGCGTTGATCGCGTCGAAGTCCTCGGCGCCGAGCTCGAAGTCGAACAGGGCGAAGTTGTCCTTGATGCGTTGCAGCGTCACCGATTTCGGGAACACGATGTCGCCGCGCTCGATATGCCACCGCAACACCACCTGCGCCGGTGACTTTCCGGTCGCCTCGGCGATCCGGGCGACGGCGGGATCGTCGAGCACCTTGCCCTGTGCGATCGGCGACCACGCCTCAGTCGCGATTCTGTGCTGCTGACCGTACTCACGAACCGCGTTGTTCGCGAAGTACGGATGCACCTCGATCTGGTTCACCGCGGGGACCGTGCCGGTTTCCTCGGCGAGCCGCTGCAGATGGGCGACCTGGAAGTTCGACACCCCGATGCTGCGTGCGCGACCGTCTTTCTTGAACTCCTCCAACGTCTTCCACGTCGAGACGAAGTCACCGTCGTAGAGCGTGGGCAGCGGCCAGTGGATCAGGAACAGGTCGACATACGAATCGTCACCGTCGAATCCCAGCGCCGACAGCGTCTGGTCGAAGGCCCGTCGGGCGTCGTCCGGCTTGTGGAAACCGTTGTTCAGCTTGCTGGTGACGTACACCTCGCTCCGGTCGACACCGGAGTCCCGGATGCCGTCGCCGACACCCTTCTCGTTCTGGTACATCTCCGCGGTGTCGATGTGGCGGTAGCCGATGTCGAGTGCCGTCTTCACCGCAGACGCGGTCTCCTCCGGCGGGATCTGGAACACACCGAAACCCAGCTGGGGAATCTGCGTGCCGTCGTTCAGATCGATCATGGGGATATGGGTCATACCAGTTCACCTTTCCGTGTCCTTCGCCGTGAGCGTGCCCGGTGGGCAGTCGCTGCAAACCACGCCGTTCTGTTCACCCTTCGCGCATCGCCACCAACAGCCGCCGGGCGGCGCCGACCCGTCCGGCGGCCGGCCCCGTCAATGCGTCGAGCGCACATTCCGGGTCTGCCGGCGGCCCCATGTGGCCGCACCCCCGCGGGCAGTCGGCGATCGCTTCGGCCAGGTCGGAGAACGCCAACATCACATCGTCGGGAGCGATGTGCGCCAGACCGAACGACCGGATTCCCGGTGTGTCGATCACCCAGCCGCCGAAGCTCAGCGGCAGCGCCACCGACTGGGTCGAGGTGTGCCTGCCCCTGCCGATGTCGGTCACCGCGCCGATCGCCCGCTCCGCCTCGGGGACAAGGCGATTGACCAGCGTGGACTTACCCACCCCGGAATGCCCCAGCATGGCGGTGACCTTGCCGGTCAGCACCGCCACCACCTCGTCGAGTTCGTCGCCGCGCCCGGCCGTGACGATCGTCAGATCGAGGTCGGCGAACTGAGCGGTGAACGACGTCGCCGATGCGAGATCGGTTTTGGTCAGGCACAGAATCGGAACCAGCCCGCCGGCGTAGGCGGCGATCAGCGCGCGTTCCACCAGGCCGGACCGCGGCGGGGGATCGGCCAGCGCCACCACGATCAGCAGCTGGTCGGCGTTGGCGACGAAGACCCGCTCGGACGGGTCGGTGTCATCGGCGGTGCGCCGCAACACTGTTCGGCGTTCGCCGCGGCGGACGATGCGGGCCAGGGTGTCGGTGCGGCCGGAGAGATCGCCGACGATGTCGACATCGTCACCGACCACGATCGGGGTGCGGCCCAACTCCCGGGCCCGCATCGCGGTCACCCGGCGGCCCGGGTCACGCCCGAGCACACAGCCCCACCGGCCCCGGTCCACGGCGACCACCATGGCCTCTTCGGCGTCGGCGTGCTCGGGGCGGGTCTTGGTCCGCGGCCGCGAGGTCCGGCCGGGACGCACCCGGACATCGGTCTCGTCGTACTCGCGAGGACTCAATCGCGGACCGTCAGGTCGTCGGTCTGACCGGCAAGCATGTCGGCCCACAGGTGCGGGAAGTCGGGCATCGTCTTGGCCGTGGTGCCGATGTCCTCGACCTCCACCCCGGGGACCCGCAGCCCGACGATCGCCCCCGCAGTCGCCATCCGGTGATCGGCGTAGGACCGCCACACGCCCGCGCGCATCGGTTGCGCGGTGATGGTCAACCCGTCCGGCGTCTCCTCGCACTCGCCGCCGAGGCGGTTGAGTTCGGTGCGCAACGCGGCCAGTCGATCGGTCTCGTGGCCACGCAGATGGGCGATGCCGCGCAGCCGCGACACCGATCCCGGCGTGGCGAGAGCGGCCAGCGCGGCCACCGACGGTGTCAGCTCCCCGACATCACGAAGGTCGACGTCGATGCCTTCGTAGGCTGTCGAGCCCTGCACTTCGAGATATGAATCACCCTGCCGAACAACCGAACCGAGCTTCTTCAGAATCTTCAGGATGGTGTCGGCGGGCTGGGTGCTCACCGCGGGCCACCCCATGATCCGGACCGCGCCACCGCTGGCCACGGCGGCGGCCAGAAACGGCACCGCATTGGACAGGTCGGGCTCGATGACCCAGTGGCGTGGGGTGATCCGGCCGGGGGAGACCTGCCACCGGTCGGGTTGGGAGTCGTCGACCTCGACGCCGGCGTCGCGCAGCATCGACACCGTCATGGCCACGTGCGGCGCCGAGGGCACGGGTTCGCCGGTGTGCACGACCGTCAGCCCCTCGGTGAACAATGCCCCCGAGAGCAGCATGCCCGACACGAACTGGGAAGACCCGGACGCGTCGATCTCGACCGTGCCACCGCGCACCGCCCCGTCGCCCCGGACGTCGAACGGCAGGCTGTCGCCCTCGACGCCCACACCGAGCCCGCGCAGCCCGTCGAGCAGCGGTGCGATCGGGCGCGCCCGGGCCTGCTCGTCACCGTCGAAGGTCACCGTCGCGGTGCCCAGGGCGGCCACCGGCGGCAGGAACCGCAGCACGGTGCCGGCCAGGCCGCAGTCGATGCGAACGCCGGGCTGCGGATCCAGCGTGCCGCTGACGGTGAGTTCGGTGGGGTCGGTATCGGAGGCCTCGATGCTGACGCCGAGCGCCTGCAGTGCGGCGATCATCAGGTCGGTGTCGCGGCTGCGCAGCGCCCCGCTGACCGTCGACGGACCCTGCGCGACCGCGAGCGCAGCGAGCACCAATGCCCGGTTGGTCTGCGACTTCGACCCGGGCACCGTCACGGTCGCGTGCACGGGAGTTGCGGTCGTCGGTGCCGGCCAGGTGCTCACGGGTTCCTATTCTTGCCTGTCGCCGATCTCCCGGTGAATCCGGCGCGCACAAGCACCGTGGCGCCCGCGTTCTGCGCCCGATTCGCGGTGTCTGCCACCATGGAGATCATGTGCGGGAGATTCGCGGTCACCACCGATCCAGCGCTGCTGGCCGAGAAGATCCAGGCACTCGACGAGGCCACAGCAGCCACCGCCAAGGACTCGCCGGCGCCGAACTACAACGTCGCGCCCACCACGACCATCGCCACCGTGGTCAAACGCCACACCGAGCCCGACGACGAGTCGACGCGGCGGGTGCGGTTGATGCGGTGGGGTCTGATCCCGATGTGGGCCAAGACCGCCGACGGCGGCGGCCCGGACACCAAGGGCCCGCTGCTGATCAACGCCCGATCCGACAAGGTGACCACCTCGCCGGCGTTCCGCACCTCGATCAAGAGCAAGCGCTGCCTGGTTCCGATGGACGGCTGGTACGAGTGGCGCGGGCAGAAAGGTGCGAAGACGCCGTTTTACATGTACGCCGGTGACGGGGAACCGCTGTTCATGGCCGGGCTGTGGTCGACGTGGCGGCCGAAGGACGCCCCGTCCGATGCTGCACCGCTGCTGAGCTGCACGATCATCACCACCGACGCGGCGGGCGCAATCGCCGACATCCACGACCGGATGCCGCTGACGATCAGCGAACGTGACTGGGACCGGTGGCTGGATCCCGACGCGCCGGTCGACGAGGGTCTGCTGCGCGGCCACGGCGATCTGGACCGCGTCGAAATCCGCGAGGTGTCGCGGCTGGTGAACAGTGTCCGCAACAACGGGCCGGAACTCATCGAGCCCGCCGAACCCGAGCCCGAACAAGCCACGCTGCTGTGAGTCAGCGACGGGTGGCCGCCACCACCGAATAGGGCGAGACGAACCGGACCCTGCCCCGGTCGAGGTGCGCGCGCATCGCCTCGTCGAACGCCGTGACCAGCGCGTCGCGCTGCGAACCGGAGACGTTGCCGAGGACAGTGAGGTGCATCGGCGACTCCTCGGTCACGAACCGCATCGCATCGGCATGCGTGTCGAACTCCCACGTGTGGGCGCCGGATTCGATCGTGACCTCGACGAAGTCGGCGGCCAGCCTGGCCGCGGCGATGTCGGGATCACCCCACTGGTCCGGGGTGTGACCGGGGTTCGGCGGCGCGCCCAGCACCGCGACGACCGGGTCGAAGAGCGGGTTGTCGCCGCTGCGCACCCAGGAGGAGAACGCCACGACACCGCCGGAACCCAGCAACCGGCTGATCTCGCGGACCTGGCCGGTCGGTTCCACGAACACGACGCCCATGTTGGAGACGACGACGTCGAACGCCTCGTCGGGCAGCCCGGTGTCGGATGCGTCGGCGGCCATCCAGGTCACCGCACGACCGCCGTCCTTGGCCGATCCGATCTCGAGCAGCGCCGGGGTGAGGTCGACGGCGGTCACCCGTGCGCCGCGGCCCACTGCCGACAACGCGGCGTTACCGGTGCCGCAGGCGAGGTCGACGAGCGAGGCGTCACGCAGCGGCCGTCGCCGCTCGACGGCGTCGAGCACGTCGTCTGCGATGTGTGCGATACGTCGGCCGACGGCTTCGTAGCTCCCGGCGGACCAGATCGTCGGTGATGACACGGCTCCAGCGTGCCACGATGACGAGGTGAACGGTGAGCTCGGTCCATGCGGTGTCAGCCCGCTGGCACCACAGCTGGTCCGACCCGTCATCTTCGACCAGTTCTGGGCGGATCTGACGTTCGTCCACTGGCCCGTCGACCCCGGGGCCATCGCCCATCTCTTCCCGCCGGGCACCCGCCCGGACGTCTTCGCCGACGGACTGACCTACGTCGCGCTGGTGCCGTTTGTCATGCAGCACACCCGGCTGGGCACCGCACTGCCGCTGCCGTACTTCGGGACGTTCGCCGAGACGAACGTCAGGCTCTATTCGGTCGACGACGCGGGCAGACACGGCGTGCTGTTCCGATCACTGGAGACCCAGCGGCTGGCGGTCGTGCCCGCGGTCCGCAGCACGCTGGGAGTGCCTTACACCTGGGCGAAGATGCGCGTCACGCGAACACCGGACCGCATCTCCTACGCCGGCACGCGACGCTGGCCGCACAGCGGGTTGACCAGCCGGGTCACGGTGACCGTCGGCGCGCCTGTCGAGCCGACGGCGCTCGAGGTCTGGCTGACCGCGCGATGGGGTGCCCACACCCGCAAGGCCGGCCGCACGTGGTGGCTGCCCAACGAGCACACCACCTGGCCCCTGCACTCGGCGGAGATCGTCGAACTCGACGACGAGCTGGTGGCCGCCGCAGGCGTCGCCGTTGCAGGCCCGCGGCTGCGGGCGCTGTTCTCACCGGGGGTGCACACCCGTTTCGGCAGACCGGCACGGGTCCTCTGAAAGCAGCTGGGCGAATCCACGTTTGAGGGCCACCGCCCGGGTTGATACTGCTGAGATGAAGGACCTGCAGGCCAGTCCTGCCACCACCACGATCACCGTGTACAACCCAGCCGACGGATCTGTGGCCGGATCGCTGCCCGTCGACGGCGCCGAGACGGTTGCGGCGAAAGCGCGTGACCTGCGCCTGGCCCAACCCGAGTGGGAGTCGATGGGCGCCAAGGCGCGCAAGGTCTGGCTGCTGAAGCTGCAGGACTGGATCCTGGACAACGCCGAGCACCTGACCGATGTCCTGCAGTCCGAGACCGGCAAGCCGCGCACCGAGGCGGCGATGGAAGCACCGCTGTGCGCCGACCTGCTGAAGTACTGGGGAGGCAACGCCGAGAAGTTCCTGGCCGACCGGCATCCGGCCGCCCACAGCCCGCTGGGGAAGGTGAAGCGGCTGACCACCGTCCATCGCCCGTATCCGGTTGTCGGACTGATCATTCCGTGGAACTTCCCGCTTCTCAACGTCGCGCTCGACGGCGTCGCGCCGCTGGCTGCCGGTGCCGCCGTGCTGCTCAAGCCGTCGGAGGTGACGCCGCTGAGCGCTGCCGAGTTCGCCCGAGGCTGGACCGAAATCGGCGCACCGCCGGTGCTGTCGCTGACCACCGGATACGCCGAGACCGGCGCCGCGGTGATCAACAATTCCGACTGCGTGCACTTCACCGGGTCCACGGCCACCGGCCGCAAGGTCGCGGTGGCGTGCGCCGAGCGACTGATCCCGTGCAGCCTGGAACTCGGCGGCAAGGATCCGGCGATCGTGCTGGCCGATGCCGACCTCGATCGTGCGGCCGCCGGTATCGCGTGGGGCGGGATGTTCAACTCCGGGCAGGTGTGCGTCTCGGTCGAGCGCGTGTACGTCGAGGCGCCGGTGCACGACGAGTTCGTCGCGAAGCTCACCGCTGCGGTGACCGCACTGCGGCAGGGCCAGGACGACGACCGCTACCGGTTCGATGTGGGCGCGATGGCCACAGCGGCGCAGCGGGACATCGTGGCGCGCCACGTCGACGAGGCGGTCGCCGCGGGAGCGCGAGTGACCACCGGCGGGCGACCGACCGGGGTAGGTACCTTCTTCGAGCCGACAGTGCTCGCCAACGTCGACCAGTCGATGAGCTGCATCAGCGAGGAGACCTTCGGGCCCACCCTCCCGGTGGTCAAGGTCGCCGACGAAGCCGAGGCGATCCGACTCGCCAACGACTCGGCCTACGGTCTGTCCGCCAGCGTGTGGACCGCTGATGTCGAGCGAGGGGAGCGCATCGCACGCCGACTCGAGGCGGGTGCGGTGAACATCAACGACGTGCTGGCCAACGGGTTCAGCTTCTCGCTGCCGATGCCCGGCTGGAAGAACTCCGGCATCGGGTCCCGAAACGGGGGACCGGACGGAATCCTGAAATACTGTCGCGCGCAAGCGATCACGGCTCCGCGGATGCCCACGCAATCGCGTGAGGTGAACTGGTACCCGTACTCGCGCGCCAAGACGCGACTGTTCACCGGTGTCATCCGCGCGGCCGCGGGACGCGGGCTGCGTCGCCTGGGTCTCACGCCGCGGAACTAGGGGTCTCAAGCGCCGCGGAATAGCGTTCCTGGTCGTGCTCAGGGGTCTCCGAGCAGCCAGGAATGCTATTCCGCGGGCGGTTCAGGGCTGGGTGTAGCCCGGCGGGTTGGCGCCCTCGACCCAGAAGTCGACGCCCAGGTCCGATCCCGGGATGCAGTCGTACACCGACAGATCGGTGACGCCGGACTCCAGCAGCACGTCCTCGCACAGCAGCGTGTGGCCGGTGTAGCTGGAGGGCTTGTTCAACACGACGTAGGCGGCGTCGGAGTACACCTCGGGCTTGCGGGACCGCGCCATCGACTCGTCACCGCCGAGCAGGTTCTGCACCGCCGCGGTCGCGACCATGGTGCGCGGCCACAAGGTGTTGGAGGCGATGCCCTGCTCGCGCATCTCTTCGGCGATTCCCAACGCGCACAGGGTCATTCCGAACTTGGCCATCATGTACGGAGTGGGTTTGAGCCACTTGGACTCCAGCAGGATCGGTGGCGACAGCGTCAGGATGTGGGGGTTGTCGCGGCCCTTCATGTGGGGCAGGCAGGCCTGCGACACCGCGTAGGTGCCGCGCACCTGGATGCCGTTCATCAGGTCGAAGCGCTTGAGCGGCACGTCTTCGATGGAGCCCAGGTTGATCGCCGAGGCGTTGTTCACGCAGATGTCGATGCCACCGAACTGCTCCACGGCGGCGGCGACGGCGGCGGCCACCGAATCGCCGTCGCGTACGTCACCGACGATCGGCAGCGCCTGCCCGCCGACCTCCTCGATCTCCTTGGCCGCGGTGTACACCGTCCCCGGCAGCTTCGGGTGGGGTTCGGCGGTCTTGGCGACCAGCGCGATGTTGGCGCCGTCGGCGGCGGCACGTTTGGCGATCGCCAACCCGATTCCGCGGCTGGCGCCGGAGATGAACATGGTCTTTCCCGCGAGTGACATGGGCTCACCTTATTGCGCCCGGATGTCCGCGGTCACCGCCTTGGTGAGGGTGACCAGATCCTCGGGCGCCAGCGACACGTCCCAGCCACGCTTGCCTGCGCTGCACAGCACCCGGTCCCACTGCAGCGCCGACGAGTCGACGACAGTGGCCAGCTGGGTGCGCTGTCCGAGGGGGGAGATGCCGCCGACCACGTACCCGGTCGAACGTTGGGCGGCAGCGGGGTCGGCCATCGTGGCCTTCGGAACGGACAGCGCGGCCGCGGCGGCCTTCAGCGACAACTTGGACGGCACCGGCAGCACGGCGACACCAAGTCCTTTGGGGAGTGCGATGACCAGGGTCTTGAAGATCTGCTCGGGAGCGAGGCCGCCGGCCTGCGCCAGCTCGTTGACCGCCTCCTCGCCGAACGAGTCGCTGCGAGGGTCGTGCCGGTACTGCACGACGGTATGCGGAACACCCGCGGCGAGCAGCGCCGCGATCGCCGGTGTTGCCGCCCGTGCCACCGGCACAGCCTAAAGCCGGCGATCATCACTGCGGGGAACAAGGACCGCCATCGGCACTGTTGTTGACCACAGCTGTAGCAGGTGAACAGCCGGCCGGAAGAACCAGTCGGCCGGAACCTCTAGGATCGCGGAAGGGGATTTATGGTGCTGACGCTGGCCATGCAGGCCCCGACGCGTTCGGCGATAGTGCTGGACGTGATTGGCGGCCCCGCTACAGAAGGGACGGTGTTCCCCACGATGACCGACACCGATGGATCGGGTCCCGACGCGACCCGCAAGACAGACTCGGTTGTGAGCGAGCTCGACTCTGAGCCGGAAAAACCTGCCGAAACCGATGCCGAGCTGACCGCGAGGTTCGAGCGGGACGCAATCCCGATGCTCGATCAGCTCTACGGCGGCGCGATGCGGATGACGCGCAATCCTGCCGATGCGGAGGATCTGCTTCAGGAAACGATGGTCAAGGCCTATTCGGGCTTTCGTTCGTTCCGCGAGGGCACAAACCTCAAAGCGTGGCTGTACCGCATCCTGACCAACACCTACATCAACAGCTACCGCAAGAAGCAGCGCCAGCCGGCGGAGTATCCGACCGAGGAGATCACCGACTGGCAGCTCGCGGCGAATGCCGAACACACCTCGACAGGTCTGCGGTCCGCGGAGGTCGAGGCGCTGGAGTTGATGCCGGACAGCGAGATCAAGGAAGCCCTGCAGTCGCTGCCCGAGGATTTTCGGATGGCGGTGTACTACGCCGACGTCGAGGGCTTCCCGTACAAGGAGATCGCCGAGATCATGGATACCCCGATTGGCACGGTGATGTCGCGTTTGCACCGCGGCAGACGTCAGCTGCGCGAGTTGTTGGCCGATGTGGCCCGCGAGCGTGGTTTCATGCGCGGGGAGCAGATCGACGCGCAGGAGGAGGTTTCGTCATGAGCGGCACCGATTCGACCAGCGGCTCGTCCGACGAGCGATGGACCCCGCCGATCGGCCCCGTGGACCCGGAGCACCCCGAGTGTGCTGCGGTGATCGCCGAGGTCTGGACGTTGCTGGACGGTGAATGCACCGTGGAGACCAGAGACAAGCTGCGCCTTCACCTCGAAGAGTGCCCGACGTGCCTCCGGCACTACGGGGTCGAGGAGAAGATCAAGCGGCTGATCGCCACCAAATGCAGCGGCGAGCGGGCTCCGGACAGTCTGCGTGAGCGGCTGCGCATCGAGATCAGCCGGACCACGATCATCCGTCACAGCTAGGTAGCGCTCCGCCGCTGGGTGGGGTGAGACGTGAGAAGGGCAAAAACAGACCCCCGAAGAGCTCTCCGGGGGTCGTTTTTGCTGCTAGCGACCAAGGGAAGTGCTAGCGCACTGCTTTCGAGCCGCAGTTGGGTCGCTTGCCGTGATTGGCCTTCGAGTGCTTGCGGTCGCGCTTCTTACGGCCACGCTTGGCCATGATGTACCTCCGGGTAGTCAGTGGGTTATCCAGCCCGCGCGCGGCGGAGCGTTGACCCATTGTCGCATGCTTCTCCGACACCGAATTCATCGCGGCCCGAGGTCCGGGGCGGTGACTCTGTCACGATCACCCTGCCATTCCTCGCTGCGGGCCCTCGTTGTGGTTCGATAGGACACGACAGCGCCAGTGCTGAGTGGAGTGGGGTGAAGATGGCCGAGGACGTTCGCGCGGAAATCGTGGCCAGTGTGCTCGAGGTCGTGGTCCACGAAGGCGATCAGATCGGTGAAGGCGACACTGTGGTGCTGCTCGAGTCGATGAAGATGGAGATCCCCGTGCTCGCCGAGGTCGCCGGGACCGTCAGCAAGGTCAGTGTGTCCGTCGGCGACGTCATCCAGGCCGGCGATCTCATCGCAGTCATCAGCTAGCGCCCGCCGGTCCGACTGACCCACACGCTCCGGAGGCAGTAGGCCATGTCCACCCTCGGTGACCTGCTCGCCGAGCACACCATCCTGCCCGGCAGCGCAGTCGATCACCTGCACGCCGTGGTGGGGGAATGGCAGCTTCTCGCCGACCTCTCGTTCGCCGACTATCTGATGTGGGTGGGCCGCGACGACGGACGCGTCGTGTGCGTCGCCCAGGTACGTCCCAACACCGCGCCGACGGTGCTGCTGGCTGACGCCGTGGGCACGCTCGGCGAAACCGAGGACATCCCGATCGTGGCCGCGGCCTTCGAGTCCGGTGTCATCGGCCGCGCCACTGTCGAGGGGCGAAACGGCTCGCCCGACCTGAACGTGGAGGCCGTGCCGGTCCGGCACGGGAACGCCGTCGTCGCCGTGCTCACACATCAGACATCGGCGGCGCCCCGGCAGGCGAGCCCGCTGGAAACCGCGTACGTGGACTGTGCGGGCGACATGCTGCTGATGCTGTCCGAGGGCACCTTCCCCAATGTCGGCGATCTCGCGATGTCCCGATCGAGCCCCCGCGTCGGCGACGGTTTCATCCGACTCGACGACACCGGCCTGGTGATCTATGCGAGCCCGAACGCCATCTCGGCGTATCACCGGATGGGGCTCGCGGCCGAACTCGAGGGCCACAATCTGGTCGGCGTGACCCGGCCCCTGATCTCAGATCCCTTCGAAGCCCAGGAACTGGCCGACCACGTTCGGGATTCTCTGGCGGGTGGGTCCAGCATGCGGATGGAGGTCGACGCCGGCGGCGCGGCGGTCCTGCTGCGCACCCTGCCGCTGGTGGTGCACGGCGCGGCCGTGGGCGCCGCGGTGCTGATCCGTGACGTCACCGAGGTCAAGCGCCGCGACCGGGCGCTGCTGTCCAAGGACGCCACCATCCGGGAGATCCACCACCGCGTCAAGAACAACCTGCAGACGGTCGCCGCACTGCTGCGGCTTCAGGCGCGCCGGACGAACAACGCCGAGGGCCGTGAGGCGCTCATCGAGTCGGTGCGTCGGGTGTCGTCGATCGCGCTGGTGCACGACGCCCTGTCGATGTCGGTGGACGAAGAGGTCAACCTCGACGAGGTGATCGACCGGATCCTGCCGATCATGAACGACGTTGCGACAGTGGACTCGCCGATCCGGATCAACCGAACGGGTGAGCTGGGTGTGCTGGACGCCGACCGGGCCACCGCCCTGATCATGGTGATCACCGAACTCGTGCAGAACGCGATCGAGCACGCCTTCGACACCACCACCTCGCAGGGCTGCGTCACGATCCGGTCCGAACGGTCGGCACGCTGGCTCGATGTCGTCGTTCACGACGACGGACGCGGGCTCCCGGACGGGTTCAGCCTCGAGAAGTCCGACCGGCTCGGTCTGCAGATCGTGCGGACGCTCGTCTCGGCAGAACTCGACGGGTCGCTGGGCATGCACGGGGTGGCCACCGGGGGCACCGACGTGACGCTGCGGGTGCCGATCGGCAGACGCGGGCGAACAAGCCAATATTGACCGTCACCAACAAATGGCGTCATGTGTCGGAATTCGCGCGAATTGTATTTACATAGTTACGGCCCCGACATTTGTCGGGGCCGTAACTGAAAAGTGCGGTGTCGGCTAGACGCTGCTGCGTGCCTTGGTACGAGCATTGCGACGCTTGAGCGCACGACGCTCGTCCTCGCTCATGCCGCCCCAGACGCCTGCATCCTGACCGGACTCCAACGCCCAGCTCAAGCACTCGGCGGTCACCGGGCAGCGGTTGCACACGAGCTTCGCGTCAGCGATCTGGGCAAGGGCCGGTCCACTGTTTCCCACCGGGAAGAACAGTTCCGGATCCTCGTCGCGACAGACCGCCTTGTGGCGCCAATCCATTGCTCTAACTCCTTTTCATGTGCGCAGCAGAGCGCACGAACTTTACTTCGGCTGTTAACGCGAGCGCACCAAATGTTTCTGCGCTGTTGCATAAGATGCTTTCACAGGCTGAACAGATGTCAATAGCAGTTCGTTAACACGTGGTCTATCTCACTACCGAGGTCCGTTACCGGGTCTCTAACTCCGTTGTACTACGCTCAACACACCTGCGCCCTAAATTCGCGCTGTGAACTAGCTTCCAAAATTAGTTCCCGCTGGTCAAGGCAATTAATCAGTCAGTTCCGGCAGCGGAGCAACCACGCCGAGAGCGTCGGGCACCGCCGTGAACTCCATCGCCTCGCGCAATCCGACGTAGTCCCCGTCGATCTGACATGCGACCGGGGTGTCGCTGGTCACCCTCAGCCAGGCCAGGTCGTCGTCGCGGATCAGGTGCTTGGCATCGAGGCGCGGGGCGCGCGACAGCATCTGGCGCACCACGCCCAGGTTGGACCACACGTTCATGCTGGTGATCGCGAACACCCCCAGACCTGTCTCGAAGGTCGTGTCGGGGTTCGTCCACACCGGACGCTTGTTGGCATAGGTCCACGGGCTCGAGTTCGACACGAACGCGAAGTGCACGCCGCCGACCGGTTCGCGGCCGGGCAGGCGCACGGTCATCGTCGGCTCCTTGCGCGCGTTGGCGAGCATCTCGCGGATCGCGACCCGGATATAGCGCGATGCGGTGACCTTGCGGCCCTTCGCCCGCTGCGCCTCCACAGCGGCGACGACGTCCCCGTCGACCCCCATGCCCGAGGTGAACACCCCCCAGCGCTCCTTGCAGTCCATCAGGCCGATCCGCCGCCAGGTGTGGTCGCGGCGGTAGGCGCCGAGCAGGTCGACGAGCTGATTGGTGGCGTCGACGGGGTCCGGGCTGATTCCGAGTGCGCGGGCGAACACATTGGCCGATCCGCCGGGCACCACGCCGACGGCGGGGCCCGCGTCGCCCGGTCCCACTTCGCCGAGGATGCCGTTGACCACCTCGTTCACGGTGCCGTCGCCACCGTGCACGATCAGCACGTCCACACCGGCGCGGGTGGCTTGTTGCGCGATCTCGATGGCGTGGCCTCGATGGTCGGTGTGCACCACGCTGAGTTTCACGCGGCTCTCCAGTGCGTGCGCCAGCAGGTCACGACCGGCAGGCGTCGTCGAGGTCGCATTCGGGTTGACGATCAGCACGGCGCGCACGAGGGCTGAGCCTATCGGGCGGGAAAGTCGACTCGTCGGGTCAGTGCGGAGCATCCTCGGCGAGGACGCCGGCGGCGATCCGGAACGCGGTGTTCGCATCCGGCACGCCGCAGTAGATTGCGGTCTGCAGCAACACCTCTTTGATCTCGGCGACGGTCAGCCCGTTCCGTCGAGCGGCCCGGAGGTGCAGGGCCAGTTCCTCATGATGGCCACGGGCAACCAGCGCGGTCAGCGTGATCATCGACCTGCTGCGGCGGTCGAGCCCGGGACGCGTCCAGATCTCTCCCCACGCATAGCGGGTGATCAGTTGCTGGAAGTCGGCGGTGAAGTCTGTGGTGGCCGCGCCGGCGCGGTCGACGTGCGCATCACCGAGGACCTCGCGGCGCACGGCCAGGCCGGGGTAGTAGGGATCGTCATAACCATCGGTCACTGTGACTCCTCGAGGTAGTGGCTGGCGCGCAGCAGGGCGGCGTCGATCAGTTCATCACCGGCGCCGAGGTACGTCGAAGCGGGGGCGCGTCCGACGAGGGTGCTCATCGTCTGCTGCTCTGAATAAATACCTTGCGCAGCAGTCAAGTTGGCCGCGGCATTCGACGCGTTCACCCGCAGTGCGGTGAGCAGGTCGGTGGCCTGCGATGCGGCGACCACGGTGTGGCGGGTCAGCGTGCGCAGCGCGTCCCATTCGGCATGCCATGCGCCGTCGGCCCGTTCGTCTACCTGCGCGGCCGACGCAGCATGCAGGATCGCCCCCAACTGGGGCGCGGTCAGCGCCGCTCTGCGCAGCAGCACCGCGAGTACCGGATTGCTCTTGTGCGGCATCGTCGACGAGCCGCCGCCGGACGCCTCGATGAGCTCACCGATCTCGGGCCGGCTCGCGGTGGCCACCTCGTTGGCGATGCGACCCCAGGCGTCGCAGCAGGTGACCATCGCATCGGCGGTACGGGTGAGGGTGGATCGATTGGTGTGCCAGGGGTACGCGGCACGGAGGCCGAGGCGATCGGCGAGTGCCTCGGCCAGGTCGAATGCCCGCCGTGGGGATCCGGTCAGCTCGGTGGCCGCCGCCAGCGTTCCCGCCGCGCCGCCGACCTGGACGGGCAGTGTGGGCAGCGCGGCCAGGTTCTCGGCGCTGTCGAGAACCGAGTTCAGCCACACCGCGAACTTCAGACCCGCCGTCCCGGGCAGTGCCGGCTGAGTCAGCGTGCGGGTGAGAAGCGCTGTGCTGCGGTGGTTTTCGGCCTGACCGGCCAGGACGCGCACCTGTGTGGCCAGGTGGTGGGCGACGGCGGCGAGCGCATCGCGCGTACACAGCATCAGCGCCGAGTCGACGACATCCTGACTGGTCAGGCCACGGTGTAGCCACCGTCCGGCATCGTCGGGAGCACGCGATCGCAGCATCGCCACCACGCCGGTGACGGGATTGCCGTCCTGCTCGGCCCCTTCGGCGACGGTCTGCTCGTCACCGGCGCGCACCAGAGAGGTCAGATCTACTGCCGCCGACTCAGGCGCGACGTCGTGTTCGACAAGTGCTGCCAGCCAGGCATTCTCGACTGCGACAAGAGCATCGAAGAATGCACGTCCGCTCATCAGCGTGGCGGCGCGGTGATCGCCCGGCCAGAACAGATCCGTCACGCTCAATGTCCCGGGTAGCGCAGGAAGACCGTCTCGCCGGGGCCCTGGAGTGACACATCGAAGCGCAGTCCGGTGGCGTCGCGCTCGGCGATCAGGGAGCTGCGGCGCTCCTCGGGCAGTGACGACAGCAGCGGGTCGTTCTCCAGCGCGGGTCCCGGGACGTAGGCGCGGGTGAACAGCCGGTTGAGCAGTCCGCGGCCGAACACGGTCACCATGATGAACGCGGCCCGGCCCGGCTCGGTGGGGCCGGGTTCGACGGTCGAGAAGCTGTAGTGGCCGTCGTCATCGGTGGCGGCCCGGCCCCAGCCGGTGAACGTCCAGCCGTCGCGATGCAACGATCCCGCCGAGCGCGGCACATGGCCGTCGCGGTCGGCCTGCCAGATCTCCAGCATCACGTCCCGCACCGGCTGACCGTCACCGTCGGTGACGGTGCCGTGGAAGTGGACAGCTCCGGCTGCCTGCGGCGGAACCAGTTCGGCGCCTTGCTCATACGGCAGCGCGTAGCCGTAGAACGGACCGATGGTCTGGCCGGGGGTGGCGACAAGCAAGGTGCTCACCGGTGGTCCTCCTCAGGGTCTCCCAGTGGTGTGCCCTGCGACCCGGTCAGCACGATGTCCCAGCGGTAGCCGGTGCACCATTCATGGGTCGAGACACTGTGGTCGTAGGTGGCGATCAGCCGTTCGCGGGCCTTCTGATCGGTGATGGACTGGAAAATGGGATCCAGCTTGAACAGCGGATCACCCGGAAAGTACATCTGCGTGATCATCCGCTGAGTGAAATCGGTTCCGAACAACGAGAAGTGGATGTGCGCGGGGCGCCACGCGTTGCGGTGGTTCTTCCACGGATAAGGCCCGGGCTTGATGGTGGTGAACGAGTAGTTGCCGTCGTTGTCGGTCAGGCAGCGACCGACCCCGGTGAAGTTGGGATCCAGGGGAGCGGCATGTTGATCGCGCTTGTGCACATAGCGGCCTGCGGCGTTGGCCTGCCAGATCTCGACCAACTGTCGGCGCACCGGCCGGCCGTCGCCGTCGACGATGCGCCCGGTGACGACCATCCGCTCGCCGATCGGCTCGCCGTGGTGCTGAGCGGTCAGATCGGATTCGAGCGGGTGTACGTCGCGATCGCCGAAGGCGGGTGTCCACAGCTCGACGCCCTCGGGATCGGCATGGTGCAGCGCCTTGGTGGGGTGGCGCAGCAGGCTGCTGCGGTAGGGCGAGTAGTCCAGCCGCGGCTGGGTCTCCTCGACGCCCGCCCGTACGTAGTCCGACTCGATTGCGGCCATCTCGGCATTGATCTCTGCCTGGCTCGCGGTCGCGCTGTCCGGGTCTGTGTCGACCATTGCTGTCATGGAGAACACCGTAAGACGCCGGCGGTGGCAGAGGGAAGGCTAGACTTCCGTTCAGCGGAAGGAATGGCATATTGGCGGGACACGCTTCCACCCCCGGGGTCACCGTGACACAACGTTTGCTGGCGATCGTCGGCGCGTTCGACGACCGGCACCGCTCGCTCGCGCTGACCGACCTCGCCCGACGCGCCGGCCTCGCGGTACCCACCGCGCATCGGCTGATCGGCGATCTGGTGTCCGGAGGCGCGCTCGAGCGCCGCGACGACGGTCGCTACGTCATCGGTCGGTTGCTCTGGGAGGTGGGGCTGCTGGCCCCGGTGCAGGGACGCCTGACCGAGGTAGCCGAGCCTTTTCTCAGCGATGTGTACGCCGCGACCCTGGCCACGGTGCATCTGGCCGTGCGCGACGACACCCAGGTGCTGTATCTGCAGCGGCTCGCCGGGCGCGCCTCGGTGCCGATCGTGTCGACCGTCGGCAGTCGACTGCCCATGCACTGCACCGGCGTGGGAAAGGTGTTGCTCGCGCATGCTCCTGAAGAGGTTCGCGAGCGGGTCCTGCAGAATTTGCCACGGGTGACGGCTCGGACCATCACGTCGCGCCAGATCCTGGACACTCAACTGGAGCGAATCAGGCGGGACGGCGTTGCGCTGACAGCCGAGGAGATGTCGATCGGCGCATGTTCGCTGGCGGTCCCGGTCGTCCAGTCCTCGGACAACAGAGTGGCGGCCGCGATCGGGGTGGTGGTGCCCACCCTCAAACGCGACCGCCAGCGGCTGATCGGTGCCCTCCAGGTCGCTGCCCGGGGCATCGGCCGACTCCTCTGACCTCCAGCGCCGGAGTTGCATTCCAGCAGCCGAAGTTCGAGAAGCAAACTGCTGGAATGCAATTCCGGCGAACGGTTGGTCAGTGGCTGACCAGGTCCTTGCGGGGCTCGGAGGCGGGTCGGCCCAACAGCTTGGTCGGGACGTCCCTGGTCTCGCGGGCCGTCAGCGCGGCACCGGCCGAGATCAGGCAGATCACCGCGGTGAAGACGCTGATGACCACCCAGCCGCCTTCCCGCACACCACCCAGCGCGGTCACGATCGAGGGCGCGAAGCCCGCCATCAGGAAGCCGAGTTGGGTGCCGATCGCCAGACCGGAGAACCGGACCTGGGTGGAGAACATCTCCCCGTAGAAGGACGGCCAGACGGCGTTGGCCGCGGCGTAGCCGAACGAGAAGGTCGCGATGGCCAGCGCGAAGGTCAGCAGGTGGTTGTCCTGGCTCATCGAGAGCATGTAGAAGGGCATCAGGACCGCCGACGACACGGCTCCGTAGATGAACACCGGCTTGCGCCCGAGTCGGTCAGCGAGCCGGCCGAAGAGCGGCTGGGTGAACAGGGCGCCGATGTTGGCGACCACGACGAGCCACAACGTGAGGTCGGCTTCGAGCCCGACCTCCTTGCCGTAGGCCAGTGCGAGGTTGGCGAAAACCGTTGACACCGCGGCGATGAACGCGCACAGGATGACGCGCACGACATCGCGCCAGTGGTTGCGCATCAGCGGGAGCAGCGGCATCCGGGCGAGCGTGCCGGCGTTCTTGGCCTCGGTGAACTGCGGGGTCTCGTGCAGCTGTCGGCGGATGAAGTACGCCACGACGACCACGATCGCGGACAACCAGAACGGGACCCGCCAGCCCCAGCTGTACTTCGCCTCGTCGGGCAGCGCCATGAACGGGATCATCACCAGCGACGCGAGGATCAGACCGCCCTGCGTCCCGGTCAGCGTCCACGAGGTGAAGAAGGCGCGTTGGTTGTCGGGGGAGTGTTCGAGGGTCAGCGAACTCGCCCCGGCCTGCTCGCCGGCCGCCGACAGCCCCTGCAGCAGACGGCAGAGCACCAGCAGCGCCGGCGCCGCCCACCCGATGGTGGCGAAGCTCGGCAGGCAGCCGATGATGAACGTCGAGATACCCATCAGCACAAGGGTGAACATCAGGACCCGCTGACGTCCGATCCGGTCACCGAAGTGGCCCAGGATGACCGCGCCGATCGGCCGCGCGATGTAGGCGAAGCCGAAGGTGGCGAACGACATCACCAGTGCCGCTTCGTTGTCCGACGGGAAGAACACGTGCGGGAAGATCAGGGCGGCGGCGGAGCCGAACAGGAAGAAGTCGTAGTACTCGACGGCACTGCCCATGAAGCTGGCCAGTGCCGCCTTCTTCGGCGTCTTCTCCGGGAGGGCTCCCGGATCGTGGGTGGTGGACATCAGTGACTCCTTTGGCGAATTGTGCCGGATGGATGGATATTTCAGGGTTGTTCTGGACGTTCGGCGACCAGTGAGCGGAAGTGCGTCGACATTCGCCGGGCGTCAGGGGTGATGCCGGTGATGAGCGCGAACGCGTCGGTGGCCTGGTACACCGCCATGTGACCGCCGTCGAGGGTGCGGCATCCGGCGGCCCGGGCCGCCTTCAGCAGCGCGGTGTCCAGCGGCCGGTAGACGATGTCGGCAACCCAGAGCCGGGGGCCGAGGAGGTCGGCCGGGAACGGCAGCCCGGGATGAGCGGCCATCCCGGTGGGCGTCGCATGCACGACGCCGTCGCTGTCGGGCAGCAGCACCGAGAGCTTGTCGAACGACGACGCGTCGAGCTGGGCCAGCGGGTGCCGGGCGGCGAGGTCGCGAGCCAGGGCGCCGGCCCGTTCGACGTCGAGATCGACGATCGTGAGGTGGCCGGTGCCCAGCCGCAGCAGCGCGTCGGCCACGGCCGTTCCGGCCCCGCCCGCGCCGACCAGAACCACGGAGTCGACGGCGGCGCCGGGCAGTCCCTCCCGGAAGCCGTGCGCGAAGCCTGTGGTGTCGGTGTTGAAGCCGGACCTGCGGCCGGTCTCGCGGTCGAAGACGACGGTGTTGACCGCTCCGAGGGTGGCTGCCACCGGATCGACCTCGTCGAGGTGCTCGAGCACCAACTGCTTGCAGGGATGGGTGATGTTGAGGGCGTCGTAGCCCATGGCGCGGGCCCAGGCCAACACTTCCCCGATCCGGGTGGGGGCGACGCGGAGGTCATCGAGGTCGATGGTGCGGTAGACGTAGTCCAGGCCTTGAGCGCGCGCCTCGGCCATGTGCAGAGCGGGGGTCAGCGACGGGCCGACGCCGGTGCCGACGAGGCCCACGAGGTAGGGGTGTGGTGATCGACGGTCCATGGTTGCGCTCTCCGTAATGTACTAACTGGTACGTTCACGAAAGTAGAGCATTGTGGTGCGCGTCCCGTCAAGGGGTGAATGTGATCGGGCCCATAGCCAGGGGCCGGAGGTGACCGCTGCGGCGGTCAGGTCGTGCTGGTCAGCCAGCCGACGACCACGTCGCCGATCATCCGGCGCAGATGCGCGCGCCGCGACGTCTCGGTGAGGTCGATGTCGAACAGAAACCCGAAGGTGTATCGGTTGGCGACCTGGAACACGCAGTACGAGCTGATCACCAGGTGCACGTCGAGGGCGTCGACGTCGTCACGGAACACTCCGGCCGAGTGGCCGTCGTGCAGGATCTCGTCGAGAAGCGAGGTCGCCGGCGTCGACAGGTCGCGCAGCGAGCTCAGCCGGGCGATGAACTCGCCGCGATGGATGTTCTCGATCGAGACGAGCCTGATGAACGCGTCGTGTGCGATGTGGTGGTCGAAGGTCAATTCGGCAAGTCGTCGGATCGCCTCGACGGGATTGGTGTGATTGACCCGCAACTTCTGTTCGGCCTCGCGGATGCCGCGGTACGCGTTCTCCAGAACAGCCAGGTAGAGCTGTTCCTTGCCGCCGAAGTAGTAGTAGATCATCCGTTTGGTGGTGCGGGTGCGCTCGGCGATCTCGTCCACGCGGGCGCCGGAGTAGCCCGACTCGGCGAACACCTCGGTGGCCACCGCGAGCAACTCGGCGCGGGTGCGCTCGGCGTCCCGCTGCAGATCGGCTTTCGGCTTGGCGGCCACGACCGCTGAGCTTACTGTTTGTGCGCCTTGCGGGGCCGCACCCTTCCGGATCAATGAACTAATTGGTACATTGCTGTGATGAAGACCTCGATTGCGACGGTGTCACTGTCCGGATCACTGGTCGAGAAGCTGCATGCTTGCGCCGCCGCCGGCTTCGACGGCGTCGAGATCTTCGAGCCCGATCTGATCGCCGGAGACCACTCTCCGGAGGAGATCCGTGCCCTGGCGCGTCGCCTCGGCCTCTCCCTGGACCTCTATCAACCACTGCGCGATCTCGAGGGCGTCGACGACATCACCTTCGCTGACAACCTCCGCCGCGCCGCGGCCACCTTCGCCACCGCAGAACGTCTCGGGATCACCACCGTCCTGGTGTGCAGCAACGTCGCCACCGCGACCGTCGACTCCGATCAGGTGTCCGCCGATCAGCTGCGCCGTATCGGCGAGCTCGCGCAGAGCCGCGGCGTCCGGATCGCGTTCGAGGCGCTGGCGTGGGGTCGTTTCATCAACGACTACCGGCGCGCCTGGCGGGTGGTCGAGCTCGCCGACCACCCGGCGGTCGGGGTGTGCCTGGACAGCTTCCACGTGCTCTCTCGCGGCCACGACCCGTCGGCGATCGCCGACATCCCCTCGGAGAAGATCTTCTACCTCCAGCTCGCCGACGCGCCCGCTCTGTCGATGGACGTGCTGTCGTGGAGCCGCCACCATCGGCTGTTCCCGGGCGAGGGCAGCTTCGACCTGACCCGCTTCGTCACCTGCGTGCTGGCCGCCGGCTACGACGGCCCGCTGTCGCTCGAGGTCTTCAACGACACCTTCCGCCAGACCGATCCCGGACACACCGCCGTGCACGCCCTGCGCTCGCTGTTGTGGCTGCAGGACAAGGTCGCGGCCGCCAACCCCGAGGGATGGCGTCCGGCGCTGACCACGCTGCCCGCCGCCAAGCCCCCGGTCGCCTTCGACTTCGTCGAACTCAAGGCCGAGGACACCAGCGAAGTCGAGGTGCTGCTCGGGCAACTCGGGTTCGCCATGCGGGGACGGCATCGCACCAAGCCGGTGTCGCTGTGGTCGGCAGGCGCGGCGCGCGTCGTGCTCAACGAGCAGCAGGCCCGCGATCGGGTGCCGCACGTGGCGGCGGTCGGACTGCAGGTGCCCGACGCCGACGCCACCTCCTCGCGCGCCGCGGAGCTGATGGCTCCGCTCGCCTACCGGCGCACCTACGCCTCCGAACAGCCCTTCGGAGCGGCCGTGGCCCCGGACGGCACGGAGTTCTTCTGGATCACCGAAACCCACGGCGCCCCGGCATGGGTCGCCGAGTTCGAGGCCGGACTGCCGGATTCGGTGTCCGACTCCCAGCCGGTCCGCGCGATCGATCACGTCAACCTGACCCAACCGTGGCAGACCGCCGAGGATGCGGTTCTGTTTCTCACCAGCGTGTTCGGGCTGACTCCGGACGCCCCCGCCGAGGTGCCGGGGCCGACCGGGCTGGTCCGCAGCCAGGTCATGCGCACCGCCGACGGCTCGATTCGGCTGCCGCTCAATGTGGCGCCCCATGTTCTGGACGGCGCGGGTCTGGCCCAGCACATCGCGTTCGGCTGTGCGGACGTCGTCGCACTGGCCCGCCGTGCGGCCGCGAACGGACTGCGGTTCCTGCCGGTTCCGGACAACTACTACGACTACCTGCACGGTCGCTTCGGCCTCGACGGCGACCAACTGGCCGAACTCCGCGAACTCAACCTGCTCTACGACCGCGTCCCCGGAAGTCCGGGCGACTATTTTGTGCATTTCTACACCCGCACTGTCGGCTCGGTGTTCTTCGAGTTCGTCCAGCGTTTCGGACACTACGACGGATATGGCGTCGACAACGCCCCGGTGCGGTTGGCCGCCCAGCGCGGTCGCGCCGGTCACAGCCGGTAGGTTACGGCCGTGACCGAACGTCGACTGCTGCTCGTCAACGGGCCGAACCTGAACCTGCTCGGCACCCGGCAACCCGAGGTGTACGGATCCACCACACTGGCGCAGATCGAGGCGAGGGTGGCGGAGCTGGCCGCCGCGTCGGGCCTGGACATTCGGGCCGTGCAGAGCAATCACGAAGGTGTGCTCATCGACGCGATCCACGACGCGCGCACCGACTGCGCGGGCATCGTGATCAACCCCGCCGCCTACAGCCACACCTCGGTGGCGATCGCCGATGCGCTGCGCTCGGTGGAGCTACCGGTCGCCGAGGTGCATCTGAGCAACATCCACGCCCGCGAAGAGTTCCGTCACCACTCGTACGTGTCCGCCGTCGCCGACATGGTGGTGGCCGGTGCCGGACCGCTGGGCTATGAGATGGCGGTGCAGTACCTGGCCGGCAGGCTCTCGCAGTGACTCCGATGCCCCGTGCGGTGCGCGTCGCCGGCACCATCGTCGCCCTGCAGGGGGGCCTGGCCCTGGTCACAGCCGTCGTGCTGACGTTCCGGGAGGCCTCGGGTCACCGGGAGGCCGGGATCAGCGGTTACGGCACCGCGGCTTGGTTCGTGATCATGGGAGCGGGCGTGCTGGCCGCAGGCTGGGCGCTGTGGACCGGTCGGCAGTGGGGCCGCGGCATCGCGGTGTTCGTCAACCTGCTGCTGCTGGGCGTCGCGTTCTACGTCTTCACCTCGGGGCAACTGGGGTACGCGGTGCTGGTCGCCGTGGTGTCGGTGGCCGTGCTCGCGCTGCTGTTCAACTCCTCGACGGTGAACTGGCTGACGCAGTCGTCGGCCGACGACGAGCGCTGAGGGGCGCGCGCACCGACCTCAGGACTCGCCCGCCAACTCCGCGAGTTGTGGTCCGGCCACCCGGTAGGTGATCCACTCGCTCTGCGGCCGGCCGCCGACATTGTCGTAGAGGGCGATCGCGTTGACGTTCCAGTCCAGCACCGCCCAACTCAGCCGGCTGTAGCCTTTGTCCACGCATTCGCGGGCCAGGGTGGCGAGCAACTTGCGGGCCAGGCCCCGCCTGCGGAATTGCGGACGCACGAACAGATCCTCGAGATAGATCCCGGCCACGCCGTCCCAGGTCGAGAAGTTGAGAAACCACAGCGCTGCTGCCGCCGCCGCGCCGTCGACCTCGACGAGGTGGCCGTGCACGATCGGACGCTCGCCGAAAAGTGCGTCCCTCAACTGTGTCTCGGTCACCGTGCACTCGGCCGCGGCCTGCTCGAACTCGGCGAGTTCGTGGATCATCGCGGTCAGTTCGGCTTCGTCTCCCGCGCGCACCGCGCGGATGGTCTCGCTCACGGTTGCACTCCCAACGCCGCCAGGATGGTTTTGAACTTGGTGGTGGTTTCCTCGACCTCGTCGTCGGGATCGGATTCGGCGACGATCCCGCCGCCGGAGTGCGCGTCGGCGGTGCGGCGGTCGGCCGACAGCTGCGCGCCCCGGATGGAGACCACCCACCGGCCGTCGCCGCGCTGATCGCACCAGCCCACCGCCCCGGCGTAGAAGCCTCGGTCGCCCTCGATCTCGTCGATGAGCGCGGTGGCCTGTGCGGTGGGGGAGCCGCCGACAGCCGGGGTGGGATGCAGGGCAATCGCCAGATCCAAAGCAGTCGTTGATCTTTCGCGCAGAACCCCCGAGATCGGCGTGTAGAGGTGCCAGACCGCGGCGGTCTTGGTGAGCTGAGGTTGCTCGGCGATGTCCAAGTCGGTGCACAGGGGTTCGAGCGCGGCCCGCAGAGCGTCGACGACGAGTTGATGCTCATGGCGGTTCTTGGCCGATTCGGCGAGTGCGGCGCCACTGGCCTCGTCGGCCTCTGCATCGGGTAGCCGCGGTGCGGAACCGGCGAACGGGCGGCACAGCACCTGCTGTCCGCGACGGGCGACCAGCAGTTCGGGGCTGGCACCGATCAGCGCGGCGCCGGAGTACCCGTCACCGGCAGCTGACAGGTCCACCAGGTAGGCACTGGCCTGTGCGTCGTTGGCGACCAGTCGCTGCAACACGCTTCGGGCGTCCAGCGGTCCGTCGGCGATCACCCGCAGCGCACGGGCCAGCACCACCTTGCGCAGATCACCGTTCGGGTCGCGAAGGCGCTGTAGGGCCGTGGCGACCCGGGCCCGGTGCTCGTCGGCGGGCGGGATCGTCTCGGCGATCCGCGCGCCGGCCAATTCGCGCGTCGGCCAGGCGGGCAGGGCATCGGTGAAACCGACTGTCTGCGGCCGGATCAACGCCGCCGGTCGTGAGATGTCAAAAGGCAAGGCGCCCACAATGATCGGCGCACTGTGGGAGGCCAGTGCGGCCCGCGCGTCGGCGATCCGCGGGAACGCCGTGTGCACGCCGTCGGCGACGATGACACCGTCCGGGCCGGTGAGAACGAACGTCGGTTCGCGGGTCACGCCGGTGCGGCCGGATCGGGATGACCCGTCAGCGCCAGCGCACTGAGTTGGCGTACGCCGTGCTCGAAGCTGCAGATCGCGATCGACGCGGCCGGCATCGACACCCGGATGCCTTCGTAGACGGGTTGCTCGATCCAGCGGGTGATCAGCGCGCGGGAGAAATGGCCGTGCCCGACGAAGACCACGTCGCGGGACGCCATGTGTTGCAATGCCAGGTCGATCGCCCGGTCGGCCCGCTCGCAGACCTGCGCGGAGGTCTCACCGCCGGGACACCCGTGGGTCCACACCAGCCAGTTCGGCACGGTCTGGCGGATCTCGACGGTGGTGGTCCCCTCGTAGTCGCCGTAATCCCATTCGCTGATCAGCGGATCGACGTCGTCGACGCTCAGGCCCGCCAGCTCGGCGGTGGTCCTCGCGCGCTGCCGGGGGCTGCTGATCACGTACGGGTTGTCCAGGCGCAGCTGTTGGATCGTCTCCGCCGCCGCCGTCGCCTGTTCGCGGCCGCGGGGTGTGAGCTCGAGTTCGGTGCGGCTGGTGTGCTGACCTGACTTCGACCACTCCGTTTCGCCGTGACGGAGCAGGATCAGCCGGTGCTGCAGTAGGCCCACACCCCCGATTGTGCCGCACGGCGCGTCACCACTTCCGCGCACATGACAGGATGGTTCTGTGACGCGGGTACTTGCGGTCGCCAATCAAAAGGGCGGGGTCGCCAAAACGACGACGGTGGCGTCGCTGGGTGCGGCGATGGTCGAGCTGGGTAAGCGGGTGCTGCTCGTCGATCTGGATCCCCAGGGTTGCCTGACGTTTTCGCTCGGGCAGGATCCCGACAAGCTGGCCGTCTCGGTGCACGAGGTGCTGCTCGGTGACGTGGAGCCCGATACGGCGCTGGTCGAGACGTCGGAGGGAATGACGTTGATGCCCGCCAACATCGACCTGGCCGGCGCCGAGGCGATGCTGCTGATGCGCGCCGGTAGGGAGTACGCCCTCAAACGCGCGCTGGCCAAGGTCTCCGACGGCTTCGACGTGGTGATCATCGACTGCCCACCATCGCTGGGAGTGCTCACCCTCAACGGGCTGACCGCGGCGGACGCCGTGATCGTGCCGCTGCAGTGCGAGACGCTGGCCCACCGCGGGGTCGGTCAGTTCCTGCGGACCATCACCGACGTCCAGCAGATCACCAACGCCGACCTGGCACTGCTCGGCGCACTGCCCACGCTGTACGACTCGCGAACCACCCACAGCCGCGACGTGCTGCTCGACGTAGCCGACCGCTACAACCTTCCGGTGCTGTCGCCGCCGATCCCGCGGACCGTGCGGTTCGCCGAGGCAAGCGCCTCGGGCGCATCGGTGCTCAAGGGCCGTAAGAACAAGGGCGCGATGGCCTATCGGGAATTCGCGGGTTCGCTGCTCAAGCACTGGAAGAACGGCAAAGCGCTGCCGACGTTCACCCCCGACGTGTGATCGTCGTCTAACCGAGCCCCACCACTTCGTCGCCCCTCTGCTCCAACACCATGTCCCCGGCCACGGCGGGCACCACCGGTCCCGCCACCGGCGGGCGTTGCAACGGAATGTGGCGATCGCCCGCTCCGGTCGCCGGATCGAAGACGTCGTAGCCGCTGCTGACGGGCACCATCAGGCGCCCTGCCATCATCGTCGCCGGCCCCACAGGCGCGTCACCTCCCGCGGCTGCGACGGTGTATTTGTATTGAAAGTTGTTGGCGGAGAACACCATCACGCTGTTGCCTGTCCACCAGGTGATCAGGTCACCCGGCCGTGACACGGTGGCGTCGGGGGACGGCGGTACGGGCACCACGGTGCTCGCGATCACCGCGCCGGTCTCGTCGACAACGTCCACCCGGGGCTTCGGCGTGGGAATGTACACCGCGGTCGTGGTATCCGTCACCGCCAGCACGCGCGCGCCGCTGCCGTCGCTGACGCCAGTCTGCTGCACATACTTCAGCTCGGGCGTGTCCTCCTCATCGGACGGGCGCAGCAGCGTCAGGCGCAGATCGGCCTGGCCGTCGCACGCCTCCAGCACCGACACCGCAACCGAACTCGCCGCGGCCGAGACCAGGCGGCACAGCGGGGTCGTCGGCGTGCCTGCCTTGATCGGCGCGTCGAGCGCGCCGTAACTCAGCATCCGCACCATGTCCGAGCGCCACAACTCCAGCCTGGTGTCTCCGGCCGACAGCACCGTCGTGCCATCGCCGGACAGCGTGACCTGCCGGTCGGAGTAGCTGGTACGGGTCGGGCCGCGCATCCCGGTCTGAGCGTCCACGGTGCTGACCTGCCCGCAGCCGCGCACGTCGGGGTACACCGCGACGGCGTAGTTGTAGACCCAGGTGACCCCGCACAGATCAAGATCCCGCGAGAAGCTCCAAAGGGTGTCACCGGTCGCCGGATCCCGGCCTTGCATGCCGCGTCCGGCGCCGGTCACCGCCGCGCCCGCGACCACCAGCGGTCGGCTGGTCGCGGGACTGGACGCGGTCCACCGTTGCTCGAGCGAGTCGGGCAACGCCGTCGCGGGTTTGAGGCTGGGGACCGGGGCGGCGGCGGGCCGGCTGATGGTGGCTCGCGCGTCGCTGGTCCACCAGACGACCGCCGCCACGAGCGCGACGACGCCTGCGATTGCGGCCGCCGCCACCAGATCCGCCCGAGTCCGTCGTTCGGGTTTGACCATCGCGGATGTGGTGTCGGTCAGTTGGTGCCTGTGGCCGCGGCCTTGTTGGGCCGACGCCGGCGACGACGTCGTCCCGATCGTGCCGCGTCAGAACCCTCGGCGGCGGTGCCGTCGGTCTCCGTCGGCGAACCCTGTTCGGTGGCTTCGGGATGGCTGCTGCTGGGGGTCTGGCCGCCCCGGGTGCGCTGGCGCGTCCGGCTGCTGCGGCGGGCGGGCTTGTCCTCGCCGCCACTCTCGCCGGCACTGCGCCTGCCGGTCTCCTGCCGCGGTGCTTTCCGGGTGCTCGCCGACGCACGACTCCGGCCGACCGTGCCGGTGACATCGGTCGGGATGTTCATCTCTTCGAAGAAGTGCGGTGAGCTGGAGTAGGTCTCGGCGGGATCGGGGGTGTCCAGTCCCAGCGCCTTGTCGATCATCGTCCAGCGGGGCAGCTCGTCCCAGTCGACGAGGGTGACGGCGATGCCGGTCTTGCCCGCACGCCCGGTGCGCCCGATGCGGTGCACGTAAGCCTGCTCGTCTTCGGGGATCTGGTAGTTGATGACGTGGGTGATGTCGTCGATGTCGATACCGCGGGCGGCGACATCCGTCGCGACGAGCACGTCGACGTCGCCGCTGCGGAAGGACTTCAGTGCCTTCTCGCGGGCGCCCTGGCCGAGATCGCCGTGGACGGCGTCGACCTTGAAGCCGCGTTCGGCGAGTTCGTCGCAGACCTTCTGGGCGGTGCGCTTGGTGCGGGTGAAGATCATCGTCGCGCCGCGGCCCTCGGCCTGCAGGATCCGGCTCACCATCTCGACCTTGTCGAGGGCGTGCGCGCGGTAGGCGAACTGCTCGGTGGATTCGTGGGTGGCCGAACCCTGAACACCCTCGGCGCGGATGTGCGTCGGCTGGTTCATGAACGTGCGGGCCAGCGTGATGATCGGGTCCGGCATGGTCGCCGAGAACAGCATCGCCTGGCGCTTGGCGGGGATCTGCTTGAGGATCCGCTCGATGTCGGGCAGGAAGCCCAGGTCGAGCATCTCGTCGGCCTCGTCGAGAACCAGCGTCGACAGGCCCCCGAGCTGCAGGTGGCCCTGCTGTGCCAGGTCGAGCAGGCGGCCGGGGGTGCCGACGACGACGTCCGCGCCCTTCTGCAACGCCTCGACCTGCGGCTCGTACGGGCGCCCGCCGTAGATCGCCACGACCGACAGCGGCCGGCTCGCGCCATCATGGTCGGCTTTGAGGTATTTCGACGCCTCGGTCAGGTCACCGAAGACCTGGATGCACAGCTCACGGGTGGGAACGACGATCAGCGCGCGCGGGATGCCGCTCAGCGGGCGCTCGGTGTCGGTGGTGAGCCGGTGCAGCAGCGGCACGCCGAATGCGTAGGTCTTGCCCATGCCGGTGCGGGCCTGACCGATCAGGTCGTCGCCGGCCAGGGCCAGCGGCAGGGTCTGTTCCTGAATGGCGAAGGGATGTTCGATGCCGGATTCGGCCAGGGCGCGCACGATCTCCTCGCGCACTCCGAGCTGGGCGAACGACGGACTGGTGTGGGGGACTACAGGTGTCATACGGAAAGGAGCCTTTCACTGATTCCTCGTGGCGTTCACGCGCGCACGAGTTGTGAAGAGAACTCCGTCGGGCCCTGCGATGAGGAGGCGGGCCGCCTGCGTGCACGCACATTGTCGAGGTGCCTGCGGCGATAACCAACCGACGTGACCTGGATCGATCTGTCGACATTCGCGCCGACACCGTCGCCCATGGTAGCCGGTGGGGTCGCCGTAGCGTTACCGCACTCGTCGGAGGCCCCCGGGCGCTCTACAGTTGAGACCATGAATTCGACGCCGTCTGCGGCCGCTGGTCCTGCTCCCGCGGCGGAGCGGAGCGGACCTGCCGCGTCGGGTGTCTCCACCATCTCGTCCGACCATCCGGGCATCACCGAACTCTTCGCATTGCTGGCCTACGGCGAGGTCGCGGCGTTCTACCGCCTCACCGAGGAGGCGCGGATGGCGCCCAATCTGCGGGGCCGCATCAACATGGCCACCATGGCCGCCGCCGAGATGAACCACTACGAAGTGCTGCGCGACGCGATGGAACGCCGAGGCGTCGACGTCGTGCCCGCCATGACGAAGTACGCGTCGGCGCTGGAGAACTACCACCGCCTCACGACGCCCAGCACGTGGCTCGAGGCCCTGGTCAAGACCTATGTGGGCGACGCCCTGGCGGCCGACTTCTATCTCGAGACGGCCGGCTCGATGCCCGACGAGGTCGCCGGCGTGGTGCGCTCCGTGCTCTCCGAGACAGGTCACTCGCAGTTCGTGGTGGCCGAGGTCCGGGCCGCCGTGACGGCCAGTCAGCGTCAGCGCCACCGGTTGGCGCTGTGGTCGAGGCGGCTGCTGGGCGAGGCCATCACCCAGGCGCAGTACGTGCTCGCCGAGCACGACGAACTCGTCGACCTGGTGATGTCGGGCGGCGGCCTGTCGCAGATGACCGACTTCTTCGATCACCTGCAACACACGCACAACACCCGGATGCAGGAGTTGGGACTGGCCTGACCGGTTCGGTTACCGCGTGCAGTTGGTGATCATCGAGTTGCTGTTCTGCACGGCGATCAACGCGCCGTTTGCGTCGGCGATGCTGCAGTTGAGGCGACCGGCGACGCTGGTCGCGGTCACCGAACTGAGCGTCACACCGGGGTTGAGCACCACTGTCTTGGACCACGGCAGCGAAACGTTCACGTCGGTCACCAGAGCGCCCTGCTGGTCTGTGTAGATGACGGTCACCAGGTCGATGAGATTGCGGTCGCCGGTGACCCGATAGGTGACGGTGCCGGGGGCCGCCGCAGGAGCCGGCGGTGCGGCCTGGGCCGGTGGCAGCACCGGCGCCGGCGCCGGAGTGGGCGCCTCGGCGGTCGCACTGGGCGTCGGGGTGACTGTGGTGACGGTCTCGGCGGGCAGCGACGGCGCCGCGACGCGCGGTGCGGAGGTGGGTTCCGGCGCAGCGCTGGCCGTCGGCGCCGTGGACGTGTCGGACGCGACGGTCGCCGAGACCGAACCGCTGTCGCCGCCGCCCAGGATCAGGCTCGCGGCGATGACGGCGACGAACAGGACTGCGCCCGCCACCCCGGCGATCCACATCCAGCGGCGGTCGACACGTGCTTCGTCGATGTCGTAGTCGTCGTAGTCCTCGACCGGGCCGTATCCGTCGTAGCCGTCGTCGTAGCCGTCGTAGCCGTCGTAGCCGTCGTAGCCGTCGTAGGGCGGGAGGGCGTCGGTATCCAGATCGCCGTCATGGGCGGTGTCGTGACCGCCGCCGTAGCGCCTGCCCTCGCGGGGGCTGCGGATGCGCTCGGTCGGTGTCAGCGAATACGGTGATTGCGCGGTATATGGCCTGTTCATCCAACTGTCCCAGTCGTTTCCGTACGGTTCGACCTGATGCTAGCGAGACAGAAGTGACAGATGAGGTCAACTCGCGCGCTCCCCGGTCACGGTCGGGACTCGGTTCGGTCGCCCTCACGTTTCGGCGTCTCCGGGCGCCGTTTCGCTGACCGCGTACGTCCTGCGACGCCCCGGGGCGCCGGCGTCCATTAGCCTCCTGTTGAGACGACGAGCTAGACGAACAGAAGGGTTTCTCACCGTGGAGGTCAAGATCGGTGTCACCGACAGCCCGCGCGAGCTGATTCTCAGCAGCGCGCAGACGCCGGCTGAAGTGGAGAAGTTGGTCACCGACGCACTGAGCGCCGAGACCGGCGTACTGAGCCTCACCGACGAGAAGGGCAGGCGCTTCCTCGTGCAGTCCGCGAAGATCGCCTACGTCGAGATCGGTGCCGCCGATTCGCGCAGAGTGGGATTCGGCGTGGGTGCGGTGGGCGCGGAAGTCACCAAGACCGCGAACACCGCGGGCTAGTTTTTCGCCGAGACTGTATTCCGCGCGCGAAATCCCTTGTGAAAACCGCGCGGAATGCAGTCTCGGCGGAGGTCAGGACCGCGTCAGTGGCACGTGTGACAGCCCGCCCCAGATGAACTGCACGGTGCCCTCGACGGCGTCGTCCTTCTCGATCGGGCGCTCGTTGTTGAGCCAGTAGCGTGCGGAGTCGACGCTGATGCTCACCAAGCCGACCGCGATCATCCTGGCGCGATGGGGTTCCAGGCCCGAGTCGTGACTGATCAGGTCGAACACCGCATCGGTGCACGATTCGGTAGCGACCTTCACCTGCGCTGCCACTTGGGGTTCGGTCACGTAGTCGTTCTCGAAGATCAGCCGATAGCCCTGACCGTCGTGCTCGATGAAGTCGAAGAAGGCCTCCACCGCGGCGCGCACCCGCTGGCGGTTGTCGGTGGTGGTCCGCAGCGCCTGACGCACCCCGGACACCAAGTTGTCGACGTGCCGTTGCAGCACGGCCAGATAGAGCTCGACCTTTGACGAAAAGTGTTGGTACAGCACGGGTTTGCTGACACCGGCGCGATCGGCGATCTCGTCCATGCCCGCAGCGTGGTAGCCACGGTCGACGAACACCTCACTGGCGGCGATCAACAACTGACCCCGGCGTTCGTCACGGGGTAACCGGTTACCGCGCCGGGCCGCGCTCGCGGGCATCCCGCCTCCGTTGGCCGGTTGTCCCCCCCGCCGCTGCGCCGTCTTGGCGAGATCGCTCATCAGAACCTCTAGCTCTACAGCCGGCGCGACCGGCGTGTTTGATTCGCTCCGCATTGACACTACTACCGTTCGCGGGCCACAGGCGTGAGGAGCGGCGGCCGGTTGGGCGCGGCGGGTGGTGGCGCGCCGAAAGTGCAAGACCTCTGACCTGTGTCATCCTGTGTCGGTGACCTACGACCCGGGGCGTCGCGGGAGCAGCGGTCGCGCTCCTGTGCTGCGCGACGACTGGCGAGAGCCACTTCGCGCGCAGCGTGACCCGTTGGCCGAGCAGTCAGGACGGCCCAGGTCCAATCGCGACGACCACAAGCGCTGGCGCAAGCAGACCTGGCTCGGCCGCTTCGTCTCCACCTACGGCTGGCGTGCCTACGCCCTGCCTGTGCTGGTCGCGCTCACGGTGGTGGTGCTCTACCAGACGATCACCGGCACCAGCGTGCCGCAGGTGACCGACGAGGAAGGCCCGGTGCAGGGGCCGCCGACGATCGGCGTCGCCAGCACCGCGATCGTCGGTGCGCCGCCCAGGGGCCTGACGGAGTTCGACGCCAACCTGCCCACCGGGATCCTGCCCGACGGCGGACCCTTCACCGAGGCCGGGGCCCGGACGTGGCACGTCGTGCCCGGTGCCACCCCGCAGGTCGGCCAGGGCACCACCAAGGTCTTCACCTACACCGTCGAGGTGGAGGACGGCGTGGACACCACGACGTTCGGCGGCGACGACGGCTTCGCGCGCATGGTCAGCGAGACGCTGGCCAACCCCAAGAGTTGGACGCACAACCCGCAGTTCGCGTTCACCCGGATCGACGCCGCATCCGGTATCCAGCCCGACTTCCGGGTGTCGCTGACGTCCCCGATGACGGTCCGTGGCGGCTGCGGCTACGACATCCCGCTCGAGGCGTCCTGCTACAACCCGGCCTACGAGGGTCAGCCACGGGTGTTCATCAACGAGGCGCGCTGGGTTCGTGGCGCCGTGCCCTTCCAGGGGGACGTCGGTTCCTACCGGCAGTACCTGATCAACCACGAGGTGGGCCACGCCATCGGCTACCAGCGTCACGAGCAGTGCGCGGAGAACGGTGAGCTGGCGCCGATCATGATGCAGCAGACGTTCTCGACCAGCAACGACGACGCGGCGCGATTCGACCCGGGGACCGTCGTCGCCGATGGCAAGACCTGCCGGTTCAACCCCTGGCCCTATCCGATCGCCTGATCCCCACGTTTCGCGAGCGCGCGTGTCTGTGCGTCTTCGCTCGGCGTGTCGCGTGCAAATGAGCACGCTCGCCGCCGCCGAGCAGGCGGGAAGTGTCCGGCCCTCGTTGCTGTTGACTGGGTGTACCTGTTGAGATGGTTCCCACAGCCAACCAAGGAGAACTCGGTGTCGACACCGTTGCCGCCGCTGGTAGAGCCAGCGGCTGAGCTCACTCGCGAGGAGGTGGCGCGCTACAGCCGCCACCTCATCATTCCCGACCTCGGCCTGGACGGGCAGAAGCGGTTGAAGAACGCCCGCGTCCTGGTCATCGGCGCCGGAGGCCTGGGCTCGCCGGCGCTGCTCTACCTCGCCGCCGCCGGCGTGGGGACCATCGGGATCGTCGAATTCGACGTCGTCGACGAGTCCAACCTGCAGCGTCAGATCATCCACGGCCAGTCCGACATCGGCCGGTCGAAGGCCCAGAGTGCGCGCGACTCCATCAAGGAGATCAACCCGCTCGTCGACGTCCGACTGCACGAGGTCCGCCTGGAACGGGACAACGCCGTCGAGCTGTTCGAGCAGTACGACCTCATCCTCGACGGCACCGACAACTTCGCCACCCGCTACCTGGTCAACGACGCCGCGGTGCTGGCGGGCAAGCCCTACGTGTGGGGTTCGATCTACCGCTTCGAAGGCCAGGTCTCGGTGTTCTGGGAGGACGCCCCCGACGGTCTCGGCCTCAACTACCGCGACCTCTACCCGGAGCCGCCGCCGCCGGGGATGGTTCCGTCGTGTGCCGAGGGCGGCGTCCTGGGCATCCTCTGCGCATCCATCGCCTCGGTGATGGGTACCGAGGCGATCAAGCTGCTCACCGGAATCGGCGATCCGCTGCTCGGCCGGTTGATGGTCTACGACGCTCTGGACATGAGCTACCGGACGATCAAGATCCGCAAGGATCCCGCCACCCCGAAGATCACCGAGCTCATCGACTACGAGGCGTTCTGCGGCGTGGTGTCCGAGGACGCGGCCCAAGCCGCGGCGGACGCCACCGTCACCCCGCGGGAGCTGCGGGAGATGCTCGACTCCAGCCACAAGTTCGCGCTGATCGACGTCCGCGAGCCCGTCGAGTGGGACATCAACCACATCGAGGGTGCTGAGCTCATCCCGAAGTCGACGATCGAATCCGGCGATGGCCTGGCGAAACTGCCGCACGATCGGGTGCCGGTGCTCTACTGCAAGACCGGTATCCGGTCGGCCGAGGCGCTGGCGGTGATCAAGAAGGCCGGGTTCTCCGACGCGATGCATCTGCAGGGCGGCATCGTGGCCTGGGCCAAGCAACTCGAACCCGACATGGTGATGTACTAACGCGGGGTTGGCCCCCGTTCCGCTTAGGCTGTGGCGGTGACCGCCGAGCGCCCGCCAGATCATGTGCTTGCGGCGTTCGGGCTGTCCGGGGTGCAGCCGGTGCCGTTGGGATCCAGCTGGGAGGGCGGCTGGCGCTGTGGCGAGGTCGTCCTGTCGATGGTGGCCGATCATGCCCGCGCCGCCTGGTCGGCCAAGGTGCGCGAGACGCTGTTCGTCGACGGGGTGCGCCTGGCCCGGCCTGTGCGATCCACCGACGGCCGCTACGTCGTCGCGGGCTGGCGAGCGGACACCTACGTCGCCGGCACCCCCGAACCCCGCCATGACGAGGTGGTTTCGGCAGCGGTGCGCCTGCACGAAGCCACCGGCAAGCTCGAGCGGCCCCGGTTCCTGACCCAGCCGCCGGTGGCGCCGTGGGCCGATGTCGACGTGTTCATCGCCGCCGACCGCGCGGCATGGGAGGAACGCCCGCTGCACTCCCTGCCGCCCGGGGCCAGGGTGGCGCCGGGGACCTCGGACGGGCAGAAGTCCGTCGACCTGATCAATCAGCTCGCGGCGCTGCGCAGGCCCACCAAGAGCACGAGCCAGCTGGTGCACGGCGACCTCTACGGCACGGTGCTTTTTGCCGGCACCGCAGCACCCGGCATCACCGACATCACGCCCTACTGGCGACCGCCCGCGTGGGCCGCGGGCGTGGTGGTGGTGGATGCGCTGTCGTGGGGTGAGGCCGACGACGGACTGATCGAGCGATGGAATCCGCTGCCGGAATGGTCGCAGATGCTGTTGCGCGCGTTGATGTTCCGGCTCGCCGTGCACGCGTTGCATCCGAGGTCGACGGCTGCGGCGTTCCCGGGGCTGGCCCGCACGGCGGCGTTGGTTCGCCTCGTCCTCTAGCTGTGTGTGCCGCGGAATAGCATTCCTGGCTGTAATCAGGCCTCGATCAACAGCCCTGGCTTCACACTCAGAAGCTGTGGCGGTACTCCCGCAGCACAATTCGGCCGTCTGCGGCGAGCACGCCCTCGGACCGCAGCAGCTCCAACTGGCGCGTCGCCAGGTGCGGTGCAGGCTTGCCGGACGCCGTGATCACCCGGTGCCACGGCAGGTCCGATGAATCGGTGCGCATGATCCAGCCGACGATGCGGGCGCTGGAAAGCCCCGCTGCATCGGCGATGTCACCGTAGGTGGCGACCGCGCCCGTCGGGATGGACGCGACGAGTGCACGAACCGTCTCCACCTGCTCGTCGGTGATCGCCGCCATGTCAGGCCAGCCGGTCGCGGATCACCGCCGCCGTCTCGGCGGGTTTGGCCAGCGGCACCATGTGGTCACAATCCCATTCCAGCAGAGCAAAACTCGCCCCCAACCCGGCGTCGAGGGTGGTGATCAGTTGGTCGTGGGCATACGGCGGGTCGGTGCGGGTGGCGCGTATAAGCGTGGTCGGCGTGCCGCGACGGGGCAACGCGACGGGTCGGGTGAGTTCACTCCAGTAGGACAGCATCGCGGGGACGCTGATCCGCCAGCCCACCCGGCCGTTCGGCAAGGAGACGAGATGTTCGTTGAGTTCGCGTTCCAGTTCATCGGGGGCCACATCGCCCCAGGAACCGTCCGCCTTCTCGGCCCTCGCTTCCTCACGGTCGGTGTAGTCCGGTGAGTCGTACATGCTGTCGGCGATCTCGCGCATCCGCCGCCCGTTCAACGCCACCGCCGGATCAAGCAGTACCAGCCCGCTGATCAGGTCCGGGCGCGCCGCCGCGAGGCTCAGGGCGATCGCCCCGCCGAACGAGTGTCCGACGGCGACCACCGGTCCCGCGGCCTCGGCTTCGACCAACGCGGCGAGTCCGGCGACATTGGCGTCGATCGTCCACGGCGCATCCCAGGACGACCGGCCGTGACCCAGCAGATCGGGAGCGACGACGGCAACGTCGGGTAGGTGGCCGTCGAACAGCGTCTCCCAGCGGCGGCCGTGTCCCGTCAGGCCGTGGATGGCCAGTACCCGGGCCGGCCCGGACGGCCCGAATCGGTAGGTGTGCAGCGCGTCGGTCACCCGCTTGATGCTGCCAGCCGACGAACCCGTACGCGAACGGGTGGGTCGGTCCCCGCCGCAGGACAGCGCAACTTGTCGGACCCCCGTGGTGTCATTCCCTCATGTCTGCGCCACACATCGAGCTCACACCGGCCGCACTGGGTCGCCGCGAGATGCGCGGTACCGTGCGAGTGCTCGGTGGGGCCGGAACCGGGAAGAGCAGGCTGCTGGTGGACACGGCGGCCGAACATCTGCGCGCGGGACGCGATCCGGAATCGGTTCTGCTGCTGACGGGTTCGGCGCGTCTGGGCACCCAGGCCAAGGCCGCGATCACAGCGACACTGCTCGGCTCCGGTGAACGCACGGTGGTGCGCGAGCCGCTGGTGCGCACGGTGCATTCGTACGCGTTCGCGGTGTTGCGGCTCGCCGCGCAGCGCAACGGGACCCCACCGCCGAGGTTGATCACCAGCGCCGAGCAGGACGGCATCATCCGCGAGTTGCTCGCCGGTGACGTCGAGGACGGTGACGATTCGCCGGTTCGTTGGCCGGCGCGGCTTCGATCGGCGCTCAGCACCGTGGGTTTTGCCGCCGAACTTCGCGACCTGCTGGCGCGCTGCAGCGAGCGTGGAGTCGATCCCGCTGCGCTGCAACGCATCGGGCGACTGGCAGGCCGGCCGGAGTGGCAGGCGGCGGGCCGTTTCGCGCAGACCTACGAGCAGGTCATGCTGCTGCGCTCGGCGGTCGGAATGGCTGCGCCCCAGGCCACTGTCCCTGCACTGGGTGCCGCCGAACTCGTCGGTGCCGCGCTGGAGGCCTTCGCGATGGACGCCGATCTGCTGGCCGCCGAGCGTGCGCGGGTCAAGCTGCTCCTGGTCGACGACGCCCAACACCTCGACCCGCAGGCGGCCCGGCTGGTGGAGGTGCTCGCGGCGGGAACGGAACTCACCGTCATCGCCGGTGATCCGCATCAGACCGTGTTCGGCTACCGGGGTGCCGACCCCGCGCTGCTGCGTGGTGAGGGGCCCACGCTCACGCTCACCGAGTCACACCGTTGCGCAACCCCGTTGGCCGATGCCATCGGCGCGGTCGCAGGCCGGCTTCCCGGCCGCGACGGTAGCCGGCCGTTCACCGGTATCGACACGCCTGAGGTTCCCTCCGGCTTGGCGGTCCGGATCGCCGCGTCGGCGCACGCCGAGGCAGCGCTGATCGCCGACGCACTGCGACGCGCACACCTCGTCGACGGCGTGCCGTGGACGCAGATGGCAGTGATCGTGCGGTCGGTGCCGCGGATGGGGGCGGCGCTGGGTCGCGCACTGTCCGCCGCGGGCGTTCCGGTGGACGTACCCCACAGCGACGCGGCGCTGGCGGATCAGCCCGCGGTGCGTGCATTGCTGACGGTGCTGGAGGCCACTGCGGACGGCGTCGACGGGGAGCGGGCACTGGCGCTGTTGACCGGCCCGATCGGCCGCGTCGACCCAGTGTCGCTGCGCCAGTTGCGGCGAGCGTTGCGCCGGGGCGCACCGGGATCACCGGGCGGTTTCGGGGATCTGCTCGTCGACGCCCTGCACCACGGATCCGGCACGCTCTCCGACGACCACGGGCGCGCTCTGCGACGGGTGCGTACCGTGCTGGCGGCCGCACAACGCTGCACCGACGACGGCCGGGACCCGCGACACACGTTGTGGCAGGCGTGGCACCGCTCGGGTCTGCAGCGGCGGTGGCTGACCGCCAGTGAACGTGGCGGCCCGGCCGGAGCACAGGCCGACCGCGACCTCGATGCCGTCACCGCGATGTTCGACGTGGCAGAGCAGTACGTCGAGCGGACTGCGGGTGCATCGCTGCGGGGGTTGGTCGACCACATCACGGCCCTGACACTGCCTCCGGTACGCCGCGACGAAAGCCCGCAGCCCGATGCGGTCGCAGTGCTCAGCGCGCACTCGGCTCTGGGGCGGGAGTGGGATCTTGTGGTGATCGCCGGGGTGCAGGAAGGGTTGTGGCCCAATGTCTCTCCACGGGGAGGTGTGCTGGCGACCCAGGAACTGGTCGATGTGATCGATGCCGACGCCGGGCAGCGGGGGTTGTCGAGCCGGGCCCCTCTGCTCGCCGAGGAGCGTCGACTGCTGATCACCGCGATGGGCCGGGCCCGCCATCGGCTCCTGGTGACCGCTGTCGACAGCGACGGCGACGACGCCATGCTGCCGTCGTCGTTCTGTCGTGAGCTTGCCGCCCTGGCGACCGAACCGGTCGCCGAGGATTCTGCTCCGATCAGGGCTCCGCGGGTACTGGCCCCGGCTGCTCTGGTCGGGCGACTGCGCTCGGTGGTGTGCTCCCCGGCGGGCACCATCGACGAGGACGAACGCATCTGTGCCGCAGCGCAGTTGGCGCGCCTGGCGGAGGCGGGAGTGCACGGCACCAACCCCGAAACGTGGTACGATCTGCGGAACCTTTCCTCAGCCGAGCCGCTCTGGGACGGCGACGATCATGTGGTGACGTTGTCGCCGTCCACGCTGCAGATGCTCTCGGACTGTCCGCTGCGCTGGTTGCTGGAACGCCACGGTGGCGCCCCGGGACGGGACGTGCGGTCAGCGCTGGGGTCACTGGTCCATGCGGTGGTCTCCGAACCCGGCAGGACCGAGTCGCAGATGCTCAGTGATCTCGAAAAGGTATGGAAGCAAATACCTTTTGACGCTCAGTGGTATGCGGACAACGAACTGGTCCGCCATCTGGAGATGCTGTCGACGTTCCTGCGCTGGCGCTCCGACACCCGCCATGAGCTCACCGAGGTCGGTACCGAGGTCGATGTCGAGGGGCAGGTGACCCGGCCCGATGGCGAGGTCCCCGCGGTGCGGGTGCGGGGTCGCCTCGACCGCCTCGAACGCGACAGTGAGGGCAGGCTCGTCGTGGTCGACATCAAGACCGGAAAGAGCCCGGTGAGCAAGGACGACGCTCAGAGCCACGCTCAGCTGGCGATGTATCAGCTGGCAGTCGCCGAAGGCCTGATCGCCGAGGGCGACGAGCCCGGCGGTGGCCGCTTGGTTTATGTCGGCAAGACCAGCGGTGGTGGTGCGGCCGAGCGCGATCAGGCCCCGCTCACCCCGGAGAGCCATGCCGAATGGCGCACGTTGGTGCACCAGGCAGCCGCGGCGACCCAGGGTCCACAGTTCCTCGCGAGGATCAACGACAGCTGCGCGCACTGCCCGGTACAGGCGATGTGCCCGGCCCAGAACACCAGGAGCGATCAATGACCCCGCGGTTCAGCCCTGCCGAACTGTCCAGCGCGCTGGGCCTTTTTGCCCCGACCGACGAGCAGGCAGCGGTCATCGCGGCGCCGCCCGGCCCGCTGGTGGTGATCGCCGGCGCCGGCGCCGGGAAGACCGAGACGATGGCTGCCAGGGTGGTGTGGCTGGTCGCCAACGGGTATGCGCATCCCGGAGAGGTGTTGGGTCTGACGTTCACGCGAAAAGCCGCGGGACAGCTGTTGCGCCGGGTGCGGTCCCGGCTCGCCCGCCTCGCGGGTGCGGGACTGATGACGCCCGGCGATCCCAGGACCGCCGACGTCGGCGACGACCCGGTGACGATCAGCACCTACCACGCGTTCGCGGGAAACCTGCTGCGCGAGTACGGCCTGCTGTTGCCGATGGAGCCTGAGACCCGGCTGCTCGGTGAGACCGAGTTGTGGCAGTTGGCCTTTCGGGTGGTGTGCGAGCATCCCGACGCGTTGGACACCGAGAAGTCACCTGCCTCGATCACCGCGATGGTGCTCAGGCTCGCCGGACAGCTCTCCGAGCATCTTGTCGACACCGAGCAGCTGCGCGACACCCACGTGGAGCTCGAGCGGCTGGTGCACACGCTGCCGGCAGGCCGGTATCAGCGCGACAAAGGTCCGAGCCAGTGGCTGCTGCGCATGCTGGGCACCCAGACCGAGCGCACCGCGTTGGTCCCTCTGATCGACGCGCTGCACCAACGGATGCGGGAAGACCGGGTCGTCGACTTCGGTATGCAGATGTCTGCCGCGGCGCGGCTGGCGTCCCGGTTCCCCCAGGTGGGGGAGCAGCTGCGACAGCGCTACCGGGTCGTGCTGCTCGACGAGTACCAGGACACCGGGCACGCGCAGCGGGTCGCGCTCTCGTCGCTGTTCGGTGGCGGTGTCGATGACGGTCTCGCACTCACCGCCGTCGGGGATCCCATCCAGTCGATCTACGGATGGCGTGGTGCGTCGGCGACCAACCTGCCGAGGTTCACCACCGACTTTCCCCGGTCTGATGGCTCACCGGCTCCGAGCCTGGAACTCCGCACCAGCTGGCGCAACCCGCCCGAGGTGCTGCACCTGGCCAACGCGGTGTCCACGGATGCGCGGCGCCGTTCGGTGGCGGTGCAGTCGCTGCGACCACGGCCCGACGCGAGCCAGGGCGACGTGCGGTGTGCATTGCTGAACGACGTGGTGGCCGAACGTGAATGGGTGGCCGAGAACGTGGCCCGTCGGTACCACGAAGGCGTCAGCATGTCCGGTGCGCCGCCGACGGTGGCGGTTCTGGTGCGCCGCAACGCCGACGCGGCACCGATGGCCGAAGCGCTCACCCGTCGTGGAGTTGCGGTCGAGGTGGTCGGCTTGGCCGGGCTGCTGTCGGTGCCCGAGGTCGCCGACGTGGTCGCGATGCTGAGGCTGACGGCCGACCCCACCGCCGGGGCTGCCGCGATGCGCGTGCTCACCGGTCCCCGTTGGCGACTGGGCGCCCGGGACATCGCGGCGCTGTGGCGACGCGCCGTGCAGCTCGACGACGTCGGTGCGGCGGCGCAGAGCGGCGCGACCGAGAAGATCATCGCGCAGGTCGCCCCGGACGCAGACGCGGCGTGCCTGGCCGACGCGATCTGCGATCCCGGACTCGCCGGCGCGTACTCGCCGGACGGTCACACCAGGATCGTGGCGTTGGGGCGGGAACTGACCGCGCTGCGGGCTCATCTCGACAGCCCGCTGCCCGATCTGGTCGCCGAGATTCGCCGACTGCTGGGGGTCGACGCCGAAGTCAGAGCGGCGCAACCGGTGTCGGCAGGATGGTCGGGGACCGAGCACCTGGATGCGTTCGGAGACGTGGTCGCCGATTTCTCGTCCAGGCCGGGAACCACGGTGTCGACCCTGCTGGCGTTCCTCGACGCCGCCGAGCAGGTCGAGAACGGTTTGGCGCCCGCCGAGATCACGGTGGCCGCGGATCGCGTGCAGATCTTGACCGTGCACGCGGCCAAGGGCCTGGAATGGCAGGTCGTCGCCGTGCCGCACCTCAGCGGCCGGGTTTTCCCGTCGACGGCGTCCCCTCGCACCTGGCTGACCGATGCGGCCGATCTGCCTCCGCTGCTGCGCGGTGATTGCGCCACGGTCTCCGATCATGGCGTCCCGGTGCTCGACACCTCCACCGTCAACGACCGGAAAGCTCTGTCGGACAGCATCTCTGACCACAAGCGCAGCCTCGACCAGCGACGAACCGACGAGGAACGCCGACTTCTCTACGTGGCGATCACCCGCGCCGAACGCACCCTGCTCGTGTCGGGCCATCACTGGGGAGCCACCGAGTCCAAGCCTCGAGGACCGTCGACATTCCTCTGTGAGCTCAAAGACGTCATCGACGAATCCGTCGCCGCGGGAACGCCGTGCGGGTCGGTCGAGGTGTGGGCCGACGCCCCGGCCGATGGCGAGCCCAACCCGGTCCGCGATCGTGTCGTCGAGGCGATGTGGCCGGTCGGCCCGGTGTCCGGCCGCCGTGAGGACACCGACCGAGGCGCCAGACTGGTGGTGCGGGCCATGTCGGCAGACCTGCAGGCCGACGTGCCGAGCGACCCGCACGGCTGGGCCGCCGATGTTGATGCGCTGCTCGCCGAACGGGAACGATCGGCATACCGGCCCACCCCGGAGTTGCCCACGCAGCTGTCGGTGAGCACGCTGGTCGAGCTCGGCCGCGACCCTGACGCGGTCGCACGGCGATTGCATCGGCGACTGCCGCGCCAGCCCGACTCACAGGCGTTGCTGGGCACGGCGTTTCACGAATGGGTGCAGCGGTACTTCCAGGCGGAGAAGCTGTTCGATCTCGACGACCTACCCGGCGCCGTGGATGCCGACCGGCAGGACCGCGGAGAGCTCGAGGAACTTCAGGCCGCGTTCGCGGTGTCGGAATGGGCGGCGCGCACGCCGGTCGAGGTGGAGATCCCGTTCGACATGGTCATCGCGGGTCGTGTGGTGCGTGGCCGCATCGACGCGGTCTTCGCCGACGAGGACGGCGGGGTGACGGTGGTCGACTGGAAGACCGGAGCGCCGCCGTCGACGCCAGAAGATCTGCAGCGCAACGCTGTTCAGCTCGCAATCTATCGGCTCGCGTGGGCGCGGCTGCAGGGCTGTCCGAGCTCGTCGGTACGCGCCGCGTTCCACTACGTGCGATCCGGGCGGACCGTTCGTCCCGACATGCTGCTCAGCGAACAGGAGGTGGCCGAGTTGATGAACGCGGCGGCCGCGTGAGCCGTCTGGGCTCAGCTTTCGCGGTAGATCTTCAACGCCTGGGTGATCATCGGGATCTGCAGTGGCAGCCGGGCGACCGCGGCAGCACGCATCGGCAGCGGCTTGTCCTTCCACAGCCGGACCATGTTCACGTTCGCCGGCAACACTCCGAGGTACAGCGCGATCGCGGCCAGCGCCCCCACGCGCCGGGTCTTCGGAGCCACCAGCAGGCCGCCGACGGCGATCTCGGCGACACCCGAACCGTAGGTGTAGGCGCGCGGACTGCCGGGGAGCTCCGTCGGGACGATGGTGTCGAAGGGCTTGGGCGCGGCGAAGTGCAGGACCCCCATGCCGATCAGCCAGACACCGGTCTTGGCGCCACGCGACGATTTGGTGATCTGCTGCAGTACGGATGGGGACGAGGTCATGGTTACATTGTGCGGGTGCGGCAGCCTCACCCCGTGACTGACCCCTGTGGCTAAGGGCAGTCTGCGCCGACGGTTACGTCGGTTCGATCAGTCGTTGGCCGATCTGCCGGTCCATGCGCTCACCGACCGGGTGCAGATCCCGACCACGCCCGTCAGCCCGGCGCGCCGCATCACCACCCGCATCATCTACGCGATCGGCGCCTTGTGTGTCACGGTCCTGATCGTCTATCTCGACCGGCACGGCTACCGCGACATCGACTCGGCGCCCAACGACAACAACCCGCTGTCGCTGCTCGACTGCATCTACTACGCGACGGTCACGCTGTCGACCACGGGGTACGGCGACATCACCCCGGTCACGCCCTCAGCACGGCTCATCAACGTTCTGGTGATCACGCCGCTGCGGGTCGCATTCCTGGTCGTCCTCATCGGAACCACCGTCGAGACCCTCACCACGCAGTCGCGGCAGGTCTACCAGATCCAGCGATGGAGGAGCAGATTGCGTAACCACATCATCATCGTCGGCTACGGCACCAAGGGCCGGACTGCGGCCGCCGCCATGGTCGGCGACGAGGTCGCGCCCGCTGACATCGTCGTCGTCGACGAGGACGCCGCAGCCCTCGAGCGAGCCAAGAGCGCCGGTCTGGTCACCGTGCGGGGCAGTGCCACGGACTCCGAGGTGCTGCGACTGGCCAGCGCCCAACACGCCAAGTCCATCATCGTCGCGACCAATCGTGACGACACCGCTGTGCTCGTCACGTTGACGGCGCGCGAACTCGCACCCAACGCCAAGATCATCGCCGCGGTCCGCGAGGCCGAAAACCAGCATCTGCTCGAACAGTCCGGCGCGGACTCCACGGTCGTGACGTCCGAGACTGCGGGCCGTCTGCTCGGCATCGCCGTGCAGACGCCCAGCGTGGTGGAGATGATGGAGGACCTGCTGACCCCCGATGCAGGCTTTGCGATCGCCGAGCGCGAGGTCACCCCCAAGGAAGCGGGCAGCTCGCCGCGGCACCAGAGCGACATCGTCCTCGGCGTCGTACGCAACAAGAAGTTGATCCGCGTCGACGATCCGGAGGTCGACTCGCTCGAACTCGGCGACAGGTTGCTCTACATCCGCAGCGCGGACTCCGATCGATGAGCGCCTGCGCGAAGAGCAGAAGGCAGCGATGAATCCTTCGGGGTTCCGGCTGCGCAACATTCCGCTGCTGTCCCGGGTGGGAGCAGACCGCGCGGACACGTTACGCACCGACGTCGACGCAGCTGTCGCCGGATGGTCAGAGGCGCTGCTGCTGCGCGTGGATCGGCGCAACCAGGTGCTGATCTCCGAAGGCAGAGCGGTTCTCGGCCAGGCAGGCACGCTCGGTGACGCGCCGCCGGAGGACGCGGTGTTCCTGGGCCGACTGCGAGACGGTCGGCATGCCTGGGCGATCCGCGCGGAACTGCAACCCCCGGACGATCCCGGGGCGCCGACCGAGGTGCTCGACCTCCGCCGTGCCGGCCAGGTGTTCGACGATGTGAGCGCCCAGTTGGTGGCGACCGCCACCGCGCTGTTGAACTGGCATGACAGCGCCCGGTTCAGCCCTCTGGACGGGTCACCGACGGTGCCCGCCAAATCCGGGTGGTCACGGGTCAACCCGGTCACTGGCCGCGAGGAGTTCCCGCGCATCGACCCTGCGGTCATCTGCCTGGTGCACGACGGCCACGACCGCGCCGTGTTGGCCCGCCAGACGCTGTGGCCGGACCGGCTTTTCTCGATCCTCGCCGGATTCGTCGAGGCCGGTGAGTCGTTCGAAACCTGCGTGGTTCGCGAGATCTCCGAGGAGATCGGGCTGACCGTCACCGATGTGGAGTATCTGGGCAGCCAGCCGTGGCCGTTCCCCAGGTCGCTGATGATCGGCTTTCACGCTCTCGGCGATCCCGAGCAGGAGTTCGCGTTCAACGACGGCGAGATCGCCGAAGCGGCGTGGTTCACCCGCACCGAGATCCGCGAGGCCCTGGAGCAGGGCGACTGGGGTTCGACGAGTCAGTCCCGACTGCTGCTGCCCGGATCCATTTCGATCGCCAGGGAGATCATCGAATCCTGGGCTGCGCTGGATTGAGCCCAGGCGCTCAGTTCCGGGATCGTTCGGTACGCCGCCTCATGGCGAGATCGACACCTGGGCTGTGAGATCCCTCAAAGGGCCGGGAATCAGCAACCGTGATGTCAATCTCGATGCGAGGAGTGAAGAGAGCTCGGTCGAACCGAACTATCCGGCGAGCTTGGCTTTGACCTGCGCTCCAGTCGGATTCGTCAGGGTCGAGCCGTCGGCGAACTTCAGCGTCGGCACGGTCTGATTTCCCCCGTTCGCCGTCGCCACGAACTCCGCGGCGGCCGGGTCGGCCTCGATGTCGACCTCGGTGAAGGCGATGCCCTCGTTCTTGAGGACCTTCTTCAGGCGGACGCAGTAGCCGCACCACGACGTGGTGTACATGGTCACAACGTTTTGATCAGCGCTCATAAGGCACTCAACGTAGTCGACGCCGCCAACATGCCCGGAGCCGTGCCCGCGTTTGTCGGGCCGCGCTGACATGATGGGCGGCATGTCCCCAACGGCCTCGCGTGACCGGCTGCTTGGCGACCTCGACGAGGAGCAGCGCGAAGCCGTGCTCGCCGCGCGCGGGCCGGTGTGCGTGCTGGCCGGCGCCGGGACCGGCAAGACGCGCACCATCACCCGCCGCATCGCCCACCTCGTGACGGCCGGCCATGTCGCCCCGGCCCAGGTGCTCGCGGTGACGTTCACCCAGCGTGCGGCAGGGGAGATGCGCGGTCGGCTGCGGGCGTTGGACGACGGCACGGGTACCGGTGGGGTGCAGGCGATGACGTTCCACGCCGCCGCGCGCCGCCAACTGGCGTACTTCTGGCCCCGGGTGGTGGGCAACACCGAATGGCAACTCCTCGACACGAAGTTCTCGATCGTCGCCCAGGCCGCCAACCGCAGCGGCCTGCCCACCAGCACCGACGACGTCCGCGACCTCGCCGGCGAAATCGAATGGGCCAAGGGGTCTTTGGTCAGCCCCGAGGACTACCCGTCGACCGTCGCCGAGGCGGGCCGCGACATCCCGTTCGACGCAGCCAAGGTCGCGGCGGTGTACACCGCCTACGAGGCGCTCAAAGCCCGCCACGAAGGCAGGGCGTTGCTGGATTTTGATGACCTGCTGCTGCACACCGCGGCCGCGATCGAGACCGACGCCGCGGCGGCCCAGGAGTTCCGCGACCGCTACCGCTGCTTCGTCGTCGACGAGTATCAGGACGTCACCCCGTTGCAGCAGCGTGTGCTCGACGCCTGGCTCGGCAGCCGTGACGACCTGACCGTCGTCGGTGACGCCAACCAGACCATCTACTCGTTCACCGGCGCCTCACCTCGCTATCTGCTCGACTTCTCGCGGCGGTTCCCCGAGGCCGCGGTGATCCGGCTGGAGCGCGATTACCGCTCCACGCCGCAGGTGGTGTCGCTGGCCAACAGGGTGATCGCCGCCGCGCGCGGCCGGATGGCAGGCAGCAGGCTGCACCTGATCGGTCAGCGTCCGCCGGGTCCGGAGCCGACGTTCAGCGAGTACCCCGACGAGGTCGCCGAGGCGGCGGCGGTGGCCCGCAAGGTCAAGAAACTGCTCGAATCCGGCACTGCCGCTTCGGAAATCGCGGTGCTCTACCGCATCAACGCGCAGTCGGAGGTCTACGAAGAGGCGCTCACCGAGGTCGGCGTGCCGTTCCAGGTCCGCGGCGGTGAGGGGTTCTTCAGCCGGCAGGAGATCCGGCAGTCGCTGCTGGCGCTACAGCGCGCCGCCGAACGGGATCCGGCGGAGTCCGAGCGCCCGCTGCCGGAGATGGTCCGGGCGACCCTGGAGCCGCTGGGTCTGACCGCCGAGCCGCCGCCGGGTACCCGCGCTCGGGAGCGCTGGGAGGCGTTGGTCGCGCTGGCCGAGCTGGTCGACGAGGAAGTGGCGCAGCGTCCACAGCTCGACCTCCGCGCCCTGGTCGCCGAGTTGCGCCAGCGGGCGGACTCCCGCCACCCGCCGGTGGTGCAGGGCGTCACGCTGGCCTCGCTGCACGCCGCCAAAGGGCTGGAGTGGGACGCGGTGTTCCTGGTCGGGCTCGCCGACGGCACACTGCCGATCTCGCACGCGTTGTCCCACGGCCCCGACAGTGAGCCGGTGGAAGAGGAGCGGCGGCTGCTCTACGTCGGAGTCACCAGGGCGCGAGTGCATCTGGCGCTCAGCTGGGCATTGGCGCGGGCCCCGGGCGGACGGCAGGGCAGGCGCCCGTCGCGCTTCCTCAACGGCATCGCGCCGCAGTCTCAGCGCGATGACGGCCCGAGTCGGTCGCGTAAGCCCCGCGGCCCGGCGCCGCGCTGTCGGGTGTGCAACTCCGCGCTGACCTCACCCCCGGCGATCATGCTGCGGCGGTGTGAGACGTGTCCGTCCGACCTCGACGAACAACTGCTCGCCGAACTCAAGGACTGGCGGCTACGCATCTCGAAAGAGATGAGCGTGCCCGCCTACGTGGTGTTCACCGACAACACGCTGATCGCGATCGCTGAGGCCCTGCCGGCCGACGACGCCGCGCTGGTCGCCATCCCGGGTATCGGTGCCCGCAAGCTGGAGCAGTTCGGTGCCGACGTGATCGCGATGGTCAAAGGCCGCCAAACTCCGTAAAGATCGTGCCAAACCTGCTGGTCAGAAAATCGCTTGTCGGTTTCGGCTGGTACCGTCTAGCCTCAGAACACACAGACGAAGGCCATGTGCGAGAGGAGGGTGTCACGACAATGATCAGCAATCAACTGTTCACCGGCGTACGCGTTGCCGGCATATCGCGGACCTTCCATGCCCCCGTCTGGGCGCACCCCGCGCATCCCGCCGCCGCTATTGCCGCCGCCGCCATTGCGGCGCCGCGCAAGCGCCGCGCCGCCGCCGGCACGACTGCCGCGTCCGTGAATCGGGGCTCCATCTAGCAGGAACCCACGAAACGCCTGAAGGCCACGGACCCGCAATCACCGGATCCGTGGCCAGATTCGTTTCGGAACCCTTTCGAAGCCTGGTCGCAGATCCGTCACCGATGAGAATCAACGACCAGGAAGAAGAGGACCGGACATGTCTTCCCTGACATGTGAGCGAACGAAGCTGGCGGTGCCGTGCCACGAGAATCCCGATCTGTGGTTCGCTGAGGACCCGCGCGATCTCGAACAGGCCAAGGCGCTGTGTACGGACTGCCCGATACGCCGCGAGTGCCTCAATGCCGCACTCGAACGTCAGGAGCCGTGGGGTGTGTGGGGCGGTGAGATTCTGGACCGGGGTTCGGTGATCGCCCGCAAGCGTCCGCGTGGGCGGCCCCGCAAGGACACGAAAGAGCCTGTGGCCGCGTGATTCAACGCCGGCCCCGGCGCGCTACACCGCGTCGGGGTCGGCAAATCCCGGCACGGTCTCCTCGGCGATGCTCCGTGTCGGTACATGCGCGTCGAGCTGACACGAGATGGCCACGATCGACGCGATCACCCGCATCGGGATCGCCATCTTCGGCGGGATGTCCATCTGGCGGGCGGCCTTGATCTGCCCGGCAGCCTTGTCGAGTTCGAGGGTGGTCATCCGCTGCAGCCACTTGCGGGTGTAGTGGAACACCGGCACCTCGAGCGGGTCGACGTACTGCTTGAGCATGTCGTCGATGTCGGACGTGGACGGCTGCTGGCCCTTCTGGATGAAGCCGGCCTTCTGCATCGTCGGCAACAGCTTGTCGTAGTTCTTGTCGACGGCGTACCGCAGCGTCTGGCCCAGTTCGATGGGCCAGCCCCCGGGCATCGGGGCGACCGCGCCGAAGTCGATGACACCCATCTTTCCGTCGGGCATCAGCATGAAGTTGCCGGGGTGGGCGTCGCCGTGAACCTTTTCCAGCCGGCCCGGCGCGTCGTTGCAGAACACGAACAGCCGCGTGGCCATCAGGTCGCGCTGCTCCTGGGTTCCCTCGCGGATGATCTGCGACAGCGGGATGCCTTCGATCCACTCCTGGATGACGACCTTGGGCGCGCTGGCCACCACGTGCGGAACGATGAACTGCGGGTGGCCGTCGTAGGCCTTGGCGAACGCCCGCTGATTGTCGGCTTCGAGCCGGTAGTCCAGCTCCATCTCGGTGCGCTCGATCAGCTCGTTGACCACACCCTGCACATCGGCGCCGGGGGAGAGTTGCTTGAGCACACTCACCATCCGCTGCATCGTCTTCAGGTCGGCACGCAGTGCTTCGTCGGCGCCGGGGTACTGGATCTTGACCGCGACGACGCGGCCGTCGCCCCACACCGCCTTGTGCACCTGGCCGATGCTGGCCGATGCGATGGACTTGTCGTCGAATGACTGGAAGCGGTCCCGCCACTTGGTGCCCAACTGGGCGTCGAGCACCCGGTGCACCTTGGCCGCGGGCAACGGCGGCGCCTCGCGCTGCAGCTTGGTCAGCGCTTCGCGGTAGGGCTTGCCGTACTGCTCGGGGATCGCGGCTTCCATGACCGAGAGCGCCTGGCCGACCTTCATCGCGCCGCCCTTGAGTTCACCGAGCACGGTGAACAACTGCTGCGCAGCCTTGTCCATCAATTCGGCGTTGACGTCGTCCCTGGACTTGCCGGTCAGGCGCTTGCCGAAGCCCAGTGCGGCCCGGCCGGCCATGCCTACGGGCAGCGACGCCAGCTTCGCGTTGCGCGCGGCACGCCCTCGCTTGATGTCACTCACGACTCCATCATCCACGACTGCGAAGAACTTCCACCAACTAGTTGGAAACGATCGATGTCAGCATGAACACATTGCGTGCCGCGACCATCTGCGGGCCACGATCGAGCCTGTGGCGACGTCGAATTCCAGCGTGGTGTCCAGCGTGGACGGTGCGGCCGCCGCTTGGCCCGGCGCATCTTCACAGCTCACCGCGCGGACGACATGGTCGATCTCGTTGAGCGCCAGGGCGGCGGTCGCCAGCACCGTGGCCCGGTTGGCGGTACCCACGGTATGGCACAGCTGCGCCGCGACGGCGGGCCAGGCCGGGTCCCGGTCACTGCGGTGCAGGTCAGCACAGCGCAGGCAGCTGGTGACGCCGGGAATCACCAGCGGACCGACCAAACCGACGCCGTCGCGGACCCGCACGGCCAGATGGGGCACACCGGCGTCGTGCAGTTCGCGGACCACCCGCGGGTCGGCGACCAGGTAGTCGGTCAGCACGACGAGGTCCGCCGATCCCGTGGAGGCGTGGGTTCTGCTGCTCTGGCTCATCCGGATGCCCGAGCTGCGCAGTGACGCCGTGAGCTGGTCGGTCAGCGGGCCGCTGCCGTGGATGCGGACCGAGGCCGCGCGGGTTCGGCGCCGCGAGACTTCGCTGACCACGCCGGCGTCGACGAGATGGCTGACCAGCGTGGTGACCACCGACGCCTCGGCGCCGCGGGTGGCTGCCAGGGACTGCAACTCGGCAATCGTCGCGGCGGATTGCAGCCCGCGCAGCAGTTCAGCCAGGACGTTCGCAGACAGCCCGGGCGGCGGATGCACCACGACCGCGCGCCGCGGATCCCAGCCCACCTGGACCGTGTCGTCGGGGCGGGCCAGCACCGGAGTGGCCGTGCTGAGCGCATATCGCGTCATGCAACGACACTGACATGCGCCGGCGGCCCCGAGCCGGGTTATCCACAGGGGCCGTCGCTCTCACTCGCGCGGGCGGTCGGTCCCGTCGTCGTCGCGCTTGGCATCGTCGGCTTCGGTCAGCGCCTGTTCGATGGCGCTGTCTAGGTCGCTGGTGTCGCCGCCGATGATGCGGTCGATGAATCCGGCGGGCTCGTCCAGGTCGGATGCGCTCGGCAGCAGGTCGGGGTGCTGCCAGACAGCGTCGCGGGCGTCGGAGCCGACTGCCTGGGTCAGCCTCTCCCACAGCGCCGCGGCTTCACGCATCTTGCGTGGCCGCAGTTCGAGACCGACCAGGGTGGCGAACGTCTGCTCGGCCGGTCCGCCGGTGGCGCGGCGCCGTCGCAGCGTCTCGCTCAGCGCCGGAGTGCCGGGGATCCGTTCGCCCAGAGCGTCGATGACCACGGTCTGCACCCAGCCCTCGATCAGCGCCAGAAGCGTCTCCAGCCGTTCCAGCGCAGCGGTCTGCTCCGGGGTGGCCTTCGGCTCGAAGATGCCCTGATTGAGCAGCTGCTCCATCTGGGACGGGTCGGTCAGCGAGGCGGGGTTGAAGTCGCGGGCGAACTCCTCGATGCCGCTCATGTCGATCTTGGTGCCCTTGGCGAACGCCTCGACGGTGCTCAGGAGCTGCGTGGCAAGCCACGGCACGTGGCTGAACAACCTGTGGTGGGCGGCTTCGCGCGCGGCCAGGAACGTGACGATCTCGCTGCGCGGTTGCTCGAGGCCGTCGGCGAGTGCCTCGACCGCTTCGGGCATCAGGGCCGCGACCCCCTTGGGTCCCAGCGGCAGCCCGATGTCGGTGGAGGTCAACACTTCTCGGGAGAGCTTGCCCAACGCCTGGCCCAGCTGCGAGCCGAACGCCATGCCACCCATCTGCGACATCATCGACAGCAGCGGACCGGCCATGGCCTTCGCTTCCTCGGGCAGCGCCGACGCCCACACCGTGGAGAGTTGCTCGGCGACCGGGTCACACAGCCGCTTCCAGGTGTCGAGGGTGTTGTCGAGCCAGTCGGTCGGGGTCCACGCCACCGCCCTGGTGGTGCCGGCCGGCAACGGGGTCGCCCCGTCCAGCCAGGTCTCGGCCAACCGGACCGCATCGGCGATGGCGGTCGCGGTCTGCTCAGGCACGGGCGCGACGAATCCGATGGAGTTCGAGGCGAGTTGGCGGGCCAGGTCGTAGTTGACCGGTCCGGCACCCGATCCGCCGGGAGTCATCGTCCCCGCGCCACTGAACATCTCGCCGAGCTTGCTGAAGATCTGGCCGAGTTGCGACATGTCGAACTCGCCGCCGCCCGGGAACGCACCCCCGAAGGGATCGCCACCGGAGCCGGGGTCTTTCTTGGGTTTGTCACGCTCAGGGTCATCCCCGGCGGAGAAGCCGAAGGGCGGGTCAGCCATAGGTCCAACCGTACTCACCGCACCGCGGTCGTGCGGCGATGCGGGTCACGCTCTCAGTGAACCAACCGGGTGAACCTCTACTGTGGGCGGCGTGAACAGGCGGATCTCGACCCTGATCGTCGCGCTGGTGCCGATCCTGGCGTTCGGCATTCTGATGACGTTGGTGACGGTGCCGTATGTCGCGCTCGGGCCCGGCCCGACGTTCGACACGCTCGGGGAGGTCGACGGCAAGCAGGTCGTCGACATCGAGGGCGCCGACCTCCACCCCACGTCCGGTCACCTCAACATGACGACGGTGTCGCAGCGCGACGGACTGACGCTGGGGCAGGCGCTGGTGTTCTGGGCTTCGGGTCGTGACCAGTTGATCCCGCGCGATCTGGTGTACCCGCCGGACCGCACGAAAGAAGAGATCGACGAGGCGAACAGCACCGACTTCCGGCAATCGGAGGACAGCGCGGAGTACGCCGCTCTGCACTACCTGGAGTACCCGATGGCCGTCACCGTGGAGAACGTCGATTCCGAGGGCCCGTCGAACGACAAGTTGCAGGCCGGCGACGCCATCGACGCGGTCAACAACCAACCCGTCGCCACCCTCGAGCAGTTCCAGGAGATCCTCGCGGGCACCAAACCGGGTGACCGGATCGTCGTCGACTACCGGCGCAAGAACGCCCCGGCGGGGATCGCCGAGATCACGCTCGGTAAGCACCCCGACCGCGACCAGGGTCTGCTCGGGGTCGGCGTGCTCGATGCGCCGTGGGCGCCGTTCACCATCGACTTCAACCTCGCCAACATCGGGGGGCCGTCGGCGGGTCTGATGTTCAGCCTCGCGGTGGTCGACAAGCTGACCACCGGCGACGTCAACGGGTCCAAGTTCGTCGCCGGTACCGGGACCATCACCGGCGACGGCGAGGTCGGCTCGATCGGCGGGATCACCCACAAGATCGTCGCAGCACGCGAGGCCGGCGCCACCGTCTTCCTGGTGCCTGCCGACAACTGCGACGAGGCCAAGAGCGCCGACGAAGACGGCATCGAACTGCTCAGGGTGGAGACGCTCGAGGAGGCGATCGGCTCGTTGCGGACGCTTTCCGCTGGTGGCGAACCCCCTAGCTGCTGACGCGATGCGGCCGGGCGGGTGCGTAGAGTTATGGCACCTGAACAACTGCTGGGAATGTTCGAGACTGGAGTGATCGAGTGGGTATGCGGCCCTCGGCGAAAATGCCGACGCTGACGCGACGAAACCGGGTACTGATCGGGGTCGCCCTGGTCGCCGTGGTGCTGTTGTTGATCGGTCCCCGTTTCATCGACACCTACGTGAACTGGCTGTGGTTCGGCGAACTGGGATACCGCTCGGTGTGGACCACCCAGATCGTGACGCGTGTTGTCATCTTCTTCGTCGTGGCCATCCTGATGGGTGGCGTGGTGTTCGCCGCGATGGCGCTCGCCTATCGGACCCGGCCGGTGTTCGTGCCCACCGCAGGCCCCAACGATCCGATCGCGCGTTATCGCACCGCGGTCATGTCGCGGCTGCGCCTCGTGGGCATCGGCGTGCCGGCCTTCATCGGTGTGATGTCGGGTTTTGTGGCGCAGAGCTATTGGGACCGGGTGCAGCTGTTCCTGCACGGCGGCAGCTTCGGTGTCTCCGATCCCCAGTTCGGCCTCGACCTGGGCTTCTACGCGTTCGATCTGCCGTTCTACCGGCTGGTGCTGACCTCGCTGTTCGTCGCCGGCTTCCTGGCCTTCATCGCGAACCTGCTGGGCCACTACCTGTTCGGCGGGATCCGGCTGACTGGACGCGCAGGTGCACTGAGTCGCGCGGCCCGCATCCAGCTGATCACCATGCTCGGCATCCTGATGCTGCTCAAGGCCGTCGCCTACTGGTTCGACCGCTACGAACTGCTCAGCAACACCCGCGGCGGCAAGCCGTTCACCGGTGCCGGCTACACCGACATCAACGCGGTACTGCCGGCGAAGCTGATACTGATGGCCATCGCGGTCATCTGTGCGGTAGCGGTGTTCTCGGCGATCTTCCTGCGCGATCTGCGGATCCCCGCGATCGGCGTGGTGCTGCTGCTGCTCTCGTCGCTGGTCATCGGCGCCGGCTGGCCGCTGGTGGTCGAGCAGATCAGCGTGCGGCCCAACGCCGCTCAGAAGGAAAGCGAATACATCGGCCGAAGTATCACCGCGACCCGGCAGGCCTACGGGATCACCGACGAAACGGTGACCTACCGCAGCTACCCGGGCAACACGTCCGCCACGGCGCAACAGGTGGCCGCCGACCGTGCCACCACCTCGAACATCCGCGTGCTCGACCCGAACATCGTCAGCCCGGCGTTCACCCAGTTCCAGCAGGGCAAGAACTTCTACTTCTTCCCCGATCAACTGAACATGGACCGCTACGCCGACGACGACGGCAATCTGCGCGACTACGTGGTCGCCGCCCGCGAGCTGAACCCGGATCGTCTGATCGACAACCAGCGCGACTGGATCAACCGGCACACCGTGTTCACCCACGGCAACGGCTTCATCGCCTCGCCGGCCAACACGGTGCGCGGGGTGGCCAACGATCCCAACCAGAACGGTGGCTATCCGGAGTTCCTGTCCAGCGTCGTGGGCGAGAACGGCGAGGTGGTCTCACCGGGTCCGGCACCGCTGGCCCAGCCCCGCATCTACTACGGCCCGGTCATCGCCAACACCCCGGCCGACTACGCGATCGTCGGCGAGAACGGTGCCCCGCGCGAGTACGACTACGAAACCAACACCGACACCAGGAACTACACCTACACCGGCTCCGGTGGTGTGCCGATCGGTAACTGGCTGTCGCGCAGCGTGTTCGCCGCCAAGTACGCAGAACGCAACTTCCTGTTCTCCAACGTCATCGGCGAGAACAGCAAGATCCTGTTCAACCGCGACCCCGCCGACCGGGTGGAGGCCGTGGCGCCGTGGCTGACCACCGACACCGCGATGTACCCGGCGATCGTCAACGAGCGCATCGTCTGGATCGTCGACGGTTACACAACGCTGGACAACTATCCGTACTCGGAGTTGACGACGCTGTCGAGCGCCACGATCGACTCGAACGAAGTGGCGCTGAACCGACTGCAGCCGGACAAGCAGGTGTCCTACATCCGCAACTCGGTCAAGGCGACCGTCGACGCCTACGACGGCACCGTGACGCTGTACGCGCAGGACGAGCAGGACCCGGTGCTGCAGGCCTGGATGAAGGTCTTCCCCGACACCATCCAGCCCAAGAGCGCGATCTCGCCCGAGTTGCAGGAGCACCTGCGCTACCCGGAGGATCTGTTCAAGGTGCAGCGCGCGCTGCTGGCCAAGTACCACGTCGACGACCCGGTGACGTTCTTCTCGACGTCGGACTTCTGGGACGTTCCGCTGGATCCGAACCCCACGGCCAGCAGCTACCAGCCGCCGTACTACATCGTTGCCAAGAACCTGGCCGAGAACAACAGTTCGTCGTCGTTCCAGCTGACGAGTGCGATGAACCGGTTCCGACGGGACTTCCTGGCGGCCTACATCAGTGCCAGTTCGGATCCCGATTCGTACGGCAGGCTCACTGTGCTGACGATCCCGGGTCAGGTCAACGGTCCGAAGCTGGCGTTCAACGCGATCAGCACCGACACCGCGGTCAGCCAGGACCTCGGTGTGATCGGCCGGGACAATCAGAACCGGATTCGCTGGGGCAACCTGCTGACGTTGCCGATCGGGGAGGGCGGCCTGCTCTACGTGGCGCCGGTCTACGCCTCACCGGGCAACACCGATGCGGCGTCGTCGTACCCACGCCTGATCCGCGTGGCGATGATGTACAACGACCAGATCGGCTACGGGCCGACCGTTCGGGACGCCTTGATCGACCTGTTCGGTCCGGGTGCCGACGCGACCGCCACCGGGCCGGAACCCACCAACGCACCGGCCGGTCAGCAACCTGAGGCTCAACCCCAGGCCGACCAGCAGGCGTCGGTGACGCCGCCGGCGCAGCGGCCCGGTCAGAGCCCGCAGGCGCCCCCCGCCACACCGGCGCCCGCCGCGGCGGTGCCCAGTGGGCCGACCCAGTTGTCAGGCGCGAAAGCGGCTGCGCTGGAAGAGGTCAACACGGCGCTCGACGCGATCCAGGAGGCGCAGCGTAACGGTGACTTCGCGCAGTACGGCGAAGCGTTGCAACGCCTCGACGACGCGGTGAACGAATACCAGTCGACGGAGTAGTAACCTCCGCCGATGCGATATCGGTTGCTCGGACCGCTCCAGGTGGTCCAGGGAGATGCGCCGCTGGACATCGGCCCGCCCAAACAGCGGGCGGTGCTGGCGGCGCTTCTTCTGGCGCAGGGCCGCGTGGTGTCGGTGGACCGGCTGACGGACGTCGTCTGGGGAGATGACGTCCCGGCCAGCGCCACGGCGAGCCTGCAGGCCTACATCTCCAATCTGCGGCGGGCACTGCGCGGGGGATCCGGGGAATCGCTGATGGCTTCCTCGGTGGCGCAGCCGATCGTGCGGCGACCTCCGGGCTACTACCTCGACGTCGGCACCGACGACGTCGACCTGACGGACTTCGTGGCAGGGTGCACGCGCGCCGCGGCAGCGGTCGAAGCCGAGCGGTGGGCCGACGCGTTGGCCGAGGCGGAGGCCACGCTGGCACTGGTGCAGGGCGAGTTGCTCGAAGACCTGGCCGACGCGGAATGGGTGCGCGAAGATGCAACCCGCACGGCGGAGATGCTCTCGGATTGTCTGGCCAACAAGGTGATTGCGTTGCTCGCCCTGGGACGGTTGCCGGCTGCGTTGACGGAGATCTCCCGACTGCGTGAGCGCGATCCGCTGGCCGATCGCGGGTGCCGACTGCAGATGCTGGCGCTGTACCGCGCCGGTCGCGCCGCCGAGGCGCTGGACGTCTACTCCCGGCACGCTCGGCTGCTCGACAGGGAACTCGGTCTCGAGCCCGGACCGCAACTGCGGGACCTCCAGACGGCGGTGCTGCGTCAGGCGCCCGAACTGTCGGGGTGGCCACGCCCGCCGGAATGGACCGGTGCCGCGGCGCTCCCCGAACCGGAGGTCGCAACCGCGGTCGTCGACACGGTTGACGACGGCCCCCAGCGTGCACCCATGGTGGGGCGGGAACGCGAACTGGCAACCGCAGCAGACGTTCTGACGCAGGTGCGGGCGGGCGCCACGAGATGGCTGGTGCTGTCGGGTCCTCCCGGGATCGGCAAGACCCGGCTGGCCGAGGAGGTGGCGGGCCTGGCGGCCGCCGACGGCGGTGAGGCAGTCTGGGTCAATTGCCCCGACGAACGCGCCACGCCGCCCTGGTGGCCGATGCGCCAACTGGTGCGGGCACTCGGCGCGGACGCCGACGAGGTGCTCGAGGTGCCCCGGCACGCTGACCCCGACACCGCCAGATTCCTTGTCTACGAACGGATCCAGTCGCTACTGGAGTCCGTCCCCGGCGTGCTGACGGTGATCGTCGACGACGTCCAGTGGGCGGACAGCACCTCCGCGAGTTGTCTGGCCTACCTCGCCGGAGCGCTCCGCGACCGCGGCGTCCTGCTCATCGTGACCGTGCGCGACGGGGAACATGCTCCCGAAGTGGCTCGTCTGCTCAGCACCGTGGCGCGCGGGAAGGGGAACCGGCACGTCGAGGTGCCTGCGCTGTCGTCGGCCGACGTCGCCACGTTGGCCAACGACGTCGCCGAAGAGATCGTGACGCCCGCCGAAGCGGCCGAACTGGCCGACCGCACCGGGGGCAACCCGTTTTTCGTCTCGGAGTACGCGCGGCTACCGCGGGCCGAGCGTGCGGGTAACGAGATCCCGCGGGCAGTGCGGTTGGTGCTGGACCGGCGACTGGCCGCGTTGGACCCGGTGGTCGTGCAGATGCTGCGCACCGCCGCGGTGATCGGTGACACGATCGACGCCGCCGCGGCCCCGGTACTGGCGCAGGCCACCCGGCTGGACCTCGACACCCTCGCCGACTACCTCGACGAAGCAGCCGACGAGCGGATCATCGTCGCCGCCCACGACGGTGACGGGTACGAATTCGCCCACGGGCTGCTGCGGGAGCAGTTGCTGTCCGGCATCCCCGCGCTGCGCCGACAACGTCTGCACGCCAAGGTCGCAGACGTGCTGTCCGAGAGCGCCGCGCCGGACGCCGCGACACGGCGCGCCCAACATCTTGTCGGGGCGCAGCCGCTGGTCGAACCGGCCACCGTGGTGGCGGCCTGCCGTCTTGCCGCCGAACAGGCGACTGCACAGTGGAGTTCGGACATCGCGGCCGGCTGGTGGCAGGCCGCATTGGACGCCTACGACCGGCTTCCGGTGTCGGCCCGCGACGATGGCGAGCGCGACGCGCTCACCGTCGAGTTGCTCGAGGCGCACTCCCGGGCGGGACGGGGTCAGCTGGTGCTCGACAGCGTGCAGCGGTACCTCGGCGAGGCCCTGCGCTCCGGCCGTGTCGCCAGTGCGGGTCGGGTGTCCAGCGCACTGCTGCGGGCCAGCGGGGGATGGCCCTGGCTGGCGCCGGGACAGGATCCGGGAGAACTGCTTTCGCTGTTGTCGCGCGCTGCCGGCCTGTCCGACAGCGAACCGGCTTCGGCGGCCAGGGTGCTGCCCGCGCTGGCCGTCGGGCACTGCTACCACCCGGATCCCGACATCGCCGCCGAGCTGCTGGATCGGGCCGAACGCGTCGCCGACGCCACCGGGGATCCCGATGTCCTCGCCGACGTGCTGGTGGGCCGACTCATCACCTACTCCGGCGTGGCCACCTACAGCAAGCAGACTCTGTCCTGGGTGCAGCGGCTGGATTCGCTGCGGCACAACAGGTCACGTCAGGATGCGGTGATCGCGCACTCGGTGGCGACGATGGCGGCGATGAACCTCGGCGACGTGGCGGGAGCTCGTCGCCACCTGCGGGCAGGCATTGCCGGTAGCGAGGATCTGAAGCTTCCGGTGCTGCGTGCCCAATTGCGGTGGATGGAGGCCGTATTGGCGATGTGGGCCGGTGACTTCGCCGAAGCCGAGCGCCACCACGGGATCGCTGTGCACGTACACGAGCAGACCGAACTCTACGAAGCGGGCAGCGGGCTGTTGGCGGCGGCGTCCCTGCTGCGCGAGCGGGGCGGACCGCTCGACCCGAGCTGGAACAACCTGCACGCCAGCCAGGAGACGGGAGGCCAGGGCATGGTCGGAGTGGTGCGCACCGCGCTGCTCACGCTGGCCACCGGCCCGCAGGCTCGCGCCGATGCCGCCGCCACGCTGCGTGCCTGTGTCCACGACACCGGCCGCGGCCACATCTGGACCACGCTCGGGCATCTGACGCTGCTGGCGCACCTGAGCGCCGACCACAGATTATCGGAGTTCACCGAACCACTCCTGCAGGCGCTCGGCCCGTTTCGGGACCGCATCGCGGTGCTCGGCCAGGTGGGTATCGCGGGACCGGTCGCTCTGGCGACCGCCCGGCTGCATGCGTTGCGCGGCGAGCGATCCCGAGCGCTCGAGGATGTGGCGCTGGCGCGCGGCATCGCCGAGCGCAGCGGCGGTGTGCCCACGCTGTTGCGGTGCCGGCTGCTGGAATGCGAGATGACCGAATCCGATTCGGAGCGTTCGGGTTTGGCGCGTGCGCTGGCGGCGGATGCGGCCCAGGCGGGCATGTCGGGGGTGGGTCAGGCCGCAGAAGCCCTGATCTGAGCTGCTGGTTCGCCGTTGTTGGCCATTGCTCTGAGCCGCGCAGCGGAGGACGATGAGGTGGTCCGGCGGCGCCGCTGTGACGCTGCCGCGGACCATGGAGGCAGAACATGTACGCACGCAGTTTCACCATCCACGCGCGGCCCTCGACGATCGACGCCGGCATTGCCTACATCCACGACACGGTGTGGCCCGCGCTGACCGGTCTCGACGGCTACGTCGGGTTGTCGTTGCTGGTGGACCGCCTCAACGGGCGATGCATCGCGACCACGGCGTGGCAGTCAGAGCAGGCGCTGAAGGCCAGCCGCGAGGCCACCGCCGAACTGCGGGACCGGACCGCGGAGATCCTCGGCGGCAGCCCCACCGTCGACGACTGGGAGATCGCGGCGGTGCATCGCGACCATCGTTCGGCCCCGGGGGCGTGTGTGCGGGTGACGTGGGCCCGGGTCGAACCGGAGCTGGCCGACCGCGCGATCGATGGTTACCGGCTGGCCACCATTCCCGCTCTGGCCGAACTCGACGGCTTCTGCAGCGCCAGCCTGCTGGCCGATCGCGAATCCGGCTTCGGCGTAGCGTCGGTGACCTTCGACAGCGGCGAGGCGATGCGGCGCAGCCGAGGGGCGACCGACGCGATGAAGGCCGCCACCGTCCGCGACGCCGGCGCCGAGATCATCGATGAAGGTGAGTTCGACCTGGTGCTGGCGCATCTACGGGTCCCCGAGATGGCCTGACCCCACAGGCCGCCGCTTGGATTTTTCTTGGATCGCGGCTTCAAGTGCCTGCCAAGTCCGGTCGGTGATGCTGTGTGCCGACACCAGGACCTGGAAAGGCACTTCGATGACAGCACCGACCGACCTCACCCGTACCGACCTCACTCCTACTGACCTCACTCCTACCGACCTCACTCCTACCGAGGCGCTCCACACGTTGCGCGACCACGTCGCCACCCACGTGGCTCTGCCGGGGGAGCCCGGCTACGAGCGGTGTACGCCGTGGAACGTGGCGGCCCCTGTGACGCCGGCGGCGGTGGTGCTGGCGACGACGCCGGAGGACATCGCCGGCACCGTCAGGTTCGCCGCCGCGCACGGCTACACGGTCACGGTGCAGGCCACCGGGCACGGTGCAGTCGGGGTCGGCGCGAGCACGATCCTGGTGCAGACCTCGGCGATGAAGCACTGCCCTGTGGATGCGGTGAATCGAACGGCGCGGGTGGAGGCGGGGGCCCGCTGGCAGGACGTGATCGACATCGCCACCCCGCACGGCCTGGCGCCGCTGTGTGGTTCGGCGCCCGGAGTCGGCGTGGTCGGCTACCTCACCGGCGGTGGGATAGGGCCGCTGGTCCGGACGGTGGGGCTGTCGTCGGATCACGTGCGCGCGTTCGACGTGGTGACCGGCGAAGGCACGCTGCTGCGCGCCACCCCCGACGAGAACGCCGACCTCTTCTGGGGTCTGCGCGGCGGGAAGGCGACGCTAGGGATCGTCACCGCGGTGGAGATCGATCTGCTGCCGATCGCTCGGTTCTACGGCGGCGCAGTGTATTTCGATGGTGCTGACGCCGAAGCGGTGCTGCACGCGTGGGCGTCGTGGAGTGTGGGTCTGCCGGAGACGGTCAACACGTCGCTCGCAGTCCAGCAGCTGCCGCCGCTTCCGGGGGTGCCCGAGGTGCTGGCCGGTCGGATGACGGTCGCTGTGCGCTACACGGCAGTCGGAGACTTCGACGATGCCGAACGGCTGCTGGCGCCGATGCGGGCCGTCGCCACCCCGGTGATGGACACCGTCGGTGTGCTGCCATACGCGGCGATCGGCGCGGTGCACGCCGACCCGGTCGACCCAATGCCGATCAACGAGGAGCAGGCGCTGCTGTCGGCGCTGCCCGCCGAGGCTGTGGACGCGTTGCTTGCGGTCGCAGGCCCGGGTTCGGGCTCGCCGCAGGCGATCGTCGAGCTTCGGCTGCTCGGGGGAGCGCTGGCGCGGGAGCCGCGGCATCGCAGCGCGTTCTGTCAGCGCAACGCCCTGTTCTCGGTTGCGGTCATCGGTGCGCTGATGCCGGAGATCGCCGAGTACGTGGTTGGTCACGCCGGTGAGGTCGTCCGGGCCGTCGCCCCGTGGTCCACAGGCGGGCAGATGGCGAACTTCGCAGCGTCTTACGACCCGGCACGGCCCGCGCGGGTGTACAGCGACGACACCCGCCACTGGCTGGCAGCCCTGGCCGACCGCTACGACCCGGCCGGCGTGCTGGCGACGGGTCAGGTGATCCGCACCACACGTTGATCCCGCTGATGCCCCGCGAGCGCGCGTGTCTGCCCGTCGACACGCCGTAAATCGTGTGCAAACGCGTGCGCTCGCGGCCCGCGAGGGTGCCTGAACAGGCGATTTGGAAGGGCTGCGCCCGCATGGGTAACCTTGCGTTCACCATCGCGGGGTGGAGCAGCTCGGTAGCTCGCTGGGCTCATAACCCAGAGGTCGCAGGTTCGAATCCTGTCCCCGCTACCAGGTAAAACGGCCCTCGGAGATCTCTCCGGGGGCCGTTTTCATTGCGTTTGTGAACGGATTTGTGAACGTCCAATGATTCAGCGACTTCGCGGATCAGCCAGCCGGAGCCTTCTGCCGTGCAATGAGCTGCTGGTTAGACGTTGCGCTGGTCATGCGCTGGGCACGGTGGCAGGTTCGGCGCTTGCAGGTCGGCCGAGTGGCCAGATCCTGCGGTTCTTGCCGTCGCGTGCGATCTCGAACACGAATCGAGTTTGCGTAATCTGTGGCAGCGCGGCGAGCGTGTCACCGAGCACCGCCTCGACCGTGGCGGCGACGGCTTGAGCTATGTCGCCTGCGATATCACTTGTCCGCTCCGTTAGACCCGCACCCGCAGTGGGGGCGCGACGGCGCGCTAAACGCCACCCCAGTGTGTTTTCGTTCGTAGTCATAGAGGTCCTTGCCTGGTCCCGAGTGTTGGTCAACGCCAAATCACGCGGGAAACCTGGCCACAAAGTTGATGAGTCGATGCCCGATGCCGATAGAGGCCTCCACGGCGGCATCGGCGAGATACCGTTGGGCAATGGCCATGCCGGCCGATTTGGTCCCGGCAACTATGGCGCGGCTATGCGAGATGCATTCGAGGTAGGTTGCAGCGCTCAACATCAGGGTTTCAGCGATGCTCCCACCAAGTGCGCACGTCTCACGCCACTGGCTGCTCGCACGTTCGGCTGAAAATCCGGATCAGAATTTGCGCGACTATATACCCACATCCGACCACAGATTCGTCGAACTTCTGCGAGTCCTAGTTCGGAAAGCTCGGGTCGGTGACCGACGGCGCCTTGGTGTACGCCGATGTGGTAGAGCCACAACCAGTCCACATGTTTGCGCTGGACGGAATCTGGATCCTGTGGCATCTGATCTCCTAGTTGGTATGTGTCGCAACGCATCCGTCGTTCCGCCGACATCTTGCCGGTGTCATGCACGATGACGTAACACCTGCGGTTCTCCGAGCTTTAACCGGCCTTCTCAGCGAGCAGGGATCGGACGGACTTGCGGTGTTGCGGAGTGGCTGACTACTACTGCCTCGACGTCACCGTAAGGTGCAAGCGGCTGAGACAACCAGCTACCGACGTGGACGTATTGCGGCAGAGGGCTGGATGGCGGGGCGCGTCGGCAAGCGCGAGGGGGATCGTGTACTTACATACGCTGACAGTCAAGGGATTTCGCGCAAGTGGCGCAGGCGAGATCCAAGTTCAATTCCCAGGACGGTTCAGTGTCCTCATTGGCGGCAATGGCGCAGGTAAGACGACCATAGCCGAAGCTCTTTACCTGGGTCACCGACAGACCTTTCCAAGGGTGCCACCCATCAATTCAGCATCCCTCGGTTCCGGCGACCGGTCCATCGACGTCGAGTATTGGTATGAGAAGGAGTCCAAGACAGAGGGACCGCTTGGCCAAATGATGCAAGCTCAGGCCGGTGTCAGCGTTGCAGATGCTCCGGCTTTGCGCTGGGAGCGCCAACTATCTCGCAGCTTGGGCGTCGTGCGTGCGCAGAACGCTGGGACGGGTGAGACGGAACTCAGTGATGCTGTCAGCTTGGTCTACCTGCCAGCCTGGCGAAACCCGACCGAAGAGCTAGCACGCCGGGAAGTCAGGGTGCTGGTCGAGTTGCTTCGCGCCCAGCAGCAACGCGTTTCGGGATCTCGCAGCCTCATGGGACTCCGCCAGCGTGCTTGGGGTTTTCTTGAGGCGCTCACCAACGATGGTCTTATAAGCGCAGTCGAGGCCCGTATCAACGAGTCGCTAACAAACTTGACTGCCGGTGTTCGCCGCCAGTGGCCCTACGTCCGAGGGCAGGTGGTTGATGACGCTTATTTGGCCCGCGTTCTTGAGTTAATGCTTGCGGTGCTTGAGGGGCGTGACTTCGCGCGGCCCCTCGACGTCTCGGCTCTTGGATACGTGAACTTGCTGCACATCGCGGTCACGCTTGCAGCCATTCCGGACACGAATCCTCCCGAGAGCGAAAACGCAGTCGCGGCTGACGGAGCAGAGCCGCCGAGTGGCGAAGACAACGGCGAAGGATCTAACGATGTTGAGGCAGCACGACAGGCACTGATCCAAGCCCAAGAGGAAGCCGAATCGCTCGAAGACTCTTTCTTCGGCTCGGGGCCGTTCCACACCACCGTCGTGATCGAGGAGCCCGAGGCACATCTACATCCGCAGTTGCAGCATTCCCTCGTTCGGCACCTCAAACGTACGGTGGCCACCCGACCCGAGCTACAAGTTATCTTGTCTAGTCACGCTACAGATGTAATAACCTCGTGCGATCCCGATGAGATTGTCGTCCTACGCCAGCTTGCAGATGGAGAACGCCGAGCTTCGGCCGTCGCCCACATTCCTTTAGCTAACCGAGACAGTGTCATTCGCAAGGCGCGTCTGCATCTCGACGCGAGCCGATCCTCGGCGTTGTTCGCCGAAACTCTAGTTCTTGTAGAAGGAGTCACCGATGCCGCAGTAGTACGGGAGTTCGGGTGGGTGTGGGCATCAACTGATTTTGACAAGCGAGCTTTTGTCGATGCGCTCAGCATTGTCCCAATGGGGACCAAGGTGGGCTCGTGGGCAGTCGAACTTCTCTGTACGCAAGGACACGAACTGTGTACTCGGATGGCCGTCCTGCGCGATAGCGATAAAGAGTTCGGCGAAGAGCTGTCTGAACCGGCGTGGTTAGCAGAACACGATTCGAGACACGTTCGACTATTCCAAAGCCACCCGACGTTAGAGCCTGCCGTCACCTTCGGCAACGAGACCCTAGTATCGGACGCCCTGATCGCAGTGGGCATTGAGCTCGAGAACGTCGATGCTGCAACGGTTCACACAGCTTTTCGAGGTGCTCGCAAGGCGACCCAGACCCGTGAGGCCACGCCCGCCGGACCGGGCGCTAAGAAGAAGGGCGAGTTCGCGCTTGCATTTGCAGAGCGCCTAGTCCGTGCGCGAGACGAACGAAGCACCGTTGTACTTCCCGCTCATCTAAGAAAGATGTTCGACTACTTGTTTGGGGTCGACGGCCCACCAGAAAGTTTGACTGAAGACGATGAGCCGTCGCAACTATGACCCGAGAACTCGACCATTCAAATCCCATAGAGCGACTCACTGATGAGCAGATGATCGCGGCTGGGAGCGACAACCCAAGGGTATTCCTTGAGGCCGCGCCGGGCTCAGGCAAAACTACCGTCGCAGCCAACCGTTTCGGGGTGCGCCGCTACCGCATTTCACGTACGCCCTCACGCACATTCGATGGTCGAGCGGTCATTGCCGTCAGCTTCACGCGGTCGGCCACGCGTGAGCTTCGAGCAAGGGTGCGAACTACGTGGGGCACTAGCGATCTCCCTTGGCCGCATCGCATAACGACATTGGATGCCTTGATCTATGAGTTGGTGCGCAGCCTCCTCGGTTCGGGTTTGATCGCATGGCCCGGCGGCCACACCGCCCTCACGGTTCACGACACGTGGAAAGTTCTCGTCGAGCATGAATGGACCCGCTCCGTCGCGCAGGTGTATCTATTCGAAGGAAAAGTGTCGGTCCGCACGACCTACGACGAGTCGGGTATGCGTCCGGTCGTGTCAGCGTTCGAGGACGCCATTGCACTTGGGCTCTGTACCCATGACGATGTGCGTCGAGTGCTCGACTTTGCGCTAAAGCGGCCGGAAATATGGTCTGCCCTGAGGGATCACGTTGCGAACACCATCAGGGCTTTGATCGTTGACGAGGTGTTCGACGCCAACGAACTCGACATCGCTGTAATCGAATTGGCCACGGGGGCGGGGGTCGATGTGACCCTCATCGGTGATCCGTGGCAAGCACTTTATGGCTTTCGGGGCGCGCGCCCAGATCTAGTCCCTGGCGTACTGCAAAAGGCCGATTTTCGGACACTGAAACTGACGAAGTCTTTCCGCTGGCGTACCGAGAAACAACGTGAGTTGGCGGAAACTTTGAGATCGGGCAGCCCGGTTGAACTTGGAACTATCACGGCGACGGAGCTGATCGATCTGCCGACTGATGTTGTGCTGGCTCCTCTGTGGGATCAACTTTGGTCAGCAGCAACGACGGTGCTACCGATAGCTTGGGGCTCGGCCAAAGGCAATATTGTCGAGGCCGCAACTACTGTTTTGTTAAACCAGTGCACGACAGTGCTTTTCGCAACGAAGGCGACTTACCTGAATGATGCTCTGTCGACGCTTGGTGTTGACGACACCATTCTCAAACCCCTTGAGCCAGGCTTGACCGGCGTTCTTGAACTAGTGGAGGCCGCGGAGGGAAAGAATCACTGGCGTGATGCCTACGACGCGATGGTGGGAGTGCTCGGCGGGGTTTGCTCGGTGGGTTTTCCTAAGGTGCACGCGAATTATCTCGCGCGCCTGAAACTCCTACAGCCACGGTTGCGGTCTGAAGGTAATGTCGTTCCTGGCATGACAATCCACCAAGCCAAGGGGCGAGAGTGGGATAACGTTGCGTGCAGGTTCACCGACTCAGAAGTGGCGGCACTTGCCGGAGGTCTGACAAGCGCCAACGAGAAGCATCGGCAGTTGTATGTTGCGTGTACGCGCGCGCGGTTCTCCACTCGACGCCTCATCGTCACTGGATAGAAACCTGCAAAGGACGTCACAACCCGAACCGTGCACACAGCAGGATTGCGGATCGGTAGGTAAAGTTTGCGAATCAACAGGACCCGATCGACGTCGATGCCAAATCCGCCAGTGGCTGGCGAGCGACCCGCCATACGCATCGGTGACCGTCGGTTGGGGCTTGCCTGGAGCACCGCGGGTGGCCTGATCTGGCGTGTTCCCGCTGAATGAGTGAAGACGAACACGTCAACTTCGCCCCAGAAGTCCGTGCCGCTTGCACTGATCCTGAGCTGCGGCGGCCCCGCCGGCTTCGTCCAAGTGTTCATCGAAGCCAGGCGCCAACATTCAGCTAAGAGCCGTATCCCTCACCAATCAAGAACGCCGCGGCCTGCTCAGCAGCCTCTCTGTCGTCGTTCTTGAGCACATGGGCATAGGTCTGCAGGAAGAACCCGACGTCTGCGTGCCCGATGCGCTCGCTCACAATCTTGGGACTGACGCCAGCCTTCAGCGCAGCGGTCGCGTATGAGTGCCGAAGATCGTGAAAGGTGATGCGCTCAAGGCCGGCAGCAGCCGCCAGGCGGTCGAACCGTTGTCGGATGGAATCGGGGTGCGGTGGTCGGCCGTCCTGGAACGTAAAGACGTAGTTCCCGGGGTGATAGTCCGTCCCGAAGAATGCCCGTTCTTCGTTCTGGAACTCACGCCACTTGTCAAGTGCCGCAGCGGTAGTTCGATCAATCGCGATGGTTTGATCTGCGTTGCGCGTCTTGCCGCCAGCCTTATCTCGCGCATGCCCACCAACGACCACTCGATTGTCGTGCACCGTGATTTCGCGAGCGTCTAGGTCGACGTCGTGCCACCTGAGGCCACAGATCTGGCCACGACGTATTCCGGTGGTGAGTTCCAGAAGAAACAGCGCGGCGAAGCGGTCGTGACTTACCGCCCGCAGAAACTTCTGAATGTGCTCCGGGTTCCATACGGTGCGGCGAGCCCGGGAACGTTTCGGCGGCCTCACGTTCGCTGCTGGATTGTGAGCCTTGTACTTCCACGCGACGGCATCGACCAACGCACGGTGGATCATGGCGTGAATGTTTCGAACGGTCTTCGGTGCTAGCCCGGGATTCACCCTTCCCGGTACGATTCCTGCTTTGTACCGGCGGACAGCGGCACGAGCGGCGTGGATCGTTGTGCCACAAGCGTTAGCGACTTCACGGGGCGCCGGCGACTCTCCGTCGATCAGATGGCTTAGCCAATAGCGATACATCTCGTAGTTTCGGTCTTGCTTGATCCGACCTTCGGCAAGAAGCTTGGCATACAGCTTCAGCAGTTGTGGCTCATCGAGCTGCTGGAGCTTTTCTGCCCCGATGTGCGGCACAACGTAGCTCTTGGCGTAGTCCTTCCAGTTCTGCCACGTTGTGGCATCCATTGATGCCTCAACGGCGACGAACCATTCCGCGAAGAATTGAGCAACCGTGCGGGTAGAGGGTCGGACCACGCGACCCTGATCGGCATCCCGCATGGCATCGCGACACGCCTTCCATGCTTCCTTCTCAGTCGGAAATCCGCCCTTCGAGATCGTGGGATATTCGCCGGTGGACGAATCTCTTTCAGGCGCTCGGAAACGGTATGTCCATGTCCGCCCACGCTGATAGACGGCTCCCTTCACGAGGCGATCAACTCACGCAGCTCGGCAGTGACGATGTAGACGCGTCCTCCCAGCCTGCGCACTGGAAGCTCGCCAGAAGCAGCAAGCCGGTAAGCAGCAGCGCGGCTAATTCCCAGAATGCTGGCTGCGCGGGGTACTGCGAGGAGCAGCGGCAGATGATCAAATACGTTTGACTCCACTTGATTTCACCTCCCCTCGCCCGTGGTCGAATTGTCGGTAGACACTGACAGTTTCTGAGGGCTGCATCGCGGGCAGAACTCCGCTGCTTCTGTGCCGTCCGACTGTGTGACTGTGATCGTGCGCGACGAGGGGTCTTCGCACTCGCCGCACCACGGAGTCTTTCGCCGTATGGAAAAGGTCGGTGGAGCTGGCAGCTCGGATAGACGCGACGCGAGAACGGCAGCCGGATTACGGACTCCCTTAGGCCGTGATGAAAGGTGGGCCAACAGGGTTTGCGACGTCCAGCCCGCCGCAAATGCCTCCTCAATTGCCGGTGACAGTCTTCTCGCTTCGCTGCTGCTAATTCGCCACGGCGTGGGAAGAGACTCCAGCACGGAGGCCGATGATGGTTCGGATGGTGGTTCTCTTGAAGGGTTCAAGGGGTCCGTGAATTGGACCTCCGGCGGTCCGGGAGGTGAACCTTCCCGGTCTGGAGATTGGACGGGCCCCGTCGCGTTGGCGGACTGTGGGAGTCCGACATCAAGACTGGGGCGGGAGTGCGTCGCATCCGGAAGGTTGAGATTGTAATGACTTGGGCGTCTGGCTCCGGATTTGTGGTACTGGGCAACTCGTACTACGAGCCCGGCCTCTTCCAGCTTGCTGAGCGCCTTTAGGACCGTGCTTCGCGCAGCACGAGATTCCGACACGAGCGTACCGAGGGACGGGTAGCAGGAGAGGCTCTCGTCTGCGCGGTTCGCTAGCAGCACGAGGATAAGACGCTCGATCGGAGTCGAGACCTCGATACTTATTGCCCAGTTGAGTGCTTTCCAGCTCATCTATCGCCCCCACTTGCCAACGGTGTTTCGTTAGTCATTCGGCTTCCAAACTTCTCTCGAACGGACACAGGCGATCGCTCGGACGGTCGCCGTGCTGGCTTACTCCGGCTGCCACAAGCGATAGCAATCTCGGTGAACTGGAACGTAGTTGAACGGATGAAACGGCGTCCACCACGTTGGGCGACTTAGTCAGATTTCAATGCTTGTCGTCATCCTGCCCGGACAGCATGCGAATTTTGGAGCGGCGCGGACGCTTCACGGTGCCCCGCCATATCGTTGCGCAGCGGGGGCGTCCGAATAGTCTTTACAAAGACCGCAGATATGCGTCCTCGTCTACGTGCGTGTACCCGGAAGTCCCGAAATGGGCATGCAGCAACAGAGTTGATCACTAGTTGGCCATTGGTTGGCTATTAGCTGTGCACTGGTGAAGCATTCGTTAGTTCCATGAACATCTGTTTTTCAGAAAATCAGACACAGCGATCAGTGCTGTTCTTATGCAACACCTTTAGATTGGTGGTCAATGAGCCCGCGCAACAGTTATCCTGGGGGTGTGTACTGCACAACGTTGGCTACGGGCTCTTGGCGATGGCCAGATGGCCCCGCCGAACGCGCGTCCCTCGTCGATGTGGCAACTGTGACACCGGGTCGAAGAGGCGTCTCTGAGGTCACGGAGGCATGTTGTGAACGATGAACTGAGTCAAGCAAATAACCGCGGATTCGAACTCGGCAGGAGACATGCCGCGCTTGCGGATGTCATTGGGCAAGCAGCGCTCTGGGCACGCTCTTTCGGGCTTTCAACCGCCGAGGTCCTACCTGATGGATCAGTGTTCGTGACATACCCGCTCGCACAGCATGCTGAATGCCTGGTGGAGCTTTGGAATCGCCTTGGAGGCGCGTGCGTCGACCTTGCATCTTCTTTCGAGGACGGCATGAGCGCACGAAGTGCGTCAGTTGCGCCGCCGCCCAGGGCCGAAGGCGCGATTCGAATAACTACATACTTGAGCGGCGCAGACTTCGTGCACGTCCTCCAATCAAGAAGCGCGTATCGCTCTACTTTGCAGGACTTTTGGCGCAACGAAGTGACGAGCGCATCACTGTATCTCAGCGTCTCTGGTATTTGTACGGACGAACTGGAACGGTATGCCTCGATCTCACAAGCGCTCTTTGATGACGCTTCGGCTGTGGTGCGTGACGCGTACGCACATGCCGTTGCGGCGACCTACGGGCGGATTTGGGCCCGTGCTTCTCACGCCAACGAGGGTCGCGCACTCATCGCATGGATGAAGGCTCTGGTTGACGTAGGGTTCAGCTTCGAGGAGTGCGTCTCGGAACTGCGTGACCTGGAAGTGGCATCGCCCCACGCGGTGTCCTATTGCCTCCAACGCAGAAGTGCATGGCTGCACGACGGATGATCGGACTTATTCTCGCGGACATTGTGGGGACGGAGTCCAATGTCCGAAGGTGCTGATGGTCGACGTCGCAACTGGCGATATCGCGAAAAGCGGATGAGCACAAAGCTCTTAGCGAAGCGCGTTAGTCAAGAGGATCACGACCTGGTGGTCGCATACGCCAAGAACTTGCATGTCACAGTCGCCGACCTCCTTGCCCCGGCTGTGCAGGACCTTATCAACCGGGCCAGCGCCCACAACGCAATGGCAACCGTAGATCCGGCTGAACACGGAAACCATGAAAGAGATAATCAGTGAGCGGCCTGTCTTGTCAGTATTACAGTCCCGCAAGCTGATTGCGCTTTCGCTGGGCGTAGTGAGCCCGACGTGTTGGGGCCGATCGAGAGGTAGCGACCGTGATATCCGACGCCAGAGTTCAGGGAGTGAGCGAGTTGCAAAGAGTCGCTGACTCGCGTCAAGGCGGAGGTTGCCCGCCTGTGTCAGAGCGAGGCAAGCCGTAGCGAGCGCCGATCTCTTCCTCGCTTAAAGTGGGGCCGGCTGCGATATCGGCTTCTGACTCCAGCAGCGCCTCGCGAAGGTCCGCCTCATCGATGGGCCAGTCGTCGACTTCTTCTTGGTCGAGTGCGCCGCTATCGTCCTGGGAGGGCGGGTCGGGCGCTTCCCAGACCCCAGCTTCAGTCTCGGGCAGGGGCGCATCGAAGTCATCTGGGATGGCCAGGTCGGGCAGTTGACCGAAACGGCGCGGGGGAGTGGGAGGCGGCAGCTTCGACGCGGTGTCACCGCCCTCGTTCGTCACATTTGAAGGGTAAGTGAAGCACATGTCGCATCACACGTCGGATCACCGTAGCCACTTGCCGGTTGCCCCTGTTGTTTACCATCACGACCAGGGCACCTTGCTGGTGGGGCGGCCGGGTGATAGCCCACTTTCTTGTTTCGGCGTCAGGTCTCGTCGAAGAAGCTAGCGGCTTGGTCGCGAATGCGCGCGAGCCGCTTCGATACGGCGCTGTGACTGCTGTAGCCGAGGATCTTGCCGACGTCGGTGAGGGAGGTGACTCCGCTGCGTAGGACGACCACCACTTCGCGGTCGCGGGGGTTGAGCAGAGTCAGGAAGTCGCTGCATGCAAGCTGGCCGACGACTTCGGTTTCGGGTCCGTGAACTGGGGTGGTGTGATCGACTTCGACGAAGGTGACGGTGACCTTAGAGCGCTTATGGTTGAGCGTCCGGTCGAAGTCTTCCTTGGCGTGTGACCACCGGTCGGAAAAGTCGTCGTGGACCCGGTGGGACCGCACGGCGTCGAGAATGTCGCGCAGCCGGCCGGTCTTGTCGGCGGCGTCGACGGTGCGCTCGACGAACTCAGCGGCTTCCTCTTCCCCGGCCCACAGGTCAGAACCCACTCGGGGGCCGCCGGCGGTGACGCCTTCGAGAATCTCGCCGTTGCTCAGCCTTAGCGGGCCAACAGGGCCATCGGTGTCGATAATCGGCCAGGTCCGCATCTCGTCTTCCATGGCCTCGGTGACCGCGGGAACCCAGAAGTCGAGGTTGTGCGCCAGGATGCGGATCGGGTCGTCCTTAGTGAAGGCCATCTGGGGTGATCCGGGCATGAGGTGACGCCAGATCGCGGCCTCCCAGGCCCGCGACAGCCGCTGACTGAAGTCCGCGGGCAGGTAGGGGTCCGGGTTGGTCAGTTCCGTCCAGAAGGGCCATTGGCCACCAGTGAGCATCGGCAGGCCGTACCGGTCCAACGTGGCGCGAGGGAGCAGGTGAAACAGGGGTGCGTAGTCGTAATAGCGGGTCTGCGTGCGGGGGATGAACACGATGTTGTTGTCACCGAGATCGGCGATGCGGGCCAGGTCGGGAGGCAATTTCGCATAGTCGTCGGTGTCAGCGTCGGTGTCGTCGTGAAAGAAGCGGCGCCGAAACTGGGCGGCCTCCCACAACGCATTCCACCGAGCCACCGCGAAGATCCTGGCCCCACGGGTTTCGAGGTCGGTGGTGGTGCTGCTCGGCATGGGGACGCTGACGTATTCCGGGCGATCCGGGGTATCGGGCCTGATGACCGCCTGGAAGAACGCCAGCCCTGCAGACATGTTCCACATGCGCGGATAGCGATCTGGGCCGGCCAGATCCTCACTGGAGTTGAGAAGGACGTCCCGGCGAGGGTCGTCGTCGCCGTCGCTAGAGTCGGTGGTGGTGTCGTCAGACATGGTGGTCATACCTATCTCACGACACTGCCGTGCCGATTCGTTCCATTGCCAGGCAGATAATTTTCGAAGCTGCGAATCGCGCCGCATCAGCTGACCGAGCGCAACACGCGGATGCGCTGCTCATCGGAAAGGAGTCCACCCATCGGTGAGACTTCGCGCATCTCGATGCAGTCACGGCTGAGGCCAGTCAAGACACGACGAATACTGGGTATATCGCCGTCGCTCAGTAGGGACTGCCAGCGGTCGAGGTGACGCATGTGAGGCTCACCGGTGACGTTGGACCGTAATCGTCGTAGGTTCCGTTCGATCGAGAGTTGTTGTTGTGTGAGGGCGGAACGTGTGAGGTGTTTAGCCAGCTCGCGGTGAAGCATCCACGACCGGCGTTCTGAACGCGTCAACTCGGGACTAATTGGTTGGCGGGTGATTTCGAGGCGATAGCCCATGCAGGACAGCAGCCGGTCGAGTTGCTCATCGCTGAGTTCAACTTTGCCGGAGAGGAACTGGCTGATGCTTGGCTGATGTACGCCGCTGAACCGGGACAACTCAGACTGAGTGGTGCCCGTTTCGTGCATCACCGTCCGCAGGACGCCGCTACGATCACTCATGCCCACTATAGTAGTGAATACTATAGGTCAGCAAACGGCCCGACAGCCAATTGCTCATCCAGCGCTATCTGCAGCTCCTCGACGAGCTGACACGCTGCGCCGCAACAACTCCTGAGGTAGCGCGAGTTAGTGCCTTTCCTCGAAGCACATTCGCTCAGGCAACGTGCCGGCATCTGGGCCGTCCTGCGTCGGAATTGCTGGCCGGGGCGCCAGGCTGTGGGTTGCCGCCGCGGTGATGGTGAAGTCCTCGCCGCCCTTGACCAGTGCTGGCGCGCCACCGAGGCTGCGATAGACGCTGGATCGAGAGATGCCGAGGGTGCGGGCGATCTGGGCGCGGGAGGTGCCGGCCTGGTCGAGGGCCTGGGCGGCGACGATGGTGTCGGCCGTAAGTCCCGGACGCCCAGGATGGCGGCCGTTCGCACGGGCTGCTGCGACACCAGCGGCGGTGCTCGGCGGCGATGGCTCGCTCGAACTCGGCGACGGCCCCGAAAACTTGAAAAATCAGGCGACCGCCGGGGGTAGAGGTGTCGATGACCTCGATGACCTCGACGACCTCGGTGAGCGAGCGGAGCTCGACGCCGCGGTCCTGGAGGTCGCTGGCCACAGCGAGCAGGTGCGGGAGCGATCGGCCGAGGCGGTCCAGCCGCCACACCATGAGCACGTCCCCGCGTCGGGCATAGTTCAGGAGCGCGGCCAGCTCGGGGCGATCGTCACGAGCACCGGATATGCGCTCAGACCAAATTCGCTCGGCCCCAGCCTCCGTCAGCGCCTTTATCTGCATGTCCGGGGGACTGGTGCAGCGTCGGGACTCGCGCATATCCCAGCAGCGTCACCGGCAGGTCCTCCCTCGTCAGTGGGGCACGGGGGATTCAGACCCAACCGGGACGCTTGCGGCCGGGCGGCAGCCATCTGTGTTCTAAAATGTGTCCCCGTTCCCCACGGTCTGAGACACAATTCTGGGACACCCGACTGACATTTCTGCCCAGTCGCAGAACCCGTGTTCACCCTGTCGCTCAATAGGTCGTTAGGCCGACTTCTGCGCGGCCGGGGGGCCGGCCCCCGAGCTACCCGCGGCGTGACGGGTGGACCCGAGCCGCGGCGATCTGCTCCAGCTCTTCCAGGGACAGCAGGTAGGCCTTTCGGTGGTACCCGCGGTCGCGGTTGGCCTTGATGCGGCGGTGCTCGGCGAGCATCCGCGTGTACTCGTCTAGCACCGGGGAGTGCGAATTTCCGCCATCGTTGCGGTCGAGTTGCGGCCGTAGTTCGGGCCACTTGCCGTCGCCCATCAGGAACTCGACGTAGCTGGCCATGCGGCTTTCGAGCCTGTGGTTGCCGTCGAAGCCCTCGAACTCCAGCTCGTGACTCAGCTCCTCGCTGACGGGAGTCCCCTCTTTTTCCAGCTCTTTGATGCTGAACGTGATCATGCGGAACATGTCGAGGATGTCCAGTACGCGCTCGCAGTCGCGCTTGGACAGCTCGGTGCGGAAGCCGGCGACCTCCCGCCAATATTCCGTGGTGAAGCCCGACTCAATGACCCGTGCACTCTTCAGGTGGGAACGCGGGTCGATCTCGCTGTCGTCTTCGGGCACCACGTGCGCGAGGATCCGGTGGAGTAGCGAGAGCACCTGTCGGTCGGCGATGCGCATGGTCGTTGGTGCCGGTAGGTCGCCTTGGTCTTCGTCTTCTTCTGGCTCGTACCCGGGGACGATTGCCGCCATGACCAGGTTGCGGACGTATTCACTGACGGTGATCCCCTCTTCGTCGGCCATGTCCTTGAGCTGATCGCGGACCTGGTCGTCTACTCGGATGTTCAAGACGGCCATGCCGCCTCCCTTCATGTTGATGTATGTCGTGTATGACGATCATCGTAACATTGTCATCCACCATTACATGGATGACGCAGAGCGGCCTCCGCGGCGATCCTTCGGGGAATTGATGGCAACTCGGCCGGTGGCCACGCGCAACCAAACGGCCCACTTGGCAGCGTTCACCTGTCGTTGGCTTGCGCCTTGTTTCGATATCGGTCAATATCGATGTATGTCGAATCAAGAGGCCGTGGCGGTCGATGCGTGTTGCGTCACGCCGCCCCTGCTGCGTGAGCCACTGACGGAGCCTGCGGCTGCCGAGATGGCCAAGAAGTTGAAGGCGCTGGCGGATCCGGTGCGGCTGCGGCTGTTCAGTGCGATCGCCAGTCATTCCGGTGGTGAGGCGTGCGTGTGTGACGTCTCGGGTGGCATCGACGTTTCGCAGCCCACGGTGTCGCATCACCTCAAGGTGCTGCGTGCCGCTGGTTTGCTGACCTCGGAGCGTCGGGCGTCGTGGGTGTACTACGCGGTGGTTCCGGAGGCGCTGCGCGAGATAGCGGCGCTGCTGGATCTCCACACCGCAGCACTGACAGGAGCAACGGCATGACCGACACGGTGGCAAATCCTTCAGCGCCGGTGGTGGGCAAGCTGTCCACCCTCGACCGGTTCCTGCCGGTGTGGATCGGTGTCGCGATGCTCGCGGGGTTGCTGCTGGGCCGCTGGATTCCCGGACTCGATAACGCGCTGGACGGCGTTCAGGTCGACGGCATCTCGTTGCCGATCGCCCTGGGCCTGCTGATCATGATGTACCCGGTGCTGGCGAAGGTCCGCTATGACCGCCTCGACACCGTGACCGGCGACCGCAAGCTTCTGCTGAGTTCCCTGTTCTTGAACTGGGTGTTCGGTCCGGCGTTGATGTTCGCCCTGGCCTGGCTGATGCTGCCCGACCTGCCCGAGTACCGGACCGGGCTGATCATCGTGGGCCTGGCCCGCTGCATCGCCATGGTGATCATCTGGAACGACCTGGCCTGCGGTGACCGGGAAGCCGCCGCCGTGCTAGTCGCGCTGAACTCGATCTTCCAGGTCATCATGTTCGCCGTCCTGGGCTGGTTCTACCTGTCAGTCCTGCCCGGCTGGCTGGGCCTGGAGCAGACCACCATCAGCACCTCGCCGTGGCAGATCGCCAAATCGGTGCTCATCTTCTTGGGCATCCCGCTGCTGGCGGGCTATCTGTCGCGCCGGCTCGGGGAGAAGACCAAGGGCCGCGACTGGTACGAATCGAAATTCCTGCCGCGGATCGGTCCGTGGGCGCTCTACGGGCTGCTGTTCACCATCGTCATTCTCTTTGCGCTGCAGGGTGAACAGATCACCAGCCGGCCTCTCGACGTGGTGCGCATAGCTCTTCCGTTGCTGGCGTACTTCGCGATCATGTGGGGCGGCGGATACCTGCTGGGTGCCGCGATTGGCCTGGGCTATCAACGCACCACCACTTTGGCGTTCACCGCGGCGGGCAACAACTTCGAGTTGGCCATCGCCGTCGCGATCGCCACCTATGGCGCCACCTCCGGGCAAGCCCTCGCCGGGGTCGTCGGCCCGCTCATCGAGGTCCCGGTCCTGGTCGCGTTGGTGTACGTGTCGCTGGCGCTACGCCGACGCTTCCGCGACGGCGACACGACCACGTCCACCACCGTTTCGCCGTCGTCGACGACACAGGAGTCCTGACACCATGTCCGAGAGCCCAGCCGCCCTGCGCCCGCACCGCGACCTGTCCATCGACCAACGGCACGCGCTCACCACCGCGGCCACCCGGTTGGAACGCGACTTCGGCGACAGCTTCAACGTCGAGACCATCGAACGGTTCCTGCACACCTCCTATGACCAGTTCGCCGGCCGCGCCACCGTCCCGAACTTCCTGCCCCTGCTAGCCGAACGATTTGCCCGTCAACGCCTGCACGCCTTGGCCCGGGTGGAGGGCAAGATCAGCGACGGAAAGCCTACGGTGCTGTTCCTGTGCACCCACAACGCTGGTCGTTCTCAGATGGCGCTGGGCTTCTTCTGCCACTTCGCCGGTGACGACGCGGTGGCCTGGTCCGGTGGCTCCGAACCCGGTGATGCCATCAACCCGTCAGCGGTCACGGCGATGGCCGAGGTCGGGATCGACATCACCGGTGAGTTCCCCAAGCCGTGGACCGACGAGATCGTCCAGGCCGCCGACGTGGTGATCACCATGGGCTGCGGAGACGCCTGCCCCGTCTTCCCCGGCAAGCGGTACGTGAACTGGGAGCTGCCCGACCCGGCCGGCCAAGGCCTCGAGGCGGTCCGCCCCATCCGCGACGACATCGAAGACCGCGTCCGGCGGCTGCTGGCAGACCTCGACGTCACCGTCGGCCAGGGCTGACCGGCGATGACTGACACCTCCACACCGTCGGTGCTGTTCGTCTGCGTCAAGAACGGCGGCAAATCCCAGATGGCCGCCGGCCTGATGCGCCAACTCGCCGGTGACACCGTGACCGTGCACTCGGCCGGGACGAAACCCGGTGGCGCGGTCAACGATCTGTCCGCGCAAGCCCTTCTGGAGGTGGGCGTCGACATCACCACCGAGCAGCCCACACCGGTGGACTACGAGCTGGCCCGCGACGTGGACCTGGTGGTCACCCTCGGCCGGGAAGCCAAGCTGGATCCGCTGCCGGGCACCCGAGTAGAGAACTGGGACACCGACGAACCTTCCGACCGCGGCATCGACGGCCTCGAACGCATGCGCCTGGTCCGCGACGACATCACCGCCCGCGTACAGCGACTGCACACCACCCTCACCAACGCCTGACACCCACCCCCGCTCTCACGCTGCAACCCAGCACCCTCCCCAAACCACTCGATTCTCCCGAGGAGACTTCGTCATGCCCGCACGCCATATCGTCGCCATCGGCGGCAGCAACGCCGGAATCAGCGCCGCGCTGCGCATCCGCGAACTCGACCCCAGCACCGAGGTGACCGTCGTCGTCGCCGACGCCTACCCCAACTTCTCCATCTGCGGCATCCCGTACTACGTCTCCGGCGAGGTCACGCACTGGAGCAACCTGGCGCATCGCACCGCCGACGACCTGGCCGCCACCGGCATGCGCGTGCTCACCGACACCCGCGCCACCCGAATCAACGTCGCCGACCACACCCTCGATGTCCTCGACCCCACCGGACAACCCACCGAACTGTCCTATGACGCCCTGATCGTGGGCACCGGCGCCGTCAGCGCCCGCCCACCCATCGACGGCCTCACCGGACCCGACGCCCTCGGACCCAAAGATGGGGTGCACCTGCTGCATTCGATGGGCGACACCTTCGCCGTCATGGACTCCTTGCAGCAGCGCGACCCCAAGACCGCGGTCATCATCGGCGCCGGCTACATCGGCCTGGAAATGGCCGAAGGGCTCACCACCCGCGGGATCGCCGTCACCCAATTCGAAGCGCTCCCCGAAGTGCTGCCGACCGTCGACCCCGAACTGGGCGCCCTCGTCCACGACGAACTGGAACGCCACGGCGTCCAGGTCCTCACCCACACCACCGTCTCCGCGGTCACCCGCACCGACACCGGCGCCCTCACCGTGACCGCCCACCACGACGGCGAAACACTCGAAACGACAGTCGATTTCGTGCCCGTCGTGGTCGGTGTCCGCCCCGACGTGGAGCTGGCCGCCGACGCCGGCGCCGAACTCGCCATCAAGGGTGCGATCGCCGTGGACGAGGCGATGCGCACCACCTTGGCGGATGTGTTCGCTGCCGGGGATTGTGTCCACACCCACCACCGGATGCTTGGTCTGACGTGGTTGCCGCTGGGCACCACCGCCCACAAGCAGGGCCGCGTCGCCGGAGAGAACGCCCTCGGCGGCTCAGCGCGGTTCGCCGGCAGCCTCGGCACCCAGGTGGTCAAGGTCTTCAACCTGGTGGCCGCCCGCACCGGCCTGCGCGACCATGAGGTGCTCGCCGCCGATCGCGGGTGGGCACCGGTCACCACCACGGCTTCCCCGGATGACCGCAAGGCCTACTACCCGGGCGCCACCCCGATCCACATCCGGATCACCGGCGACGAACGCACCGGCCGCCTGCTGGGTGCGCAGCTGGTCGGGCACCGCAGCGCGGAGGTGTCCAAGCGGGTCGACACCTACGCCGCCGCCCTGTTCCACGACATGACCGTCGAGGGCTTCTCCGAGCTGGATCTGTCCTACACCCCGCCACTGGGATCACCCTGGGACGCCACCCAAATGGCCACCCAGACCTGGACGCGCCACCTCCGGGCGATGGTATTCAGCTGACCCCGGGCAGTACTGGATCGGATCGCGAGCCGAAGGCGGCTAGACCCGGACGATCGGCACGGGGGTCGCGACTCGCGGCCTGGTAGCCACCGCCATCAGTGCCCCCGCCGCGGCGATCGCACCGAGGGCGACGAACATCGCGTCGTACCCCCCGAGCAGGCTGGCCAGCGCCGCACCGACGAACGGTCCGACCGCGGTAGCGATCATGATCGGCGCGGACAGGAGACCGCTGAGATGACCGTAATGGGTAGAACCCCAACGCTCGGTGACCGCGGTGGCTTGCAGCAGCGTCATGATGCCGCGCATCACCCCCGCCCCGATCGCCACCACGACCAGCGCAGCGAAACTGCTGAACAGCCCGAGCAGCGCGGTGGTGGCGGCGACGCCGGCCATGATGATCACCGTCCGAGGCACGACGCCGACGCGACGCACCAGGATCTGATAGCCCAGGCGTCCGAGCACCTGGCCTGCGCCGCCCAGGCCGAGCGCGACGGCGGCGGCACCAGTGCTGATGCCGCGTTGACTCATCAACGGCACCAGATTGGCGATCACCGCGTACGAGGCGAGTCCGGCCAGCGCGAACGCTGCGATCAACGCCAGAAAGGGCCCGCTGCGCGCGGTGCGGGTCGGTGCCTCGACGTGGTGATGCTGAGTGGTTACCGCCGGCCACTGGCGTCGCAGGCCGAAGAAATGCGCCGGGATCGTGATCACCGCCATGACCGCTGCCAGGACGAGATAGGTGTGGCGCCAACTCATCTGAGCGGACAGTGCGGCGGTCAGGGGCGCGAACACGGTGCTGGCGAACCCGGCCACCAGCGTCAGCACTGTCAGGGCGCGTACCGCGTCGGCGCCGAAGAACCGAGTCAGCGCCGCGAACGCGGGCGCATAGAACACCGCGCTCATCGCCACCCCAGCCAGCACCCAGGCCGCGACGAACCAGCCGTAGTTCGGCGCCGTCACGACCGCCACCACTGAGAGCACACCGAGGATGGAGCCGGCGGTCATGATCCAGCGCGGACCGACGCGGTCCAACCACCGCCCGACCGGGATGCCCACCAGAGCTGCGGTCACCAGCCCGGCAGAGAACGCTGCGGTCACCGCGGGGGCTGACCAGCCAGTGTCGGTGCTGATCCGCTCCGAAAGCACCGTGAAGGCGTAATAGAGCACACCCCAGCTGGTGATCTCGGTGACACACAACGTCAACAGCACCCAGCGCAACCCGTGCCGAGCTGCGCTGGGTGCCGTAGAAGAATCCGCTTCGGTCATCCGCCAACGGGATTGAGCGACAACGACAACGGTTGCGGTGCCGACGGTGCGGGGCCGCAGCAGCCACCGCCGGCGTTCTCACCCTGCGGGTCGTCGAACAAGCCCGCCCCGTTGCACACCCCGGTATCGGGCAGCGTCAACTCCACCCGGCGGGCAGCCTCGTGGTCGCCGGCCAGTTCGGCGGCGATGCTGCGGACCTGCTCGTAGCCGGTCATCGCCAGGAACGTCGGTGCGCGCCCATAGGACTTCATGCCCACGATGTACAGATTCGGTTCCGGGTGGGCCAACTCGGCGGCGCCGTGCGGCAACACGCTGCCACAGGAGTGCATGTTCGGATCGATCGAGCCGGCCAGGTTGACCGGGGCCTGCAAAATCGGGTCCAGCTCGATGCGCATCTCCGACAGAAACGACAGATCCGGACGGAACCCGGTCAAGACCACCACGTGATCGGCCGACGGCAAGGAACGTCCGTCCTCCGCGGTCAGCACGGCGCGGCCGTCCACCAGGTCGATGCGCTCAGTGCGGAACCCGGTCGACAGCGACACCCGTCCCGCCTCGACCGCTTCCTTGGATCGCACACCCAGCGCACCGCGCTGGGGCAGTTCATCGGCGGCGCCTCCGCCGAAGGTGTCCTCGGACACCCCGCGGCGCAGCACCCACGTCACCGTCGTCGACGGATCCTTGCGCACCACCTCGCCGAGCTGGATCACCGCGGTCATCGCCGAATGCCCGCTGCCGACCACCACCACATGCTTGCCCACCAATGCCGAAGCCTGCGCCAGCGTCGGTGGGACATAAGTCAGCACCCCGGAGGCTGCCGCCGCGCGTTCCCCGATTGCGGGAACACCGTCAGCGCCAGCGGGATTGGGCTGACCCCAGGTGCCCGAGGCATCAATGACGGCCTGGGACTGCACCCGACACTCCGTGCCGTCAGCGTTGCTCACGTGCACGACGAACGGCGCCTCGGCGCGGCCTGGGCTCACGAGGCGGTCCCGACCCAGCCGGGACACCGCCACGACTCGCGCGCCGTACTGCACCCGCGTACCCAAGGTGCCCGCTAGCGGTGCCAGGTAGCTGTCGATCCACTCTCTGCCGGTGGGGAATCCCGACTCGGGGGCGGCCCAGCCGGTGAGTTCGAGCAGTTGGGCGGCAGCGGGGTCGACCAGTTCGGGCCAGGGGGAGAAGGTGCGGACGTGCTCCCACTGCTCAACGGCCGCAGCAAAACTCGTGCCGGCCTCCAGCACCAACGGGGTGAGTCCACGCTTCAGCAGGTGCGCGGCCGCCGCCAGACCCAACGGTCCGGCTCCGATCACTACGACGGGCAGCTCCGACATCCTCGACTCCTCTCATCGACGTTCTTCGATGAATTGATCGTGCGTGATCCATCGACGTTTGTCAATGCGTGTGTCATCATGGACGACATGGCCACCGCGACCGTCCCACTGACCTCCAGCGACGCGGCTGCCTGCTGCTCACCACTGACCGGCGGCGTGCTGGACACACCCGCCGCCGAACGCCTCGCGTCGGTGTTCAAAGCGCTTGCCGATCCGGCACGGGTCAAGTTGGTGTCGCTCATCGCCGCATCCGACGGTGGTGAAGCGTGCATCTGCGACCTCACCGAACCCCTCGGACTGAGCCAGCCCACGGTGTCTCACCACATGAAGCTGCTCGTCGACAGCGGCCTGGTCAGTCGCGACCAACGCGGCAAGTGGGCCTACTACCGCGTTAACGCCGAATCTCTAGACCGCATCGCCGCCGCAGTGTCGACCCATCCGGCCTAAACGACCTGACACCGCGTTGTCTCATTTTTAAAGAATGTGGACGTCTCAGTTCCTGTCTTGGGCGCTCTGAAGCCCACCACGGCGCGGCGAACCAAACCCCAGACTTACCGGCACCCGGCCCGGCGTCGAAATATCGCTGACGACCGGCTATCATCGTCATATGACGATGAATAACGCGGATGGCTGCCTCGCCGGAACTACATCGGGAAGTTCAAATCTGGATGCCGCGGTGGCGCTGTTTCACAGTCTGTCCGATTCTGCGCGGTTGGCGATCGTGCGCCGCCTGGCCGATGGGGAGGCCCGTGTGGTGGACCTGATCGGGGAACTGGGGTTGGCGCAGTCCACCGTGTCGGCCCATGTGGCGTGCCTGCGGGACTGCGGCCTGGTCACCGGTCGCCCCGAGGGCCGGCAGGTGTTCTACTCGCTGACCCGCCCGGAGCTGCTCGACCTGCTGGCCTCGGCCGAGACACTGTTGGCCGCCACCGGCAACGCCGTCGCGCTGTGCCCCACCTACGGAACCCGCTCCGGCACCGACACGACCACGGGTGCACAGGAGGCTCACCGATGAGCGAAGCATGCGGCTGCGGCAACGACGAACCCCGCGGCGACGACGACCACGATGGTGAGCCCGAGAAGCTGTGGCAGATCGGGGAACTGCAGTTCGCCGCCATCTCCGGGGTGTTCCTGCTGGCAGCCCTAATCGCCGGAGTCCTCGACGCCGCCGAGCCGGTCGTCCTAGCACTCGAAGCGGTGGCGCTTGTGGCCGGCGCCTACACCTTCGTACCGTCCACCCTGAAGCGGCTGGCGAAGGGCAAGATCGGGGTCGGCACGCTGATGACCATCGCCGCGGTGGGCGCGGTGATCCTCGGCGAGGTGGGTGAGGCCGCGATGCTGGCCTTCCTGTTCTCCATCAGCGAGGGACTCGAAGAGTACTCGCTGGCCCGCACCCGCCGCGGTCTGCGCGCGCTCTTGTCGCTGGTGCCCGACGAGGCCACCGTGCTGCGCGATGGGACCGAAAAGACCGTTGCGCCAACCGATCTCCAGATCGGCGACCGGATGCTGGTCAAGCCCGGTGAGCGTGTCGCGACCGACGGGATCATCCGCCACGGCCGCACCGCGCTCGATGTCTCCGCCATCACCGGCGAGTCAGTCCCCGTGGAAGCCGGGCCCGGTGATGAGGTGTTCGCCGGGTCGATCAACGGCACCGGGGCACTCGAGGTGGAGGTCAGCACCACCGCCGAGGACAACTCACTGGCCCGCATCGTGCGCATCGTGGAGGCCGAACAATCCCGCAAGGGCGCCTCCCAACGCTTGGCCGACCGCATCGCCAAACCCCTGGTGCCCGGGATCATGATCGCCGCCGCACTGATCGCGGTGATCGGCAGCCTGCTCGGGGACTCGGCCACCTGGATCGAACGTGCCCTGGTGGTGCTGGTCGCCGCCTCACCGTGCGCGTTGGCGATCTCGGTGCCGGTCACCGTGGTGGCCGCTATCGGCGCCGCCAGCAAGCTCGGTGCCCTGGTCAAGGGCGGCGCGGCACTGGAAGGGCTGGGCAGAATCCGCAGCGTCGCCTTGGACAAGACCGGCACGCTCACCGCGAACCGGCCCGCCGTCATCGACGTGGCCACCGCCAACGGTGCCACTCGCGAGCAGGTGCTCGATGTGGCGGCGGCCCTGGAATCGCGCAGCGAGCACCCGCTGGCCGCGGCGATCCTCGCCGCAAATGATGACGTCATCCCTGCCACCGACGTCGAAGCCGTCACCGGTGCCGGACTCACCGGCCACCGCGACGGGCACACGCTTCGCCTCGGCCGCCCCGGCTGGCTAGACCCCGGCCCACTCGCCGGTGATGTCACCCGGATGCAGCAAGCCGGGGCCACCGCGGTCCTCGTCGAACACAACGGCCAGGTCATCGGTGCCATCGCCGTGCGCGACGAGCTGCGCCCCGAGGCCGCCGAGGTGGTCGCCCAATTGCGCCGCGACGGCTACCACGTGGCGATGCTCACCGGCGACAACCACGCCACCGCCGCCGCGCTGGCCCGCGACGTCGGGATCGAGGACGTGCACGCCGAGCTGCGCCCCGAAGACAAGGCGCGCCTGATCGAACAGCTCCGCGCCCAGCGGCCCACCGCGATGGTCGGCGATGGCGTCAACGACGCTCCTGCGCTGGCCACCGCCGACATAGGTATTGCGATGGGCGCGATGGGCACCGACGTGGCCATCGAAACCGCCGATGTGGCGTTGATGGGCGAAGACCTGCGCCATCTGCCCCAAACGTTCCGCCATGCGCGGCGGGCGCGGCGGATCATGCTGCAAAACGTCGGCCTGTCCCTGGGCCTGATCATCGCGTTGGTGCCGCTGGCGCTGTTCGGGGTGCTCGGGCTGGCCGCGGTGGTGCTGGTTCACGAACTCGCCGAGATCGTGGTCATCGCCAACGGTGTGCGGGCCGGGCGCACCACACCGCTGTCCGCCGCGCCGGTCGATCCGGCAGTCAGCCATGGCCGCGTGGCGCCGGTGGGCGCGCCGTCGTGACCGCCGGCCACACCGGCGTGGTGGCTAGTCGGCGGGCCAGCGACACCGCAGACACCTGCGCACGCACATGATCCTGTCGTCTGTTCTGCCCGCCATTGGCCTGTTCATCGTCACCAACATCGACGACATCATCGTGCTCTCGTTGTTCTTCGCCCGCGGCGCGGGACAACGCGGGACGACGGCCCGGATCACCGCAGGTCAATACCTGGGATTTGCGGGAATCCTCGGCGCGGCCGTGTTGGTGACGCTGGGCGCCGGAGCGTTCCTTCCCCCGCACGTCATCCCGTACTTCGGGCTCATCCCCCTGGCCCTGGGACTGTGGGCGGCATGGCGGGCCTGGCGTGGCAACGACGACGATGACGATGACGGCAAGGTTGCCGGCAAGAACGTCGGTGTCTGGACCGTCGCCGCAGTCACCTTCGCCAACGGCGGGGACAACATCGGGGTCTACGTTCCGGTCTTCTTGAGCGTGGGACCGGCGGCCGTGGTGGCCTACTGCGTCGTGTTCCTCGTGCTCGTCGCGGTCCTCGTCATCGCCGCCCGATTCGTCGCCACCCGCCGGCCGATTGCCGAAGTCCTCGAACGCTGGGAACACGTCCTGTTCCCGGTCGTCCTGATCGCCCTGGGCATCTTCATTTTGGTCAGCGGCCTGGCCTTTGAGAACTAGGCGGCCATGAACTGCGGCGGTGGGATCGGCGACAACGTGGGCGTCGCACCTATCCGACCAGCGGCAGTGTCTCTTTTCTAGACAAACGCGGCGATCCGGTTCTTGTCTCACGTCAGCGGCAGGCGTCGGTTAGCTGCGCGACTGTCGTCGCCGGAACGCATTGGTCAGCTGGGTGACTGTCGGCAATCCACTCAGGCCGCCATCGGTCTGGTACACCCGGCACGCCAACACTCTCGCCGGCACCGCATCGTCAAAGGCGTCTGTGCCGTCGATGAGGATGGTTGGAGAGCCTGCGAACGGCAAGGCCGCCGCCTCTTCGTCGGTAGTGACCCGCCGATACGCGATCTCGACGTCGGCAAATCCTGCTGCTGCTGCTGCCGCACGGGTACCGGCTTCCTGCCAATTCGGGCACCCGTCGAAATAAACAACCTCCACTCTCATCTGACTGAGTGTGCAACACGTGAAGAGTCGGCAAAGGCTTCAGATTCCTCCATGCGGATCGTGTCCGCACGATTCCTGCTTGTTTTCTCGGTTGTAGAGAAATAGAGACAGCGCTACGCGACCACATTGCGGTCACATAGCGCCAGGTCGCGGTGTCTCGTTTCTTGTCTCACACCGCGTGTCTCAGATCCGCGTTGTCGGAGGCCAATGAGACGGTGTTGGCTGTGACTACGACTCTCGGGTACGCCCGCGTCAGCACCATGGGTCAAGAACTCGACGCCCAGCGCGCCGCCTTGACCGCAGCTGGCGTCGAGACGGGCCGGATCTTCACCGACAAACTCTCTGGCTCAGCCAAGACGAAGCGCCCAGGACTTGCAGCAATGCTCGATTACGCACGAGCCGGTGACACCGCCGTTGTAGCCGCCATCGACCGACTTGGACGTTCGGTCGCCGAAGTCACCCGCACCATTGCCGACCTCGGTGAACGTCAAATCATGCTGCGCACCCTGCGGGAGGGAGTCGACACGGCCACTCCCACTGGCCGCGCGGTAGCAGCCATCATGGCGACCCTCGCCGAACTCGAACTAGGTAGGGAGCGGCGCGCCGCATCTCGACACTCCCGCCGTTCCCGGCAACTACCGGCTACCAAGCCACCCAAGCTCAGCCCTGAACGGCAGGATCAACTTCGGCGTCTGGCAGCGACAGGTGAGCCGGTCACCGAGCTTGCCGCCGCATTTGGGATCGGCCGCGCAACCGCATACCGATATCTCGCCAATCAAGGAGAGACGCACCCAAATGCCTGAGCCAGCATGGAAACTGGGCATCTTGACCGGAGTTGCTCAAGTGCTCGCAGATACCCAGGACGGCCTAACCGGAACCCAGATCGGTCAGCTACTGGGACGCCTTCACATGGAAGACCCCGCGGCCGGAGTCACGAAGTGGAAGCGGCTGGAGGAAGCATTCATACGCCGACATAACAACGATGGTCATCCCCAGCGGATCATCACCTTCATTCAGCACGCCATGGAACCGGCCAACTACGTCAACAGGCCCGAGCTATTCACACTGCGTCAAGACCAACTGAATGAGGTTCTCACCTTCGTCAGTCTCCGGATCGACGAGAAAGGTGTGGTGCGGCCCGGTGCCCGCTCATCCACTCTCGACGAGGCATCTCGCAACGCAACCTCATTGCGAGCAGAGCTGCGCAGGAGAGGCACCCACGATGAAGTACTCCGCTACTGCACCGTTGAGCTGCTCAAGAAGAACAACTTTCACGCCTCTTTGGAGGCAACGAAGAGCGTGTTCGGGCGAGTTCGCCAGTTGTCGGGCCTTAGCGGCGATGGTGCCGCGCTGATCGACGCAGCACTGTCTCTCGGCAAGTCGGGTACGCCGATCATCGCTATCAACGACCTGGCATCGCAGACCGACCGAGATGAACAAACAGGTTTCGCCAATCTCATCAAGGGCCTGGCCGGCATGTTCAGAAACCCGGTAGCTCACGATCCCCGCGTAGTACGAACGGTGACCGACATCCAGCTGTTGGAACTGGTGACCACGCTGTCGATGGTGCACCGTCGATTAGACGTCGCGACCGTGAACCATCCATCGTCGACCAGCTGATCTTGGTGTCTGAAAAACCGTCGTTTTTGGGACAGCGCCGTGGGAGGCTGGCGCGTCCGCGCTCGATCTCACAGTTTGGGGGTACGGGCAGCCAGGCCCAGAGGTTCAGGCTCGAAGTCGATGTCATGTCCGGCGTCGGCGGCCAACATCACCGACATGGGAACGTCGTCGCCAGCCAATCCCGCTTTGGAAATCACGCGGCCAGCACGCCTTCGCAGCGCTGCCTTGATCCCCTGGGTTAGCTTGCGAATCACGATCTCTCAATTCTGGTCCCGGGTTATTTTAGACACACATCCTCTGTACCTGCACTGATTTGCTAGGTGTTATCTATAGGCAACAGAGCTGCGGAAAGTCGCCATCACGAATGTGCCTGCGGCGGTGGCCGGGTGTCACTCGCTCGGGATACCGTCGTGTCATGACCATGAGGGACCGGCGGCGTCACAGCACCGGGATCACCGCTGCCGCGGCGGCGTTCGTGGTCGCAGTCGGTGCCGTGGTGAGCAGCGGCCTGGCCCTCGCCCATCCCATCGAACCGAGTCAGCACACGGTGAACATGGTTCCCGCGCCGCCACCCAGGTACAGCAGCAGCGAAACGCAAACCGCGAGGACTGACGCATGCGCCGCGTGGGATCGAGCGGCGCGGTCGACGGCGTTGGCCAGCAGGTCCAGCGCCGAGGCGCTGGAGCAGAGCTGGACAAGCCCGGAGAGCCTCGCCGCGTTGGCCACGGAGAAACGTACCGGTGTGGCCGCGGTTTCGTACCTGCGTACGCAACTGTCTGACGCCACACCGGCTTCGACAGCAATACCGCTGCACGGCTGGATGGCGGCCAACATCGACATGTTGCACGCGCTGAACATGCGGCAGTGGGACGAGGCCGCTCGTGAACTAAAACGCGGTAACGCTCTGATCGATGTCATCACGTCCGAGTGCGGGTTGCGCTGATGCCTGCTGTCGGAGGGTCTGCCGGATCGTATGGGCGGCTGATCGTTACGCCGGACATGGAGCCGCCCGACGCTACGCACTGGGACACTCAGGAGCAGACCTACCGGGCTGGTGCGGCGTCGTGGGACGGGATCCACCAGCAGATCGTGGCTGACAGCGCAAGATTTCGCGATGCGGCCGATTCGCAGGGCTTCGACGAGGTTCACCGGGTGAACGCGGTGTTGGCCGAGGAGGCCAAGACGATCGCTGAGTGGCACGACAAGTGCGCCAACAAGTGCGTCGATATCGCCACGGTGCTGCGCGATACACGCGCCGGTCAGGAGCAGCTCGTCCGCGAGGCAGACGCCAAGATCTCCAGTGCGAAGCTCCCAGGCGAAGCCGAAGCCCTGGTGACCCAGTACCACGGCATAGCCCGGTACCAGACCGAGGCGGGAGTAACCGCCGCAATGGCCTCCCACACCGCTTTCAAGGCGAGCACCGAAAACACAAGGGCGCTAGATCTTTTGACGAAGTGGGGCGATGTTCCCGCAACTCCTCCCGCGCAACCGGTCGACCACACGTCGCCGGGAATCGAACAGGATGAAAACCCCTACCGCTACACCGAAAAGCGGGAAGCCGGGGCTGATGCACCTAAGCCTGTGGACGACGCGCCGACAGATCCGGCAGGTACGTCAACCACTCAGCCTGGAGTTGGTCCCGGCAGCAAGTCGGCCGCAGGTGACGAGGGGATCAAGGCCGCGACCGGACCAGTAACGCAGCCGACGCCTGGCGTGACTTCTTCACCCGCGGCATCAGCGCTCGGCGGCGGCGGTATGCCGTCCATGGGTGGCATGGGTGGCATGGGTGGTGGCGGGGTGGGTTCCGGTGGGGTTCCGAAGATGCCCGGCGGTCTGGGCAGTGGCGGCATGCCGGGGATGGGGTCCAATCCGCTGAGTGGCGGTGTCGGTCAGATGCCCGGCGCAGCAAGTGGTTTGCCGAACGCAGGAGCTGTGTCAGGTGCGGGGAGCGCGCCGCCGTTGTCGTCGGCGTTCAACCAGGGAATGGCGACTACGGCGGGGATGGGCGGCGGAATACCGTCTGCACCACCTCCAGCTCCAGCGAATCCGTCACCGGCCCTATCGGCCGGTGGTGGGCATGCGGCATCCCCCGTGTCGGCGGCACCCGGCGGGGGCGTCTCGCCGGCCGCGGCGCAGCCGGGCATGGTGTCTCCAGCCGCCCCGGCGGCTGCCGCGCCTACCGGCGCGGGGACCGGCGGCGGTGGTGCGCCGATGATGCTGCCACCGGGTTCGATGGGTCCCCCAGCAGGTGCGCCACCCCCGGCACCAACCGTGCCGGCGGGCTCCCTCAGCTCAACCAATGCCCCGGCAGCGCCCGCCCCGTCCGCAGCGAGTGCGGCTGCGGGCCCGACTCTGATTCCGGCCAGTGTGGTCGCTGCGGGCCAGACCGCAGCCGCCCGGGAGCGCCGCGAGTCCGCAGACGCAGCGGCGGCCAAGGAGTTGGTCTGGAAGCTGCAGCACGCCGCGTACATGGCGCGCAATCCCGCGGCGGGGTGGGCCGTCGGGGTGTTCCGGTCTCCGAGCGGCACCGAGACGGTCATCACCTCCAATGACGGGTCCAGCTACATCCCGGCGGGGGTGTTCGTTCCGCGCTCCGTGCGGGTGTTGGCCACAGATCCGTTGCTGAACGGTTCTTTTCGGCAGAGGTGGTTCGGCTGGGGCGATCCCGCACGGGTCCTCGTCGAGTACGCCCAACTGCGCGCACAGTGGGGCTGGAAGCTGGTCGCAGCAGCCACCACGGCGGGAGTCAACGTCTTGCGCGATGCCGGGGTGGAGCATCCGCCGTCGTGCTCGGGAGACACCAACCCGCTGCTACAACAGGGCGTCGAGGTGCCCGCCCCAGTGCTCGACGACATGCACGTGCACCGGCTGGCGGTGCTATGGCCCGAGGTGTATCCGCGGTTGCTACGCATCATGGACGCCGACCCAATTTTTCAAGACCGGATCGTCTCGGCGGTGACCGCGGCGATGATCAACGCAGCAACGACCCAGGCCCAAGTCATCGATGGCGGTATTGACGAAGCGTTACGCCTGGTCTGGGCGATCCGCGGTAGTGACCGCGAGCCAACCGTGCAGCAGTGGGCGGACTACGACAAGGCGGCCAAAGCCCTCAACGTCATGACCGCGATGCGCCGACCGGCTTTCGCCACCAATACCGGTGCGGTCGCCGATCCCAGCGACACCACCGAAGAGCTGGCCGACTACCGGGCGCACTGGATGGTTGCGCGTACTGCCGAGCACATCGGCGGGTGGTCCAGGCGCCCGCTGCCGCTACCCGACATGTGCTACGCCGCAGCCGCTACCGGCGATCCTGACCTGCGCGACATGATCGTCAAGGCCCTTGTCAGCGTTGAAGAGGACCTCCAATACGAGGCTCCTCGATGACGACTCCAGAGGGTGCGGACGGCGCGGCCTGGAGAGTCGAGCTGGAGCGCTGGCATGCCGAGCTGGCCAATACCATCGACCAAGCATCTCTGTGGGCACGGGAGTTTCATGTGTCCACCGGGGACGGTCGCTGGGGTGATACCTCGGCACCGCCGAGCTATCCGCTGCTCGGGTACGCCCACCGGCTGGAACAGATCGGTGCGACGCTGAAGATGGTGTGCGCGAACGCCTCTCTTGACCCGCCGGTCTTGAGTTGGGATCGCACCACGCTTCAAGCACCGCCGAAGAACGGGATACCTGGGCGCGACCCCGATTGGAGAGAGGCCCACTGCATCGAGGGCGGCCAGTATCTCCTGCACATCAGGCCAAGCGCCCCTGATTCCGATAGCGTTACTGCGCAACAGCATTGGCGCACTGCACTCGCGTTCGCCGCTCCGTCGGTGCTGGAACGCGAGTTCGGGATACCGCAGCTCGCTACCTACGCGGAGCAGGCTCAAGGGCTGTTCGACATCGCCCATGACACGGTGCGTGCTGCCTTCCGTAACAGCGTGGCCGCCACCTACGGCCGGATATGGGCCACGTGGCCCACAACCGGTGAAAGTGCCCGACCTCTGATGATGTGGATGACAGAGCTTATTCAGTTCGGCTGTTCGGCCGAGGAGTGCGAAGCCGTGCTCCGCGATATCGAGGTGATCGATTCTCAGGCCGTCGTCATTTGCCGCGCGACTCTTACAACCTGGCTGCGGGAGACAGCCTGACCGCTGGGGTTATGCGGCAGTGATGGCAATGTGGAGGCGTTTCCCGCACGCTGCGGCGAGCCGTTCCAGGGCGTCGATACCGGGGGTGCGTGCACCGTTCTCCCAGGCGGCGACGGCGGATTGGCTGGTGCCCATGGCGGCGGCGAGCTGGGTTTGGGTGAGACCGGCCTCGGTGCGGGCGGCGTAGACCAGCTCGGCGAGGTCCATCGCTCGGCCGGCATCCTGGTAGGCCTGTTCGTAGGTCTGGCGTTGGGCGTCGGTGAGGGCGGCCTGGCGCTGGGCGCGGGCGGTTCGGTAATCGACCCCACCGCTGGAGGTGGCGACCTTCTTCGCAGCGGCGGGGGCTTTCTTAGCGGCCTTCTTCGGGGCAGCAGTCTTCTTGGCGGTTTTGACGGTCATGGCGGGTTATCCCTTCTTGGTCTGGTGGCGTCGTAGCGCTTTGCGCGCGCGGATGATTTCGTTGCGTTCGTTTTGGCGTTGTTTGCGGAAGGTGGTCAGGGTGACCAGCTGGCGGTCGGGGTCGGCGGTGTAGGTGATGCGTTGGTTGACCTGTCCGCAGCGAAACCGCAACTCCCACAGTTTCTCTGAGAGGTAGCGGTTGTGCGGCATGCCGAGTGCGATGCCCTCGGCGGTGAGCCGGTCGAGGGCCTGATCGGCCTGGGCGAGTTCGCTTTCAGACAGACCGGCATACCAGCGTTCCACTTCGCCGCTGAGCATGATCCGCCACTCATCACCCACACCCCTACTATATCGATTCCGGTATATACCGTCAACGATATAAATACCAGGTGCGGTGGGTGTGCCCGTCAGTCGATGTCGAGGCCGTGTCCGCGGTCTCGTTCTCTGCCTCGGTCGCATGTGGGTCCGGTGGTGAGGGTTCGCCAGCTGCGTGCGGCGATGGCGCGGTGTTCGTCGGCTTCGGCGGCGTGTCTGGGATCGTCGATGTCCGTTGCGGGGCGGGTGTTTTCAGCCCAGGGGAGGGTGAGTCCGTCGAGGAGTTGTCGGGCGCTGCCGGGCTGTCCGTTGTCGATGAGTAGGAGGCGGCCGTGGGCGGGGACCAGGGCGGTGGCCACCGCTGCGAGGGCGTCGGGGTCGGCGGCCGCGGCGTCCTCGACGACGATGATGGGTCCGCGCTGATCTGGTGGGTGGTTGGTGATCTGCTCGGCGAGGTGGTTGAGGCTGAGCCGGTCGGGCTGTGGTGTCGCGGTGACGCGGACGTGGTGGCGGTGGGCGTTGGTGGCCGCTGTGTGGATCGCTTCGGCGAGGTCGGGGGTGTAGCGCTCGGCCGCCACGGTGGCCACGACGTAGGGCACCAAGAGCGCGGCCGCGGCGGGGTCGGTGCGTGGCCGCGGGAGGGTCAGCGGGTCGGCGTTGCGCCAGGCGGCGGCCAGGACCTCGACGAGCGCACGCTCAGTGGCATTCGCGCTTGCGTGCACGCCTTTGTCCTGGGTGGTGGCGCGGTCGACGACGTGCCGATCGGGGAGGGCCGCGGTGCGGGACAGCGTGTCGGCCAGCCGCCACCACAGCGCCGCGGCGGGCATCTCATCGGGCAGCGGTCCTCGCTGGGCCGCCGCGGTGATCGCATCGCGAATGTCGTTGCCGCGGGCGGCTTCTGTGAGGTGGGCGGCCAGTGTGGGCCAGTAGGCATCGGTACGAATGCGGGGGTCGATCTGGTCGAGGAGGTCGTTGAAACGGGTGGGGTCGGCGCTGTCGCGTTCGATGGCGTCGGTGCCGTGGCGTTGCAGCCGGTCTTGGATTGCGCGGGTGGCCACCGGGTACTGGGGCGGGCCGGTGAGGCGGGTGTCGGCGTCCTCGACCCCGGTGGCGGCCCGGAACACGGCGATTTCTGCGGCCAGGACAGGGTTGGCCGCGACCAGGGGCTGCGCCCAGCTCGGCGCGGTGTCGGGGGTCCAAGCGTGGGCCTGTTCGCGGATCTGCGCGGCGAGCTCGGCGACCAGTTCCTCGCGGCGGCGCAGGTAGTCGCCCCATTGCGGGTCGCCGGCCAGAGGGTCGGGGATGGCGGGCAGCCAGCGCAGCGGCCCGCAGTCGCGGCCGGCGGAACCGGTGAGGTCGATGCGGTGGTCCAGCACCGCGGCCGCATCGGCGGCATCGTCGAGGCCGCCTCGAGCGTGGGCGGCGGCTAACAGCTCGCCGGGATCGGCACCGGAGAGCGCCCGGATGGCCAGGCGACGACGCAGCAGCGGCCACGCCGGGCAGGTACTGAGATCGGTATGTACTGATTCAGCGAGGGCGTCGAGACGGTCGCGGGCGCCCGCGCCGAGCTTGTGCTCGGCTGCAGCGCCGACGGCGTCGGTGAACATGTCGGCGGCCGCGGACAGTCTGCGGGTCGGGTCGGCGGCCTGGCGGGCGGCGGTGGTGGCCGAGACCTGGCCGCCGTCGCGAGCCACGATCCGGGACAGGACGTCCACGGCGGTGTCGGGGTGGGTGGCCTTGGGGGCCAGGACGCGGTGCGGGTCGGTTTCGGCGGTCGAGAGGTACAGGTGGTTTTCCGCGCGGCCGCGAGTTAAGGCGACGTAGAGCTGTTGGCGGGTCAGGTGCTCAGCACCCACCACATGGCAGCTGTGCCCGGCGGTGGAGCCCTGGGCACCGTTGATGGTGGCGGCATAGCCGAGGGTGACGTGTTCGGTGACGTAATCGGCCGGCAGGGTGATCTCACGGCCCGTGCCGCGATGGCGAGCCCGCAGCGCCCCGTCGCGAGCGACATCGAGGACGTCGAAGGTGTAGCCATTGCGGACGTAGTCAGTGCCCGACAGGGGCAGCCAGCGGGCGTTGCGGCGGGTGCGGATGACATCACCGACACTGGCCCGGAGTTGATCGGCAAGCACGATTTCACGACCCGGCCGCCAGTTCGGATCAGCCTCGACGAGAGCGGCCAGACGGGCAGTGCGGGCGCGGGCGTTGAGGTCGTCGACGATCGCGTTGGTGGGTCCCAACAGCAGGCTGTCACGCCCGGCGTTGCGGTCGGCCAGCCACGCCGAAAACGCGGCATCCGCCGCGGTCTGTTCGGCGCCGACGTGAATGCGCCCGGAGTCGATGTAGAAACCGATCCCGGCCGGATCGCCGCCGCGCAGCGCCAGCGACGCCGCGGCCTCGGCGCGGGAGTGAAACCGCACGACTTCCGAAAGCGTCAGCGCCTCGGTGTCGGTGGCGATGTCGCGCAACACCCCGCCAGCCGAAATCGACGCCAACTGGCAGTCATCAGCAACCAGCCGCACACTCGCGCCCTTGCGCTGCGCGTCAGCGATCATCGCGTCCAGACCCGCGGTCGATGCCATGCCGGCCTCATCGACGATGATCAACGTGTCGGGTCCGATGTCGGCGAACCACTGTGGTGTTCCGAACGTCGCGGCGTTGTCCGGACTGGTGCAGTGGACGTACTTGTCGAGGGTGTCGGTGGTCGCGCCCAGGTCCTCCCCGAGCACGATCGCCGCGGCCGCGGTCGGGGCCAACCCGAGGACATGTCCGCCCGAGCTGCGCCACGCATGCGCCAGTGCGGCCATGGCCGTGGTCTTGCCCGCCCCGGCCGGCGCCAAGGCAAGTCCTACGCGGCGTCCGCCGAGTGCCATCTGGGCCACAAGGGCGGCTTGGCCCTCGTTGAGCGGTTTGCCGCGTGCGTCGGCCTCGTCGAGTGCCAAACGCACGTCCTCGGTGGCCGCGACACGTCCATCGAGTTGGTGCGCCGCGGCCAAAATTCGGGCCTCGGCAGCGAGCACGTCGCGGCTGGTGAATTTCGCGACACCGTGGCGGCTGTAGACGCTGGAACCGTCGCGGCGACGCAATGCGACAGGCTCACCCAACTCGCCATCGGCGACGCGTGCGTGGGGCACCGAGAACGCTTCGGAAAGTGCGGTGTCGGTGAGCCGTTCGACAAGCCCCGACACGTGTGCGACACCCTCGTTCCGCACGACCCGGAGGGCTTCGGCGCGCACGTGGTGGGCCTGCCACGTCGCGCGTGTTTCGGCGACGGTGGCGACGATTGCGACAGCACGCGACGCCACCCATTCCGCGGTGATTTCCGGTGTCTTCTGGGCGCGACGCGGGGACAGAACTGTGGCCAGCATGCGGTTCAATCCCTCGTGGCCGAGGACCTCGGTAGCTTGGTTGCGCCAGGTGGCGCGCTGCTCTGCGAACGAGCGCGGTTCGTGCTTAGCTTCGCGCGTTTCCAGGGTCGCTTGATCGGCCAGCGCGTGGGTCTCGACGGTGGTGGGTTCGCGGCCGTGATCGTGCTGAAACTGCTTGGCCAGCTCGGCGGTGCGGGCCTTGATCGCGATGGCGCGGCTCGACCAGCGGGTCATCAACTCTGGTGCCATGCCGACGATCTCGCGCACGGGTCGTTTCCCGCGTTCGGCGGGCATCTCGGCGAAGTCCACACTCACGCGTGGAATCAAGCGGACTTCCATGCGGGTGTTGTACATCTCCGAAAGCGTCACGGCGTTCCGATGCAGCGGTTGGCCGTCCAGTGCGAGCCAGCGGCGCACGCCGTTGGCATCGACATGGGACACCTTGTTAGAGACCGGCAGGTGGGTGTGCAGGTCAGGATCTCCGGCGCGGGAATCGCGGTGGGTGAACGCCGGGGCGATGAGCCCTTCGGTGTCGACTTGGGCGACACCGTTGGTGCCGGTTCGGGTGAGGGCGGCGTTGTCTTGCAGCCACTCCAGCACGTCGGCCACCGCCTCGTAATGCGCGGCCTCGATCTGCTCGGCAATCTCTGGTGGGGCAATCGCCCACAGCGCTGAAATCGACTTCACCGGAGAGAACGTCAAGTCATAGCCGGCCACCGCCGTGGTGCGCGCCCGCGTGGCCCGCGCGATGAACCCCGACAGCTCCCGCTCATCGGCAGGATCGCGGCCAAATTGCTCGCCAAACAGCTCGATGGCCACCCGCGTCCGGATGCCCGCGCGCACATCGTCATCGATGGTCGCAGTGCCCGGCAGCCCGGCGGCGATGTTGTGAGCCCGGAACGCCTTTCCGACCCGACGCACGAACTCCGAAGACTCCTCGCGCACGGCGAACTGGCGGCCCAACTGGGCTGCCGCGATTGAAGGCTGAACGCCCAGATGCCCGGAAACGTGCTCCGAAATCTTGTCGGCGTTGGGGTGCAAACCTAGCCCGAACAGTGCCTTCATCTGAGCTTCGGTGACCGTCGAACCCTCTTCGACGCTCCACACCTGTTGGTGCACAGCGTCGCTGACCTCACGGGCTCCGGTGTCGGCCAGGGCGGCCAGGCCGCGGCCCATCCAGCGGCCCGGCGATTCCCCCTTGGCGGAGTAGTAGTCGGCCAGGGGCGAGCGGCCACGCTCGGTGCTATCGGCGGCCGCGACTTGCCGCACCAGGTACAGGTATCCGTCCCCGGCGGTCAGCTTGTGCATGGACATCACCGCCGCATGCACCCCTTGGCCCGCATGCGCCGAAAGGTACGGAGCGGAGCGCGGAAAAAACCACCACCAGAGCCAACATTCCCAACCGCCGTTACCAAACCGTGACCTGTATGCAAGAGGTGTGCTGGCTTTAAGGGGGCCCAGAAGCAGGGGTGACGGCGGGGCACCTGGGGTGCGGCAGCGGGGTGGTGGTGAGGCGGAGGGTTGAGGTCCGGTGAGTGGTGGGCGTTGGTGCGGTAGGCGCGTCGGCAAAAATTGGTGGACAGCGAATGTGGCTGTGGTGGTGGCCTGTACCGCCCGGTCGCTTCTAATGTGCGGATCATGACAGCTGCAGGTACGTCAAAGGTGGAGGCCCGGCGGCGGGCGCGCGAAGCGACCAGGCGGGCCAACGAGGCCCGCGCCGCGCGGGAGAAGGCGAACATCGAGAACGCGGCGAACTACATCGTGGCCAAGGCCAGACTGGCCGACATCGACGCCTGGGAGACCGAGCGGTTGGCCGCGGTGAGCGAACAGGTGCGCGCCGACGCCAACAAGCGGCGTGCCGGCACTCGGGCCGAGGCCGGCGCGGCAATCAGGCTGCTGCAGAAAAGTGGTGAGACGCTGACGACGATTGCCGAGCTGACCGGCGACGGCATCGGCGAAGTCAGGGCTATGCTGCGGCACGCACCGAAGATCGAGGAGCGCGCGGCGAGAAACGGTTCGCATTCACTAGACGGCGATGGCAGCGCCGATCCAGCAGTGAGTCCCGGCGACGGGGCCGCCGGCGTTCCTGGTGCGGCGACGGCGCGGACGTAGCCGTCGTCGCCTCGTAGGCGTTACGGTTCGGCCAGTGGTGTCACCTCGAGTCGGGGTGGCCGCGCTGACTCTCGGTGTTCGGCTTTAGGGTTTGCCGACATGAGAAGGGCGGGACAGTTGATCGTTGATCGGCGTCGGCATGCGCGGAAAATCGCGCGCTTCGATTGTCACGTCGTCTGCGGGCCAACTGCTTCGGACTGCAACGTCTGGACCGGGCGATCGCCGCCGATGGCTCCGGTCTAGCCTCACGCGCGACGGCGGGGTTCCTGTGTGCGTCCGCATTGCTACGCGTTGGCGACGCGGCGGAAGCGGGGGTGTCGGGTTTGCATGAGTGCGACAACCCGACGTGCGTGACGATCGCGGCCGAGATACACGTTCAACAACACGCCGTTTCTGGCTCCCCGGGCGACAACATGGAGCGGATGGATGCGTCGCGGCGTGGCCGCCAACGGGCGCAAGCGGGGTCGGCCACGGAAGGTCGACGACGCTGCCGCCGCCAAGGCGCGCAGCTTGAGAGGCAAGGGCATCGCCTCCGCCGACATCGCCAAGATGATGGGCGTGTCTCGGGCCACGGTCTATCGCTACCCTGCGAAACTCACTCCGGCGACCATAACGTCGGGCACTCGAGTGGCCGGATGCAACTACGACCATCGCTCAAGTCGTGGTTGCGCCGTCACGGCATGTGCCAGCTCCCGCCAGCTTGCCAAGCAACTCTATGATGCGCAGCGGGTGGTGGATGTCAGGAATGAGCGGACGCCTGGGACGGGCATGATGTCCGAGGCCGGAGTGGATGCCGTGAAGGCAGAATCGACGCGGGAAGTCGAACCTGTCCTCGCGATAGACGGAGCGGGCGTACATGGGAGCTCGAAAGGGGAAACGTGCGCTGCTTCTGGCAGCCGCGGCGATGTGCGGTGCGCTGTTAGCTGCCATCGCCATAATTACGCGTGGTTTCGGGCTCATCGACTCGGGATCCGTAGACCCGCGCGAGCGTGCGGCCCAGCAGCGGTGTGAACGTGACGTCGTAGCGCGGCTGGTGGCGCCGTCGACAGCGAAACTCACCGACGTCACAGTGACGAGCGCGCAACTGGACACGGAAGTAATGGACTTGTTCTCGTTGTTAAGCGGCGGGCCCCTCAACGGCGTCGACCACTCCCGCATCAGCGTGCAGAGCGTAGAGGGCGTTGTCGTGGCGCCGAACGAAATGGGCGCCACGCTGCATGACCCTTTCACGTGCCGTGCGTATTTTGTCGACGGCGATCTGGTCGACACCCTCGTCGTGTTCGACCACGACCATTAACCTCGCTATGGACTGTCGCGGTGCGTACCCTAGACACTCTCGGTTCCGGTCGTTTGGACCCGACGCGCAAAGATAGCGAGTCAAGTCCAGGGACGTGGTGTACGACGTCGTCCCTGTGATGCTTGGAGTTGATGGTTCAGGCGGTCAGTGCACGTCGGTGCGACGCCGGATCTCCTTATTGAGCCGCTCCTGGGGATTGTTCGAGCAGATCTGGCGCCAGATCTGCTTGGGAAACGCGGTGAACGTCAGCAGATCCGCACGGCGGCTTCGAGGTGGTCGGCAACCGTGGGGAGCTTGTCAGCAGCGCGTCGATGATCCGACCGTATTGCGCGGCAACCGATTCCTTGTCGGGCTGATTGAACACCGAATGCAACAGGGTGCGTACCCACGGCCACGACGCCTTCGGGTGATCGCCATCGAATTGGTTGTGCAGTGGGTGCGGCAGTGCTGCCAGGCCGCGCCGGGCGGGGTGGCGCCGATCGCGGCCACCAAACCGGCGTCGGCGTCGGAGGTGACCAGTCGTACCCCGGAGATCCCGCGGCCGGTCAGCGAACCCAGAAGGTGAGCCAGCCCGCTCCGTCTTCGGCGGTGCTGACGTCGACGCCGAGGATCTTCCGGTAGCCCTCGGCGTTGACTCCGACCGCGATCAGGGCGTGCACGTTGACCACACGCCTGGCTTCACGGACTTTGAGCACCAGCGCGTCGGCAGCGACGACCGTGTAGGGGCCGGCTTTCGTCTAGACCACAACAAATTTCGCCGCCCACGAGGACGGCAACTTTGCCCGTGGCCGTCATCACCGCACTGCGGGCGTGATATGCGCAATCTTCATCGAATCTTTGTCGAACCAGCACTGCAGGCATATCGATCATTGGAAGGGTGGGCGGTTGAGGCGCCTAGCCTGACGGATGCGAGATCGAGAGTACGCCGCACCCTGCAGGGAGCCGCTCCGGCAACTCTGAACGAAAGACACCATGACTGAGTCGACGATTCTCGACGTGCACGGATTGAACTGGGCAAGTTCGACGGCGGTGGTGGAAGCCGCTCTGCTTAGGCGTCCGGGCGTGAAGTCGGTCGAAGCGAATGCGGTAAATCAAACGGCGACAGTCGTTTACGACCCGTCGTCCACTTCGGTCACTGAACTGGCCGGGTGGATACGTGATTGCGGCTTCCACTGCGCGGGACGGTCGGTGCCAGATCACGTCTGCGATCCGATGTCCGAGCCCCATACCGAACCAGCGGCCACCCTGCACAGGCGGCCAGCGTCGGCTCCCTCGCCGACTGCCGGGGAGGTGCATGCGCACGAGGCGGCGCCAGCACGAACCCCGCAAGAAACGATGGGTCACGGCGGCGGACATGCCGGCATGTCGATGGATCAAATGGTCCGCGATATGCGCAACCGATTTTTAGTAGCGCTGGCATTGTCGATCCCGATCATGCTGTGGTCGCCGATGGGCCGCGATATGTTCGGGTTCACCGTGCCAGCGCCGTTCGGGCTTCGCGATGACGTGTTCACACTGTTGCTGAGCCTGCCGGTGGTCTTCTACTCGGCGTGGATCTTCTTCGACGGTGCCTGGCGAGCGCTACGGGCCCGGACCCTGGACATGATGGTGCTTGTTGCCGTCGCAGTCGGCGCCGGGTGGCTTTACAGCCTCGGGGTGACGTTGACCGGCGGCGGTGAGGTGTTCTACGAGGCCGCTTCGGTGCTGACGGCGTTTGTTCTGTTGGGCCACTGGTTTGAGATGCGAGCTCGCGGGGGCGCGAACGATGCAATTCGCACCCTGCTCGAGCTGGCGCCCCCGACGGCAGTTGTGCTGCGCGACGGTGAGCCGGTGGAGATTCCCACCGCCGAGGTGGTGGTGGGTGACCTCCTACTCATCCGCCCAGGGGCCAAGATTCCCGTCGACGGCACGGTGGCCGAGGGGACGTCAGACGTCGACGAGTCGATGGTCACCGGGGAAAGCCTGCCGGTGGCAAAGGCGCCGGACGCGAAGGTGATTGGCGCCTCGATCAACACCACCGGCACGTTGCGGGTCGTGGCAACGAAGGTCGGCTCCGACACGGCGCTGGCACAGATCGTCGCGATGGTTCAGGAAGCGCAGAATTCCAAAGCTCCCGGGCAGCGCTTCGCTGACCGGGCAGCGTTCTGGTTGGTGCTGGTGGCGCTAATTGGCGGCACTGCCACCTTCCTGGTGTGGTGGGCGGTCGGTGCCGGTGTTCAGGCCGCGTTGTTGTTCGCGATCACCGTCGTGGTCATCACCTGTCCCGATGCGTTGGGGCTCGCAACTCCGACCGCCATCATGGTCGGCACCGGGTTGGGTGCCAAACGGGGAGTGTTGTTCAAGAATGCGACCGCGTTGGAGACGTCGGCACGCATCGACACCGTTGTCATGGACAAGACCGGCACGTTGACCAAAGGCGAGCCGGAAGTGACCGACGTCGTTGTTGACGGCATCGCAGAGGATCAACTGCTCGCGATGGTGGCAGCGGTCGAAATCGAGTCCGAGCACCCGCTGGCGGGTGCGATCGTGCGTTACGCGGCCGCGCGTGGCATCGCAGCGGCGTCACTGACTGGTTTCCGGAGCGTGCCTGGGCACGGTGCGGTCGCGACGGCTGCGGGGCGTCGCGTTGCGGTCGGTAATCGCAAGCTGATGGTCGAGGAGGACGTCGAGTTCGGTGCGTTGATGCAACGTCGCGACGAACTGGCCGCAAGCGGACGCACGGCGGTCTTGGTGGGCGTCGATGGACGGGGAGTCGGTGTCATCGCCCTGGCGGACGCCGTGCGCGAGACCTCCGCCGAAGCGGTGTCCGCGCTGCACGACCTCGGTGTCGAGGTGGTCATGCTCAGCGGCGACAACCAAGCCACCGCCGATCGGATCGCCGCGCAACTCGGAATCGACACGGTCATCGCCGAGGTGCTGCCCGGTGACAAGGCAGCCAAGATCGCTGAATTACAGCGACAGCGCAAAACAGTCGCCATGGTCGGTGACGGCGTCAACGACGCACCGGCGCTGGCCCAAGCTGATCTCGGCGTGGCGATTGGTGCAGGCACCGACGTCGCCATCGAAACCGCTGATCTGGTGTTGATGCGATCAGACCCGCTCGACGTCGCGATCGCGCTGCGGATCGGACGGGGCACGCTAAGAAAGATGCGGCAGAACCTTGCGTGGGCGGTCGGTTACAACGTGATCGCGTTGCCCATTGCGGCGGGGGTTTTCGTACCGTCGCTCGGCTTGGTGCTGCGCCCCGAGATTGCTGCTCTGTCGATGTCTGGCTCCAGCTTCATCGTGGCCGTCAATGCGTTGATGCTGAAGAGATTGAAACTCCCCGTACCGGTGTCAGCGGAGACGGTCGCCAAGTTGTGAGGCTCCGCGTCTCGCGTTCTTGTCCTGTCTGGGCGACCACCAACGCTCGATAGCCCGCAGAGGGGGTGGGCGCAGGATTGTCCATGCTTTCATCGTGTCGCCCGAGGGGGTTCAGGAGCCCGCGACCCGGGTCTTGAGCGAATCTTCATAGAACCACCGTCTATTCGCTACTCGACCGCGCGAGTGTGGAACGTGAAGGAGGCGACCCCGATGACGTGGTGGAACGAAGCCGGCACCTACTGGGGGTGGTCTAGTTGCCTGCTGGCCATCATCATGCTGCTCGCGTTCTGGGGAGCCGTGATCGCCGCGCTGGCGGCACTGGTCGGGTCGAAAAGACCGCAGCGCCGCCGGGACGTCGAAGCCCAATGCGACGCTCAGGTGCGCGGCCTCAGCGCCGCAGATTGCGCCTCAACGACGAAATCCAGGCGACGCCCATGAACGGTCAAAGCGTTGGCTCGACGACTTTGACGCGACGCACCTTCCTTGCGGCGACCCTCGCTGCCGGTACCGCTGCCATGGCCGCGTGCGGGAAGCCGATGAGCGCCAGCCCGGCTACGGATCCGATCGGCGCCGCAGAAGCCGCGCGGCCCCACACTGGGCGCACCGTCGCCGCAGTGTTGAGGCCTGGGCTGGCGGACATTGACCTGGGCGGACCCGTCGCCCGCACGCTTGCGTACAACAACAGCGTTCCCGGACCGTTGATCCGCGCCAACGTCGGCGACGAACTGGCGATCAGCGTCACCAACGGTCTGGCCCACCCGTCTTCGGTGCACTGGCACGGCCTCGCGCTGCGCAACGACATGGATGGCGCAGCGCCGGCGACCCCGAACATCGACCCGTCATCGACTTTTACCTACCGGTTCTCTGCGCCTCATCCCGGTACCTACTGGGCCCATCCGCACACCGGCCTCGACGCCGATTGCGGGCTTTATGTGCCGGTCATCATCGACGATCCGGACGAGCCGGGACGCTACGATGCCGAGTGGATCGTGGTGCTCGATGACTGGACCGACGGAATCAGCTCCAGTCCGCAGCAGCTCTATGAAGGGCTGCGGGGGGCCGGTGGTCACTCGGGCGGGATGCCAGGGATGCCGGGCATGAGCGGAACACCTGGAATGCCAGGAGTTCCAGGTGTCGGAGGTGTGGGAACGAGCGCACTTCTCGGAGGTGACGCGGGTGACGTCAGCTACCCCTACTACTTGGCGAACGGTCGTATTCCGGCGGCGCCAACCACCTTCACCGCACGCCCTGGACAGCGGATACGGATGAGAATCATCAACGCCGCATCCGATACAGCATTCCGGGTCGCGCTGGCCGGGCATCGGATGACCGTCACCCACACTGATGGCTTCCCTGTAACGCCAACCGATGTGGACGCGCTGCTGCTGGGCATGGGGGAGCGCTATGACGTGCTCATCACCGCCGGTGATGGCGTGTTCCCTTTGGTCGCCTCGGCCGAAGGAAAGAACGCGCTCGCGCGGGCACTACTGTCCACCGGTGTGGGTGCCGCACCCGATTCGGCATTCATGCCAGCCGAGCTGCAGCGCCGGGTAGGCACCGTCGACGTGTTCACTGCCGCGCCCGAGGCGGTCTTGGATGTCACCACGGCCGAGGCCGCGTTGTCGGCCCGGCTTTCCGGTTCCATGGCGTCCTACGCCTGGATGATCAATGGCAGACCGTTCGACGACACGGTTCCACTGACTGTCAGGCAGGGCCAGAAGGCGACGTTGACGTTCAGCAACACCACGATGATGTGGCACCCCATGCACCTGCATGGCCACACCTTTCAGGTGATCAAGCCGGACGGGACTCCGGGCCCGCGCAAGGACACCATCATCGTCCTGCCGATGCAAAAGCTTACTGTGGCGCTCATCGCCGACAACCCCGGCGTCTGGATGATGCACTGCCACAACACCTATCACCAGGAAGCCGGCATGATGACAACCTTGACCTACGCGCCCTAGTGCGTCGCCGCGCCATCCCATGGTCAACGGAAAGGCGGCGTGATTTCCACAGCGAGCCCAAAAGCCTTGGAAGCGCAGTGCTCTCGACTCACTGTCGGGACGATTCGCAGACCGCAAGACTGTGGCCAATCGGCCACGGGTGTGTTAGGAGGAGCGGTGATGATGTTTTGGTACGACCAGGACATGGGTTGGTGGGGATACGCGGGGATGGGCGTCGGGATGGTGTTGTTCTGGGCTTTGATCATCGTCGGCATCGTCGCCCTGATCAGATTCACCACGGGCAGCCCACAAGCGTCACGCGGTGACGGGCCCGCAGCCGAACAGCTGCTCTCAGCGAGATTTGCAGGTGGCGAGATCGACGAAACGCAGTACCGTTAACGGTTGGCGGTACTGGGTGAGGCTATTCGCCGCTAACCGACACCAGCACCAAACCCGCGGCGGAGAAGTCTGCACCGCGGGCATACCCGCAAAGCGTGAGGTGCCCAGCCTGAGGTCAGGGTGCGGTGTGGGCGCTGCGGTACTTGTCGCCGGCTGGCGGCACTATCGCACCGTGGACGTCTTCTGTCTGCCCGTGAGAGACGCTGCCTTCGAACCGGCGTAGGCGCAAGCTGTTGCTTACCACGAAGACCGAGCTGAATGCCATTGCGGCACCGGCGATGAGCGGATTGAGCAGGCCCAGTGCCGCCAAGGGAAGTGCGGCGACGTTGTAGGCGAAGGCCCAGAACAGGTTTCCCTTGATGGTTTTCAGCGTTGACCGGGCCAATCGAATGGCGTCTGCAGCCGCGCGCAAATCACCGCGTACCAGCGTCAGGTCAGATGCTTCGATGGCGACGTCGGAGCCGGTGCCCATCGCCAGGCCCAGATCGGCCTGTACCAGTGCGGCGGCATCGTTGACGCCGTCACCGACCATGGCGACGGTCTGCCCCTGCGCTTGCAAGGTCTTGATGGTGGCGACCTTGTCGGCGGGTAGGACCTCGGCGATGACGTCGTCGGGGTCGATGCCGACCTCTGCGGCGACGGCGAGTGCGGCGCGCCGATTATCGCCGGTCAGCAGAAAGGGACGTAGCCCAAGTCGGCGGAACTGGCCGATGGCGTCCGCGGAGGTGCCCTTCACCGTGTCGGCCACGACGATCACGCCGCGCACCGCCCCGTCCCAGGCCACCCATACCGGAGTGTGGCCCTGAGACTCAGCGTGGTCGGCGGCGGAGGTGAGGTCGTGGGGGGCTGTCAGCGACCAGTCGTCGGCTAGCCAGCTGACCCGTCCAACCAGGACCGCATGGCCGGCGACGACGCCGCTGACGCCGTAGCCGTTGTGGTTCGAGAAGTCTTCGACTGACGGCAAGGCGCCTGCGGCGGAGGCCGAAGCGGCGATCGCCTCCGCGATTGGGTGTTGAGATGCGCTCTCCAAGGCCCCCGCGAACTTGAGGACCTCATCGGAGTTCTGGCCTGCGCCGGGGTGCACCCCGATCAGGCTCATCCGGCCGGTGGTGACGGTGCCGGTTTTGTCGAGCACGATGGTGTCGACCCGGCGGGTGGACTCGAGCACCTGCGGCCCTTTGATCAGGATGCCCAGTTGGGCGCCGCGGCCGGTGCCCACCATAAGGGCTGTGGGGGTGGCCAACCCGAGCGCGCAGGGGCAGGCGATGATCAGCACGGCGACTGCTGCGGTGAACGCGACCGTCGCCGAATGTCCAGTGAGCAGCCAGACAGCCAGCGTGGCCACCGACAGCGCCAGAACGATGGGTACGAAGACCGCCGAGACCCGGTCGGCCAGGCGCTGTACCGATGCCTTGCCGTTCTGGGCTTCTTCCACCAGGCGCGCCATCTGCGCGAGCTGGGTGTCGGCCCCGATTCGGTTGGCGCGGACCAGTAATCGCCCACCGGCGTTGATGGTGGCACCGGTGACGCGGTCTCCCGGGCGGACCTCGACGGGCACCGACTCCCCGGTGAGCATCGACGCGTCGACCGCCGATGCGCCCTCGGTCACGACCCCGTCGGTGGCGATCTTCTCACCCGGGCGCACTACAAATACGTCTCCAACGCTGAGTTCGACTGTTGGGATGCGAATTTCGGTCCCGTCGCGAACGACGGCGACATCTTTGGCGCCCATGTCGAGCAGGGCTCGCAGGGCGGCGCCGGATCGTGTCTTGGCCCGCGCCTCGAAGTATCGGCCGGCCAGGATGAACACCGTGACTGCGGCGGCGACTTCCAGGTAGATGTGCTCAGTCGCGGATTCCGCGTCGGGCAGCAGACTGAAGGACATCCGCATCCCCGGCATGCCGGCGTGCCCGATGAACAACGCCCACAATGACCACAGGTATGCAGCGCTGACGCCCAGCGAGATCAAGGTGTCCATCGTGGCTGCGCGGTGGCGGGCGTTGGCCCAGGCTGCACGGTGAAACGGCAGCGCACCCCACACCACGACGGGAGACGCCAAGGTCAACGCAAGCCATTGCCAGTTGGTGAATTGCACTGCGGGGATCATCGACATCGCGATCACGGGCACCGTCAGAACCAGGGAGATCAGCAATCGGCTCCGCAAGGCGTCGGCCTCGCCCGCTACCGGGCCGGAATCCGCGGCTTGGGCGGCGTCGTTCAGCGCCGCGGGGGCGGTTGCGGTGTAGCCGGTCGCTTCCACCGCGGCGATCAACACCGCCGGATCAACGGAGTTCGGGTAGGCCACCTTGGCTTTTTCGGTCGCGTAGTTGACGCTGGCCTCGACCCCATCGATCTTGTTCAGTTTCTTTTCGATCCGGGCGGCACACGATGCGCAGGTCATCCCACCGATCGACAACTCGATGCTGTGGGGTTGATCGACACCGACGACCTGATTCGGCAGGCTCATGTTTGTTCCTTTGGGTAAGGGTTATCGCAAAGTCGAGGCGCTAGCGAGGTTGATCGGTGGATAGGCGGTAGTCGCCGGCCTCATCGAGTGCGGTGGTGACCTGCTCCGTGGTCAGTGGTGTGTCGCTGAAAACCGTCACGGTGGATATGCCTCCGGCAACCAGGTCGACATGAACGTCGGTGACACCGGCGAGGGCGCCGAATTCTGCGCTCACCGCGGCGACGCAGTGGCTGCAGGTCATGCCGGTGACGGCGTAGGAGTTGGTGGTCGTGCTCATGGCGTTCTCCTTGAGCGTTGCCGGTGGGTGTGTGTCGGAGGGTCTCGGTGCGCAGCAACTGCAGCCCGAGGAGGTGGATGGAATCAGGGGCAGGTTGGTGAGCTGTCGGGTCATGTTTGGCTACTTTCGCTTGCGGGATGGGTGGTTTCGGATTGTGCTCAGGAGCGGACGAGACGCGCGATTGCCGCCGAGGCCTCATCGATCTTCTGCTCGGCCATGTCGCCGCCCTGGTGGACTGCGTCGCGGACGCAATGGGACAGATGTTCATCGAGAAGCATCAACGCCACCGACTCCAGCGCTTTGGTCGCCGCAGAGATCTGGGTGAGCACATCGATGCAGTAGGCGTCCTCGTCGACCATGCGCGCAAGACCGCGGACCTGCCCCTCGATTCTGCGCAGTCGTTTGAGATGTGCGTCCTTCGAGTCTGCATACCCCGGTGTTGTCGTATCCATGACTCCTCCTCCGCAATACCCCCGGGGGGTACAGGCCTAATATACCCCCAAGGGGTATCTTGCTGTCAAGGGACCAAAGTCACGAGAAGTGCGTCGGATACCTCAGCTGCATAATCGGGTCGGCCCGATGTGGCGTCGACGGTGCGCAATTCGGAGCGTCGACTTGCTTCCGTGTGCGGCGCATTCAGCCTGGCGCAGGATCATCAAGCCGATCCGCCCCGTTGCTCATGGGTTCCCGCGTGGGCGGATCACTTGAGCCGCGCCTGATTCCATGTGGTTCCGGAGCTGCCAAATGTTGGAGTCGACCATGTAGGTGTTGATTACAGGATCCGGTGTGATCTTCAGGAAGCAGATTCGCGTTTCGCCGTTACCGTAAGACTCTTCGTAGGCCTTGAGGATTCGGCGGCCGATCCAGAACTTGCGGAAGGTATTCCGCCCTTCATCGTCACTCCAGTCCAGGATCGTCGCTTGCCCGCTTAGCTGGAGGGTTGCTGGTGGGAGGAACCACAGGAGCCGCCTCGTCAGCGGAACCACGAGCGAGACCCGCGAATTCTGCGCGACATTGCGCGCCTTCTTTAGGTGCCGGCGGGTCATGACGAAGATAGAGATGGCGCTACCCCGCTCGGATACGCCGTAGTTGACTCCCGCTGAGTAAGGTTTGCCCTCTTCGTCGGTCGTCGAAAGCACCGCAAACGTTTGCTTCCGTAGATGGTCGAGAACCAGCTCGAAAGTCACGGGGCGGTCGTTCATGATGACGTCGGGCGGCTCGGTGGCCGACGAAGCTCAGCGTGAATGTGCGCCGTCCGACACATGTGTTTCGGGAACCGTTGGAACGGGCCTACGGCGTGGACGCCGGGGTGCGTACACGGAGCAGGCACCTGCCAGGACCGCCCCCGAACACAGGTCAAGACACCACCGCCACCAAGGTAGCCGCGATCCATAATGCCGCCGCGGCGGAGAGGGGCCACCGAAATGTGGAGTGCAGCAAGAAGTTCACTACGGCCATGACCCCAATTGACGATGCGCCGGCGACCGCCAGCACCGCCACTGCCGACGACTCGGCGTTGGCAATGTCGGTGGCTGCCAGGTAGACGGTGAGTGTCCCGGTAGCCACTGCGTATCCGCCCAGGACGATGAACACCAGACGTAGCCACCCACGCAGGTTCGGTACGGCAGCGTCGATCTCGCCGGCGGTGTGGCGGAGATAGCGCAAGTCCTCGGGCAGTAGGGCGGGCCGGGCCAACAGAAAGAACCCCCCAATCCCGACCAGGATCGCGCCACCGACGCCGAACATCCATGCCGCGGCGATCATCAGGCTGACTTGCCGCGGGCGAGGACGAGTGATTCCACCACCAACGGCCCACCCAGCAGGTGAACCCAGGGGCGAGAGCGCCCAGATGCTGCGGGCGAGATGACTTCTCGATACCCTCCGCCGTTAACATTGCCGCCGCGGCGGGCTCGACCAGCGGCACTTTCGGCGCCGGCGGTGTGATTCATGCCCGCTCCTCCAGTAGCCATAAGCAGGCTTGCTCGGCCAAGCCCTGCTCCTCCTGATCGGTAATGCGGAGTCCTATGACCGTCCCGCAGCATCGCGATGCTCCGGCGTATCGGTCGAGTCATGGTTAGTGTCGTTACCGCCCCCGCCTCCCATTCCGCGCATCATAAACATCATCATCAGTGGGCACGCCAGCGCAAAGAGCAACAGCGCCAGCGTCGACAGCGGAACACCGATGGCGAGCGCAGCTACGGCAACGGCGGCCAAGGCTAAGGCGTACCAGGGTAGGTACTGAGTTTTCATCGCGAGTCCTTCCGTTCGGGCTGCCCTCAAGCTTGCGCTTCCGCGCTGGCGATGTCCATGGAACTACGTACTTGCTACGTAGAACAAAAGGCCCCGTTTGATTCGACCAAAGGCTCTATGGCGGGCCCAAACCCGCTCGGGCGGGTGGGAGCGGCTCGCTAGATGTTGCAACCACCTACGGGGGTGCCTTCGTCAGATCTGCCAGTCTTGGGCCCCGTCGTTCTGGTTGTAGGTGCCGACCGAGTTCTTGACGACCACGGGATCTCCACTGCCGAAGTTGTCATAGAACCATTGCGCGTTGGCCGGACTCAGATTTGGACACCCATGGCTGACGTTGCGCTTGCCTTGATCACTGACCGACCAGGGTGCGCTGTGAACGAATATGCCGCTGTTGTCGATACGAACTGCGTCCTGCACCTTCAGCTTGTAGCCTTCCGCCGAATCGATGGGGACACCGTACGTTGAGGAGTCCATGACGATATCTGCGAACTTCTCCAACACGTAATAGGTACCGTTGGGGGTTTCGTAACCCTCCTTGCCGAGAGAGACGGGAAAGGTCTTCTCCAGCTTGCCGTTACGCATGATCTCCATCTGGTGGGTGCTGTCATCGATGGTTGCGACGAGCGCATCGCCGGTCCGGAAGCTCGACTTGGTCCCGCCGGCATCAATGTTCACCGTTGCGTTGGCAGGCCAGAAGTCGATGGGTCGCCACCGAAGCTGGGTGTCACCCATCCAGTAGAACTTGCCGGGTACCGGCGGGTTGGAGGAGATGTGAACCGCTTGCTCCGCCATGGCGCGGTCGGCGATCGGCCGTCGGAAGTTGATGATGATCGGCTTGGCCACCCCAACCATCGAGCCATTGATGGGATTGAACGTCGGGGGCGCGAACACCGGTTGACCCACGTAGGGTGCAGCGTTCTGCCCAGGCGGTGTGGGCCCGGAGGACGGCGCGGGCTGTGCAGGATCGCCTAGCGGAACCTGGATCGGGCCGGGGGGGAGGGCGAACGGTTCTGGCGGCGGCTCTGGCATCGACATCGGATCGATCGGCGCTGGCGGTCCGGGGATCGGCTCCGCCGTGGCGGGGCCCATGCTCAGCAGTGCGCCGGCAAGGCCAGTCGCGGCCAGCATCGCTCCCAGTTTGCGCAGTTGCCGCCGATCCATAACCGTCTCCTGACCTAAATCCTTCCGCCGCGCAACCTGAGAATCACGACGAGTACGTTCAATCTACTATCTACGTACGTAGGCCGTAGATCGATCGATTCGGCGTACCTGCGGCGCGACAATCGCTCCGTGTGGACAACGGCCGCGTGCGTCCGTAACCTAACCGTTATCTACGTACCGAGACCGTACTTGGTTCCTGCGCAACGATAAGGAGATCCGACGTCGTGGTCCCTGAGCCGATCCGGCGGATCTTCCGTTCACTGGTACGGTCGCTTGTCGGCGCCGTCGCTGTTGCGACCTTGCTGTGTGTCGCGGTCGTCAGCGACGTCAACGCCGACCCGGCATCGGACGCGCTGGCCCGCATGAGCGAACTGTCCCGCCAGGCGGAGCAGACGACCGAGGCGATGCACACCGCACAGATCGACTTGGACGCCAAACTCGCCTTGCTGGCGGATGCGGAAAAAAAGAACGCCATCGACAGGTCGGCCGTTGAGGTGGCCAATGCCGAACTGGTGAAGTACCAGGCAGCGGTAGACAAGGTGGCGGTGGCCGCATACATGGGGGGCACCACTGACGAGCTCACGGCGGCTCTCATTGCGTCCTCACCCCAGGACTTGATCGACCAATTGTCGATCCAGAAAACGATGTCAACGCAAATGGCCGCAGACATGGCGGCCTTCAAGTCGGCTAGCCAACGGGCTGCCCAAGCCGCGGAGAGATCCGCAGATTCCGCCGCCCAGGCTCGCCTAGCCGCTGATCAGGCAACGAAGGTCCGCGCTGAGTTGCAAGCCAAGCGAAGCGATTTGCGCGTCCAGATAACGGCAGTCCAGGCCCAGTTCGCGGTGTTAACACCGGATCAGCGCGCGATACTCGCTGACCCCGGGCCGCCACCACCCGTTCCTGGCGCGCCGAATCCCGACGACCCCGCGATCGTCGCGATGCCCGATCTGCCGGCGGCGGGTGAGGCGCCGTATCCATCCAGCGGCGAGGGCGCCACGGTGGTGCAGGCAGCGTTGACGCGGGTGGGGGCGCCGTACTCGTGGGGCGCGACGGGCCCGAATGCCTTCGACTGCTCGGGACTCATCAAATGGGCGTTTCTGCAGAATGGCAAGTCCTTGCCGCGTTCAAGCCAGGCGTTGGCAGAAGGGGGCCAACCGGTCGCCGTCACTGACCTGCAGCCCGGCGACATCGTGACGTTTTATGCCGATGTCTCTCATGCGGGTATCTACATTGGTGATGGGATGATGGTTCACGCGTCGACGTTTGGAACGCCAGTGAAGGTCGCGCCGATCTCCTCCGCACCGATTCATAACGTGCGGCGGTACTAGGTGGCGCTGCGTGAACTGCGGAAAACCTGGCGGTGAGGGCCGTCCACCCGCGGATCTCGTCGATAGTGTGAGCGAGGGGCAGGGTCGAGTCGGGGATCTAGTCAGCGAAGCTTGCGGGTAGTCGCGAAGATCGGCAGTAATGGGCCGTCGGGGATAGCTGTCGATGTCGCAGATGCCCAGGCCGCGTACCGGTCTGTGGGCTCATCACCATGCCGTGCCCATACCGACCGGCACACTGGTGGGCGGACTACTGCGCTGGTAGGCGATGGTGGCGCGCCGTCAGTGGTCCCATGGTTATCATCCGGCATTGCGGATGTTTCAGCGGGACAAGGCGTTTTCACGGTGCCGTCTGTTCCTCGGTACCGGCCGCCTATTCGACAGCGGTCAGCACATCGACGGTGGCGCCGTCGTCGGTGGATATATAGATCGCGGTATCGGTGGCGATGTAGAGCTGACCGTCGCCAGCGGCGAGAAGGGCCTGAGGTCTGTCATCCAGGGTGTGTCGCGGCTGCCAAGTTCGACCATTGTCCATGCTCGTGTAGAGGCGTCCTTCGAGGTCGGCTCCGAGCAGGGGACCGCGCTCGGGCCAGCTGACGAGTACCAGTGCCGGTGCGCCGCTGGCTGCGCTGAACGTCATCGCCCCGTCGGTGCTTCGGAGGAGTCCTTGGCGTGTGGTCGCGAGGATCTCATCGGCATCCACTGGTGATACTGCGAGGTCAGAGGCAGGGATTTCGGCTCGCCGCTGCCAGGACTTCTCATCGAGGCTGACCATCACAGTGCCCGACTGGCTGTCGTGACCGTAGACCCGTCCGTGGCGGTACTCGAGCGCATGGAAATCGGCGCTGCCGTGCAGTGACAGGGATTCCCAGGATTGGCCGGCGTCGCTGCTCTTGATAAGGCCCAGATGTGGGGGTTGTTGACGGTCGGCCGGATCGGGGTGGCCGCTGGCCAAGAATTCGTCGGGGCCGGTGACGGTGAAGCCCATGAAGTCCTGGACGAGATCGCCGACTCGCTGTGGCGCCTGATCGGGATCTACCGTGTAGAGGCCGTAATGAGTTGCCACATAGAGAGTTTCATCGGACGGATTGATGCCCAGACCGTGGATGTGCACCATGCCCGGCACAATCGCGGGCGGAGCGCTGTCGGGGGCGTTCGACGAACACGCCGCGGCCAGGGCTCCGATCAGAATTGCGGCGATGAATCTACGGAGCTGCACACTGGCGCCTTCCGGTCTCGGACAATCTACGTAGTGCAATAGTAGATGGGCGGCACAGGGCAACGGCGCGACGCTGGTGTCGCCAGCGTGGCGCGGCGCGTACCGACGGGTCCGTGAGGCGTCTTCATCAAATCTTCATCGGAACACGAACCGCCCCATACGCGGATTCGTGAGGCTGGACCGAGGCGGCGAGAACGCTCGCCGCGTGGACGCGTGGTGTCACGAGGATGTATGAGAAAGGATGTGCGATGCAGCACAAGCGATACGGAATTGGTCTTGCGGCGTTAGCGGCGTCGGCCCTGTTCATCAGTGCCTGTTCGAATGCGTCGGACTCTCAGTCATCGACCAGCAGCACCTCGGCGGCAGCATCGGCGTCGCCGAGTGCTGCCAGCAGCGACGCTACCCACAACGACGCAGATGTGAAGTTCGCTCAAGGCATGATTCCTCATCACCAGCAGGCGATCGAGATGAGCGACATGCTTCTCGGCAAGCAAGGCATCGATCCCGAGGTCATCTCACTAGCGAACGAAATCAAGAACGCACAAGGCCCTGAGATAGAGAAGATGCAGGGCTGGCTCCAGGAGTGGGGAGCGTCGTCCTCGCCTGCACCTGCGCCGACCAGCACCGCAATGCCTGGTCACAACATGCCCGGCCACCAGATGCCCAGCGGTGACATGGGCGACATGCCTGGCATGGGCGGCGGCCACGGCATGATGTCGGAAGCCGACATGGCTGCGCTGCAGAACGCGCAGGGCGCGGAGGCGAGCCGACTTTTCTTGACGCAGATGATTGCCCATCACAAGGGTGCAATCATGATGGCGCAGGAGGAGATTGAGATTGGCCAGTTCCCGGCGGCGGTGGAGATGGCGCGAGCCATTGTGTCCTCTCAGCAAGCGGAGATCGACACGATGCAGGGAATGCTGGACAAGTAACAGGTCGGAGGCGCGATGGTTAGGTCCGCGTTGAGGCAGCCGTAAGAGGGAACTCGTCGGCGCGTATCGGAGCGGTGGGTAAGTCGATGGTGAATGTTGCGCCGGCACCGGGTCCTGAACTCGCTACGGAAATGGTTCCGCTGTGGGCCTCGACCAGTGCTTTGGCGATGGCGAGCCCTAAACCGGCGCCGCCGTGCTCGCGATCGCGGGCGCTGTCGGCCCGATAGAATCGCTCGAACACCCGGGTGAGGTGCTCCGGGGCGATCCCTTCACCGGTGTCGGCGACGGTGATCCTCAACCGGTCGCCGTCGCGGATACAGCTGACTTCCACCGAGCCGCCGGAAGGTGTGTGCCGCAGCGCATTTTGTAGCAGATTGCCCAGGACTTGGGAGAGTCGTTGCTCGTCGGCCCATAGCGGCGGCAGCGCCTTCTGGAGGCGTAACCGTAGTGCAACACCTTTGATGTCGTAGCGTTCCTGCGTGGCGACGACGCATTGGCGCGTCAAGCGGTCGACGTCAATGGTGGTGTAGGACATGGACACTGAGCTTTCCTCGGCTTTGGCGAGGGCGGCGACATCATCGGAGAACCGCACCAGCCGCCGGGTTTGGTCGCGCAGCATCGCCGCCGTCTGCGGCGTCAAAGTGCGCACCCCGTCCTCGAGTGCCTCGATATAGGCCTCCAGCACCGCGACCGGTGTGCGGATCTCATGCGCCAAGTCTCCGAATAGTCGCTGCCGTGTCGAGTCGACGGCTTGGAGCCGGGAAGCCATCTGATTGAAGGCGGTGGAGAGCGCATCGAAGTCGTCGCCGAGGCCCGGCGGTGACACCCGTATCTCGTAGTTCCCTTGGGCGACATCGGTGGCAGCGGAGGCAACCTCGGTGATGGACCGTTGGAGCCGCCGACTGACGTAGAAGCTGACGGCAAGCGCGGCAAGCGCCGACACTGCCAGGGCGCCTCCGATGGACATCACTGTCGCGTAGCCGTAGGCCTCTTCGGCATGCACTTCCTCTGGTGAGTCCATCGGCACCCCTGCGAGGTGCAGATGCTCACGGAACAGGGGAGGGCCGACGACGGCGGCCACCACCGCGGTGGTCGCGGCCCCAGCGATCAACACAATGGCTTGGGCTGCCAGCAGCCGCATGCCGATACCGGGGCGACCCCGCCGTCGACGTCGACGAGCTGTGGCAGCCGGCACGGGAGTCACTGTCCTGATCCCATTCGGTATCCGACACCTCGCACCGTGGCGATGTAGCGCGGAGAGGCTGCGTCGTCGCCCAGTTTGCGCCGCAGATGGCCGATGTGGACGTCGACGAGATGCTCGTTGCCGACCCAGGGTCCGTCGCGCACGATTTCAAGTAGTTGACGGCGGCTCAGCACATTGCCTGGCCGGCCAGAGAGAGCTTCGAGAATGTCGAACTCCGTGCGGGTCAACAGAATCTTTTCGCCGTCGATGCGTACCTCACGGGCGGCGACGTCAATGCTCAACGCGCCGAAGCGACGCGGTGGGGCCGCGGCGATTTCGGCGGGTGCGGTAGCTGATTGCAAGACGCGGGGCCGACGCAACATGGCCCGAATGCGGGCCACCAGCTCGCGCGGACTGAAAGGTTTGGTGATGTAGTCGTCGGCGCCGACAGTGAGACCCAGGACTGTGTCGATCTCGGTATCGCGAGCGGTGAGCATGACGACGTAGGCGTCGGAGAACGTGCGCAACTGCCTGCAGACTTCCAATCCATCGATGCCGGGCAGACCGATGTCCAGGATGACGACATCGGGATCGAGGTCGCGCGCGACGGCAATCGCGTCGACACCGTTACCGGCCACGACCACCTCGAACTGCTCGCGTTCCAGGTAGCTGGCCACCACTTCAGCCAGGGGCAGCTCGTCGTCGACGACCAGCGCGCGGTATCCCTTCGCCTGCTCAGGCGGTGTACCCGGGTGGTTATCCATATCCCACATGGTGCCCGTTGATGCGGCCGCGGCGGCGCGCGACTGCCGGAGCGGCGCGATCTTCAGCAGATCTTTACGAGACTCATACCGATTGCGTCCTGCGGCCGGGAGACGCTCAGTACGAAGGAGGGCCTGACATGCGCTTGCTGATGGACGTCTGCCCGAACAGTCTCGGGTGGCAAACGTGGCTGATCTTGTGCGCCGTCATCGTCGTGCTGTGGGCCGCCGCCATCGCGGGCGCGACGGCCCTGTTTCACGCTTCTGGGCGGCCGTGCCGCAGCGGGCGGCGGGAGGCACTGCAGGAGCCTATGCGCAGCGGCCACACCGGAGCGGACTGACTGGTCTGCGATGCGGCCGAGGTAGCGCTCGCCGCGAGGTGTCAGTATTCGATCAAGCGCGTGACGTAGGGCGTCATGCCGGAGCTGCGTACGGGGGAGATTTTGACCACTGACCCGGTGTAGGGGGCTTCGAGCATCATGCCGTCGCCGAGGTACATGGCTTCGTGCTGGCTGGCGTTGGGGCCGTAGAAGATGAGATCACCGCGCTGCATCTGCGATGACGGAACTTTGCGGCCGGCGTTGTACTGAGAGCCGGAATAGTGGTCGAGTTTGATGCCCACGCCGGCGAAGGCGTAGAGCATGAGGCCGGAACAGTCGAAGCCGACGGTGTTGGCTCCCTGATCGATTCCCCGAGCGGGCCCGTTGGCGTTGCCACCGCCCCACGAGTAAGGAACACCGAGTTGCGACATGGCTCGTCGGATCACGAATTCAGAGGCCTGGCGACCGTACAGGCGGGGGATGCGTCCGTTGGTGATGCCGGGATCTGCGGCGGCGGTCGCCGGGGAGAGGATGCCCAGTTTGACGAGGAAGTTTCGGCCCATGTCGGCGGTGAGTTGCAGCGAGGTCGCCATGATTTTGAGGACGGCGTTGATGATGGCTATCGGGTCGCCGGCCACATTGGCGCTGGGCACCATCGGCAGTGTGGTGTCCCACTGGCCGGCGCCCGAGCTGTCTGCCGGTGCCGTGCTGGAGCGGTCCCATTGGCCGCTCGGCGGCACTGCGGCGCCGGGTTGCGCGGCCGTGGGCTGGTGCGTGGTAGCTGTAACCGGTCGGGCAGCAGTGAGTCGGGTTTGTGCGGAGTCGCGTTCGGTGGCCAACCGGGTCAGGTCGGACTGTTGATCGGCGAATGCGCGTTGCGCGCCAACGAGTTCGGTGACTGCGGAGTCCTGGCGACGTTGCGCCTCGGCCGCTGCTGCGTCGGCGTCCAGGCGGGCCTGCTTGGCGGCCGAGAGTCGGTTGGCGCGTTCAGTCTGGCTTCGGCGGAGATCGTCTTTGACCCTGCCGAAGGCAAGGAGATAGGTCTGCTGCGTCGAGGCTGCCGAGAGGATGTCTTCAGGGCTGCTTGCCAGCGGCAGCGCGCGAGAGGGACCGTTCATGTAGGTCGAGGCGGCGAAATCGTCGAACCGCTGCTGCGTGGCGTCGATGGCGGTCTGGCTGTCGGCCAGCGCTTTCTCGCTGTCGCCGAGTGTGCGGTGCGCCTCGGCGACCGCCTCGCGGGCGGTGGCAAGCTCAACCAGGGCCCGATTGACGCTCTCCTGCTTGTGTTGGATGTCCGCGCCGATATCGGCGACCTGCTGGTTGGCTTCGGCAACGGCAGCGACAAGTCCTGCGACCGTTTCGCTCTCACCGTCAGGTTCGCTTCCGTGACCGGCCGTTGCGATGCCCGAGGTGTGAAGCACCAGCACCGCAAAAATCACCCCGATGGTGAGAAGTGAAGTGAGGCGCCGCATCAATTCTCCTGTGGGGTGGCTGCCGGTGACCGCGAGTCGGTCGGGGGCAGTGCGCCGAGGTGTCATGTGCAACGGCCTATGAGCGCTGTAACTACGTAGTCGCTTAGTACGTAGTTGGAACGTACATCACTGCAGCATCAGGAGAAACGCCTGTCACAGTCTCAACTCGGTAACACCTGACCGGACGGCAGCATGTGCTCGTGGGCCCGAGGGGCCGCTGCCTTGGACCGGATTTCATGGGCGCGCGCCTTCGCGAATCAACATCGGTGGCGCAGCCGCGGTGAGGTCCCCTGCATTTGGGCTGTTGGCGGCTACATTGGGAGGCTGCAGGGTGCCGCGCTGTGCGCACCGGCCACCTCGTCAGAGCGAGCAGGAGTTGCGGCGGATGGAACAGCGAGGATTCGGCGATCTCGAAGCGGTGATCATGGACTGGGTGTGGGATCACCAGGAGCCGATCACCGTGCGTGACGTATTCGAGGACTTGTCCCAGCAGCGACCCATCGCGTACACCACCGTGTTGTCGACCATGGACAACCTGTATCGCAAGCGGTGGCTCACACGGCAGCGCAACGGCAAAGCCTATGTGTACCGGGCGGCGATGAGTCGTGAGGAGCGGTCAGCGCGTCTGATGAAAGCTGCATTCGACTCCGGCGGCGACACCAATACTGTGCTGGCTTTTTTTGTCGAGCAGATGAGTACAGAGCAGTCGGCGCAGCTGAAGGCGGCGTTGCGAAAGGGTCGGCGATCATGACGACTGCGTTGTGGCTGGTCCTCTACGGCGCGGTGTTGGCCTGGCTTGCTCCGCCGGTACTGCGGCGCCTTACTGGTGGTGGGGTGAGCCCGTCCATGGGTGTGGCCGCGTGGTTGGCCACGGTGGCCGCCGTGCTTGTGGCGTGGCTGGCGGCAGTGGTGCTGGTGGTCGACGCGACGTCGAGCAGCGTCCTTAATGGCTCGGTTGTGACCCTCTGTCTGGAATTGTTCGGGTTCTCTGATCACACGCCGCTGGCGGGACGCCTCGGGTCTATCGCTCTCATCGGCGGGGGGTTACTGACCTCGGCGGTGGTGGCGCTGCGACTGGGACGCTGCTTGGCCAGACTGCGCACGCGAAGTCATGAGCACGCACACGCCGCGCGGATCGTTGGTCGGCCTACTGACCATCCCCACGTCGTTGTCGTCGAGGCGGACCTTCCCGCCGCCTACTGTGTCATCGGCCGCCCCCACGCCATCGTCGTCACCTCGGCGGCCGTGAAATCGTTGGACCGAGCGCAATTGAAAGCGGTTCTGGCGCATGAGCATGCGCACCTATCGGGGCATCATCACCACATTCTGATGGTGTTGCGTGCCCTCGCAGCCACCTTGCCCCACCTTCCCCTGTTCGCGGGCGCGCATCAGGCTGTGGCGGAACTACTAGAGATGTGCGCTGACGACACCGCTGCTCGTCGCGTCGGCACTCGTCCTTTACTCACCGGGTTGCTTGCACTCGCCGGTCACCGACCTCCTGTCGCCGAAGGTTTGGCCGCGGCGGCAACGGCGGTCATCACCCGAGCCGAGCGGCTGGTCACCCCGACGCGTCGGCACGTGCGGTGGCGTCACCGCGCTCTCCTTTCTGTCGCCATCGCCACCATGCTCGCCACTCCGGCATTCATCCAGGTGCTCTGCCACCACTAGGCGCTACCCAGCTTCCGGGCCGTCGCCGCCGAGGCGCATTCCACAGGACGAGGGACGTTTCGGTGTCGGCTGTTGGCCTATCCAGCAAAGGCTCGTCTGACTACCTGGCGCCTACGTCCAGAGCGGAAATTATCTACGGAGTCAAACCGTAGATGACCAGTGCAAAAGATGGCTCGCCGAGATGGATTGATCGCACGCACGGCGTCGAAATGAGCCGTACAGCAATGCTATCGGGCGAATGCGGTGAGTGCGTTGGCCGTTTCGCACGGGTCGCCGGAGATGGCGGTCGCGGGCAGGTCACGACACGACGTCAAGTCAACCGACGGCCCTAGGGTCAGCGATCCGCTGCTACAGTCGGCAACATCGTGAGGTACATCGACGCGAATTCCCCGCAGCGCCGACGCGCAGTCGTCGCTGCATTGCTCGCGTTCTGGATCGTCATCGTGGCTGCGGAATGGGCGCTGCCGGGAATCGAGGCTGCGCCGGCCCATGGACCCCACCCCCTTGCGAGTGCGGTGGGCGCGCCGGTGGCCGTCCAGCTTGATCATCCGCACATCTCCCAGGGTGGCATCGCGCCGTCGCCGGAATCTTTCGCCGAGGCTGTCCTGCCGCGAGGAACGGTCACGCTGATCGCCTTGGCCTTAGTCAGCGCCTTGGCTGTGCTGCCGGCGTTATGGCGTTACGCGCCGCTGACACCTATCCGCGGCCCACCGCGCTCACCCGTCGTACAGACCGGCCGAGACGTGCTCGTCCGGCTCTGCATCGCGCGTCGCTGACAGGCCAGCGTCAGGCCTCGTGTCGTGAACCGAGGCCGGTGACCGCTGCCCATGATTAGCAGCTGCGCGACCAGTCGCGCCGTCAAACAGAAGCGACATCCACGATATGAATTACGCCCTTTCGATCCACCATGCCCAGGACACAGACCGATTCGAGCAACTGCGGCTGGGCCGCTATGAGCGGCCGGCCACGATGGTCGGGCAGACGCCCGTCTTGAGGATCGGCGCGCCGTTCACCGCCGCAGAGCACGGCTTCTGGGCCAAACTCGAAGGCTTCAATCCTGGCGGCATGAAAGACCGGCCCGCACTGCACATGGTCGAACGTGCACGCTCTCGAGGGAAGCTCGTGCCGGGCGCCCGTATCGTCGAGTCGACCAGCGGCACTCTAGGATTGGGACTTGCGCTCGCTGGAACTGTGTACGGTCACCCCGTCACCTTGGTCACCGACCCCGGCATGGAGCCGATCATCCAGCACATGCTCGCCGCGTTCGGCGCGCAGATCGAATTGGTCACTGAGCCTCACCCGCGCGGCGGCTGGCAACAGGCCCGTACCGAACGCGTTCATGAGATTGTGTGCACTGATCCGCAGGCGTGGCATCCCGACCAGTACAACAATCCGGACAATGTGGAGGCCTACCGCGGGTTGGCGATGGAACTGATTGAGCAGCTCGGGTCTGTCGATGTGTTGGTGTGTTCGGTCGGTACCGGGGGACACTCGGCAGGGGTGGCACGGGTCCTGCGGGAATATAATCCCGGCCTGCGGTTGATCGGCGTCGACACGGTGGGCTCTACCATCTTCGGGCAACCCGCGACGACCCGGCTGATGCGCGGCCTCGGCTCAAGCATCTACCCCGGCAACGTCGACTACGCGGCCTTCAACGAGGTGCACTGGGTCGCGCCGGCGGATGCGGTATGGGCCTGTCGAACTTTGGCGGCCACCCACTATGCCAGTGGAGGGTGGAGCGTCGGCGCGGTCGCGGTGGTGGCGGGGTGGGCTGCGCGTTGCGGCGACCCGGGCACCACGGTCGCCGCGATCTTCCCCGACGGTCCACAGCGCTATTTCGACACCATCTATAACGACGATTACTGCCGCACCCACGGTCTTTTGGATAAGGCGCCGCCGAACGAACCGGCCACCATCGACCACCCGCTGCGACACGCGGTTACGGCCTGGACGCGGTGCCCCGTAGTCGTCGACCCCACGCAGGTGGTGCCACGATGACACTGCTGTCCGGGTTCGGCAGTTTCGGCTGGCCGAGCCGCATGCTGATGATCAACCAGTTTGGGATCAACCTCGGGTTCTACATGCTCATGCCGTATCTGGCCGGCTACCTGGCTGGGCCCCTGGGTTTGGCGGCATGGGCTATCGGGCTCGTTCTCGGGGTGCGCAACTTCTCCCAGCAGGGCATGTTCATCATTGGCGGCACGTTGGCCGATCGCCTGGGCTTCAAGCCCCTCATCGTGAGTGGATGCGTGCTGCGCACGGCAGGATTCGGGCTTCTGGTGTTCGCCGACTCGCTACCGGCGGTGTTGGTCGCCTCGGCGGCAACGGGTTTCGCCGGTGCCCTCTTCAACCCTGCTGTGCGTGCGTACTTGGCCGCCGACGCGGGTCCACGACGGCTGGAAGCGTTCGCGCTGTTCAACGTGTTCTATCAGGCCGGCATCCTCGCCGGGCCGCTGGTGGGCTTGGCGTTGATGTTTGTCGACTTCAAGATGACTGCGGCTGCCGCGGCCCTGGTCTTCGCGGTGCTGACGGTGGCGCAGCTGTTCGCACTGCCGCAGCGCGCAGTGGCGCCGACACCGGAAAAGACTTCGGTGCTGCAGGATTGGCGGGCGGTTGCGGCCAATCGTTCGTTCCTGCTGTTCGCCGTGGCGATGATCGGGTCCTATGTGCTGTCGTTTCAGGTATACCTCGCGATGCCGCTGCAGGCGCGGTACCTGTTTCCGCAGAACGACTCGGTGGTCACAGCGATGATTTTCGTGGTCTCCGGAGTGGTGGCGGTGCTTGGACAGATGCGCATCACACGCTGGTTCGGGCGGCGTTGGGGTTCGGGGCGCTCGCTGGCTATCGGTATGCTGATCCTGGCGTTGTCGTTCCTGCCGCTGATCGTGTTGCCCGATGACGAGCGAGCCGGCCGTGTCGCTGCGGCCACGGCGCTGCTGATCGCGACGGCCGTGCTGGCGGTCGGCTCGGCTGCGGTGTTCCCGTTCGAAATGGATACCGTCGTGTCCCTGGCCGATAATCGGCTCGTCGGAACGCATTACGGCTTTTACAACACGATCGTCGGCGTCGGCATCCTGGTCGGCAACCTGGCAACAGGGTCGTTGATGCAGCTCGCCAGAGAGCTTGGGCAGCCCGAACTCCTGTGGGTGTTGTTGACAGTCATCGGATTGCTGTCGGCGGCTGCGCTGTACCGCCTGGATCAGCGAGGACGACTGGGATCAACGCCGAAGGCCGTTGATGACGCGACCCGGCGCTGAACTTACTACTCGGCGCGTCATCTACGTAGTAACTACGTAGATGGCGGTAGGCTGTCTGGTGGGCGCCGCGGTGAGGGATGCGTGAGCGCACGTTTGTTTTCTTGAACGGCTAGGAGAATGCCACGACGATCGAGTCGCACCGTGTTGTCGCTGGTTCCGTACCGCCAGTGGCGGCCGCCGGCCGCATCCGTGTGCTCCTCGTTGAGCCGCGACGCGTCTATGCGGCCACCGTGGCGCGACACCTTCGTGCCGACGATTTCGCGGTGGAGGTGGCCTACTCGCCGCGTGCCGCGAGCATAGGTCTGTACGAGGGTGATCCCGATGTGGTTGTGGTGTGCGTGGGCGCGCAGGGCCGAGGCACGGCCCTGCTTGACCGCATTCGTCAGGAAACGCAGGTCGGCGTGGTCGCTCTCAGCGACGGCGATATTGCGCCGCTGCTCGCGAGTACCGGGGGCGTCTGTGTGGGCGACATCGCGGCGCTGAACGTGCGAATTCGGCTGGCGCTGAGGCGCTGCGGTGTCGGCGGCGACTACGGCGACGTGATGCATCGCTGGGAATTCGGAGATCTCCTTATCGATGTGGTCGCACGCCGGGTGTCTCTGCGCGGCGAGGCGCTGCCACTTACCCGCACGGAGTTCGAGATCTTGTGCACGCTGGCAGAGAGTCCGGGTGAACCGGTGACGTGTCGTCAACTGCAGCTGAGCCTGTGGGGGGATGCCTCCGACGGTAGCCGGTCCACGCTGGGGGTGCACGTGGGCAATCTTCGGCGCAAGCTGGGTGAGGACCCACACTCACCGCGGTATCTGCGTACGGTGCGCGGGACCGGTTACTGTCTCACCGGCTAAGTGGGGGCAGCGAGTGCCTGGTGCGCCGCAGTGATGCAGCTGGTGACAGATTCCGGCGAGGGCTTAGCTTTCGATGATGCGAACGACGTAGGGCGTCATCCCTGACGTGCGCACTGGGGAGATCTTGATTGGCACGCCGGTCTGCTGCGCCTCGAGCATCTGCCCGCCGCCCAGATAGATAGCTTCGTGCTGGCTCCCACCCGGGCCCCAAAATAGGAGATCGCCCCGCTTCGCTTGGGAGGGTGGCACCTTGCGGCCGGCGTTGTACTGGTCACCGGACCATCGCGGGAGCAGCACTCCGACGCCGGCGAACGCGAACCGTGTCAGGCCCGAACAGTCAAAGCCCACAGTGCCTGCCCCCTGGTCGACGCCGCGGCTGGGACCGGTGAGGCTTCCGCCACCCCATGAGTAGGGAACGCCGATTTGTGTTCCTGCCCTGCGAATTACGTACTCGATCGCTTGCGCACCATTGACCCGGTTTCCGCGCACGCTCGTCGACGGATCCGCGGCGGGACTGACGATTCCCAGGCTGCTGAGAAATTTGCGACCCATACTCATGGCCGTCTGCGTCGCCATGGCCGTTGCCTGAAGAGAGGCGTTCGCGATGGCAACCGGATCACCGGGCGCGCCTGCGCTCGCCACCTTGGGAAGCAGCGGGTCCCACGGACCGGCAGCAGGTTGGGCCGACGCGACCGGTGCACACGCGAAAAAGAGCAAGACGACGATGCTGATGACACCGGGGAGGCGTCGAACGCGTCCCGCTACGCCGTTTGCCCGAGTAGAGCGGTCAGCGCCGGCAATTGCCGCACTCCTGCTCCGGATGTTCGATTCCATGTCTTCTCCTCGGTGCGCCGCGCGGTGTCCTACTACGCGCACCAATAGCGGGCTGAAACGCATACGTACGGCGCAGCACCAAAATACGTAGCTCCTACGTAGGAAAGCGTAACTCACAAAAGCCCCACCAGTAACAGCAGCCACATAATTACAACGGTGAAATTCGCTGCGGCCGTTCACATTGAACGCGGAAGGCGCTGGACAGGAAACCGTTTCGCGGCCTGGAAGACGTGCGTGAATGGTGTGCGGATTGGCGCAAATGCGCGTGTCTCGGAGAAAGAGTTCTATGGGCCGTCGTCGAGCAGCAACTGCCCTGGAGCGGTCATATGAACCCTCGTCGGCGTAGCGCCGCGATGATTCATCGGGGATCGATGGGCTCCAGCCACGCCAGCAACTGCCCGGACGGCAGCAGCGTCTAACAAGTGACCCCGATGCGCTGCAGAGAAAGGGGTTTCACTGATACCCGGCACCGGCGCCATGTCGGCTCGAATGTCGAGCTCCTCCGCTGCTTAGAGGTTGGCGTTTCCGGCCTTCCACTGCTCCCAGGGGATGTTCCAGTCGCCAAGGCCGTCGGTTCCTGACAGGGTGGGGCCGGTCGTGTTGATAACTTCTACGATGTCGCCGCGTCGGGTGTTGTCGTAGAACCAGCGGGCATTTGCTGGATTGACGTTGAGGCATCCGTGGCTGACGTTGGCGATGCCTTGGCTACCTACCGACCATGGGGCAGAGTGCACGTAGATGCCGCTGTAGGACATTTGCGTGGCCCACTCGACTTCGGTGCGGTACCCGTCGGGAGAGTTGACGGGGACTCCGTAGGTGGACGAATCCATCACCAGGAATGAGTAGCGGTCGCCGATGATGTAAGCGCCGTTGTCGGTGGGTGTCTTGGCTTTGCCCATGGAGATGGGCATGGTTTTGACGACGTCGCCGTTGCGCCGCACGGTCATCGTCTTGGTGGCGTCGTCGGCGGTGGCGATGATTTGATCGCCGATGGTGAAGCGCGTGGTGACGTCATCTTGGCCGAAGAGCCCGTCGCCGAAGTCGACCCCGTAAGCCTTGACCGCAACTTCCACGCTGGTGCCGGGCTCCCAGTATTCGGCGGGGCGCCAGCGGACTTCACGGTTGCTGAGCCAGTAGAAGGCGCCCTCAACCGGGGGTTTCGTGGTCACGGTGATCGCCTGCTGCGCCGCAGCCCGGTTCGTGATGTTCTCGTCAAAGCGAATCGCAATGGGTTGACCCACGCCCACCGTTTCGCCGTCATTGGGCAAGACGTAGGGCATCGTCAGGTTTTCGGGGGAATGGGTTTCGAATGTTGCGCTGGTGCTTGTCGTTCCGCCAAGCCCTTGTGCGTGGGCCTGCAGGGTGTACTGCTTGTTGTAGCCCAGCGGTTCCGCCGATGACCAGGTAACGCCGTCGGGGCTCAGTTGCCCGTCGACAAGTTTGCCCGCCTCGTTGGTAAGCGACACTTGGCCGAGGACACCGTCGCCGGCGGTGACCGTCACGGGGGCATCGACGGCGACGCCGATGGCACCATCAGTTACGGACGCTTCGAGTTTTGGTACGAGCAAGTCTGCGTAGGGCGTGCCCTTGTCGGTGATGACGTCGGGAGTGGGCGCCGCTGTCGGGGACGAGGTGCAGGCGGTCGCGATCAGCAGCACCGCCACCGCGAGGACGGTCGTGCGCAGCCAGTGCGTCGTCGCTCGAAACGCTGGGGGGCAGCCTGTCTGCGGCATGAGTGGGGCTCTCCGTATCGGGTTGTCGTCATCGGCTGACGGGGCGGGGCACCGCCTGGTGCGTCGCGAGGGCCGGTCGCGGGCGACGGTGCACCGTTCACGGGTATGCCTTCGAGTGTGGTCATGAGTCGTTTGGCTTTGTTAGTCCTTCGATGAAGATTCGATAAAGGCGGCGCTAAGAGCTGGCTCCGAGCGTTTGCGGAACCGCGAGATTCGGGGGCGCGTCCCAGCTGAAGTGGTGGGGCCGGCTGTCGTTGCGGTGGACCGCGGCGAGGACGGCGGCCGCCAGGTCGAGCGACGCTGCACCGTTGAATGCGTGGGGCCCGACGGCTACAGACAGTTTGAGACTTGGTCGGATGGCGGTATCGGCGCGTTGCCGTCGGCCGTCGTGGTCGCGGTCTTGGGGGCGCAGCCTCCGGCGTGGGTGAACGGGTAGATCATCTGCCGCAGATAGCTGGTGGGGTAGTCGGGTTTGGCGGCCATGCCGAGCTGGGTGGAGTCGAACCGCCGGGTGGAGTCGTAGTTGTAGGTGCGCATCAGGTGGTCCCATACCAGGGTGAACAGGCCGAAGTTGACGTCGCCGATGCCGGCCCATTTGAGGTGGTGGAAGCGGTGGCCTTCGTTGAGGGCCAAGACGTACTTGGCGGGGCCGATGCGGTAGTCGGCGTTGGAGTGCTGCAGCAGCAGCTGGATTGCCACCGCCAGCGCCAGTACGGAGGCCACGTCGACGAGCAGTCCGATCAGGATCAGCGGTGCGACACCGGCGGCCATCTCAACGGTTTGGTGCAGGGGGTGTTTCATTAAGCCGTTGAGCCCGTAGAACCGGGTGATGCTGTGGTGCACTGCGTGAAAACGCCATAGCACGCCGATCTTGTGGCTGGCCAGATGTACGACGGTGATGCCGAGGTCCGCGACCAGGATCGCGGCGAGGACCTGTGCGATGAATGGCCAGCTGTGTGGCCACAGCTGGGGTGTGGGCACCATCTCGGCCAGCAGCGGGATGGCGGCCACGCTGGCCAGGATGAGAGTTTCGTTGACCGCGACGTGGATGCGGTCGCGCGTGCTGTCGGCCCGGTCACGGTTCCACGCGGCGTCATACGGAATGATCCGCTCCACCAGGAACGTCGTCGCGATCGCGACCGCCAGGATGACCAGCAGCCAGTACTTTGGGGCGCCGCCGGCGGTGATGGCGATGCCGGCGCCGTTGAGGCCGATCAGCATGAACGGCACGTAGCCGTAGCGGGCCACCGCCTGTGCTGCGGTAGCCGAGGTCGATGTCGGAGAGGTCGCGCTCATGCATTGAATCGTCGCGGTTACCGATGCGGCGGCGCTTGAATGATCCGGCTAAAGGACGGCTTCGAGGTCCCAGGACACGTGCCGGCTCAGCACCGAGGGCGGCAGGCCGAACATCTCCCGGGTTGTGCGGGTCAGATGAGCACTATCGGCGAACCCCGCACCGTGCGCGGCGCCGGTCAGATCATCGCCGGCCTGCACCCGCATGACCGCGAGCCGCAACCGCGACCACAGCACGTAGCGGCGTAGCGGGATGCCGACCTGATCAGTGAACAGATGCGTTAGTCGGCTCACCGACAGGCCTACTTGGGCAGCGAGATCGGTACCGCTGACAGGGCCTGCGGCCACAAGACTGGGCAGGCGGCGCAGCGCGTCATCAACGGCGGGATGGCGCGGGCTCGCTTCGTCTCCGGTCAAGACGGGTGCGAGGTGCTCGACCAGCTCGTCCACCACGGCGGCCAGCGCGCGTCGACGCGTCGGCGTCAACACGGGAGCAACAGTCCAGCCGGAACGGGCCGCGCGCAGATGTGCCGACTGCCCCGGCACGGACTCCGGTTCCAAGAACACCACCGTGCCCTCCTGCGCGCCGAACTCGATCCGGTGCGGCGCATCGGCGGGCACGATCACCTTCGTGCCGCGATGCCCGTTGCCGTGCTCGTCGCGCACCGTGAAAGGTGTAGTGGCCGTCATGATTTGGACGGCGTGATGGGCGTGTACATCAGTGGTACCGATCGATCCGGTGAACGCCAACACCCCTGGGCGCAGCAGCGCGGCCCCGCCCCAGCGCGGTGCGCCCGTGGTATCACCGCCCGCCCGATTCATTGCCACCAAACGATGCTAACGATCGTCCATAGGTGTATTTGCCGGGTTACCAGCAATGACAGGGCGATGGGTCAGACGCGGGCGGGCATGGCCTGCCAGCGGCGGCGATGGGCCCGTGTCATGGATTGACCAGTTCCCGTCCCGCACTGTCTTCAGCGCACTCGCCCCGCCGATCGTGCTCTCGATGATCGAGACGCTGAAAGCACTCGTTGGCGCGTAACAACGGATGAGGCCAACGTTGTGCGGGGTACCTTGCGGGGGTACCCCGGGGGCATCTCGTTGTTTGGGAAGGCTTAACGCTCGTGACGGCATCAGAGAAATTCCGCCAGCTCGTGGAGAGCTCAACCACCCGGGCGATCGCCAAGTGCCTCGCCCTGTGCGTGATGGCCCAAATCGCCGGCGGGCACCGACCTGCCAAGGCCGACAAGGGAAAATCCTGCTGCGGCTGATAGCCGCGGACCTCTGGCTCCACCCCGGTAATCCCGGAGGAGCTGCGCCACTAGTGCAGATCGTCCTGCGCATCGCGGTCCGACACGGTGGCGAAGAACTCTCCGATCACTGGGGCGAAGGCGCGCGCCATGTCATCAGCGTTGACCAGCAGGTTGGACATGGTGGCCTTGGCCAGTGTGCCGCGCGGAAGGACGTCGGCAAGGGTTCGCGCGAGGTGCGTGGGGTGACGTGCGTCATCGCCGGCGATGATGAGCGTCGGGGTGTCGATGCGCCGGAGTTGCTCGACTGTCGCGAAGGCGCGGTCGTGACCGATTGCCGCCGCGGCAGCGGCGCTGTAGGCGTCAGCGCGCGGAATGGCCTCGGTGACGAGGCTCGCTATGAGCGGCGCAAGGTGAGGAATGAACAGCTCCCAGGCGGCCTGTAAGCCGCGGGAGCGGGCGCGCTCGGCGAAGCGGTCCATCAGCTCTACATCTGCGGCCTTGTCGGCGTCGTCTTCGATAGCTTCAGCGCTGATGATGACAGCTGACCGGGCGATCTGGGGATGTTGGAGGCATGTCCGCAGGGCGATCGTGCCGCCCAGGCCCGCGCCGACAAGGTGGGCGGACGTGGCGTCGAGCGCGTGGGTGACCGCGAGGGTGTCGGTGACGTACTGATCCCAGCGGTGCAACGTCGGGTCGGGACAACGCGATGCTCCATATCCTCGAATATCCGGCAGCGCAACGCGATAACGACCGGCAAGTCGGTCGGCAAGCGGCCGCATGCTGTGGTGATCGGGCCCACCGCCGTGCAACATGATGATCAGCTCGCCGCGGCCGACGACCTCGCCCATGAGCGGCCAGCCGTCATCCCCGACGTGCAACGTTCGCATCACCAACTGCCTCTCCCTATGTCTGCCTTGTCGGGGATACCTCGACCCCGACGAGCCATCCTTGCAACATACCCTCTGGGGGTATACATTGGCGTACGCATACCCGGTAGGGGTATCGCTCACGGTGAAGATGGGAGTTCGGCATGAGCACGATCACGTACGCCGTCACGGGAATGACCTGCGGGCACTGCGAGCTGTCGGTGCGGGAAGAAGTCAGCGAGGTCGCCGGTGTTGAAGACGTCGAGGTCAGCGCCACGACCGGCACTTTGATCGTGACCTCCAGCGGTCTCGTCGATGACTCCCAGATCCTGCATGCGGTCGACGAGGCCGGCTATTCGGCGGTGCGGGTCGTATGAACGCCGCGGGACGGTTGGCCGCGTTCGGTGCGGGACTGGCGGTGGCGTTCACGGCTGCGTACGTCACTGGCGCCGCGGTGGTCCCCGACGTCGCGGTGACCCCTTCTCAGCACGTTGGCGCTGAGCCGGCCGCTGACCACAGCATGCCGACCGAGCAGGCGGTGCCGGTATCACCGCTGTCCGCTGATCCGCCGGGGTTGTCGCTCGCCCAGGGCGGATACGCGCTCAGCGCGGTACGGGCACCCGTCGCCCCCAACGATCGGGCCACGTTGAGCTTCACCATTGCGGGTCCCAGCGGCACGCCGCTGCTGGATTACGCGACGGTGCACGACAAGCAGCTGCATCTCATCCTCGTCCGCTCCGATGGTCAGCATTTTGCGCACGTACACCCGGTCCTGGATCAAGCAACCGGCATATGGTCGATGCCCTGGATGTGGAAGGCCGCCGGGACCTACCGGGTGTTCGCGGATTTCCAGCCTGCCCAGGAAGGGAGCGCCAAACTCACACTCACCCGCACGGTCGACGTGGCCGGCGAGTTGGCCCCGTCGCCCCCATTGACCACACGCACCTCGGATGAGATTGCCGGGTACACCGTGGATCTCGACGGTTCGCTCACCGCGGGCGTCTCGAAGCAGGTCGCAGCGAAGGTCACCCGCGACGGCAAGCCGGTGACGACACTGCAGCCCTACCTCGGGGCATACGGGCACCTCGTCGCGCTGCGTGAAGGTGACCTGGCATATCTGCACGTGCACCCCGAGGGTGCTGAGCCGGCACCGGGCCGCACCGGCGGCCCGGCGGTGTCGTTCGCGGCGACCGCACCCACCGCCGGCCGCTACCTGCTTTACCTCGACTTCAAAGTCGATGACACCGTGCACACCGCCAGCTTCGTCGTCGACGCTGCACCCGGCGGCGGCAATCAGCCCGCGCCAGAAACTCCGCGCGACGCCGGCCATGCCGGCGGGCACTGAACGACTTCGGGCCCGACTCAGAAACTGAAAGGCAATGGCACTCATGACGACATCGACATCAACACCGGTGTCCGGTGCGAACGTTGAACTGCGCATCGGGGGGATGACGTGTGCCTCCTGCGCCAACCGCATCGAGCGCAAGCTCAACAAGCTCGACGGCGTGGCCGCGACGGTCAACTACGCGACGGAGAAGGCCACCGTCACGGTGCCCGACGGATACGATCCGGCTCTGCTGATCGCCGAGGTGGAAAAGACGGGCTACACCGCCGCGCTTCCGACACCCCGCGCACCGGCGCCTTCGGACGCATCCGGCGACACCCCGAACGCCGACGGTATCGACGACCCCGAACTCGAGTCGCTGCGGCACCGCCTGAGGGCCTCGACTGTCCTGACGGTGCCGGTCATCGCGATGGCGATGATCCCGGCGCTGCAGTTCACCTACTGGCAGTGGGCGTCGCTCACGCTGGCCGCCCCCGTCATCGTGTGGGCGGCGTGGCCGTTCCACCGGGCTGCCTGGGCCAACCTGCGACACGGCACCGCCACGATGGACACCCTCATTTCCCTGGGCACCGTCTCAGCGTTCCTGTGGTCGCTGTATGCGCTGTTCTTCGGGACTGCTGGTACCCCAGGAATGAAGCACCCGTTCGAACTGACACTGGCGCCGACGCACGGCGCCGCGAACATCTACCTCGAAGTTGCCGCTGGGGTAACGACATTCATTCTTGCTGGCCGGTACTTCGAGAAACGGTCGAAGCGGCAGGCCGGGGCCGCGCTGCGCGCCCTACTCGATCTGGGCGCCAAAGACGTATCCGTGCTGCGCGACGGCGTGGAAACCAAGATCGCCATCGAAGAACTGATGGTCGGCGACGAGTTCGTCGTGCGCCCGGGGGAGAAGATCGCCACCGACGGAGTGGTGGCATCGGGCAGCTCGGCGGTCGATGCGTCGATGCTGACCGGCGAATCGGTACCCGTGGAAGTGGCTGCCGGTGACACTGTGGTCGGTGCCACCGTCAACGCCGGCGGCCGGCTGGTGGTGCGGGCCAGTCGTGTCGGCTCGGACACCCAGCTGGCGCAGATGGCTGAGCTGGTCGAACGGGCCCAGACCGGCAAGGCCGAGGTTCAACGCCTGGCCGATCGGATCTCCGGTGTCTTCGTGCCCATCGTCATCGCGATCGCGGTGATCACCCTCGGCGCCTGGTTGGGCGCGGGGTTCTCAGTCACCGCCGCGTTCACCGCAGCGGTAGCGGTCCTCGTCATCGCCTGCCCCTGCGCCCTCGGGTTGGCCACGCCCACGGCACTTCTGGTGGGCACCGGTCGCGGCGCACAGATGGGCGTGTTGATCAAGGGCCCCGAGGTGCTGGAATCGACCCGCAAGGTCGACACCGTGGTGCTGGACAAGACCGGCACTGTCACCACCGGCAAGATGGCACTGATCGACGTCATTGCGGCGCCGGGAACCGAACGTGCTGAGCTGCTTCGGCTGGCCGGCGCCCTGGAGAACGCTTCCGAGCATCCCATCGCCCACGCCATCGCCACTGCGGCCGTCGAGGAAGTCCAAACCCTGCCCACCCCCGAGGAGTTCGCGAATGTCGAAGGTAAAGGCGTCCAGGGCGTCGTGGACGGACACGCCGTCGTTGTCGGGCGCGAATCACTGCTGGCCGACTGGGCGCAACACCTCAGCCCGGACCTGTCCCGCGCCAAGGCCAGCGCTGAAGCCCAGGGCAAGACGGTGGTCGCGGTCGGGTGGGACGGCCAGGTTCGCGGCGTACTCGTCGTCGCCGACACGGTAAAACCGACCAGTGCGCAGGCAATTTCGCAGATGCGCGACCTCGGCCTCACGCCCGTGCTGCTCACCGGAGACAACGAAGCCGTCGCTCGACAGATCGCCGCCGAAGTGGGCATCGACACGGTGATCGCCGAGGTGATGCCCAAGGACAAAGTCGACGTCATCGCCCGGCTGCAATCCGAGGGCAAAACGGTCGCCATGGTCGGCGACGGAGTCAACGACGCGCCTGCCCTCGCCCAAGCAGACCTCGGTCTGGCCATGGGCACCGGCACTGACGTCGCTATCGAGGCCTCCGACATCACCCTGGTGCGCGGTGACCTGCGTAGCGCCGTCGATGCGATCCGGCTGTCCCGCAGAACACTGTCGACGATCAAGACGAACCTGTTCTGGGCGTTCGCCTACAACGTCGCCGCCATACCGGTTGCGGCACTAGGCATGCTCAACCCGATGCTCGCCGGGGCGGCCATGGCGTTCTCCAGTGTCTTCGTCGTGGGCAACAGCCTCCGATTGCGTGGCTTCACATCCACATCTTCTGCCCCTACGCACTAAACCCCTGCTGCATCCAATCTCTACTGCACTAAGGAGAACCCATGTCCGACAGCACGAACCTGACGTCGAGCTGCTGCTGCAGCGGCTCAACACAAGACCTCGACGCGACGGTCATCAAACCTGGGGCCACGAACCTCCTGGACCCCGCAACGGACGAGACGACCTGCCCGGTAATGCCCGGCACGCCGGTAAACAGGACAGCCGCTGAAGCCGCGGGCCTGTTCCGAGACTACCGCGGTCGACGGTATTGGTTCTGCTGCAATGGATGTGGACCACGGTTCGACCGTGACCCCGACAAGTTCGCCAGCGCGGCGTGACCGTCCTCCCGGACCCGAGAACGAAGGATCTGCCATGACTCCCGTCGACGACGCCGACCATTGCCAGGCATCGGGTTCGGTCCAACACGGCTACATCACCGATAAGGACAAATACCTCAAACGCTTGAAACGCATTGAGGGCCAAGCCCGCGGCATCAGCCGGATGATCGAGGAGGAACGCTATTGCATCGACATCCTCACCCAAGCTGACGCACTGACCAAAGCCCTGCAAAGCGTCTCGCTGGCGCTGCTCGACGACCATATCCGACACTGCGTTCGAGACGCTGCTGCCGCCGGGGGACCGGCCGCCGACGCCAAGCTCACCGAAGCATCCGAAGCCATCGCCCGACTCGTGCGGTCATGACGCAACGGCGGTGCACCGACGCCGTCGCCTCGATCCCCGCTGTTGCACACCCGCGCGAACGAACACGTGAGACTCCCCAAGGAGAGCGCACCATGACGAACCACGACTAGTACGCAGAAGCGACACCGCACGCCGACCAGGGCGAACATGGCGGACACCCCGATCGCCAAACCAACGCCGCCCACGACGGTCACGACGGTCATGCCGGTCACGGCGCCGATCACGTGGCTCAGTTCCGGAAGCTCTTCTGGATCAACCTGATCATCGCCATCCCGGTCATCGTGTTCTCGACCATGTTCGCCATGCTGCTCGGCTACGACGTCCCCGACTTCCCCGGCGCCCGTTGGATCGCGCCACTGCTGGGCACGGTCATGTACGTCGTCGGCGGTCGCCCCTTCCTTACCGGCGCCGTCAGCGAAATCCGTTCCCGCAAACCAGGAATGATGCTGCTGATCGGACTGGCGATCACCGTCGCCTTCCTGGCCTCCTGGGGCGCGAGCCTGGGCCTGCTCCACCACGAACTGGAATTCTGGTGGGAACTGGCGCTGCTGATCGTCATCATGCTGCTCGGCCACTGGGTCGAAATGCGCTCGCTGGCTCAGACCACCTCCGCATTGGACTCACTGGCCGCCCTGCTTCCCGACGAAGCCGAAAAGGTCGACGGCGACCGCATCATCACCGTCTCGCCCGCCGACCTGCAGGTGGGAGATCTGGTGGTCGTGCGACCCGGTGGCAGCGTCCCCGCCGACGGCAGGATCGTCGACGGGCGCGCCGACATGGACGAGTCGATGGTGACCGGTGAATCGCGGCCGGTGGCCCGCGGCGTCGGAGAAGCGGTGACAGCCGGAACGGTCGCCACCGATTCCGGATTGCGGGTGGAAGTCACCGCCACCGGTGACGACACCGCCCTGGCGGGAATTCAGCGCCTGGTTATCGAAGCGCAAAACTCGTCCTCCCGAGCCCAGCGCCTTGCCGATAGAGCAGCCGGTTGGCTGTTCTGGTTTGCCCTAGGGACCGCCGCCATCACCGCCGTGGCGTGGTCGATTGTCGGAGACCCTGACGCCTCCGTCGTCCGAGCCATCACAGTGCTCGTCATCGCCTGCCCCCATGCGCTGGGATTGGCGATACCGCTGGTCGTGTCGATCGCCACCGAACGCGCCGCGCGGGGTGGCGTGCTGATCAAGGATCGCCTCGCCTTGGAAGGCATGCGCACCGTCGACGCTGTGTTGTTCGACAAGACTGGCACCCTGACCAAGGGGGAACCGACTGCTACCGCGATCGAGGTCCGCGGTGACCTCGACGAGGGCACCGTACTCGCCCTGGCGGCCGCCGCCGAGGCCGACAGTGAACACCCTTTGGCGCGGGCAATCGTGAAAGCCGCCGAGGAGCGCGGACTCGCTGTGCCGCGCGCCAGCGGTTTCGCGTCCTCTCCCGCCGTCGGTGTGACTGCGACGGTTGAGGGGCAGGAGATCCGAGTGGGCGGCCCCCGCCTGCTCGACGAGATCGGGGGACAGGAAGTTCATGCGGCGACCTCGTGGCGTGAGGAGGGCGCGATCATCTTGCACGTCATCCGCGACGGCGCTGTGGTCGGCGGGCTGCGCCTGGCCGACGAGATCCGCCCCGAGTCCCGCGAAGCCGTCGATGCCTTGCACAAGCTCGGCATCGAGGTGGTCATGATCACCGGTGACGCCGAAGCGGTCGCGCAGGCGGTAGGTCACGAACTCGGCATCGATCGGGTGTTCGCCGGAGTGCGCCCGGAAGACAAGGCGTCGAAAGTTGCTGCCCTGCAGCGTGAGGGCAAGAAGGTCGCGATGGTTGGCGATGGGGTCAACGATGCCCCCGCGTTGGCGCAGGCTGACGTTGGCATCGCGATCGGGGCCGGCACCGACGTCGCTATCGCCTCTGCCGGTGTCATCCTGGCCAGTTCCGACCCGCGCTCTGTGCTGTCGGTGATCGAACTGTCCCGTGCCAGTTACCGAAAGATGAAGCAGAACCTGTGGTGGGGCGCCGGATACAACCTCATTGCAGTGCCGTTGGCTGCCGGTGTGCTCGCACCGATCGGGTTTGTGCTGCCGATGTCAGTCGGAGCGATCCTGATGTCGTTGTCGACGATCGTCGTGGCGCTCAACGCGAGAGTGTTGCGCCGCCTCGACCTGAGCCCTGAAGTCAGCACACGCGCAGTCCTCGATCGCTGACACGGCCGGCGGCGTTCGTTTGCACGCGCCGCCCTATCCGGCCACGGCACTTCGAGGATTGGTGGATCGGGCGACAGCGACGAGGCGCCTGCGTAGCGTTACGAATCCCACACCGGCGCCGAGGTCAGCTGTCTACTCGCCGTGATCATGATCGCTGTGGTCGTCATGCAGCGGCACCGCGGGTGGGGCCGGAACTTCGGCTGTCGCCGGAACTTCGGCTGGCGCCGGTGCCGCTGACTCGTCGGCAGGCTCGTTCACCGGCGGCGGGGCGGCCGGCTCGTGGTTGCTCTCAGGGCTGTGGGCATGCTCGCCGGTAGTCCCATGGTCATTGCCCTCCTCGGGCTCGGTGCCAGCGCCGTGGTGATCGCTCTGCGCATCCTCGGGCGTTGTCCCATGGTGCTCGCCATGCCCATCCTCGGGGGTCGTCCCGTGGTGACCGCCGTCTGCGCTCGCTGGCGCATGGCCGTGCTGCAGACCTGAAGCAACGCCCACCGTGGACGCCAGCGCCACGACACCGACTGCGCCCATGAGCACCAATGCGCTGCCAAACACCGGTACCGGCTCTCCTTGCAAGCCGCGGTACCACACCCAGCTGGCGCCCATCACGACGTAGATTTGAAGCAGCAGTGCGCAAAGGTCCGCGGCTTGGACCAATTCTGCTTCTCCCGCGTGGGGGCCGAATGGGGCTCCCGCGGTCCTGGACAGGGCCCACAGAGCAATGGCTCCAAGGTTGAGCATGATGCCCGCAGCAAGCACAGGAGTCGTGGATCGAGCGAGAACCAGCCGCGCCCAGAGCAGTTGGAAGAGGGCGATCGATGCGAAGAACACGCCAGCGGGCATCCACTCCTGCCAATGGGTGGGTACGACGGCGAAGTGGATGACCGCAGCGCCCAGCGAGGCGAGCGCGGCAAGCCGAGCCGCCAACCGGCTGTCGGTTTTCTTCGCTGTCCTCGGCGCCACCCAACCAGGATGACAGCGCCATCCGCGACAGCGGTTGCATGACGCCACATCTCAACCCGACCGAGATTCATTCGTCATCAACTACTGCCTTCCTACGTAGATTACGTCGGTGCCGCCCTGTAGTCCGCTGAGTCTCAACCACTCCTATTCCGCGCTTGGTCGAGCCCTGCTGGAGGCGTTTCGACACCTGTTCGGAGCCCCTTTTGAACGACGCTTACGCGTGTAGTTATTCGCCGTGCACTGGACTCATCTACTGTCTGGCTACGTAGATGGTTGCTATGCTGCGCACGTGCTCGCGACCGTCCATTCACGTCGCACGGAAGGACACTCGATATGCGTCTTCGCGTTGTCATGGCGGTACTCGCCTCTGTGATTCTTTTCGGTGCCGCTTCTACTTTCGCGCCGCCCGCTGTAGCGGCGATGCCGTGCGGACACCAGTTCGGCTCGCCTCAACAGCTCACTGATGCGGGGGGCGCAGTCATCCAAGAATGGGTGATCTCGGATCTGCGGAAGTCTTCGGCCGATCTGCCTGGATTTACTGCTCCCGGGCAACTGTGGGAAGCTTCGGCCACCGTTAGAGCCGTAACCGGCGCGGTGACTCCGATAATTCCGAATCTTTACGCGGTCACCGCAGATGGGCAGCGTTACCCCGTGTTGTGGCAGATCGCCAGCCCGCAAGGACTTCCGGCTGCCACCCTCGGCCAGGGGCAGGCCTCCAGCGGTGCGATCTACTTCGATGCAGTCGGCCTGGAGCCCATGGCTGTGATTTACGACAATGGCACTGCTACGCAATTGATTTGGTGTTGCGACGGCTCAATGATGATGATGCCGATGGAGAACTGCCCGATGTGCGCTGACATGCAGCGCCCCTGCCCCCACTGTCCGGGCAGGATGTAGTCCGTGAGGACTTGACGGTCACGCGGGCGGCTCGGGTGGAGTCAGCTACGGGCTCAGCTGGGACTTTGGCGCAGCCGAGAGTAGCCATGCGTCACCGGAGAACACCGCGATCGGGGGACCACCAGGAGGGCCTGCCTGCCGGAGGAGAGTTCCGACGACGCCCACCGCTGTGTCCGACGACGGCGGTGCCACGTTGACTTGCTCCCCGGCCATACAGCAACGATGCGCCGCCTGCAACGTCCGCCATCGGTTGGACACGGCCCGCGCCGTTGGGCGCAAAATGACGGGTATGTCGGTGGCGGCCGGTATATTTTCTGGTATGTCCCCATACCTCGATCCGCAACAGGTCGTCGACGACCTCGGTGACAAGTTTCTGTCGGCTTTCGTCAAGGCCATCGATGCCGCTCGGGGCGATCTTGGCGATTTCCAGGAGTTTAAGCCGCAGTGGTTCGTCGATTTCTCCAAGCGATTCGTCGCGAACTTCATTCACGAACGCATGTGGGCCAGCATGGTGGCTCAGGTCTCAGACCATTCTGGGGTGGTCATCGTCGATCAAGAGCCGACTCGGCAGGTTCACTTCGGCGCCAACTACGTGCTGCGGTTCAAGCGGCACTCCAGCAAACTAAGGATTCAGAGTTTTCCGACCGTCGGGGCCACGGCGTTCTGGACGAATGACGCCACCCTTCCCGGCCTCGAGTTGTATTCGCTGGCCTTGGGTTACATCTGGGACGCCGAGCTCGGTGAGATCGGCGACACCATTCTGTCGTTCCGTCAGGGCAAGGACAATCCGATCTGGTCGGTGACTCTCAACGACGATGGTGACGCGGCGACCGGCATCACCTGGGAGCCGATGGATCCGGACCTGCCGCAGCTCGACCTCAGCGATGTCGTTGAGGAAGAGGGCGACGAAGGGACAACGGACGACTCATGACAAGAATCGGCGACGTCATTCTCACCGCCCGACGCGCCGCCGGACTCACGCAGGAAGAGCTCGCAGCGCGGCTTGGGATCACCCAAGCCGCTCTGTCCCGTTACGAGAACGACCTGCGGGAGCCCGACGATGAGATCGTGGAGCGGCTCAGCCAAATTCTCGACGTATCACCGGAGTTCCTCACTCATCCTTTCCAACTGACCGGCGCCATCGCGGCCGACGCACACATGCGTCGACAAAAGACGACGAAGGTCACCGATTGGAAAACGGCCGAGTCGAAACTCAATCTGTACCGGATGCGGACGGCTTTTCTACTGCGCCGGGTGCCCATGAACCCGACGAACCACATCCCCACGTTCGATCCAGACGACACCAGCCCCGGTGATGCGGCACGGATGGTCCGAGCCCAATGGCGGATGCCCATTGGGCCGGTCCGAAACCTCACTCGGTGGATCGAATCTGCGGGCGTGATGGTCATTGAGGAACACCTCGGTACGAGGCGCATCGACGGGCTTTCCCAGTGGGCCAGCGACTACCCGGTCGTGATGCTGAATGCTGACCTGCCAACCGACCGGAAACGTTGGACTCTTGCCCATGAGCTCGGACACCTGGTGCTGCATTCGAACTACATCGATCCCGACGTCGAGGATCAAGCGAATGAATTCGCGGCTGAGTTCCTGATGCCGCGTCACGTCATTGAATCGGATCTCCGTGATCTGGCGCCGGCGAGGTTGATTGCTTTGAAGAGGGTTTGGGGAGTATCGATGGCCGCGATATTCGAGCATGCGTACCGCATCGGAAAAGCCACGCCCGCCGACCGTGCCAAGTTCTACCGGATGCTCAACTCGCGGGGCTGGCGCCGAGTTGAACCTGGGTCCGACGAGCTCGTCGACGAAGTGCCTGAACTGGCGAAGACCATCGGAGGGACGTTGATCACCAACGGCGGACTGAGCCGAGACGAGGTAGCCAAGCTGACCGGCCGTCGCGGCGCCGAGAATGAGGCGGTGTTCCTGCCTCCCGACACAAGACTCCGAGCGCTATGACAAATACCCACCCTGAGTGGGTAAGGCACATTGCACACCAGCACGACCGCAGCGAGTGTAGATATCGACGATAAGCATCCCCGACAAATGTCAGAGCCGGATTCAAGGCGATCCTTTAACCAGGTTTCGCGTGGCCACGGAGCCCATGATCATCTGGCCACGGCGCTCGCCGGGCGAGTGGGCATAGAAAGCATTCGTTGTGCGGCAGCACCGACATCACCCGTTGACGCCGCCTGCCTCCCTGGGGTCAAGCGTGTCGTCTGCCAGGAGGATGGGACCAGTGTGAGCTGATTTTGCCAGGGTGATGGGACCACCTGGATTGCCAGTTATGGGACCACCGGCGCGTCGCGTCGGTGGTCCCTTCATCTGTTCGTTTGATCGCCGTGACGGTCCAAGTCACGGAGGCGGCGGGCATGGCTTTTCGGGAGGTCAGTGTGAACGAGATCAGGGAAGTGCTGCGGGTGTGGCTGGGGGTCGCTGGGCTACCGGCACCGGGCTACCGCACGATCGCCGCGCATTGCGGCGTGGACCGCAAAACGGTGCGCCGCTACGTCGAGGCCGCGCAAGCGGCTGGTCTGCACCGCAGCGACGGCGTTGAGGCCGTCGATGACGGGTTGATCGGGGCGGTCGCCGACGCGGTGCGCCCGGTACGCCCCGATGGCCACGGCGCAGCGTGGGAACAGCTGCTGGGGTTTGAGGACCAGATCACCGCGTGGGTGGCCGGTGATGGTGAGCGGCGTCCGTTGACGATCACCAAGATCGAGACCCTGCTGGCCCGTCAGGGGTGCGTGGTGCCGTATCGAACGTTGAACCGATTCGCCGGTGAGCGTTGCGGTTTCGGGCGCAAGGACACCACGGTGCGGGTCGCCGACGGGGATCCCGGGGTGGAATGCCAGATCGATTTCGGCTACCTCGGGATGCTCACCGACGCCGACGATGGGCGGCGTCGCAAGGTGTACGCGTTGATCTTCACCGCCGTCTACTCCCGACACATGTTCGTGTGGCTGACCTACTCGCAGACCCTGGCGGCGGTGATCGCCGGATGCCAGGCGGCGTGGGAGTTCTTCGGCGGCGTGTTCACGGTGCTGATCCCAGACAATCTCAAACCGGTGATCGCTGCCGCTGATGCGGTCAATCCCCGATTCACCCAGGGCTGGCTCGACTACGCCGGCCATGTCGGGTTCCTCACCGACCCGGCCCGGGTGCGCTCCCCGAAAGACAAACCGCGGGTGGAACGCGCGGTGCAGTACGTCCGCCGAAGCTTCTGGGACGGTGAAACATTCACCAGTATTGAGCAGGCACAGCAGGCTGTCACCGCGTGGTGTCTTCGTACTGCCGGAACCCGTATCCACGGCAGCACGTGTGCACGGCCAGTGGAGGTGTTCACCACCGAAGAACAGGCCCTACTGCTTCCGGTGCCGGGCGCTTACGACGTGCCGATGTTCAAGACCGTAAAGGTGCACCGCGACTTCCACGCCGAAGTCGCCAAAGCGCTGTACTCGCTGCCCGAGCAATGGATCGGCACCGCGTTGGACGTGCGCGCCGATAGTGAGCTGGTGAAGTTCTATCACCGCGGCACGCTGGTCAAAGTCCATCCCCGCCAGCCTCCGGGTGGCCGCAGCACCGACCGCGCCGATCTGCCCGAACACAAGGCCGTCTACGCATTGCGGGACCTGACGACGTTGATCGCCACCTGCTCGGCACACGGCCCCAACATCGGGATCTACGCTGAACGCATCCTCGATGATCCATTGCCCTGGACCCGGATGCGCACCGTCTACCGACTCCAAGGCCTGGTGCGCCGCTACGGCGCCGGTCGCGTCGAGCAGGCATGTTCGCTCTCGCTGGACCTCGAGGTCGTCTCGGTCAACAAGATCGCCTCGATGCTCGAACGTGCCACGGAGAACACGATCCCGGTACTGCCGCTGGCCGTCGGCCACAACGCTACCCGGTTCTCGCGTGATCCATCTGAATTCAACACCACCTCAACATCATTGACCGTCATCGCCAACGCTGACTCCGAGGGGGCCTGCTGACATGAGCTCTACCAACCGCGCACCTGCCGACCCGGTCGGCGCCGACCTCACCCGACTGCTCAAGGCGCTCAAACTCGGCGCCCTGGCCGACACCCTGCCCGAACGGGCCGCCCTGGCCCGCCAGCACAAACTCAGCCACATCGGATTCCTGGAAACACTGCTCGCCGACGAGGTATCTCGACGCGAATCCCGATCAGCCGCCCTACGGGCGAATAAGGCCGGCCTCGACCCCACGATGCGTTTCGACACCTGGACCGCGCAACAGGACCTGCGCTACGACCGCACCCTGCTCGGCGACCTGACCTCGCTACGATTCCTCGACGCCGGACAGTCCGCAATCATCCTCGGACCCGTCGGCGTAGGCAAAACACATCTAGCGAATGCACTGGGGCACATAGCCATTCGCCGCCGCCACAGCGTCCTGTTTGCCCGATCCGACAAACTGTTCACCCGGCTACGCGCCGCCCGACTCGACCACACCGTCGACGCTGAAATCCGCCGGCTGGCGGCCGTCGACGTCCTCATCATCGACGACTTCGCGCTGCGGCCCCTCGGTGCCACCGAAACCAGCGACTTCTACGAAATCGTCGTCGAACGCCACCAGAACAAGACCACCATCGTCACATCCAACCGCGAACCCGCCGAATGGTTGACCATGACCGCCGACACCCTGCTCGCCCAATCAGCCATCGACCGACTCACCGCTGCAGCCCACACCCTGGTCATCGAAGGACCGTCCTACCGCCAACGCACCCGACCCGGACAGCTTGACCCAGCCGAACCCGACGAGCATCCTCAATAACGCGCCACGGTGGTCCCATCCCCCTGGCAATCAGGTGGTCCCATCACCCTGGCAAGCGACAAAGCGGGTTGCAGGCGGGCTGACGCGCCGTCGATGTGAACGGATTTGTGAACGAAACCCTGCGCAACAGAGGCGACCGCATCGACACGGTGTGACATGCGAGATGCCAAATCGCAGCCGACCTGCACGTTAGCGACGTAGGTAGAAGCGCGAGACCGCAACCGGCCGGCTCATAACCCAGAGGTCGCAGGTTCGAATCCTGTCCCCGCTACTAGGTAGAACGGCCCCCGGAGATTACTCCGGGGGCCGTTTTCATGGGTGGCGTGTGAGCGAGTTGTGAACGTCAGGCTGGGCGGCGGAACTCGACTCGACTGACTAACGCCCTGCGGATCACCCGACAGCTCTCCCGGGAGTGCTGCCTCATCCTGTCGACATTTGAGGCCAATCACCTCCTGTCTCTTCGTATGCCTCCCGTTGGGTGGGAGGAGCAGCCTTGGGGGCACACCGGTGCAGTAGTTGTGGGTCGTCTGAAAATTCAAACGGCGGAATCAACGCCAGGGAAGGTTGCACCATGGGAGCGTTAGGGCCGAATGAGGGAGTCGCTGCCGAGCTCGCCGATGACGGGGAACGCGACGAAGAAGTGCTAGCTCCGGGCACTCCTGGTGCGGAAGGATCGCACCCCGTAGAGGTGCAGGAGGCCCTCGATGTTCCGGGAACTGCCACTGAAGCGGCACCTGCGAGCAATCCGTCTGAGCAGCCGCCGCTTCCAGACTTCAACTCTTAGGAGAAGCCCTGGGACGCGTGTCGGGGACGGAGCGGACACGGTTCCGGGCAGTCGCCACGGGTGAAAAAGTAGACCGCCCAACCAGATTGAATGGGTGATCTCCGTCGGGGAAGGGTCTCGATTCGGCTTCTGTACGGGTCGCTGGATCAGAAGTGGTACTGCGAGACGGTGTTGGCGTCGGCTTCCAGCGCGGAGTTCCCGACGAAGACGTTGTGGTAGCCGTCGAGTTTGGTCAGCGAGTTGTAGCCGGGGACGTTGAGATTGGTGCCACTCTCGATGTTCTCGCCTTGGGTAAGCATCAGTGCGATCTGCAGCTGCGCTTCCGCGGCCATCGCCGGATCCCAGAAGAAGATCGTGTCGATCGAGCCATCGGCGAAGTACGGCGCCGCCACGGAGGGAACCGCCGTTCCCATCACGCATGTCCGGTCCTGTAAGCCCGCCTCTCGTACGGCACGCGCGATTCCCGGTACATCGGTGCTCGACGCGCCCTGAAAGCCCTTGAGGTTCGGGTACTTCGCCAGTAGCTCGGTGGCCCTCGCGAATGCGGTCTGCAAGTCGTTGGCAGTTTCGACCGGGCGTTCGACGCGGGTCATGCCGGGGAACTCGGCCAGCTGCGCGTCATGTGCGGCGTCCACCCATTGCATGTGCGTCGTCATGGTCACGCTACCGACGAACTGGACGTAGTCGCCCTGCCCGCCCATGCACTGGGCGAGGCTTTGCATGGTCTGCCTGCCGAATGCGGCGTTGTCGAAGGCCTCGATGTCGATGTCGGCGTTCTGAATTCCGGTTGCTTCGTGGGAGACGACGGTGATGCCTTGAGCCCTGGCTTGGCCGAGAACGTCCTCCAAGGCGTCGACCGAGTTGGGCACCACGGTGATGGCGGTCGGGTGGCGCGGGATCAGGTCCGCGATGAGCTGAACCTGCTTCTGCGGGCTGGTGTCATCTCCACCCTCTTGGCTGGTCTGAACACCGGTGCGTGTCGCGAAATTCTCGACACCCACGGCCATCCGGTTGAACCAGGGGATGCCCTCGACCTTGACCACGTTGACCATCGTCATGTCATGAGGGTCCGGGGAGGCGTTGGCGACGCCGGTGGACGCGACGATCAGCGTGATGGTCACGCCTACCGCGCCGAGAAGGGCATTTCGACAGCGTCGCATTCGTTACTCCATTCGTTAACCCCGCGGGGTTGAATATCAGACTGGCCTACTTTGGTCCTCGGCCGACGAGGATTGCTGTCTTCCGTTGTCGATGCCCGGAATTCGCCACGATTTCACGCAGGCAACGACCTGTTCGCACCACCCCAAAGTCAGTCAGCTGCTGGAGGGAGTCGGCGTCTTGCGGACGTTCGATGACGTAATGTTCAAGCTTCACCAACTCAACGTCTCAAGCTGCGCGCCAAGGTGATCTTGCAGTTCACAAACGCGCCATCGTCGGCTCCATCAACCCGTCACCGGGTAGTTTCGAGTACCGCCACGAACTTGCCATCGAAATCGACGACCACCATCGTCGGGCCGCTGCGATTGGCAAACGCTCTTCACGATGGACCGGGGCCTACATCGACGGGTGGTAGCTGGCCTCTTGAACGGTACCTTTCGCGCGCGGTAGTCCTACGGGTGAGTTCGACGAACATCGGTTCGTGGCCGGGCTCGGCATCGACGGCCGCCCATAGGCGATCCCGACCAGCGGCTGAAATGGGAAGTAGCGCAGGGCTATCAACCACCGATAGCAGGGCATCAAAGTCTTGCGCGGAGGCGCGCAAAGGCCTTGGGTTGGATTCGTCTAGGGCGCGTTTCACAACTGCGGCCATTGGACCTACACCGAATAGGCGCAGCGCAGTGTCGTAGTCTCCGCCGAGGATGTCCGTCAGGTCGAGGGCTTCGCGCAGCCCTACTTCGGCGGCCATGACGAAGGCGTTGGTGATCAGCTTGTACTTCACGCCCGCACCGGCCGGACCCACTCGCTCCACGTTGCCCAGCGAGACGAGCACCCGCTCTGCCTGCGCTACCGCCGCAGGCTCGCCCCCGACGAGAAACGTCACCGACTTCTCCCTGGCGTATCGCACACCGCCGACGATCGGTGCGTCGACCACGTGTCTAGTCGAGCCAGCCTGAGATCGGACCTGATCCAGCACAGTCGGGGTCGTCGTCGAACAGACGACGAGAACGGAGTCGGGGCGCAGACCCGCCAAGACGCCGTCCGCGCCGAAGTGGGCGGCGGGGATGTCTTCGGACATGACCATGCTCAACAACACATCCGAACGCCGGGCCGCATCAGCCGGCGATACGGCGGCCCTCGCCCCATGCGCCACGGCGGCCTTCAATCGCGCGGGGTCGGGGTCGAATGCCCACACCTGATGTCCGTCGGCAACCAGATGGGGAACCATCTCCGAGCCCATGTCTCCTACGCCCACCATGCCAATCAGGGTCATCAGCGATCTCCTTGGTTGCGAAAGTTGTCCCACAAGAGCCGGATTTCCCTCGGATGCCCGTTCCCTCGTATTCAGAGCCTATTTGCGGACGAGGTTGATGACATTGCAGCCAGCAGGAGGACCGACCGCCTGCTAGCCCCCGATCGATCACCCCCGGGGCCAGGCCGGCGTGTCGGCCGAATCGATGCGCGACCGCACCGATGACGATGACGTAGAAGGCAATTTGCCTAAAAGGCAAATCGCCTTGCCGCTCAGGAACCACCGCGCCGACACTGTCCCCATGAGTCAAAACACCCAGCTGTTCCACGACGCGCAGTTCGCCAGCGACTACATCGATCATCCGCCGCGGTTCATGCCGGGATATCGTGAAATGCACCGGCTGGCAGCCGTACTCATCAGCGAGCGCGCGCCGGCGAACGCCGGCGTGCTTGTGCTCGGCGCAGGCGGCGGCCTGGAAATGAAAGCACTCGCCGAGGCTCGGCCCGAGTGGACGTTCGACGGCGTCGACCCTGCGGCGCCCATGCTCGCTGTGGCCAGCAAGACCCTTGGACCGTTGATCGCGCGCGCCCGACTGCACGAGGGCTACATCGACGACGCGCCGGCCGGACCTTTCGACGCGGCCACCGCCCTGCTGACACTGCACTTCCTGCCGCCGGACGAGAGGCGTCGCACCGCCGCCGAGGTGCGGCGGCGACTGGCGCCGGGCGCGCCCTTCGTGGTCGCGCACATGAGTTTCCCGCAACGTGATACGGCTCAGCGCGCTATGTGGTTGTCCCGCTACGCGGACTACGCAGTCGACTCGGGGATCAGCCGCGAGGACGCCGAAAGGATGCGCAACACAGTCAATTCCGACGTTCCCTTCCTGACCCCCGATGAAGACATGGCGATCCTGGCCGAGGCCGGATTCTCCGACGTCACCGAGTTCTACTCGGCGTTCACCTTCCGCGGCTGGGTCGGTTACGCCTGAGCGATGTGTTGGTTCTTCTTGCGGCCGCGTCGCGGTATCTGGGGCACACCGGCGAGGAGACCGCGCTGCGGCACCCCCATGATCGGCTCGGCGGCGGCGCCGAGTTCGGCGAGGATGTCGTTGGCGGCCAGCACACCCGACATCGCCGAACGCTCCATCAGCCCGGCAAGGTAGGGCAGTTCCACGTAATCCCCGGCAAGTCGCAGTCCGCGCGCATCGGTGCGCACGCCCGGGCGGGTTCCTGACGACCCGGGCGGGAACGCCGGCGCGGTGGCTTCCAGCCTGTCGTGCCTGTGCAGGACAACCGCATCGGCGGTCTCGGGCCAGAGCACGGCAAGCTCGTCGCGCATGGCGTGGGCGGCATCGGCGGCGTTGTCCAAGCGACAGGAGTAGGAGTGCAGTTCGATCACCGATCCGCCCGTGGCTCGGGCCCACTGGATGCTGGGATCTTCCAGTCGGGAGTACACGGCGATCGAGTCGAGGTTCGGTTGTCCGCTCACGGCACTGAATGGCGCCCGTTCGGGCGTGACGTCCCGGTCCAGCCAGATCCGGCTGACGGCGAACGGCGGCGCCACGCGCAGACTTTCGCACTGAGCGGCGAGCAGAGGGGCGGAGGCGGCGGTCGCCGAAGAACCGATGACGAGCGCACGCAGCGCCCCCGGGTCCAGGGCGAGGACCAGGTGCCGGGTCGTTAGTGCGCCGTCTCCGGTGTCGACCTGCCAACCCTGCCCGTCCGGAGCGATGCCCGAGACTGCGGTGCCGAGGCGAATGCTGCCGCCGCGCTGCTCCAGGTACCGCTGCAGGGGATGCCAGATCGCTGTTGCGTGGTCGGTGTTCGGCACGTCGAAGCCGATGCCCTCGGGGTTGCCGAGGAAGTAGTAGTGGAACATCGCCACGAGTTCCGCGGCGGAGAGTTCACCCTGGTTGCAGAAGAAGGACCGGGCGAAGGCCTCGAAGAGCATGCTGCGGGTGCGCTCGGTCATGCCGAGGCCGTCGAGGAACGTTGCGGCATCGACGTTGTCGAGTTCGGCGACCGTGGTGGCACGGTCGTAGGCCAGCAACGCTCGACCCGTGTCGGGGTTTGCGTTGGTCATTTCGCGGCGACTGAGGCTCTTCGACCGCAGGACCAGAGCCAACAGGTTCAGCGGCGGTGCGGCGGGTAGCCCCGACAGGTCCTCGGCCGGCCAGGTCGCCGAGATCACCGGGTAGCTGTCGACCGGCTCGAGGAATGACAGGGCGGGATCGGCACGGCGCAGGATCGAGCGCCACGTGTAGTAGTGCCGGAAGAAGGCGTGAAATCCGTGTTCGACGTACTGCTCGCTGCCGTCGGGTAGCCGCTCGGGCCACGCGCCCAGCCGCCCGCCGAGGTGATTGTTCGCTTCGAGCAGGGTGACCCGGGCGCCACGCTCGGCCAACACGATGGCAGCCGAGACCCCGGCGATGCCGCCGCCGACCACGACGGCTTCGGTTCCGGGGGCGACGTCGCGCGGCAGCAGCGGGTCGGGCGTCACCAGGCGGCGGGGGTGCATCCGAAACGGTGCGGCCCGGCTGGTGAGGGAGTCGGTCATGTGCGCTCCTGACGGGGCGTGGCCGTTCGCCGACGCAGCAGTGTGATCGCGAACGGTATCGCGACAGTTCCCATGATCAATCCACCGACAACTGCCGAGCCGGGCAGGCCGAAGAAGACGAAGTGCGCCATCACCGACGAGAAGTACACCCACAGGTACAGCGCCGCTGCCGGCGCCGACGGACTGACTTGCCGTGGCAGTGCGGCGTGGAGGGCCGCCATGATCAGAGTGGTGAACAACAGCCACCCGAAGTAGTTGGTCAGCGGAATGCCCGGCACCAGCGGGAGGCTGGGGGAAGGGTTCGCCCAAGTCCAGTGCCCGGCGGCGACCATCTGCGGGTCCAGGAACACATCCCACGCGGTCAGCGCGATGGCGCCGATCGCGATCACCGCAGGTCCGCGGGTGGCGAGGGTGCGGGCGACGACCAGCGCCGGCCAGGCCATCATCACCCAGGCCAACGGAATCACCGCCGGCACGCCGAGGATCTGTGGGCCGAGGGTGTCCGCGTAGGTGTACGGACCGAACGGCCACCCGGTGGCCACGCCGATCGACTCGGCGAGCAGGCCGCCTCCGCCGGCAACTGCAATCAGCAGGACCGCTCCCCGCGCACCGTGCACCCGGATGACGTCGGCTACCGAGGCCAGGAAGAAGACCACCACGCTGGCCATCGTGATCCCGTTGCGGGAGCCGTCGGGAATCAGTGGATAGACGATCTGGACTGCGATCGCTGCGGCCACCAGGACCCAGACTGGTTGAATCGTCCGAATAGACCGGACGGGCAGGGCCAACGCCACGCGTACTACCTCCGTCAGAGCAGCCAGCCTAACCTCTTGCCGTGGGTCGCCGCGCTGTGGCAGTCGTTGCGCGGCCCGTAGAGTTTTCAGGTGCCCTCAGCGCGACTCGCCCAACCGCTCTCTGCGCTAGTCGTCACGGGTTCGTCACTGGCGTGTCTCGGCGCGGCGCATCAGCTGGTCAACCTGCGGCTCCTGCGACGCCCGCCGGCGAACCCGCCGCCGGTGACCGCTGCGGTGTCTCTTCTGGTGCCCGCCCGCGACGAAGCCCACCGGATCGAGCCGACGATTCGTTCGTTGCTCGCACAGCGGGGGCTGGCCGAGGCCGACATCCTGGTGCTCGACGACGGTTCGACCGACGGCACCGCCGAGGTCGTCACCACGGTGGCCGCCGGCGATCCTCGACTGCGGGTGCTGACCGGTGCCGCTCCACCGGCGGGAGTCCTGGGCAAGCCGCACGCATGCGCGCAACTCGCCGATGCGGCGCGCGGCTCCATCCTGGTGTTCGTCGACGCCGATGTGGTGCTCTCGCCAGACGCCGTCGCCGCAGCGGTCGCGGTGCTGCGCGGTCCCGCCCCGCTGGACCTGCTCAGCCCGTGGCCGCGGCAGGTGACCACCGGGTTGTTCGGTCGCCTCATCCAGCCGCTGCTCGCATGGTCGTGGTTGACCACGCTGCCACTGCGCGTCGCCGAGAGGTCCGCGCGACCGTCGATGGCCGTGGCCAACGGCCAGTTCCTCGTTGTCGAGGCTGACGCCCTCGCTCGAGCGGGCGGGTGGGAGTCGGTCTCGGGTGCCGTGCTCGACGACATCGCACTGGCGCGGGCGATCCGCACCGCCGGTGGTCGCACCGGCGTCGCCGACGGCTCCGGCATCGCCACCTGCCGGATGTACACGAACGGGCGCGAGTTGCGCGACGGCTACCGCAAGTCGCTGTGGGCGGCGTTCGGCTCGCCACTCGGCGCGGTGGCGGTCGGGGTGGCCCTGGCCGTCGTGTACGTCCTGCCCGCGGCCGCTGCAATGACGGGCTCCCGGATCGGCGCCGTCGGCTACGCTGCAGCCGTCCTCGGGCGGATATCGGCCGCGCGCTGGTGTGCCACGCCGTCCGGACGGGGCGCGGTGACGGATGCTGTGGCACATCCCTTTTCGGTGCTGGCACTCCTGGGACTGCTGGCCTCCTCATGGGTCGGCCGGGCCACGGGCTCGCTGCAGTGGAAGGGCAGGGCCGTATGAGTCGGGTGGTGGTGATCGGCGCGGGTCTGGGCGGGCTGGCGGCCGCCGCCCGACTGGCCGCCGCTGGTCACGAGGTCACCGTCTTCGAGAGCGCCGCCACCGTCGGTGGCAAGCTCGGCGTCCTCGAGCGCGACGGTTTCACGTTCGACACCGGCCCGTCGCTGTTGACCCTGCCCGCCGTGCTGGAGCAGTTGTTCGCCGATACCGGCGGCCCGACTGAACTGTCCGTGACAGCAGTCGATCCGGCGTGCTCGTACGTCTTCGGTGACGGCACGACGCTGGTGCTTCCCCACGACGCGGCCAAGGTGCCGGCGGCACTCGACGCCGCACTCGGGGCGGGTGCCGGCGCCTCGTGGCAGAGGCTGCACGCCCGTTCGCGACGATTGTGGGAACTGGTCGGTGAGCCCGTGCTGCGTCGACCGGTCTCGATCGCCGCGCTGGCCCGAATGAGCACGCGGCCAAAGGATCTGCGTGCGGTGGCGCCGTGGCTGACCCTCGACGGGCTCGGACGGCGGATGCTGCCCGATGCCCGGCTGCGGAAGTGGCTCAACCGCTATGCGACCTACTCCGGATCGGATCCGCGGCGCACCCCCGCGGTCCTGTCGGTGACGTCGTTCGTGGAACAGGAGTTCGGCGCCTGGTACGTGCCGGGCGGACTGCGCCGCATCGTGGACGCGCTCGCCGAGCGATGCGGTGACCTCGGTGTCGAGGTGCGCACCAGTTCGCCGGTGGAGTCGGTCCTGGTGTCCGATGGCCGCGCTGCCGGTGTTCGGGTCGACGACCGGGACGTCGTCGCCGACATCGTGGTGAGCGCCGCCGACGCCGAAGTCCTCTACGGGCGGCTGCTGCCGCGCGGTGCGGCGCGCATCGCACAGCGCAGAGCGCGGAAGCGCCCGCGTTCCATGGCGGGGTTCGTCGTGCTGCTGGGGCTTGACGGGCGAGAGCCGGGCCCGGCCCACAGGGTGTACTTCCCGCGCGACTACGACGCCGAGTTCGACGCCATCTTCGGACGCCGCCCAGTGCCCGTCGCCGATCCCACCGTGTACATACACGCACCCGACGATCCGGCGCTGCGTCCCAACGACGAATCGGAGGGCCTGTTCGTGCTGGTCAATGCGCCCGCGCACGACCCCGCGCACGGCGTCGACTGGGACGAACCCGGTCTGCGCGAGCGCTACACCCGGCACATCCTCGACGTGCTGGCCGACCGCGGCGTCGACGTTCGCGACCGTATCCGGTTCACCGAGACGGTGACCCCCGCGGACCTGGAGCGGCGTGCCGGCGCACCGGGTGGAGCCATCTACGGCACGGCCTCGCACGGCCCGCGCGCCGCGCTCCGCCGACCCGCGAACCGCAGCCCGCTGTCGGGTCTCTATCTGGTCGGCGGCTCCGCGCACCCCGGTGGCGGCATCCCGCTGGTCCTGATGTCGGCTGAGATCGTCGCCGAACTCATCGGTCCGGCGGGAACTCCGGCGGGATCGAGCGCCGCACCCCGTGCAGCAACTGCGCCATTCCGACGATCCCGACGACGGTCCACGTGACGGCCAGCGTGGTGCCCCAGTTCCATCCCACGAGTGGGACGCCGGTTCGGGATACCGCCGCGCCGGCGGCGGCCGCACCGACCACGATCAGCCGCGTCGGGCGTTCGGCGACCGTGATCGCGCCGACCCCCGGCATGCCGACCGCTTGCGCGCGGGCGCGGACGTACTCCAGTAGCAGGACGAGCGCCAGCGCTGCCACCACCCACGCGGGCGGGGCGCCCAGCGCCAGCAGAACGGCGCCTAGCAGGAGATCGCCGAGCCGATCTGCGACCGAGTCGATCACCGCACCGAGCGGGCGGGCTTTCCCGGTCCGTAGCGCGACCGCACCGTCGAGTCCGTCCAGCAGCCCGGAGGCGAGCACCAACAGCACGGTCAGCGCGGGCCATCCCGGTCCCGCTACAGCGGCCCACGCGCCGACCAGCGCCAGCACCCCGAACGCCGACAGCACGTCGGGCGGGACCCTCGCGATCGGACCGGAGGCGAGGATCCGCACCATCGTCAACCAACCCCGCACGACCCGCGACGGCTGCACGCCACCGTGCAACGCCGACCATCCCGCATCGTCCGCGTCGTCGCCGACTGGTCGCTCCGCTGCCATCACGCCAGCCTGCCAGGGCCTGGCGTCACGCAGGGGAGCAACACGGTGAGCCGGGCACGCAAGCTGGCCTCGCAGCTGAGCACGACCTTCCCGCGCACGGATCTCGCTCTCTGGGCGGCCGGCGCGACGTACTTCGGAGTGATCGGGCTCGTGCCGCTCGCACTGGTGTCGCTGTGGGCGGCCGGTCTGCTCATCGGGCACACCGCGGTGACCTCCTCGATGGAGGCGGCGATCGGGGGGTTGCCCAGCGGGCACGGCACCCCGGAGGCGTTGCGCACGCTGACGTCGGTGGCGTTGTCGATGTCCTGGTGGCAGGCCCTGGTGGTGTTGTTCCCGGCGAGTCTGTACGGCGAGGGTCTGCGCCGGGCGTTCGTTCAATTCTCCTCGGAGCCAGACAAGCTCACCGGGTGGCGGGGACGGGCCGGTCTCCTCGGCGTCGCTGCCGTTGCCCCGGTCCTGGTGCTGGCGGTGCTCGGGTCCGCGCCCTATGTGGCACCGCTCTACGCGGGTGAGGGCTGGTCGTTGGTGTGGGGCGTCGTCGTCGGTTTCCACGTCGTCTGGATCGCGGTCTCGACTGCGCTGCTCGGTGTGTACGGACTCATCGCGCCCGGTCGGTATCGTCCGAAAGCACTGGTGCTGGGCGCTTTCGGTACCGGTGCGATACTCGCCGGCTTTCTGCAGGGGTTCGTTCTGTTCCTCGCGATTCCCATCGAGTGGTCTGCTCCGTTCGGAAATCTGCCCATCATCGGGGCGGTGTCCGCACTGGCGCTGTGGCTCTACCTAGTCCACATCCTGGTGCTGTGCGGTTTCCGGGTCACCGTGGTTCTGGACGGAACGCTTCGCCGGTGAAGGCGCTGCTTCGAGGGCCGGGAGCGCGAACATTGGCGCCGTGAACGGATGCAGTTCAGACGTTTTGGGTGTGTCTCCCGCGGGTATCGACTCGGTGGTTCAGACCCGAGCCGGGTAACCCATCAGAGGCGGCAGCGGGGTGGTGCGCTCATGTCTGAACCGAATACAGGATTCGCCGAGGTGAATGAGATGTTTCGGCGCTTGAAGTCGCTTGATGCGGAGTCGGCCGCGTTCTGCCGCCAGCGGGACGCGATTGCCGCACTGTGCCTACCTCTTGCTGACAACGTTGCTCAGCGATTCCGCGGCCGCGGTGAAAGTCACGACGATCTGGTCCAGGCAGCGCGGGTCGGTCTGGTCAATGCGATCAATCGCTACGACGTCGACCGCGGTGCGGATTTTCTGTCCTTCGCGGTGCCCACCATGATGGGTGAAGTCCGTCGCCATTTCCGTGATTGCGGGTGGGCTGTCAAAGTCCCACGCGGCATCAAAGAACTTCAGCCACAGCTGAACAGAGCGCGCGCCGAACTCTCTCAGCGATATGGACGGGCACCTAATGCCACCGAGACGGCCGAATATCTCGGGATTGACCGAAAGACTGTCGTAGAAGCGACGATTGCCGCCGGTAACTATTCGACGGTATCGCTCGACGTGCCTCTGACTCACGGCGATGACGAAGTCGCCGTGGCTGACACTCTGGGACACTTCGATCCGGGGCTGGACCGGGTGCTCGACATCGAAACGGTTCGCCCGGTGGTCGCCGCGCTACCGGATCGAGAGCGCGAGGTGATCCGACTGCGCTTCTTCGACAATCTGACTCAGACGCAGATCGCGGAGCGAATCGGCTGTTCCCAGATGCACGTATCGCGGCTGCTCAGCGGCGCGCTGCGCCGCATCCGCGAACAAGTAGTGGAACCCGACTACGCCCAGGTCGGCTGAGCAACCAGGGTGCGTTTCGACCCCATGCGGCCTATTCGGCCTGCGCGGTGTCAACGATCTGTTGAGCCAGGACGCGGACCGGTTTGTTGGTGTCCTGGGAAAGCTGCACCATGAGTTCGAAGGCGCGGGTCGCGTCGACTTTGAACCGCTCCATCAAGATTCCTTTGGCCTGCCCGATCAGATCGCGGCTGCCCAACGCGGACTCGAACTGCGTCTGCCGGTCGGCGGCGATCAAGGCGCTGGCTGCGTGGGTGGCGAGCATGGCTCCGAGCGCCTGCTGTTCGAGGGTGAATTCGTAGGCGTCGTGGCTGAACAAGTTCAGCGCGCCTCGACCGCCGGCGCTCAGTGCAGTCGCCGGATAAAAGTACAGCTGGAACGACAACACGCTTCGAACGCCGGCCTCGACTGCGGCCTTGGCGAAGCGCGGCCACCGCGGGTCAACGCTGAGGTCAGTGCACGACACAGTGCCATCAGCGGTCGCGGCGGCCAGACAGGGCCCCTCGCCGAACTCGATCTGCAGCGTGTCGAGTTCGTTGGCGATGTCGGAGGTGGCCGCCATCGACTGGTGTCGTTTCCCGTCGATCAGCAACACGTCAGCGATATGGACTTCGCTCATCAGTGAGACGGCCTGCGACGTGACTGTGCCCAAGATGACGTCCACGTCGGCAGGCGAGCCGAAGTTGGCCGCCAATTCGGCCATCGCCGATCGGATATCGACCTGCTCGGACTTGTCCGCCATCAGCACATCGTCTCACCTGGAGGGGTGCCACCGTCGGGCACTGGCCCTAGTCGCGCGACTGATCGTCGAGATCGCTGAAGGCCAGCCGCCGGGCCATCACCTCGGCCGCCACCGCCACGACGGACTGCTGGTGGGCGTATGCGTGAGCCCGAAGCCGGCCGAGAGCATCGCTGATGGAGATGCTCAGTTGCACAGCGACCATCCCAGCAGCCACATGCACGTGGGTGCGGGAGAGTGGGTCCGCCGCCGAGTCGGCTTCGAGGTCGATCGCCACCTGCTCGAGGAGGGTCTGTTCGGCTGAGCTCCCCACCTGGCTCCACCAGTTGGATTCCAGAGTGCGCTGAAGAGCCGCCGCGCACCTCCGGGTGGTCTCCTGCTCACGTTCGGCGAGGGCGCCGCCGTTCCGTCGGTAAAGCTCCAGCGTTCCCATGGGATGAAGCGGTCCGGGAATCGGATAGGCGAAGACCGCTCCCACGCCCAACACGCCGAGTTCTGCTGTGAACGCAGGCCAGCGGCGAAAGAACGTTGCGGTGTCCAGATGTGCACACAGTTCCGGGCCGTCGTTGCGATAAGCGTCCAGGCACGGCCCCTCGCCTAACGTGAACTGCATTTCGTCGATCTGTTGCGCAAGCGCGTCGCTGGCGTAGACCAGCTCGCGGATACCCCCTGATCCGGAAAGGACCGCTGCCGCGGCGCCGTCCACCCCCGTCAGCCGGACCGCGGTGTCGCAGATTCTTCCGACGCCCGAGAACAACTCATCGCCAACTGTCATGCGACGTTCGGACGCCGGCACGTTCAGAGACTGCCCATCGGGAGCTCTGTTAATCCGAGGGGAGTCGCTCATCCGGTGATCCCGTTGCACAATGCATCGGAAGTCGTATACCTCCGGTACGCAGTGGGCAAACGCGGGTCCGAGTCACGATTACTGATCACCTGGACTCGTCGTAGTTCAACATGTCACCCCACCGTCGACGCACAGCCATCGCGGCTTCGGCGTCGATGCCCGTGGTCGCTCCGCCGGCGGCGGCCGTGACCAGCGCTCGGGCCAACACAAACGGCGACACACCGAACTCCTGCGCAGCGTCGATGAGTTCGCCGATGACCACTTCGGGTGCGCATCGGCGTAGTCCGACGAGGACGCCTTGCGCCAGGTGAAACATCCGTGCCTTGGCGACGTCGTCATCGATGGACAACGGGCCCATTCCTCGGCTGATCTCCCGCATCAGTGTTCCTTCCGGTATTTCGACATGTGCTTCTCTGCCTCCGTGGAATCTCTCCGAACATCCTGAATCGCAATGATTTCCACGTGATGCCGGGTGACCTCCCGATGTGCAGCAGGCGTGCGTGGTGGAGAGCGATGTGCATGGGGCTGAAAGCGTGGGATCGGACCGTAGGTGTGGCCGCCCCTGTTGATCGCGGTAGATCAGCGCGAGGTTCTCGAATTGGTCCAACCATCCGGTCATCGGCCACCACCCCCAGCGCTGATGGAACAGTGTGGCGTTGCGCACGATATCGACGAGATGCTCTACCGGCGGATCGGACACTGGATGGTGTTGGTGAAAGGCATGTGCACCGCCGATCCAGCGCATCGGAATGCCCAATGCTGCTGCGCGCTGGCCGAAGTCGGTGTCCTCGGCTCCGTACCCGCGGTAGCCGGACCAGAATCCGCCGATGCGTTGCCACGTCGATGTCGTGACTGCGAATGAGAGTGACCAGAACAGCTCGTAGGTAGTGCTGTTGAGAACAGCTCCGTCCGGAGGTGCCGGCCGTGCTGGATGAGGACTGCGGTGACGGTCGAGGCTCGCGATGTCGTACCCGCCCCTGCCTGCCGGCGGTAGGTAGGTGACCGTTCCGCAGAGCACCGCCCTGCGATGCTCGTGCTGAGCAGCGACCTCTCGGTATCGGCCGATGAGGTCAGCTCCCGGGATGCAGTCCACGTCGAGGAACACCAGCAGTTCGGCGCCCCGGCTGATTGCGTTGCGGGCGCCGATGTTTCGGGCATTCGCGACGGGGAGGTGGGCGCCGGTCGCCTCACACCGGACTACGGAGGCGACCGCACCGCAGTCGGCGACGGTCTCGGGCACCGTGGGGTCTTCGATCGCGACGATGACGTGCTGGTCAGGCACCCGGTGGCTTCGCTGAAGCCCTCTCAGTTGGTTCTCCAGGTGGCTGGCGCGGCCGTGCACCACCGTGATCACGGCGGTGTTCACGCGCCACCGCCCAAGCTGTGGCCCTGGGCGATGGCTGCCACGGTGTCTGCGGCGCGGGCCGCAGCACCCGCCGTCTGCCAACGACGCCATCCGTCGGCTTCGAGCGCGCCGGCGGCCGCAAAGAGGCTCGGCCAGGCGCCGAGATCCGGCCAGTCCTCGAGGACGATAGCCAGTCCCGCCCGCGAGAGAGCGCGCGCTGTGGCTAGTTGTTCGTCGAAAGGGCGTGGCTGCCCGATGATGATCGCGGGTTTCCCGGCGGCGGCGATGTCGGCAATACAGTTCTGTCCGGCATGGGCAACGATGACGTCAGCGGCACAGATCGCCGGCCACGGGTCATTGACCCACGGTGCTCCCGCTACGCCAAGGGTGCGCCAGCGATACTGCGGATGCGCTTCTGCGCAAACGTCGATCATCTCCAGTCGGATGTCCGAACCGCCCGAGCCCTGTAGGACCAGCACGGTGGGGGCTTCGACTCGCTCGGCCGATTCCTGCGGGCGTCCGTCGAATCGGCTGATGCCGCCGACGTAGGAAACCTTGTTCGAATGCGGGCTCAGCCAGGGCGGTTCGTACAGGTCCCGCGACCAGGCCGCCAAGATGTGGTCAGCGAGTTGGTAGGCCATCCGGTGCGGGGGATCAACCCTGTCACCGGGCATCGCGACGACGATCACCGGAACACCGAGTAGCCGCAACAGAGTCGTGACCTCCACCGAGACATCGACGACCGCTGCGGCGGGAGACGCGTCGGCGACCCACTGTGTGATGAGAGCCATCCGTCGTCGAAATCCGCTGTCGTGGAGGGGAGCCCAATGCAGGACCCCATGTGCCGTCGAATCTTCGGCTCGTACCGCGCTGTCGTCGCGGGGCAGCGTGACGACGGCGTGGAACGGATGCGGCTCATCCAGCTTCAGCGACGTCAATGCGGTGACCGGGGTATCGAGGTGTGTGCAGATGCTCTGAGCCCGGCTGAGATGTCCGGTGCCATGGTGATGGATGTAGTAGCCGATCATCTGCGTCAATCCGTCCTCGGTCGTCGATCACGTCGCGGTAGATGTCGAGATAGTCGGTCACCATCGAGGCTGCCGAGCACCGTCGTATTGCCTGTGTGCGTACCGCAGCACGGGACAGCGCCAATACCTCAGGAATCGCCTCGGCCAGCGAGGTGACGTCGTCGGGCGGGACCAGCCGGCCACCAAGGGAATCAACGATCTCGGGGATGCCGCCCCGGGCGAATGCCACCACGGGGGTGCCGCACATCATCGCCTCGGCGACCACAAGTCCATACGGTTCGTCCCACGTCGGGGTGACCAACGCTGCGGCGGACTTTCCCACAAGCTCGGCCAGCTCACGGTGGGGTAGATGCCCGGCGTAGCGGACGGCGGCCCCCAGGAACGGTTGCACGTCTCGGACGAAGTAGTCGACGTCGGAGATGGGGCCTGCGATCACGAGGGACATACCTGCGCGACGGGCCGCCGCGATTGCCAGATGCGGTGCCTTTTCGGGGGTGATCCGACCGAACCACACAAGATCGCTTCCTCCGGGGCCCAAGGGCCAGCGCTGACCGTCGACACCGTTGCGGACGACCGTGATGTCAGACAACAGATGCCGCCATGAGCAAGCGGTGTAGGCGCTGACCGCAGCGAATCGGGCGCCCGAACCAGCGGTGGCACAGATCGCCGATTCCAACCAGGGAGTGGGCGGGGTGTGCAGGCTGCACAGCATTGGTGTGCTCAATGCGGGCGCCATGGCTACGGGGAGGTGATGAAGGCTGTGGTTGTGGATCACGTCGAACTCGTCGCCCCCATTACGCGCCAACCGCAGCATCAAGGTCAGGTACGCATGATGATCGGCCATGAACGACGCGCTTGGCGTGGATGAATCCGCCAGGGCCGCAGTGCTCAGTTCAAGGGTGCGCACCTGCAGGTGGGAACAATCGAGGCCGGGGTCAGAGTCGGGTGCCGCAAACAGCGACACCCGGTGCCCGGCGGCAGTGAGGTCGCGGGCGAGGTGCCACACGTGAGCTTCCAGTCCACCAGCGAAAGGCTGGCGGATCGGGAACTGGTTGGAAGCGATCAGCGCTATCCGCATCGGTGGTGTCACGAGGACACCCGCCGGTAGATGTCACGATGAACCTGTGAAAGCCCGATCCGCTCAGTGTGTCGGGTTTTCCACTCGGCGCGCGGCGGCGGAGTACCGCCTGACCAGCGAGCATGCTCGGCACGAACCGCGGCGTCCAGCGAGGCGTCGTCGAAGTCGTCTTCGGTGAAGGCGAAAACTCCACAGGAATGCTGCTGGTCGTAGAACCCACAGCTGGGCGCCACGACCGCGGTTCCCAGATCGAAGCACGCCTCCAGCCAGCCGGAGTGTGTGCCGAACCGATACGGCAGGACCGACACGTCGATCGCTGAGAGATACTCCCAGAGTTCCTCTTCGGAGAAGTAGGGGTGCACGCGCACGCCGATGTGCTCGGAGGCGTCGAAGGCCAGCAGGGCTGCGCCCGCCTGCGGCGCGTACCAGTGATTCGTGACATCGAAGATCTCGTCGTGGACATTGATCTGCAGCCTTGCTCCGGGCAACTGCGCGATGGTCGACGCCAGGGTGTCGAGCACGGGCAGGGGGTCCATGTTGGCGCGCAGGCTCTTGACGTGAACCCCCACCACGAACTGGTCAGACCGGGGGCGGGACGCTTCGATGCGCGCGCGATCCACGACGTGGGGATGGGGAGCGACCGCCGGTCGCCGTCCCCACCGGCGCTCGATGACCCCGGCCGCACCTGCGGTCAAGGTGATCAGCTCCTGCGCGGCGGGAATCAGAATGTCCAGCTGTTCGGCGTGGGCACCCGGATCGTGGTGGTGCGGGTTGCGAAGGTCGTGAACCGTGTAGACGAGGGGTTTGTCGTGGTTCTTCAACGCCTGGACCACGTCGGCAAGCACCGCGCCGCTGATGGCGTCGAAGCCGAAATGGACGTGGAAAACGTCGAATTCGTGGTGATGCTGCTCAATCCAGGACGGATCCAGCATCAGCGGCGGCCACCAGCCGCCCGGGACCGTGTGTCCGTCGGCTGGAATCGGATCCGGGAGGCGTGACACTGTGTCGGCACCCGCCGGATGCGACAGGTGACGGACATAGACGTGCGAACCCGGCACGGACGCGACACGCATACATCAGCTCCACTTCGTGCGGGCACGTCGCAGGGCACGTCGCCACGCGCGTGGCCAACCGGGCCCCGCTCGCGCTGAACGGATTTGAGGTTCTGGCTCTTACAGAAAGTGCAAGGACCAAGCGGTAGATACCCGCCGGAGACGGTCTCAATCTTCCTATTCGACGAATCCGACGGATGGCAAAGTCACGCCGAACAGCTCACGTCCATCACCACTCGCGGGGGCGGTGCTCGGTGACGACACGGTCGATCGGGCGCTGAGATGAGTCCACCGTGGGCAATCGTTCCCCGTGCTTGTGACGAGATGTGGTGGCGTCGCCACACGCCTCGAGGGCGAGACGGTGACATCTCGCAAGAGCTTGCTGCGTGCGCTCATCGTCGCGCGTGTCCACTGCATCGGTGGCGCGGCGATCCGTGATTGTCGCGTCGCCCTCAGCAACACTGCCTGTCTGCGCCGTGCTGTGGACTCCCTGGTGCCCGACGACCTGCCCCAGAGATGATGGGAACTTGTTCGAGGCAGCGCTCATGATCGGCCAATCCCTCGACGGACGCTTCTCGCGGACAAGCAGACCAGGGTCGCGCAACCCGCGCCGGGGGCTGTGTACTCAACCGACGTGCACGGAGATTATCGCAACATCGGAGAACGCACCAGACTGGAATTCCTGCGTTCCTCTGCTGAACAGACTGGAAAGTAGTGCGCTCCAACAGCAGACGATCCCAGGCCTTTGGTGCGCCGGTGAGTCTGTGTCTGTCCGGCAGCTGTGGCTGCGCCGCCGGCGAGCCCGCGATCCACTCTTCCTCGTGCTCAGCGTCAGTGCGCCCGACGAACAACCCGACGTCGGCGCGATCTGACAGGCGAGCATCGAGGATCGCCAGAACCGGGGGCTCTTTCGTAGTCTCTAGGAGAAGACGCCTACCGTGGATCACGTGTGTGCGCAGGAGGCTGCCGACTCCGCTCAGGTAGCCGGACTCCCAAGCGAGATGACCTTGCAGCGGCAGGCCGCAGAGATGCGCCGGTTGCTGGACGTGCTGGGGCTCACGTCGATCATCGATGTCCATACCCACTTCATGCCCAAAGCGGTGATGGACAAGGTGTGGGCCTACTTCGACTCCGCGGGACCCCTCATCGGTCGCACCTGGCCGATCCGCTACAGGCTCGACGAGCGGTCCCGCGTGGAGATGCTGCGCAGCTTCGGGATCGCGGCTTTCACGTCGCTGGTGTATCCACACAAGCCCGAGATGGCCGCCTGGCTCAATGCGTGGGCGACGGAGTTCAGTCGGTCGACGCCGGAGTGCATCCACACCGCCACGTTCTACCCCGAACCGAGTGCGCCGGTGTACGTGCAGCACGCAATCGACGAGGGCGCACGAGTGTTCAAGGCCCACATCCAGGTCGGTGACTACTCGCCCACCGACCCGATGCTCGATCCGGTCTGGGAGATGCTTGCCCACAGCCAGATACCGACCGTGATCCACGCCGGATCCGGCCCCGCGGCGGGTCGGTTCACGGGGCCGAGTCCGATTGCGGAGGTCCTTCGGCGCCATCCCCGTGTGCCGTTGATCATCGCGCATATGGGCATGCCCGAGTACCGGGAGTTCCTCGACCTGGCGCACCGGTACCCCGGTGTCTACCTGGACACGACCATGGTGTTCACCGATTTCACCGAGCAGCTGCATCCCTTTCCGCGCTCAGCGCGCACCGACCTGGCAGCGCTGGGGGACAGGGTGCTCTTCGGCAGCGACTATCCGAACATTCCCTACGCCTATCACCACGCGGTCGAGTCGTTGGTCCGGCTCGATCTCGGCGAGTCCTGGTGTCACAAGGTGCTGCATGACAACGCAGTACGACTGTTCGGAAACCCTTGCGGGCAAGCTCCTTGCACGGCGGAAATCTGACCGTCGGCGAGTCCTGGCGCAGCACAAACCTATCGACGGTATGAAACAGATCACCTGAAATCGCCGTTCGGTTCACGGCACGGTCGCCGACTACTCATTGACTACACGCAGCAGCACGCTGCGGTGACAAGAAAGTAGGGCACACCCATGAGCAAGCGACGGAGCATCGTCAGCCGACTCTTCGAAGGACTCGGTCGCGTCACCTGGGGCGTCATCCGCCGCAAGATCGACAAGAAGCGTTCGCCAGAGCGTCGCTAGTCGGCATTCGCACACCACAAGTCCAATTCGAGAAGGAGCAAAGATCATGACCAGTTCCACCACAGATCGCACCCCGACCGGCCGCGTCGGCGGTTTGGCGTCCAAGTTCGCGTTGATCGTCGCAGCTGTGCTCGCCATCGCCTTGCTCATCTTCGTTCTGCAGAACACCGTGCACACCACCATCAACTTCATTGCCTGGAACTTCGATCTGGCACAGGGAGTTTCGCTGCTCGGTGCTGCGGTGGTCGGTGCGGTCATCGCCTTGGTAGCCAGCGCCGCGATCCGCCTGCGTCGCGCCATTCGTTGACCTGTTCGAGACCGACACGCTGCGTTCATGGACCTGCCGGCTCGTGGATCACCGATGACGGGCTGCGGACCCCGGTTGTACAACGTTGATCGGAACCGGGTTTCGCGGGATGGTGTTGTGGTTAGGTCGGTCCTATGCATGAAACCGGTCGCACCACCGCCGAATTGATCGTCGAATGCCTCGAAAACGAGGGCGTCACGCATGTGTTCGGCATTCCCGGCGAAGAGAACATCCTGTTGGTCGACGCGCTGTCGAGATCGTCGATCGACTACGTGCTCACCCGTCATGAGCAGGGTGCGTCGTTCATGGCCGAGGTGTACGGCCGACTGACCGGCAAAGCCGGGGTGTGCTCGGCGACTCTCGGGCCCGGGGCGATCAATCTTCTGCTCGGTGTCGCCGACGCCACCACGAATTCGACTCCGGTGCTGGCACTGTCGGCGCAAGTCGGGATGCGGCGTAGCTACAAGGAAACGCACCAGAGCGTCGACCTGGTCTCGATGTTTGCACCCGTCACCAAGTGGTCGGCTCTGGTCGCAACGCCTGGCGCAGTGCCGGAGATGGTCCGAAAGGCGTTCAAACTCGCACAGACCGAGCGCCCCGGAGCTGTCTACCTCGCGGTTCCGGAGGACGTCGAGGATGCCGACGCCCCGGCCGATGCCGGCCCGCTGCGCGTCAACGTGCCGCGGCCCGACGATCCGTCGGCGACTCAGATCGCCCGCGCCGCCGAGATCCTGCAATCGGCGCGCAATCCCGTCCTGCTCGCCGGCCACGGTGCGGCACGCAGCGACGCTTCGGCAGCGGTGCGACGTTTCGCCGAGTCTCTCGGCATGCCCGTCGCGACGACCTTTCACGGCAAAGGCGTGATGCCCGACGATCATCCGCTGGCGCTCGGAGCCGTCGGCTTCATGCGCCACGACTACGTGAACTTCGGTTTCGATCAGGCCGACGTCATCGTCGCCGCCGGCTACGAACTGCAGGAGTTCGACCCCGCCCGAATCAACCCTCGGGGCGACACCAAGATCATCCACGTGCACCGGTTCCCGGCCGAAGTCGACGTCCACTACGACGTGGCGGTGGGACTACATGCCGACATCGGAGGGTGCCTCGACGCCTTGGCGGCCGCGGTGGTCCGGGACCGGCCGTATTCGTCTGGGCAGGAACGGATTCGAGCGTTGCTGGCCGACGAGCTGGATCGCGGCCGAGCCGATGACAGCTTCCCGCTGACCCCCGCTCGCATCGTCGCCGACACCCGCACGGTCCTGGGGCGTGATGACATCGCTCTGGTCGACACCGGTGCCTTGAAGATGTGGATGGCTCGGCTCTATCCGACGTATGAGCCGAATACCTGCCTGATCTCGAACGGACTGTCGACGATGGGGTGGACGGTTCCCGGGGCGATCGCCGCGAAGATCGCGAGACCTTCGGCGAATGTCCTCGTCGCGACCGGCGACGGATCGTTCCTGATGAACTCGCAGGAGATCGAGACCGCCCTGCGTCTGGGTACGCCGATGGTGATCCTCATCTGGGTCGACGACGCCTACGGCCTCATCAGCTGGAAGATGGATCTGGAAATCGGTCACAACGTCGACACCCGCTTCCGCAACCCGGACTTCGTCGCCTATGCGGAGAGCTTCGGGGCCAAGGGGTTTCGCGTCTCATCGGCCGACGAGTTGCTGCCCACGCTGCGAGAGGCGTTGTCGTCGAACACCGTCAGCGTGGTCGCCTGTCCCGTGGACTACAGCGCCAACAGCGCGCTCATTGCGGCTCTGGGAGAACTGGACGAGTCATGGTCGTGACATCGCCACCTGCTCGGTGTGGCCCGATACGGTTTGCCGCCAGATGACCCGAAATTGCTCTCGCGTCAATTAAATCCCTCCCGATACTCACCGAGGCGGCGTTGTGCAGGCCTGTTCGCTTGCGGGAACTGATTGTTCCGTTATCGGCCAGTGATAGTCGGCTGGAGGAGAGCCCGAATGGCAATTTTTGTTCTCTTTTGGCCAATTTAGCAAAGCGCAGAGCCGTGAATCGTATCTATTCGACGCCGCCGTTGTTTATCGGCGCAGGTCGCCGGTCGATGGCCCTTGGATACGCTGTGAAATGTGCTTTTGTGCGGTGCATGGCGGATCTTGTGGTGGCTATCGAATTTACGACAGCGTTCTGAAAACTGAGCCCAAGCGATGAGTTTCTCGCCCTGAGCGAATGCTGGCAAGCGGCACGAAGTTTGCCTTTTCTGCGTCCCGGTGTCAGCTGCTGGCGCAATTAGCAAGTTGCGCAATATCCTCGTATTGCGCCAGTTGGCGATCAATTTCCGGTTCTTATGTTGGGGAGATTTCATGCGAGTACGGATGCGTAAGGCCGGGGTCGCCTGCGGGAGTGCCTTTGCTGCTGTCGTTCTGGGGGTGTCTTCTGCCGCGTCGGGTTGGGCGGCCAGCACGGCTCTGGTGATCGGCGGGATCGGAACACCGACGATGCACGATGTGGTGATGTCCCAACTGCTCGGTGGGGCTCTGAGCGACGTCGAGCGTGTGAGTGTCGACTGGCCGGCAGAGGCCAGGCCCTACACCGGCGCCGACGATCTGACGCTGGGTGCGTCGATCGACGTCGGCATCACGAACCTCAGCGCCGAGATCGACGCTGCGCTCGCGCGGCTCTCCCGAGACGAGGACGGCAACGTCATCAACGGCGAGCGGGTCACTGTGGTCGGACTATCGGCCGGCTCATTGGTGGTGACGGAGGTTCTGCGGCTCGCGGCCGCAGACCCCGACGCGCCTGACGGGCAGGAGATCAACTTCGTTGTGGTCGCTGATTCCAGCCGTCAAGAGATCATCGACGACACGGAGAGCTACAACCCCGTTTACGACTACACCTACCGTCCGGCGCCGGAAACGGTGTACGACACGATCGTTGTGACCGGCGAGTACGACGGCTTCGCCGACTTCCCCGACCGTTGGTGGAACCTCAACGCGGTCGCCAACGCGATGGCCGGAGCGCTGTTCGTCCACGTCCCGACCATGTTCGCCGACCTGACGGAGGTACCGGCGGAGAACATCACAGTGGATGTGAATTCCCTGGGCGGCTCCACCACCCACTATCTGATCCCGGCCGAGAGGCTGCCCCTGGTACAGATGTTCCCGAGCCTCGCACCGCGCGAGGCCGAACTGAAGGCCTCGATCGACAAGGCCTACATCCGCAATGATCCCGCGCCCTCCTGGTTGCGCAGTCTCGCCACCGAGGTCCCCGAGGCGGTCGAGGACACCGTCACCCCGGCGACCGAGGAGGCGGCGTCGGACGCAGAGGATGTCCAAGACAGTGACTCGGCTGATCTGGCTGAGGCCACCGTCGATGCGGTCGCCGTGACCGATGACGCGCCGAGTGACTCGGGCACCGGCGACGTGCAATCCGTCGGTACCGACGACGGAGTCTCGACAGAAGCCGACGACAGGGACGCAGCCGACGACAGGGACGCAGCCGACGACAGGGACGCAGCCGACGACAGGGACGCAGCCGACGACAACAAGGACGTGTCCGACGGCGCTGATGCTGCGGGGACGTCCGATGAGTCCGAGAAGACCGACTCGGCGGCGCGGGACACCGAGCGGGCGTCGGAAGGTGAAGGGAAGCAGTCGAAGAAGCGGGCAAGCAGCGGCGATGACTCCTCCTCGTCGAGGGATTCCGGGAGCAAGCGCGGTTCGGATTCTTCGGATTCCTCGGACTGATCCTCTCCGGCACAACACAATCGAATTCTCAGGCTCGAACGTTCTCAGGACACAGCTTCCAGCTGTGTCCTGAGTCTGTTTCGAGCTAGTCGAAAGAACAGGCCGAAGGTCTCCGCAGGGACGAATGGTATTTGCGCGCAGTCGGTTCCAGCGCAGGGCGGATGCACTGTGGTCTGCGATTCGGGCGGGACAACTCCTACGCATCGAGACCGTGATTCGCGCCTAACGTCGTCGTAACATCACGCTCGGCGATATCGGTTATAAGCACAAGTTGTTTTTGTATGTCACTTCCATCACTTAAGGTCGAGGAATCCGCAATACAGCCGCCTGGTAGTCGAGTCTCTCGATTCGGTTAGGCATTCGGTTCCGCCGCCCTTTTCTGTGCAAGGAGATGACAATGTCTGTGTCTGAAGTGAATTCACCGCCCGGCAAAAGCCAGTTGCGGTCGCTACGTGCGGCCTGCGCCGGAAATATCCTGGAATGGTTCGACTGGACTTTGTATGCGATCTTCTCCACCTATATCGCGTCCCACTTCTTCGACAGCTCCGAACCGACCTCCGCACTCCTGTCCACCCTGGCGGTTTTTGCGGCAGGTTTCCTCGCGCGTCCACTCGGCGGGTTGGTGTTCGGCCGACTGGCTGACGCCCGCGGACGCAAGTTCGTGCTCGTCGCCACCATCAGCACCATGTCGATTGCCAGCCTGGCGATCGCGCTGATCCCCAGCTACGACAGCATCGGTGTGTGGGCATCGGTGTTACTGCTGCTCGCGCGTCTACTGCAAGGCCTGGCACATGGCGGTGAGTCCGGAGTGGCCTACACCTACGTATCCGAGATCGCCCCGCCTGCCAAGCGCGGCCTGTGGTCGAGCTCGGTGTTCTTCGCCGTCACCTTGGGTGTCATGTTGGCGACGATGCTGGGTGCGTTGTTCAACAGCATCCTCGGCCAGGACGCGGTCGCCGACGGCGGTTGGCGATATGCATTCGTCCTCGGTGCGATATTGGGCCTTTTTGTTCTCGTACTACGGCGCTCGGCGACCGAGACGGAAGAATTCGAGGCGACAGAGGGAAGCGCAACCGACGAGGCCGGAAATGTTCACGCGCAGTGGTCGGCAGGGCGCAAATTCAAAGCCGGCATCCTCGTGGTCCTGCTGTCGTGCGGACACAATTGCGCCTATTACATCTGGGCGATTTTCGCCTCGTCCCTCGCGATCTCAGATCGCGGGATGGACCCGACCGACGCCTTCACCGCCAGTCTGCTGGCCCAGGCCGTCGCCCTCGGCTCGCTCGTCGTGTGTGGTCGCTTGTCGGATCGCTTCGGTCGGCGACCGATGATCATCGCCTTCGGCGTCTTTGCGATCGTGCTGTTCTACCCGATGTCCCAGATCATCACCGACGAGCCGTGGACGTTGTTCGTCGCGCAGGCGGTCGGAATGAGCATCTGGGCCATGGGCGCCGCTATGTATCCGGCGTTCATCTCTGAACTGTTCCCGACCCGCATTCGCGCCACCAGCGTCGCCTTCGCGACGTCGGTTTCGGTGGCATTGTTCGGAGGCACTGCGCCGTACCTGCTCACCTGGTCCGCGAGCAGCGGAAACGGCTGGTTCTTCTGGGTATGGGCGGCGGCACTCGCCGGCCTTGCCATCGTCGGTGGGATCCTGGTCAAGGAGACCCGTGGAACCGACCTCGGGACTGTCCAATGGCCCTACCGGGAGCGGAAGTCGGCCGCAGAACGGGTACAGGTGAAGACACCATGAGTTCGTGGAACAACATCTCCTACCCCCGCCGGGTACCGGCACGTAGGCCCGAGGGGCATGAGCCCAGGGCGCCCCGATGGAGCCTGGTCTACACCGAGCCCGTCACCCTCCTCACGAGCGACTACCTCGGCATCCAGGTCGAATCGTGGGACTCCGTCGGTGTGAAGGCGTTTCTGGAACGAATGAAGCTGACGCGCAGCACCCACCTGGCGTGCGCGCCGGAATCCTGGGAGCTGCTCACCTGCGTCGACGACGCCGGTCTGGTCAACATCATCCATCTGGCCTACTGGCGGAACCCGACGCACCACGAACAGTGGCTGCTGTCGTCGGCGTTGGGCCGTTGGTACGACGGCCTCGACGCGACGACAGTCGCCTTCGGCGCCTGGCACGAAGTGATCCAGGTTCCCGTTGATCACGCCGAGACGATCTACTCCGACCCTCGCGGAACATTCGGCCTGGCCGCGTGTGCCGGAACCCAGGTGGAGCCGATGACGACCAACGGGTATTTCGGCGCGGCGCGCGATCGCCTTCCGGTGTCAGCGATCGACCCGTTGGACGTGGCTCAATCCCAGAGATCACCCAGCACGTACCGGGAAACGCGGGGACGGCGACTACGCGCGGAGTCGCACCACAACATGGCGGTGATCAGATCCGGGCAGTACTGGGCGCAGGCAGGCGAGGAGCAGCTCACCGACTATGAGGAGAGCCTGGAACCCAAGCTGTCGGCGGGTATGCGATATCTGTTGGATCACAAGGAAACCACGGGCACTCTGTCACTGCGCGTGCTGACCAGCCTCGACCGGGACACGCTGGACCCCAAGCGGGAGACGAGCACCTACGCGCATTTCCACAGCCTGACAGACCTCGAGACGTGGGCTGAGAATCACGCCACCCATCATGCGATCTATGAACATGCCATCGCCAAGAACCAGGAATACGGCCCGGATCGTGAGGTCACGACGTGGCACGAGGTGTTCATCCAGCCCAGCACCGCACGTTCGGAATATGTGAACTGTGATCCCACCACAGGGTTACTTCCCTACGCCCGCAACGTCCTTGCGGTGGAATAGGAGAACATGGTCACCGAGGGTCCGGTTCATCTTCGCAGCCACGACTTGAACCTTCTCGTCGTCTACGCGGTCCTGATGGAAGAGCTCAACGTCACCCGAACTGCGGTGCGCCTCAACATGAGCCAGGCCGCGGTGAGCGCCAGTCTGCAGCGGCTGCGGAGGATGTTCGACGATCAGCTTTTTGTCCGGGCTTCCGGAGGCATGGCGCCCACCGCGAAGGCGCGGCAGATCCACGCCGCCGTTGCGGCGGGATTGGCGAGTCTTCACGAGGCGATCGATGGTCCGCCCTCCTTCGACCCGTCGAGTGAGCGCGCTGTCTTCCGGCTGGGCATGTCGGATGACCTCGAGGCGGTGTTCATGCCGAAGATCATCGAGACTCTCACCACCATGAGCCCGACCTCGTCGGCGCACTGCATTCAGACACGGCGGGCCGGCGTCGAAGATCTGGTCACCCTCGGCCACATCGACATCGGCATCGCGGCCTCATCGGCGTGGGGATCTGAGATCCGCTCGCGGGACCTCTTCGAATCCTCGTACGCATGTGTGTACAACCCCAGCTTGATCGATCGCCACGGTGACCTCTCCTACACGGATTACCTCGCGTTGCCGCACCTGATGATCTCCGCGGACGGGACGCGGGGGATCGTCGACGACGTCCTGCAGGCCGAAGGACAGACTCGCGACATCACCGCCTCGACAGGGCATTTCGCGATGGTCCCGATCCTGCTCAAGCGAGTCCCTGCGGTAGCGACGATGCCGGAGTTCGCGGCCCGGGTCTTCGCGGAGTCGTTCGACCTGACCGTGAGCACCCCACCGATACAGCTACCCAGATTCACCGTGAACTCTCTGTGGCATCAATCCCAGGAGAGTTCCCCGGCCCTGCAGTGGATGATCGGCGTCATCGATTCAATCGCAACGGAACTGAAGGAAGATCAATGGTACGTGTAGCAGTAGCCCAGATGGGATCTGTCGCGTTCGACAGTCCCGCGACCACACAGAAGGCGATTTCGGCGGTGCGTGAAGCCGGTCGCGAGGGCGCCAAGGTCATCGTCTTCCCCGAAGCGTTTCTCGGCACGTACCCGAAGGGGCTCAGCTTCGGAAGCCCGGTGGGCCGTCGCACCGAGTCGGGTCGGGACGACTATCTGCGGTGCTGGAAGAGCGCCGTCGAACTCGACGGACCGGAACTGGCGGCGATCGCCGAAGCCGCCCGACTCGAATCGATCTTCGTTGTGATCGGTGTGATCGAAAGAGCCGGAGGAACGTGCTACTGCACCGTCGTTCTGATCGACGAGCAGGGAGTCACCCGCGGACATCACAGAAAGGTGATGCCGACGGGAGCTGAGCGGTTGATCTGGGGGTTCGGCGACGGATCAACACTTCCCGTCGTCGATTCCCCCGCGGGCCGGCTGGGCAGCGTCATCTGCTGGGAGAACTACATGCCGCTGATGAGAGCTGCCATGTACGGGCAGGGTATCGAAATCTATTGTGCACCAACAGCTGACGATCGTGACTCGTGGATGAGCACGATGCAGCACGTCGCATTGGAAGGCAGATGCTTCGTCATCACCGCCTGTCAGGTCATGCGCCGAAGCGACTACCCCGACGACTACCAGCCCGAGTTCGGCACCTCACCCGGTGACGTGCTGATGCGCGGCGGCAGCGCAGTGATCTCACCGCGCGGTGAGGTGCTCGCGGGTCCGGTGTACAACGAGGAATGCGTGATCTACGCGGACGTGGACACCGACGAGATCCACCGGCAGACACTGGATTTTGACGTGGTCGGACACTATGCACGCGCGGACATCTTCCGCCTGCACGTGGACACCGAACCGAAGACCCCTGTGGAGTTCAGCTCCCGCTGAGACTGCTCAAGGGTCGGAGGCTGTCATAGTGACCTCCTAGGCCAATGAACTGGAGGTTACGTGGTCACCGCAGTCATCGTCATCACCGCAGTGTTCTTCGCCGGGATGGGCATCTACGGGCTCGTGGTGCCGGACCGCCTGGTCGCACCGTTCGACATCACGCTGGGTTCGGCCGCGGCGCGCTCCGAGGTGCGCGCGGTGTACGGGGGCTTCGGGCTGGCGATCGCGGCGGTGCTCACCCTCGCTGTGGCCAGGCCCGAACTGCGGTCCGGCATCCTGGTCACCGTCGCCGCCGCGCTGGCGGGCATGGCGTTCGGCCGCCTGGTCTCAGCGGCCGACGGCCGGGCCCGCTTCTACCCGAGTTGGTTCTACTTCGTCGTCGAGTCCGGGGTCGCGGCCGCGCTGTTCATCGCCGCCTGACGCCGCAGCGGACGATCCTGTTCCACGGTGTTCACTCGGAGGTCAACCGCAGGCCATGTTCGCGTGCGAAGGCGTCATAGGCGAGCGCGATCTCCTCAGCTGTGGCGTCCGGGTGCGCACGGGCGACCGCATCGATCGCCGTGGATGTGTGTGGCCCCAGAAGCGTTGACGTAGAGACTATTTGACCGCGGATCAGCGCCGCATTCAGCGCCGTCTGGAGGTCCGCTCGCGGATCGTGTGTCGGCACTTCGGTCACGACCAGAAGTGAATCATGACGAGGTCGTCGCCGCTCGCCGAGTCTCGGGCCGAAGAGTTCTCCGGACGGCATGCCTGCGGGAGGACACCGTATGGCTGCCCGTCACCGCCGCGAAAGCTGTACGGCTGACACTCCGCCGTGTCTCCTCATCCGAGCCGGCGATCCGTCCTCAAAGGCGCGGCGCTGCTCGCGACCCTCCCGGCCGTCGGATTCCAGTCGCCGCGGCGCCTGAGCCCTGTCACGGCCGATCCGTTCACACTCGGCGTGGCCTCCGGGGAACCGAGCGCCGACGGCGCGGTGATCTGGACCCGGCTGGCGCCCACGCCGCTGGCCGAGGGCGGCCTGGGCGGTATGCCGACGCGGCCCGTCGATGTCGAGTGGGAGGTGGCCGAGGACCCTGCGTTCACTCGAATTGCTCAGCGGGGCAGCGCCACCGCTGTGCCCGAAACCGCGCACAGTGTGCACGTCGAGCTCGTCGGGCTCCGGTCCGGCGCCGAGTACTTCTACCGGTTCCGGTCCCACGGGTACCTGTCGCCCGCAGGGCGCACCCGAACGGCGCCGCATGACGACTCGCTGGCGCCGCTGACCATGTGCGTCGCGTCCTGCTCCAACTACGAGCAGGGCTGGTTCACCGCATATCGCAGGCTGGCCGAGGAGCACCCCGACCTCGTTGTGCACCTCGGTGACTACCACTACGAATACGGTGCCGGGCGCAGCGCCGTTCGGGTACGCGACCACGTCGGACCCGAGACCGTGACGCTGGCCCACTATCGGCAGCGGTACGCACAGTACAAGACCGATCCCGACCTGCAGGCGGCCCACGCCGCCGCGCCGTGGTTGGTGGTGTTCGACGACCATGAGGTGGCAGACAACTGGGCCGGCGAGGTCCCGGCCAAGCCCGACAACGGTTTCCGACCGCGAAGGGCCGCGGCGCTGCAGGCGTACTACGAGAACATGCCGCTGCGGCCCTCGGCCAGGCCACATGACACGGGGATGGCGCTCCACCGCCGAGTGCACTGGGGTGGGTTGGCGACGTTCCACATGCTCGACACCCGCCAGCACCGGACCGATCAGCCGTGCGACGACGCCTATGCCTCCGACTGCGCCGAGCGCCGTTCTGCCGCAGCAAGCATGACCGGTGCGGCGCAGGAACAGTGGCTGGCGGCCGGACTCGCGCGATCTCGCGCACGATGGGATGTGCTGGGTCAGCAGGTGTTCTTCTCCCAGGTGGACCTCACCCCCGGGCCGGCACGCTCGTACAACCCGGACAGCTGGGACGGCTACACCGTCAACCGTGACCGGATCATCGCCGGAATACGCGATTCACCGGTGCGCAACGCGGTGGTGTTGACCGGTGATGTTCATTCGCACTGGGCTGCCGATGTTCACGAACGACTCGGTGATCCCACCTCGCGGGTGGTCGCCACGGAACTGGTGACCAGTTCGATCAGCTCGGGCGGCGACGGGTCCGACACCCGTGACGAGATCGAGGCGGTCCTGCCCGACAACCCGCACATCCGGTACTTCAGTAACCGCAGGGGGTACCTCCGCACGCACATCACTGGCGACCAGATGCGGGCCGACTTCCGGATCGTGCCGTACGTGTCGCGTCCAGGTGCAGCCGCGCACACAGGTGCCAGCTTCCTGCTCGCCGACCGCGGGATGCGGCGCGTCTGAAGGTGGCTCGTGCACGAAGCGCTACGGCCGCAGCGGGCCCCGTAGAACCAAGAGAGCCGGCGCCCCACGGGGGCAGCCGGCTCTGGTCAACGCGGGTTGGCGTCAGTGATTCGTGTCCTCATGCCGGCGGGCGATGGCGAGAAGCTCGTCGCGAACCGTCGAATCCGGCAGAGCGTTGATCCGCGCATAGAGGCGACGCCGGTTCACGGCGCGCTTGACGTCTGCGCGAATGTGCGCGAGGGACATGGTGCTCAACTCCTTTTTGGGTCCCCGGGGTACGGGGCTGTGTTTGCTGCTGGTGTCCACTTGGTCGAGGATCACTCGGCAAGTAGAACGCTTTGATCGTCCTTGTTAATTCTGGGTAAATCAACTTTCACGGTGTGAGTTTGCATACAGTGCACGTCGTGGCTGTTGAGACTGCGGGTCGTGGATGCTCCCGAACCGTCAGTGGTCGGAAAGTCAGGCAATTCCCGCGGATGGACCGAGGAAAGTGATGGCGGCGGGATTTACTTTGCTGGGTGTCGCCGGTCACACCGGATCGGCTTGGCCGGAGGGTGACCGGGGCACACCGATCGACCGCGAAGTCGAGGGTTGAGCGGGCTTCTGCGGCCGTGATTTTTGGCGGGTGACGAACAATCGCGTAGTCGCTTACGCGTGCCCAGCACTGTACGAGGCGGTAGATCTGTACCAGCGCCGCGAGTGAGGAGCCGCTGATGGGGCCGCTGAGAGTAATGACCTTCAACGTGCAGATGCTGCCCTGGGTGGCCGATGCGTTGCACAGCACCACCAACGATGCACCCGAAAGGGCCGACCGGGTGGCCCGCGCGCTGTTCGCTCTGCCGGTGGTCGATCAGCCCGACGTGATCGCATTCAACGAGGTGTTCGACGAGGACGGACGAGACCGCCTGCGTCTGCGGCTGTCGGGACGGTGGCCCCACATCGTGGACAAGATCCACGATGGCGGGGTCCTGGAAGACTCCGGGCTGATGCTCTTCAGTCGCCGACCGCTGCTGACGCTGCCCGACGGAGGCAACTTCCACGAACGATTCTTCACCGAATCGGCCGGCGACGACACCATGGCCGCCAAGGGCGTCGGTGTCATTCAGGTCGACAGCCCCGACGGCGTGGACCTGCCGACGACCATTGCGTTCACCCACATGCAGGCCTCCTACCTGTCCGAGGACGAGCACCGCGACGTCCGACGCAGCCAACTCGACACCATGTACACCGCCGTCAAAGAAGTGATCGGCAGCTCACCGGAGCTGTGGGAGCGTGTCATCGTGTTGGGGGATCTGAACATTCGCGGGGACTCGGAGGCGCTCACCGACGAGTGGGCGGAGATCTTCGACCTCGCGTCGACCGAACTGACCCGCCTCACCCATGACGGGTGGCGTACCGGTATGCACCCTCCCAACGATCAGCAGGACCACGACCTCGGCCGCACGAACCTGAACTGGGAGAGCGGGCAAGGTCAGCGCCTGGACTACATGCTGTTCGGCAACGAGAACGAGCGCGGCTTGGTGGCCCACCACATGTATTCCCGCATCCGTAATGCCAGTGACCACTTTTCGCTCGAGGCAGTGGTACAGCGCAGATCGGACCATTGCCGACCAGCGGACGCGATCGACCTGCACCAGTGGGTGACGGCTGCCGGCGGCTCACCGGGGCGGCCGTCGACGTTGCATCACCTCCCGCTCGAGTTCGACTTTCCCGGGACGCTGCAGTGGTTGTATGTCGACACCCCGGGAACGTTCACACTCTGGAGCGCCGCCGACGTGGAGACCCGCGCATATACCCGCAGCGACCTGAGCAGGCCTCTCGCGCAGTTGCGCACGGTGTCCAAGAATGATCTGGAGTCCGGCCTGCAAGCCCCCTTCAGAGAAGCCACCGTCAATCCCGTCGGCACCACACACGTTGCCGCCGAACCCTTTTACATCGTGGCCCGGTCACGCAGGAACCGCGTCGGCAACCGGGACCTGCTGGTCCTCGAACACCATGGCGAATCACCCGCTACCGCGATCGCACTGGCCCCGCACACCCCGACCGAAACTGGATTCCCGGTGGGCCGCAAGCTCGGTGACAACGACGAATGCTGGTTCATCGCAGCACTTCCCGAGACGTTCGCGGGTGACCCGCGCGAAGAGGCCTTCTCGGTGTACAACCCGGACCGCATCCGATGTTCACTCAGTGTCCGCGACCTCGCCGATGAGGAACTCATGGCCACCAGTGGCACCGGGCAGTACGTCAACCTCACCCATTCGACATCGGGCGGATATCAGGTTTATCTGGTGATGCGCCGCAACAACATTCAGTATGCCGGGTTCACCCTGGCCTGGAAGACTCCGATCAGTTACTTGATGTTGGACCGCCCGCTCGGACTGTTCATCAGAAACGAATCTGGCGCGGACTGGCCCGGCGCCGACGAAGTCCACCTGGACGTGTGGCTCGACAGTAGACCGGTGTTCAACGGCTACTGGGATGACGCCGACACCGGCGAGACCTGGGGTGGACTGGCTTCGAGCATCGAGCAGCTGGTGCGCGCCCAGATGCCGGGAATCGGCGACCGGGTGCCGTTCAGCACGTCGATCAACCTCTCCTATCTCGAAGAGGATTTCACCGCCGCGGGATGGCTGACTGCCTCGGTCGCGGCGCTCTCGCCCGCCGAACGCGACACCGTCGATCGCCAGGTGACATTGCCGGTGCCCGATGCCATCAGCGACGGCACGTACACGTTCTACTGTTCGGTCACCCGGCTCGGATGACTTCCTCCGACCCGACGCAGCCGCCCGCGATGTAGGCCTCGGCGTCAGGGGTTGTTCGACGGGATGGCGTCGCTGTACGGGGCCGTGCTTCGGTCATGCAGCGGGTGAACGGCCATGTACACCAGCCCGATGATGACCACCACCGCCGCAGACAGCGCCACGATCCAGTTGTCGTACCACGCGGCATCGGGGGTCCGCGGCCACGCCATGTTGATCATCGCGACGACGCCGTAGACCAGTGCGGTGATGTTGACCGCCATGCCCCACTTGCCAAGGGAGTACTTGCCGCTGGGGACCCAGCCCTTCAGGCGTGCCCGCAGTGCCGCCAGCACGACCATCTGGAATCCGAGGTAGATGCCGAACGCGGCGAAGCTGATGATCTTGGTGATCGCGTCGGTGGAGAACTTCGATCCGATGACGATCACCGCGGGCACGATGGCAGCGAGCAGCAGCGCGTACGGCGGGACGTGCCGGGTGGCGGAGAACTTGCTGAGTAGTTTGTGGCCCATGATCATCCGGTCGCGACCGTAGGAGTAGGCCAGTCGGCTCGCGGCCGCCTGCAGGCTCATCGCGCACGACAGGAACGAGATCAGAACGATGAGCAGGATCACCTTCGAGCCGAACGGGCCGAATGCTTCGTTGAGAACGGTGGTGACGGGATCGGTGTCCTCGCCGGCGATGACGGCGGGGATGTCGGCGACTGCGAGCACGAGCGCCAGGCAGACGAATGTTGCTGCGGCACCACCGATGTAGATGGTTCGGCGCATCGCCTTGGGGATCAACCGACCCGGGTCGGCCACTTCCTCGGCGACATCGCCGCAGGCCTCGAAACCGTAGTACTGGTAGATACCGATGAGCGCTGCGGCCGCGAACGCCCACAGGTAGTTGCCGTCACCGCCCGCGCCGAAGCTGTCGAAGATGATGCCGATGTTGTGTTCCCGATGCGCAACGAGCAGCCAGACGCCGACGACGAGCGCGCCGATCAACTCGGCGGTGAAGCCGATGATCGCGGCTTTGGAAAGGACTTTGGTCCCCATGAAGTTGATGGCCGTGGCCAGCGCGAGCAGGATCAGGGCGAAGGCGATGACGTTGTTCACCGTCGCCTCGACACCGAAGGTGGCCGCGATGAACGGACCGGAGCCGTAGACCACCGATGAGATGGTCACCAGCAGCGCCACCATGTAGACCCAGCCGGTCATCCAGGCGTATCGGCGGCCCCACAGTCTGCGCGCCCAGGGATACACCCCGCCGGCGACCGGGTACTGCGCGACGATCTCGCTGAAGCTCAGCGCGACCAGGAACTGTCCCAGGCCGACGATGAGGAAGCTCCAGATCATCGGCGGTCCGCCGGTCGCCAGCGCAAAGGCGAACAGGGTGTAGACGCCGACGACCGGGGAGAGGTAGGTGAACCCGAGGGAGAAGTTGGCCCAGGGGCTCATCTCCCGCTTGAACTCGGATTTGTAGCCGAGCGCATGCAGATGCGCGGCGTCGTCTCCGCCGAGGAACGCGGGGGAACCCTCATCGGAGGCGCTGGTGGGCGGCGTAGAAGTGGACATCAGCCTGCTTTCTGGTAGCGCTGCGAAGCCAAGTGACCGAAAAACTACAGTCCTATTGTTTAAACGGCAACAGAATCGGCAGAATTGATCCGGAATCCGGTAGATTGCCGGCGACGGTCGTACCGCGGAGGAGGAGGGCGCCGGTGTCGTCGTTGTCCCCACTCGTTGCGGCCGAAGCTCCGGTCGGCCGCGCCGACGAGATCGTCCAGCGCATCACCGAGGCCATCCACCTCGGACTGCTCGACGACGGCGAACGCCTGCCCGTGGAGATCGACCTCGCGGCGCAGTTCGGGGTGGCGCCCATGACCGTCCGGGAAGCTCTGGCGACACTGCGTGAGCAGGCGCTGGTGGAAACCCGGCGCGGTCGCAGCGGCGGATCGTTCGTGCGCCGCCCGGCGGGTCCGCCCGTCGATCAGTTGACTGCGCGGCTGGCTGCAATGAGCGCCTCTGACCTGCGCGATCTCTTCGACGAGCACACCGCGATCGCCGGGCAGGCGGCGCGGCTGGCCGCAGAGCGGGCCGCTCCGTACGCCGTGCGCCGGCTCTTCGTCCTGACCGATCAGCTGGGTTCGGCCACCACGCTGGGTGACCGGATCCGCGCCGACAGCCGGTTCCACATCCAGGTGGCGATCGCGTCGCAGTCGGCACGCCTCGCGCGCCGCGAAGCCAACCTGCAGGCCGAGATCGCCGGTCTGGTGTGGCTGCCCGTGGGTCGGCAGGTCGACATCGCCGCGCACGTCGAGGAGCAGCACGCGATCGCCACGGCCGTCGCCTCCGAAAACGCCGCCGAGGCAAGGCGTCTGGCAGAGGCACACATCATGGGTCAGCTCGCCCGTCTGACTGAAGTCAATCTCGACCTGACGGCCGGGGCGACGGATCTCGACCTGAAGGCCGCGGCGGATGCCGACCTGACCGCCGCACCGGGGGCGGACGCATGACCGCCGGCACGTCCGACAATGGAGTGGCCCGCCGCCTGGCCGAGGAGGCGTCGCAGTCCCTGGAACCGATCTACGAGTTGCTCGGCCGCATCGCCGAGGACGTGCTCGCCAGTCGGCCACCACGCGCCACGCTCACCGAACTCCACTTCCGCGGGTTGCAGCGTCGACTCGCCGACCTGCTCGGCGAGGAACGGGCCGTGTGGGGCATGGGTTTCATCGCCGCGCCGTTTGTCGTCGACGGCAAGGAGCGGTATCTGGCCTGGTGGCAGCGGCACAACGACCGGGTTGCCCGGCTGAGGCTGAACTTCGACCCGAACTCGATCGACGTCTACGACTATCTGCAGATGGACTGGTATCGACTGGCGCAGCGCGGTCACGCGCGGGTCGCCTACGGGCCCTATGTCGACTACAGCGGTTCCGACATGTACACGATCACCGCCACGATCCCGATCGTCGCCGACGGCACGTTCCTCGGTGTCGCGGGTGCGGATCTGGTGGTCGGCGAGGTCGAGCGCCACCTCCTCGAGGTGCTGCGGCAGACCGGCGACGACGCCGTCGTCGTCAACACCGAAAGGCGGGTCATCGCCGCGAACACCGCGCGGTGGTTTGTCGGATCGCGGTTGCCGGCAATGCCCGCGGTCGGCCCGGCCGAGGAACGTTCGGCGTTCCGGGAGGTGGCCGAGCTGCCGCTGGGCACCGGGTGGGTGCTGGCCATCGCCTGGCCGGACGCTGACGAGCAACCTCGGGGCAGCAGCACGTAACCGACTCTTAACGGACAATGAGCCGCCAGCTGTTGACATTAAGCATCTATTTTTAGAGGATTTAGTCACAGTTCCGGTCGCAGGTAGCCCACCCTCGGAGGTAGTACTGATGTCGTCGGCCACTCTCGGCCCCGTTCCCGCGTTCGACGTCGCGGACCCGGCGTTCTCGATCACCTCCACCGAGGTCCACGACGCCCGCGAGCGCAGCTGGTACGCGACCACCCAGTACGGCCTCGCGGTGCTGCGCTACGAGCAGGTGAACCGCTTGCTCAAGCACCCCAAACTGCGGCAGGGCAGCGCCGCGTGGCCCGCCCACAACGGCGTGACCGAGGGACCGTTCGCCGACTGGTTCGCCAGCTGGATCCTCAACAAAGAAGGCGAAGAACACCACCGGCTGCGCCGGCTGATGAACCCCGCGTTCTCGCACAAGTTGATCGGCGCGCTCGTGCCGAGATTCCAGGAACTGGGCAACGAACTCATCACCAACTTCTCCGAGCCGGACCGCTGCGAGTTCGTCAGCGAGTTCGCCGAGCCGTACGCGGCCCGGGTGATCGCGATCATGCTCGGCATCCCCGAAAGCGAATGGAGGGTCATCGCCACCGAATCGGTGACCATCGGGCTGTCCCTCGGGGTGACGATCCGAGAGGATCTGCCCAGGATCGAGGCGGCCCTGCAACGGCTGTACGACTACTGTGACGACCTCATCGCCGATCGCCGGGCGAACCCGCGCGACGACTTTGTCACCACCCTGGTCAACGCCTCGCGCGCGGAGGACGGCCGACTGAGCGACACCGAACTGCGAGACGCCATGGTGCTGCTGATCTTCGGCGGGTTCGACACCACCCGCAATCAGCTCGGGCTGGCCATGCAGACGTTCATGGCCCACCCCGATCAGTGGCGACTGCTCGCGCAGCGGCCCGATCTCGGCGGCAGCGCCGTCGAGGAGGTGATGCGGGTCAACCCGACGGTGCGGTGGGTGACCCGCGAGGTGCTGGAGGATTTCGAGTACGAGGGTGTCATGCTCACCGCGGGCACCACGGTTCACCTCTACAGCGAGTCCGCGGGCACCGACCCGAGAGTCTTTGAACCGGGCTTCGACCTCACCGCAGAACGTAAGCCGCACTTCGGTTTCGGCGGCGGCGCCCATCACTGTCTGGGCCATTTCGTCGCCCGCTCGGATATGAGCGAGGCCTTGCCGCTGCTGGCCCGCCGACTGCGCGACCCCCACGAACTGCCCGGCGCCGAGTGGCTGCCGGATTCGGGCAACACCGGACCGATCCGGTTGCCCATCGGATTCACGCCAGCCCCGTGAACGCCGGAACTGCAGCCCTTCCGCAGACCAGAGAGGATTCCCGAATGCACGTCACCGTAGATCTCGCGAAATGTCAGGACCACGGCCAGTGTGCGATCGCCGCGCCCGCGGTGTTCACCCTCAACGACGAGGGCAAGCTCGAATACGACGAGAACCCCGACGATTCACAGCGCAGCGATGTCGAGGAGGCGGCCGACGTCTGTCCCGCCCAGGCCATCCTCATCAAGGATTGAGCAGGCGATGACAACAACCCCACTCGACGCGCACCGCCAGGGCAACGCCCAGAGCCCCGACCTCGCGGCCGCCCTGTCGACGATCACCGACCGCGGCGTCGAATTCGTGTACTTCCAGGCGGTCACCATCACCGGCCGGGTCGTCGGCAAGGTGGCGCCCGCAAAACATTTCGAGAGACTGGCGGTCAAAGGGGTCCAACAGCACCAGACGGCGGTGGCCAACCTGCAGGGCACCCGTGAGGGCGTGCTTCTCGCCGGAGGGGTCCATGCACCGGAGTACACGGCGATCCCGGATCTGGAGACCTTCGCGGTCCTGCCCTGGGACTCCAGCTTCGCCCGGGTCTTCTGCCGACTCTATGAGCCCGATCACCTGACAGATGCTCCCGGCGCTGAATTCGCCTGCGATTCGCGGGGTCTGCTACGTCGCCTGCACGAAGGGTTCACCGAGCGAACCGGTCTGGAGCTTCGTACCGGCTGTGAGCCCGAGATGACCTGGCAGGGTGAAGGTCTGGAGGCGCAGTTCCGGCCCGGGTCGAGCCCCGCCTACCACATCGAACACCTCGAACGGAACCGGCCGATCGTCAAGAAGGTCGTCGAGTACGCGCAAGCCCTCGGACTGGACATGGTCGAGGGCGACTACGAAGACGAGTTCCAGGTGGAGCTGAACTTCATGTACGACCACGCGGATCTGACCGCGGACCGGCTCACCACCTACCGGCAGATCTGCAAGCAGGTCGCCCGCGAACTCGGTATCCACGCGAGTTTCATGCCGAAGCCGGCGACCGGGATGATGGGCAACGGCTGCCACCACAATTTCAGCCTGTGGCGCGACGGCGTCAACGTGCTGGCGGACCCGGGTCGCACCGAACTGCACCTCACCGACGTCGGGAGACACGCCCTGGGCGGCCTGCTGGCCCACTCCGCCGGCGCCATGCTGATCAACGGCTCAACCGTCAACTCCTACAAGCGGTACTGGGACGCAGGGCAGTTCGCGCCTTCGCGGATCAACTGGGGCCTGGACAACAAGACCTGCACCGTCCGGTTGTCTGCAGTCGGACGGCTCGAGTACAAGCTGCCCGACGCCGCCGTAAACCCCTACCTGTCACACGCGGCGATCCTCGCGGCGTGTGAGGACGGCATGAAGAACGCCACCGACCCCGGGCCTCCGACCCAGGGATCGTCCTACGACGCACCGCAGGACGAGCGCTTCCCGGCGTTGCCGCTGACGCTCGGCGAGGCGATCGGCGCCTTCCGCGCAGATGAGGTGCTCAACCAGGCCTTCGGGCCGGTGCTGTCGGAGTTGCTCGTCGATTTCCACGCCGACGAGTGGGCTCGATTCTGTGGGTACGTCACCGATTGGGAGCGCGACATGTATTGGAACGACACCCCGTGACCGCCGCTCTGAGGCTGGCGTGCCTCGACGCCGAGGCGCCGCCGCTGTTCTCCCTGTGGACCCCCGAGCGCGGCAGGCAGGGCTACGAGCCCGGTGTCGCCGAGGCGCTGGGCGACGAACTCGGCCGTCCTGTGGAATGGGTGCGGGTGCCGTGGGTCGACATGATCCCGGCGGTGCAACGCGGCGACGCCGACGCGGTGCTGTGCGGCCAGGGAATCACCGCCGAGCGGCAGGCACAGGTCGACTTCACCAGGCCATACGCCGTGTTCCACGAGGGTGTGCTGGTCCGCAGAGGCGCCGGGATCCACACGGCCGCCGATCTTGTCGGCCGCAGGGTCGCCGCGATCGAGAACAGCACCAACATTGCGCTCGTCGAGACCTTCGAGGGCGCGGTGCCGGTGCCGTTCGGCGCGGGCTCCGACGACGTCTACGCCGACATGCTGGCCGCGCTGCGCAGCGAGGACGTCGACGCGGTCGTCGACGATGACGTCGTGTTCGTGCCGCTGGGCGCGACACATCCCGACTACGAACTCGCGTTCACGGTGCAGACCGCGAACAGGTGGGGGATCGCGGTGGCGAAGGACCGGCCGGACAACCTGGCCGAGATCGACAGCGCACTCGGTCGGCTCATCGAGTCGGGGCGCCTGCGCACGGTCTGGGAGGAGTGGCTGCCGACCCTCGACTATCCGTTCGCGGGGAACTGAGTGGCCCGGCCGTTGGTGGCCGTGGCCGGTCGGCGCGCCGCTCATGCACCGATCCTGCGATTCTCGGCGACGCTTGCCGCCGAGGCGATCTGCGAAGCGGTCTGGGCGGCCGGCGGCGAACCGGTCGTCGTGCACGGCCCCGCCGCCGACCCGTTGGCCGAACTGCCCGGTCGGTTGCAACGTTTCGACGGTGTGCTGCTGCCGGGCGGTGCCGACATGGAGCCCCGGCGATACGGGGCGGAGGCGGCGCCGGAGACGACGGACATCGTGGCGTTCCAGGACGAATTCGACCTGGGGATCACCCGCTCGGTGGTCGAGCTCGACCTGCCCGCACTGGCGATCTGCCGCGGCATGCAGGTTCTCAACGTCGCCCTCGGCGGGACCCTGGTGCAGCATGTTCCCGAGACGAACACCCTGCACCACAACGCCATCCACCACGTCGAGGTGAAGAAGGGCTCCCGTTTGCATACCATCGTGGGGGCCACCACCATCGACGTGTCGTCCTACCATCATCAGGCCGTCGACCGACTGGCCGCCGACCTGATCGTCACCGCAGTCGCGGCCGACGGGCTGGTCGAGGCGGTCGAACACCGTCGCGCCGACATCGTGGCTGTCCAATGGCATCCCGAGGATCGCCACGCCACGTCGGGCACCGACGCTGCTCTGTTCGCCGACCTGGTCGACCGGGCCCGCAAACGAAAGGACTCCCAGTGACCGACAACAAGCCCACCGACAACCGGGTGCGCAGGGAAGACGTCATCCCGGATCTTCCGGTTCCCGCAGCGCCGCGGGCCCATGTGTGCGTGCTGGCCTCGCTCAACTATCCCGACATCAGCGCGGCCGACGCCGCGCTGGTCAGGCGGTTCACCCGCGTCACCCTGGCGACGCTGGTGGAACTCGGCGCCTCCTACGAACTCTGGGACACCACCGAGGCACTCGAGGACCCCTCGGGGGCCGCAGCTTTCGACGGCGTACTGCTTCTCGGCGGTGGTGACATCGACGGCTCCTGCTACGGCGTCAGCACCCGCCACCCGGCCAGTTACGGGATCGACGCGCGCGCCGACCGCGACGCCTTCGCCGTCATCGCGGCGGCCGAGGCCGCCGACCGCCCGATCTTCGGCATCTGCCGCGGATCCCAGTTGCTCAACGTTGCGCGGGGCGGCACGATCATTCCCGACATCGTCGACTACGCCCTGCACCACGGGGCGCCCGGGGAACCCGAGTTCGTCGACGAGCCCATCGACATCATGCCGGGCACCCGTCTGTCCTCGATCCTGGAATCGGCCAGAGTGAGCGGACGTTCCGGCCATCACCAGGCGGTCGACCAGATCGGCACGGGACTCGTGGTGGCGGCACGGGCGCTCGACGGAATCACCGAGGCGGTCGAAGACCCGGACCGCTTCTACCTCGGTGTGCAGTGGCATCCCGAGGACGACGACGGTCCGGAAGCCGACCGGCTGCGGCTGTTCAGCGCGTTCGTCGCCGCAGCCGAGAAGTCACGTCTGGGCGCAGTGGCCGCGACCCGCGAGTGATCACCGCCCGGGGGCTGACACAGGTCGAAAGCCTCGGCCTGACACTGGTCGCCGGCGCCCATGCCGCCGACCGTGAGATCGCGTGGGCACACGCGATCGAACTGTCCGACCCGACCCCGTATCTCACCGGCGGTGAACTGGTGATGACCACGGGGATCAACATCGGAGGCGACGCGGCCGCACAAGCCGACTACCTCGCGCGCCTGTCATCGGCAGGAACGGCTGCGCTGGCCGTGGACACGGGCACCACGTTCTCCGAGGTCCCCTCGGGTGTGCTTGCCGCAGGCGATGACTCGGGCATTCCGGTGCTCCAGGTCCCTGCGTCGACACCGTTCATCGCGATCGCCCGGGTGGTGATCGATGCGGTGAAAGCCGACGAACTGCGCTCGGTGCAGCGCGTCGTCGACCACCAGGAGGTGCTTGCCCGGGCGACGCTGCGCGGGGGCATTCCCGCCGTCGTCGACACACTCGCGGACTCGCTCTCCGCGGCGGTGGTCGTCACCGGCGCCGACGGTGGGATGCTGGCCGCCGCAGGCGTCGGACACCAGCGGCTGGGCACTGTGCTGACCCAGTCGGTGCGACCTGCCACTGCCCGCCATCACGCCGGCTACGTCACCGCCGACGGGGACGCGCTCATCACCGTCCAGACCCTTCGGGTGGCCCAACCTGTTCGCGGTCACCTGGCGGTGCGGACGGTGCAGCCACTGTCCACCGCCGATCGCCTGCTCCTGGCGCACGCGGTGTCACTCATCTCGATCGCCCTGGAGAAACCGGCCCGGGTGATGGATGCCGAACAGCGGCTGCGCACCGCGGTGACACGCGAGATGCTCAGCGGCTCAGGCACTGTCGACGCCGGGCTGCTTCGCTTCTTCGGCTTCGAGCCCGACGGCGACGTCGTGGTGGTCGTGCTCAGCGGCGCCGGGCCGGTGTGTGCGGCCGAGCAGAACCTGGGGCGGTTGCTCTCGGCCGCCGGTGCCTATCTGCTGGCACCACGAGGTGACGAGATCGTCATCGTGCTGCCCGCCGCGGGCAGTCGGCGGCGAATCTCGGATGTGATCAATGCGTTCGGCCGTACCTGCGGGCGTGCGCCGGCGGGCGGGGTGAGCAGACCCGGTCGACTCTGCGCAATCACCATGGCAGTCGAAGAGGCCGGCGTTGCACTGCAATGCGGTGCCGGATCCGGTATCACCGAGTTCGGCGAACTCGGTGCGTTCGGTGCGCTGCTCGGCGGCCGGAGCGCCGCCGAACTCCACTTGTTCGCCGCGCCACTGGATCCGCTTGCGGGCCGCGACGACGAGTTGATCGAGACGCTGGCAGCCTTCCTGCAGCACAACGGCCAACTCGAGGCCGCAGCCGCCTCACTGCATGTCCATCGCCACACGATGCGCAACCGTGTGCGGCGCATCAGCGAGATGTTGTCCGACGATCTGGGGTCCGCCGACACCCGGGCGCGTCTGTGGTTGGCGCTCAAGTCCCGACAAGTGCTCCTCAGTCACGCCTGACGCAACGAGCTACCCACCGAGCGGGGGCGGCGCGCTGCGGTAGGTGACGGGGGTGGCCGACAGCGAAATCGGGTTGGCCACCTGCGGTGTCGCGGTGCCGGGTATCGATACCGTCGGGTGAATCCCGAGTCCCTCGGCGAAGGCGAAGGCCTCGGCCAGATCGTTGATCGGTCCGACCGGCACGCCGACGGCGGTCAAAGCCGCGTACCAGTGATCGGCGCCGTTCGTCATCAAGGCGGTTTCGAGCAAGGTGCACAATGCATCTCGGTTGGCCACCCGCTGCGGGTTGGTCGCAAACCTGGCGTCGTCGGCTAGGCCAGGTCTGCCGATCGCGGCGCAGAACGCCCTGAACTGCTTGTCGTTGCCGACGGCCACCGCGATGGGGCGATCCGCGGTGTCGAAGGTCTGGTAGGGGGAGATGCTGGGATGGCGATTGCCCATGATGCCTGGCACCACGCCTGCGCCGAGGTAGCCGGAGGCCTGGTTCACCATCGACGACAGCAGCACGGCGAGCAGGTTCGTGTCGACCCGTTGGCCTTCGCCGGTGCGATCCCGATGGGCAAGCGCGGCCAGGATTCCGCTCAGCGCGTGCAGTCCGGCCAGCACGTCGACAAGGGCCACACCGGCCTTGGTCGGATCACCGGGTTCGGTGCCGGTCACGCTCATCAAGCCGCCCACGGCCTGCACCAGTAGGTCGTAGCCCGGCAGTGCCGCCCCTGCGTCACGGCCGAAGCCGGTGATCGAGCAGTAGATGACGTCCGGTCGGATCGCCCGCAGATCCTCGTAACCGAGACCCAGCTTCTCCATGGTGCCGGGCCGGAAGTTCTCCACCACGATGTCGGCGTGCGCCACCAGATCGCGGGCCTGACGTACGTCGTCGGGGTCGCTGAGTTCCAGGGCGACCGAACGCTTGTTGCGGTTGACCGAGTTGAAATACGTTGCCACACCCTCGGAGTCATGCGGTGGACCCCACTGCCGGGTGTCGTCGCCGGAGCCGGGGCGTTCGACCTTGACGACCTCGGCGCCGAAATCACCGAGCATCATCGTCGCGTACGGTCCGGCCAGCACCCGGCTGAAATCGACGACCACGATGCCGTCGAGCGCTCCGGCGGTCATGCGCCGGGCCTCCCGCCGCGCAGATACACGGTGGTGGTGTGAGTGAAGAACTCTCGGGCGGCGCCGCCCTGTTCCTTGGGTCCGAGACCACTCTTCTTGGCGCCGCCGAACGGGACATGGGGGTCCGCGCCCGCCGACTCGGAGTTGATGTGCAGCACCCCGACATCGATCCGGTCGACGGCCTGAAGGGCACGGGTGACGTCCTGGGTGAACACTGCTGCCGAGAGACCGAATTCGCTGTCATTGGCCAGCGCGAAGGCCTCGTCGGCGGTATCGGCCCGCCGGACCGCGAGAACGGGTCCGAACAATTCGTCGGTCCACAGATCGACGGATGCACTGCCGACGTCGACGACCGTCGGCGCGACGAAGTAGCCGTCGGCGAGCGGACCGTCGGAGTAGGGAACCCCGCCGGCCAACACCGTGGCGCCCTGGCGGCTGGCGGTGTTGATCCCGGAGGTGATGGACGTGCGTGCCGGGTCACTGACGACGGGACCCATCTGCGTTGCGTCGTCGGTGGGGTCACCCACGCGCAGTGCCGCGACGCGGGCCAGCAACTCGCCCAGGAACTGCTCGGCGATTCCCGCCGTGACGATCAATCGGGAAGTGGCGGTGCACTTCTGGCCCGTGGATCGGAACGCTCCCAGCATCACCTGCTCGACGGCGAGGGTGACGTCAGCGTCGTCGAGCACCACCGCGGCGTTCTTGCCACCCATCTCGGCCTGCACGGGTACCCCGCGCGTGGCACCGGCGGCCGCGATACGGCGCCCGACTCCGGTGGATCCGGTGAACGTGATCGCGTCGATGCCGGCGTGGCTGACGAGGGCATCGCCGACGTCGGCATCGCCGATCAGCAGGTTGAGCACCCCGGCGGGCAGGCCGGCGGCGGTCAGCGCCTCGGCGAACCGAATCGCCAGCAGCGGAACGGTGCTCGCCGGTTTCCACACCACGGTGTTGCCGTATACCAGTGCGGGGGCGATCTTCCACGCCGGGATCGCGATCGGGAAGTTGAACGGGGTGATGACACCGACCACGCCGAGCGGTTTGCGGGTGATCAGGATCTGCTCCCCGGCGCGGGGGGAGGCGTAGATCTCGCCGGCCTGACGATCACCCTCGTTGCCGTAGTAGCGCAGAATCTGTGCGGCACGCCGGACTTCGCCGATGCCTTCGGCTTTGGTCTTGCCTTCTTCGGTGGCCAGCTCCAGACCCCAGGCCTCGGCGTTGCGGTCGACCACGTCGGCGGCAGCCAGCAGGAGCGCCCCGCGCTGGTGGATCGGGGTCCCCGCCCAGGCAGGTGACGCGGCGGTGGCCGCGGCGATGGCCGCGTGGACGTCCGAGGCGTCCGTGCCGCGGCCCTCGGCGACCACGATCCCGGGGTGGGCCGGGTTGACGCTGAGCAGTGAATCGCCCCGACCGGAATGCCAGTCACCGCCGACCAGATGCCGGATCTGCACGGGGGCGGGCATCAGCGCCTTCTCTTCTTCGCGCAAGCGCTCATCAGCGGAACGCCGGGAGGCCGGTCAGCGCCTTGCCGATGGCCAGCATGTGCATCTCGGAGGTGCCCTCGTAGGTCAGCACGGATTCCAGGTTGTTGGCATGGCGCAGCGGCGAATACTCCAGCGTGATCCCGCTGCCGCCGAGCAGCGTCCGGCACTCGCGGGCGATCGCCAGCGCCTCCCGCACGTTGTTGAGCTTACCGAGACTGACCTGCTCCGGACTCACGCCGTCGGCATCCTTGATGCGGCCCAGGTGGATGGCCAGCAGCATGCCCTTGCCGAGCTCGACGGTCATGTTGGCGAGCTTCTCCTGGGTGAGCTGAAACCCGGCCAGCGGCTTGTCGAACACCTCCCGGGTCCGGGTGTAGTCGAGGGTCGTCTCCAGGCAGTCGCGGGCGGCCCCGAGAGCGCCGAAGACGATGCCGAACCGGGCCTCGTTGAGGCAGGACAGCGGTGCGCCCAGGCCGGTGGCGTGCGGCAGCTGAGCCGTGGCCGGAAGTCGCACCTCGTCGAGCACCAGCTCGGAGGTCACCGAAGCGCGCAGCGAGAGCTTGCGGTGGATCGGGTTGGCGGTGAATCCCGGTGTGTCGGTGGGCACCAGGAAGCCACGGATACCGTCGTCGGTCTGCGCCCAGACGGTGGCCACATCGGCGAGATTGCCGTTGGTGATCCACATCTTCGTCCCACTGAGCACCCAGTCGTCACCGTCGCGGCGGGCGCGGGTCCGCATTCCGGCGGGGTTGGAGCCGAAGTCCGGCTCGGTCAGCCCGAAGCACCCGATGGCCTCGCCCGCCGCCAGTCGGGGCAACCATTCGTCCTTCTGCTCGTCGGAGCCGAAGCGGTGGATCGAGAACATCGACAGCGAACCCTGCACGGAGACGAAGCTCCGAAATCCGCTGTCGCCGGCTTCCAGTTCCATGCACGCCAGGCCGTAGCTGACGGCATTGGTGCCCGCGCAGCCGTATCCCTGCAGATGCATGCCCAGAAGCCCGAGCTCACCGAACTTCCTTCCGAGTTCTCTTGGCAGAGTCGCAGATTCGAACCAGTCCGCGACGTGGGGTTTGAGCTGGGTGTCGACGAACTTGCGGACGGTGGCGGCGATCTCGCGCTCGTCGTCCTCGAGCAGTCGTGCGGTGTCGAACAACTCCAGTGGCGCTGGGGTGCTGGTCATCGGCGGAACTCCTAACGGTGTCTCAGAGGGCGGCGAAGCCCTCGCGCACCACACCGAAAGCCTCGGTGAGCAGTGCGTCGGAAATGGTCAGCGGTGGGAGGAAACGCAGGACGTTGCCGAAAGTTCCTGCTGTCAAGGTCAGTACGCCGTTGCGCTGGCAGTGTCGGGTGAGCGCGGCAACGGCGTCGCGATGCGGTTCGCGGGTGCCGGGCAGGACCAGTTCGGCGGCGATCATCGCGCCTCGCCCCCGGATCTCGCCGATGACGTCGGTGGTGGCGGCGATCGACTGCAGTTCGGAGACCATCCGGTCGCCGATGTCGCGGGCGCGGTTGATGAGCTGATGGTCGTTGATCTCGTCGAACACCCCGAGCGCGGCGGCGCAGGCGACGGGGTTGCCGCTGTAAGTGCCCCCGATCCCGCCCAGGTGCGCGGCGTCCATCACGTCGGCGCGCCCGGTCACCGCTGCCAGCGGCAGCCCGCCGGCCAAGCCCTTGGCGGTGGTGAGTAGATCGGGCACCAGACCGTCGTGTTCGCTGGCGAACCAGGCACCGGTGCGGGCGATCCCGGTCTGGATCTCATCGGCGACCAACAGGATGCCCCGCTCGCGGCAGAAGTCGGCGACCGACCGCAGAAAGCCCTCGGCCGGGACGATGAACCCGCCCTCGCCCTGGATCGGTTCGACGACGACGCAGGCCACGGCGTCGGCGCCGATCTGAGAGTCGACGAGCTGGGCGAACTGATCGAAGGCCTCGGCTGCGCAGTTCTGAGGCGAGGGCCAGCGGTACGCGTAGGCCATCGGCGCGCGGTACACCTCCGGGGCGAACGGACCGAAGCCGTGCTTGTACGGCTGATTCTTGGCGGTCATCGTCATCGTCAGCAGCGACCGGCCGTGGAACGCGTGATCGAACACCACGACCGCCGAGCGCCCGGTGGCGGCGCGGGCGTACTTGACCGCGTTCTCCACGGCCTCGCTGCCGGTGTTGAACAGTGCGGTGCGCTTCTCGTGGTTGCCCGGGGCCAGCCGGTTCAGGGTCTCGGCCACCTCGATGTAGGGCTCGTACGGGGTGGCCAGGAAACACGTGTGGATGTACTGCGCGAGCTGTGCGGCGGCCCTGGACACCACGGCCGGTGCGGAGTTGCCGACCGTCGTGACCGCGATACCGCTGCCCAGGTCGATGAAGGAGTTGCCATCCACGTCGACGACGACGCCGCCGCCGGCCGCGGCCACGTAGACCCCTGCGGCACTGGTCAATCCGGCGGGCAGGGCCGCGTTGCGACGGTCGGCCAGATCACGGGACCGGGGCCCGGGGACGTCGGTGCAGACCCGGCGCACCTGCGCCAGGCCGGGTCCGCCGATCGGAGGGGCTGTCATGAGTTGAGCCTAAGGACGTCGATTCGATCGGGGCAGGTCCACAGTGGACAAGGTTCGTGACGAAGATATACGGAGCGGCGATTGTCCCGACCGGGTTCGGCCTAACAGTCTGGTCCGTCGAACTCGGGACCGTAGTGTTGAACCTGACCGCGAGACTGGAAAGACCCGGTTCGTAGGACCATGAGTTAGAGGAGTGGAACACAATGAGCACATCCCTGTATGCGGTGGTTGATCCGTCGACGGGCGAGCTGGTCCAGGAGTACCCCACCGCCACCGACGAGCAGATCGAGCAGGCCGTCGCGTCCGCAGCGAAGGCGCACAAGGAGTGGTCCCGCGGATCGACCGTCGCCGAGCGCGCCGCCCTGATCCGCAAGGTCGCCGAACTGCACACCCAGCGCAAGAGTGAACTGGCCAAGATCATCCAACGCGAGATGGGTAAGCCGCTGGATCAGTCCGAGGGCGAGGTCGACTTCAGCGCCGCTATCTACGAGTATTACGCCGACAATGCCGAGAAGTTCCTCGCCGACGAGCCCATCGATCTCGTCGAGGGAGAGGGTTCGGCGTTGATCCGCCGCAGTTCGGTTGGCGTGCTGCTCGGAATCATGCCGTGGAACTACCCGTACTACCAGGTGGCCCGGTTCGCCGGCCCGAACCTGGTGCTCGGAAACACCATCGTCCTCAAGCACGCCCCGCAGTGCCCCGAGTCGGCCGCGGCGTTGCAGCAGATCTTCCTCGACGCCGGATATCCGGAGGGCGCCTACGTCAACGTCTACGCCACCAACGACCAGATCGCCGAGGTCATCGCCGACCCACGCGTGCAAGGGGTTTCGCTGACAGGCTCGGAGCGTGCCGGTGCTGCCGTCGCCGAGATCGCGGGTCGCAATCTCAAGAAGGTGGTGCTGGAGCTCGGCGGTTCGGACCCGTTCATCCTGCTCAGCTCCGACGACCTGGATTCGGCGGTGGAGGCTGCGATCGACGGACGCTTCGAGAACACCGGGCAGGCCTGCAACGCCGCGAAGCGGATCATCGTCGCCGAGGACATCTACGACGACTTCCTGGACAAGTTCACCAAGAAGGTGCTCGACAAGGCGGATGGGCTGGCCCCGCTGTCGTCGGTCGCGGCCGCCGACCGGCTCGACGAGCAGGTGAAGCGGGCCGTGGACGACGGCGCGACGCTGGTGTCCGAGGGTGAGCGCAAGGGCGCGTTCTTCCCGCCCGGCGTCCTGACCGGTGTCTCTCCCGACTCGCCGAGCTACAAGGAGGAGCTGTTCGGCCCCGTCGCGACCGTCTACAAGGTGACCTCCGAGGAGGAGGCCGTCGACGTCGCGAACGACACCCCGTTCGGGCTGGGCTCCTACGTCTTCACCACCGATGATGAGCAGGCAAAGCGTGTCGCCGACAGGATCGAGGCGGGGATGGTGTTCGTCAACGCCGTGGGGGCCGAAGGCGTCGAGTTGCCGTTCGGCGGCGTGAAGCGATCCGGCTTCGGTCGCGAGCTGGGCCGCTTCGGCATCGACGAGTTCGTCAACAAGAAGCTCATCCGCATCAGCTGAGGAGCACGCGCGTTGTAGCCTCACACCATGGAAGTACTACGCGATGTAGTTGTCCTGGTGCATCTCGTCGGGTTCGCCGTGACCTTCGGGGCCTGGGTTGCGGAGGCGGCCGCCGGTCGCTTCCGCACCACCCGGGTGATGGACTACGGACTGCTGGTGTCGTTGCTCACCGGCCTCGCGCTGGCGGCGCCGTGGCCGTCCGGGATCGAACTGAACTACCCCAAGATCGGGGTGAAGCTGGTGATCCTGGTGCTCCTGGGTGCGCTGCTGGGGATGGGCAACGCCCGGCAGCGCCGCACCGGGGAAGCGGTGCCGCGGCCGCTGTTCCTGGCCGTCGGGGCGCTGGCCTTCGCGGCCGCCGCTATCGCGGTGCTGTGGTGACCCGGTCGGCTACTGCTCGCCGAGGCCCAGCAACTCGGTGACGTGGTGGTCGCGGCCGGCGGTGTAACCGCCGTCCACGGCGATGGCCTGGCCGCTGACGAAGCTGGCGTCGCCCGACAGCAGGAACGCCGCCACGGCGGCCACTTCGTCGGCGCGGCCGAACCGCCGGAGTTTGTGCTCATGGCGTAAGCCCTCGCGCGGCACGTCCATGCCGGGAAGTCCCATGACGGAGTCGAACAGCGGGGTCTGGATGAAACCCGGGCAGATGGCGTTGGCGCGGATTCCGCTGGGGCCGTAATCGATTGCGGCGTTCTTGGTGAGCAGCACCACCCCGCCCTTGGAAGCGTTGTAGGCACTTCCGCCTGCCGTCCCCTCAAGTCCTTCGACGCTGGACAGCGTCACGATCGCGCCCCGCTCGCCGGCGACACGCTCCTGGGACACCATCTGGGCCAGGGCGGCACGCATCACCAGGAACGTGCCCTTGAGGTTGACGTCGAGCACGCGGTCCCATTCCTCGTCGGGCAGCAGGTGGATCGGACCGCCGCCACCCACCCCCGCCGAATGCACCACGCCGTCGAGCCTGCCCGCCTTGTCGACCACCGCGGCGACTGCCCGCGCAAGGGCGGCAGTGTCCATGACGTCGGCGCAGTGGTAGTCGAATGCGGACGAAAGTCCTTGCGGTGCTTCGGGAGCAAGGTCGATGCCGATCACCGAGGCGCCCTCGGCGAGCAGTCGGGCGGCGGTGGCCTCCCCGATGCCCGACGCTGCCCCGGTCACCAGAACGCCCTTGCCGGCAAGACTGCTCATCGGCACAGTATTGCGCACCTCGTGGCCGGCGAGCGCGCGCCGTTGTACGCGACTCGCCGCGCAGAGGCGTGCAAACACGCGCGCTCGGCGGACGAAGTCATCATCCACAGATCGGCATATGTATGGTGTGGTGCATGCCACATGTCACCGGCGCCGCCGTCCGCGATCCGGAACTCGCGCGGTTGACGGGTCTTCCGTTCGACGACTCCGACGAGGTGATCCGCGCGGCGGTGGATGCGGCCAGCGTGCCCGCCCTGTTGATGTCGATGGTGCACATGACCGGCGACCTCGGGCTCCTCGACGAACTGCCGGGCCCGTTCATGTTGATCGCGATGGATCTCCAGGGCGCCATGAGCGAACCCGACAAACAGACAGTGCGCGAGCGGGCTTTTGACGTCATCCGCGACTACCGCGACCGTGGCTGTCCGCCGCCGTTCATCCCCGACGAGCACCAGCTGCGCGTCATGTTGAACGTGATGTCAGCCGGTCAGGTCACCGAGGAGTTCATCGACTACATCGCCGCGGACCTGCGGGTCACCGACGTCGACCAGAAGGGGCCGGTGTTGGCCTCGACCGAACAGCAGCGGGCCGACTTCCCGGTGGTCGTCATCGGCTGCGGCGAGTCGGGTGTGCTCGCGGGCATCAAGCTCAAGGAAGCCGGAATCCCGTTCACGATCGTCGACAAGCAGTCCGGGGTGGGCGGTACCTGGTTGGCCAACCGGTATCCGGGGTGCCGCGTCGACATCGCCAGTCAGTACTACACCTACTCGTTCGAACCCACCGATCACTGGGAGCACCACTACGCCACCCAGCCGGAGATCCTGCAGTACCTCAACGACGTCACGGCGCGCTACGGGATCGCCGAGCACATCCGGTTCGAGACCGAGGTGACCGGCGCCGAGTGGGACGAGCCGACCGCCACCTGGCGGGTGCGGATCCGTTCCAGCGACGGCACGGCGCAGACCCTGTGCGCCCGGGGCCTGATCTGCGCCGTCGGCCAGTTCAGCAACCCCGTCATCCCGGACATCAAGGGCGCCAAGGCCTTCGGCGGACCATCGTTTCACACCGCCGACTGGGACGACACCGTCGACCTGTCGGGCAAGCGGGTCGCCGTCATCGGGGCCGGCGCCAGCGGATTCCAGCTGGTCCCGGCGATCGCCGGCACCGCCGCGCACATCGACGTCTATCAGCGCACGGCGCAGTGGATGGCGCCCAACGTCAACTACCACGCACCGGTGGGTGACGGCGCCCGATGGGCCACCCGGCATCTGCCGTACTACGGGCGGTGGCTGCGCTTCGTGTCCTGGTGGCCGATCGCCGACGCACTCGACGAGCAGATCACCATCGACCCCGACTGGGACAACGGTGGATTATCGGTCAGCGCAGGCAATCACACGATCCGCGAGGTGTTCGTCGCGTGGATGCAGGCCTTCGCCACCGACGAGGAACTGCTGGCCAAGGTGACGCCGAGTTATCCGCCGTTCGGCAAGCGCACCCTGCAGGACGACGGCACCTGGCTGACCACGCTGCAGCGCGACGACGTCGACCTGATCACCGACGGCGTCGCCGAGATCACCCCGGACGGTGTCGTCGACGGCACCGGTGTGCACCGATCAGCCGATGTGTTGTTGTGGGCCAGCGGTTTCGACGTCAACCACCAACTCGGGCCCATCGACGTGCGCGGGGTGGCCGGCGTCAGCCTGAACGACGTGTGGGGCGACGCCGCCTACGCCTATCTCGGGATCACCGTCAACGACTTCCCGAACTTCTTCTGTATGTTCGGCCCTGGCACCAACGCCGTCAACGGCGCCAGCCTGATCTACAACTCCGAATGCCAGATGCGCTACATCCTGGGCTGCATCGACATGGTGCTCACCTCGGGCGCCGCCTCGGCGATGCCCAAAGCCGCCGTGTGCACCGACTACGACCGGCGCAGCCAGGAGCGCCTGAAGACGATGGTCTACTCCCACCCGTCGGTCACCAGCAGCTACTACAAGAACTCCGCAGGCGAACTGCCGACGCTGTTCGCCTGGCGCATCGTCGACTACTGGAAGTGGACACATCGCCCGGACCCGGACGACTACGAGCTCAAAGCACCCAGACAACAGGAGGATCGATGACAGGACGGTTGGCCGGCAAGGTCGCCTTGATCAGTGGCGGGGCCAGGGGAATGGGCGCGTCGCATGCTCACGAGATGGTCGCCCACGGCGCCAAGGTGGTGTGCGGCGACCTCCTCGACACCGAAGGCGAGTTGGTGGTCAAGGAACTCGGCGAGAACGCCCGTTACGTCCATCTCGACGTGACCCGCTCCGAGGACTGGGAAGCCGCGGTGGCCGTCGCCGTCGGTGAGTTCGGCGGGCTCGACGTGTTGGTCAACAATGCCGGCATCCTCAACATCGGCACCGTCGAGGACTATGAACTCTCCGAGTGGCACCGCATCCTCGACATCAACCTGACCGGCGTGTTCCTCGGCATCCGTGCTGTGACGCCAACGATGAAGAATGCCGGTCACGGGTCGATCATCAACATCTCGTCGATCGAGGGGATGGCCGGCACCATCGCCAGTCATGGCTACACCGCAACGAAGTTCGCGGTCCGCGGACTGACGAAGTCGGTGTCTCTGGAGTTGGGACAGTTCGGGATTCGGGTGAACTCCGTGCACCCAGGTCTGGTGAAGACACCGATGGCCGACTGGGTGCCCGAGGACATCTTCCAGAGCGCGCTGGGTCGCATCGCCCAGCCCAGGGAGGTCAGCAACATGGTCGTCTACCTGGCCAGCGACGAATCGAGTTTCTCCACCGGGTCGGAGTTCGTGGTCGACGGCGGGGTTCTGGCCGGCTTGGCCCACAAGGACTTCTCCGCCGTCGACGTCGACCAGCAGCCCGACTGGATCACCTAAGTGTCTGTCCGGCCCTGATCCATCCGGCGGCCCAACTCCGCGCGTGAGCCGATGCCGAGCTTGCGGTAGATCTTCGTCAGATTGTGCTCGACGGTCTTGGTGCTGATGAACATCGCCGCCGCGATGTCCTTGTTCGTCGACCCGGATGCCGCCATCTCGGCGACCCGCTGCTGTGATGGTGTCAGCTGGCTGAGGTCGTCGTTGGGGGAGACGACGGTGCGCGACAGCTCAGCCTGCGCCCGTCGCGCCCACAACGGCGTACCCAGTTCCTCGAACGTCCGCAGTGCCTCGGTCAGATTGTCTGCGGCCGTGTGCTTCTGGCGCATCCGGCGCTGCAGCTGGCCCAGAATCAGCTGAGTCCTGGCCCGTTCGAAGGGCATCGGCAGCGCCTCGTGCTCGGTCATCGCCCGATACGCGGTCTGTTCGGCCGCGGCGACGTCACCGCGTGCGGCCAGCAGCATCGCCCGGCATCGCGCGCCGACCGCCAGCATCCACACGCGCCGGTGCTCGCGGCCGTTGTATTCGATTGCGCCGGTGAGGAACTCGGCATCGTCGAGTCGGCCGACACCGATCATCGCCTCGATCACATCGGGCAGATGCCAGGCGTACATCAACTCGGTCGCGGGCACCTGCCCGGTCTTCAGGAACGCCGTGTCCAGCGCCTGCAAGGCCTCGCGATGGTTGCCCAGGGACTCCTCGAGGAAGCACAGCGTCATTCCGGGCCAGTCGGCGATGTGCGACGAGCTGCGGTTCTTGGTCGCGACCATGACCCAGTGCGCATCGGCGCGGGCCTCGTCGACCCGGCCGGCGTACGCAGCGACGGCGGCGCGAACTGTCATCGGGATGATGAGAACGTCGTCCCCGCCGAGTTGTTCGGCGCGCTCGACCGCCTCGGCGGCTTCGGCGGCGGCTTCGGCGAGCTGCCCTCGCCACACGTGGTTGATCGCCAGGAACCCGGCGATGGCCATCATGTCGCTTTCGGCCCCGCGTTCGATACAGATCTCGCGCGCCGCCGTCAGCTCGCGGTGCGCCTGCTCGAGCCGGCCGGTCCACGACAGCGCGGTTGCGTGCACGAACGGCGCCCGGAAGATGATCGGCACGTCCAGGGAGCTGTCGTAGAGCTCCAGCGCCCGGTCCAGTGCGGCTTCGTCGAGGCCGCGCCCGCACTGGAAGTTCACGTGGACCGACCAGGACAGCGCGGCACTGGTGAGGCCCGGCACGCCGAGCTCATCGGCGAGTTTGACGGCATCGCGGACATGGCGGCGGGCATCGTCGAGCTCACCGATGCTGTTGAGCGCGAAGGACAACCGCAGCATGATCGTCACGGTGACGGGGACGTTGCCCACGGCCTCGTCGAGCGCCGCCCGCAGGAGATCGACGGCTTCGCCGTGCAGATTCTGGTACATCCGGATGGTCGCGAGTTGGCTCGACGCCAATGCACGCAGGATCCCGGGCTCCATCGTCTCGACCGCGACGCTGATCACCGATCCCGCCTGGGCGGTGTCTCCGGCAAGGAAGTGGTTCTCGGCCGACTTGAGGCGCCGCAGCGGGGTGTCGCCGCCGAGTCCGATTGCCAGGTCGACCAATTCGGCGGCGGCTGCCGGCGCCCCCCGGGCGCGTGCGGCGTCGGCGGCCTGGTCGAGCGCGGTCAGCACCTCCTCGTCGGCGCTCGCCGAGGCCAGCGCCAGGTGCCGCGCCCTGAGCTCCGGCTGGGTCTCGAGCTCGCTGAGCGTTCGGTGCATGGCTCGGCGCACGTTCGGTCCGGCGTCGGTGTACACGCCGCTGGCCAACACGGGATGGGTGAAGCGGACCCGGTTTCCCTCGAGGGTGACGATGCCCTCGGATTCGGCCTGCTCCACCCGCTGGACCAGGTCGGCGGTGGTGAGGTTGTTGGCGGCCGCGAGCAACTCCACCGTGGGTTCGGCCATGCACGCGACGCTGAACAACAGGTTGCGGGCGTCGTCGTCGAGCAGACCGATCCTCCTGCGCACCAGGTCGGCGAGGGTGGGCGGCAAGGACAACTCGGTGCCCGCGGTCCCGTCGTTGATGGCGCGGCCCAGCTCGAGGGCAAAAAACGGATTGCCGCCGGAGATCTCGGCGATTCGGAGCACCGTCGGACGGGAGAACGTGCGCCCGAGGCGATCGGAGATCACGGTGTGCAGTTGCCGGGTGTCCAACGGACGCACCGCGGTGCGGTTCAGCCGGTCGGGGCGGTCCAGATGCAGCCAGGTGGCGGCCGCCCCGTCTCCGGGCTCGCAGCGCTCGGTGACCAGCACGCCGAACGGACCCCGTAGGCGGCGCACAGCGAACTCGACGGCGGCCCGGCTGGAACTGTCCAGCCACTGCGTGTCGTCGATCGCCACGATCACCGGTGAGTGTTCGGCCAGTGCGTGCAGCATGGTGACGAATCCCGCCGCCACCACCCGCTGGTCGGTCGCGGGTCCGTCGGCCCCGGCGCGCAGCAGGACGCGGTCCAGCGCCAGGCGCTGCAGCGCGGGAAGCCGGGCGAAGTGCTCGGGTTGGACGTCGCTGAGCAGGTCGGCCAGCGCCGCGAAGGCCATCACCGATTCGGTCTGGCCGCCGCGCGCCGACAGCACTCTGAAGCCCCGGTCACGCGCCTCATGGAGCAGCGACAGCCACAGCGTGGTCTTGCCGATCCCCGCTTGTCCCTCGATGACCAGGCCGGTGGGCTTCGACTCCGCGGAAGTCAGAAAACCAGCAACGTGCGGGTCTGCCATCGACGACCCGCTATCGGTGGACATACTGCCCATCATCGCAGTGGGCAAAGTCGAGCGCACGACATCGGCGAGTTCGGTGATCGGGAGTTCAACGCAGCGACACGACGACCTTGCCTTTGGCGGTGCGATCCTCCAGGGAGGCGATCGCCTCGGCTGCCCGCTCGAGCGGATACACCACCGGTTCGGGCGCCGATACCGCGCCCGAGGCCAGCAGCGGTTCCAGGTCGGACCACTGCTCCTGCAGGTATCCGGGATGGGTCAGGGTCCAGGCGCCCCAGCCGACGCCGACCGCGTCGACGTTGTTGAGCAGCAACCGGTTCACCTTGATGGTGGGGATGTCGCCGCCGGTGAAGCCGATGACGAGCAACCGGCCGCCAGGGGCCAGCGAACGCAGCGAATCGGTGAACCGGTCGCCGCCGACCGGGTCGACCACGATGTCCACCCCGCGTCCGTCGGTGAGTTCCTTCACCGCGTCCTTGAACCCGTCGGCCAGCACGACGTCGGTCGCGCCCGCCGACCGTGCGACGTCGACCTTGTCCTCACTGCTAACCACGGCGATCACCCGGGACGCGCCGAATGGGGGCGCCAGTCGCAGCGTGGAGGTTCCGATACCGCCCGCGGCACCGTGCACCAGCACCGTTTCGCCATCGCGCAGCCGGCCGCGGTTCCGCAGGGCGAAGTGCACCGTCAGATCGTTGAACAACAGACCTGCGCCCGCTTCGAAGGACACCGAGTCCGGCAGGGTGAAGAGTCTTTCAGGTTGCAGCGCAACAACTTCGGCCATCGCGCCGAAGAGCATCGTCAGCCCGGCCACCCGGTCGCCGGCTTTGACGTGCGCGCCGGCGGGGGCGCTGCGTACCACGCCGGCGATCTCCGCGCCGGGGGTGTAGGGCATGGGGGGCTTGTACTGGTAGAGCCCACGGGACTGAAGCGCGTCGGGAAACGCCACCCCGGCGGCGTGCACATCGACGATCACGTCGTCGGGGGTGCCGGTGGGTTCGTCGATGTCGACCACTTTCGCCGCCGACGGTCCCTCGAGTTCAGCAATCTGTATCGCACGCATCCGTCCATTCAACCGCACCGTTCTGTGACGTCTGCGGCGGTACAGTCAGCTACGCGGCAAAGTCGCCGCGACCCGCAGAGTGCACAGGGAGCGCGAATGGCACGAGGTGGTAGCACCCGAGTCCGGGGTGCCTTCGCCCCCGCCGAAGCTCTGCCCCAGGGTCGGGTGGTCGACGTATGGTCCGCAGACGGCGTGCGACTGCACACCGAGGTGTTCGGGCCCCAGGGCGGATATCCCATCGTGCTGGCACACGGCATCACGTGCGCCATCCGGGTCTGGGCTCACCAGATCACCGACCTGGCCGAGCACTACCGGGTGATCGCCTACGACCACCGCGGCCACGGCCGTAGTTCGGTGCCCCCGCGTCGGGGCGGCTACAGCCTGGACCACCTGGCGGCCGACCTCGACGCCGTGCTGGACGCGACGCTGGCGCCGGGGGAGCGCGCGGTCATCGCCGGACACTCGATGGGCGGCATCGCGATCACGTCATGGTCCGAGCGGCATCCCGAGCGTGTCGCCCAGTGTGCCGACGCTGTCGCGCTGATCAACACCACTACCGGTGACCTGCTACGCAACGTCAACTTCCTACCGGTGCCGCAGCGGTTCTCCGACGTGCGCACCCGTGCGGCGGGCACCGTGCTGAGGAACCTCGGTGGCGCCCCGCTGGTGCGTGCCGCAGATCTCCCGAGTCGCCGCTTCGTGTCGACGATCGCCGTGGGTCGCGACGCGGACCCCGCCATCGTCGACTTCGTCTTCGAGATGTTCAACGGCACCCCGCCGGCCGGGCGGGGTGGATGGGCCCGTGTTCTGGTCGACCACCTCGGCCCGCAGCACATCGGGCTGAAGAACCTCACCGTCCCGACACTGGTCATCGGCAGTCGGCAGGACCGGTTGCTGCCGATGGTCTCGTCCCGCCGGATCGCCGCGACCGCCCCGAATCTGGCCAGGTTCGTCGAACTCGCCGGAGGGCACTGCGCGATCCTGGAGCGGCCCGCTGACGTCAACGAGCACCTGCGGTGGCTGGTCGAGACGACGAGCGGAACTCAGGAGCGGCGCACCAGCTTCTGATGCGCCTCGCCGGCCGCCCGCAGTCCCGAGCGCACCGCCCCGTCCAGGAAGCCCGTCCACTGGTCGGCGGTCTCGGTGCCCGCCCAGAACAGGGTGTCCACCGGCGTGCGCAGCCAGCGTCCATGGGCTGTCCACGAGCCGGGAGGCACCGCGGCGGTCGGTCCGCCGGGCGCGAATTGTTCTGTGCCCCAACAGTGGTCGAGGTAGTCGATCGGCTCTGACGCGGCTTCGCCGAACAGCGCGGCGAAACCGGCGAGAGCGACCTCGCGTCGCTTCTCGGCCGGCAACGGGTCGAACATCCGCGCGTCGGTGAAACCCAGCAGGATGCCGGGGCCCGCATCGCCGGGGCTGACGTCGAAGGTGATGAACACCGGCCCCTCATCGGACAGTGCTTCGCCCGAACAGCCGGCATCGCGCCAGAACGGGCGGTCGTACGCGGCGTAGGCCTTGCTGAGGTGGCCCTGCGGCCAATGCCGGGTGAGCTCCTGGCACTCGGGCGGCAAGGGTGGGACGAACTCGATACCGGCGCGGTGGGCGGGCGGTATCGCGACGACGACCGCGCGTGCGGTGAACTCGGCGCCTTCGCATTCGACGGTCACGGTGCCGTCGGGGTCGCGTCGGATGCGCTGCACCGGGGCGTTCAGCATCACCCGTTCGCCGAGTTCGTCGGCCATCCGCGTCGCGATCTGCTGGGTTCCGGCCGGGAACCGGTCCTGCTGGGCGCCACCGTCGACGTCGAGCATCCGCCCGAGGCCGCCCGCGGCTTTCACATAACGCACTGCGTGCAGCATCGAGACGGCGTCCGGTTCGCATCCCCAGGTCACCCGGGACATGATCGCCATCAGGTCGCGGGTGGATGCGCCGGCGTGCACCGAACGCAACCACTGGTCGAGCGAGACGCCGTCGAGGTCGTAGGCGATGGGCGAGGTCCACGGTTCGGCCACCGGGACTCTCTTGCTGATCCGGTCGAACCGCCACTGGATGCGGGAGACGTCGACCAACTCGATGATCGAGAGCCGGGGGATGGTGCTGCGGTAGGACCGCACCCGGCCGCGCCAGCGGATCAGGTTCTTGCCGTGGCCGTAGGTCGGCACCGACTCGCATCCCAGCTCGGCCGCCAGCGCAAGCACCGCGTCCTGCGTCGGTCCGACGAACGTCGCCCCGAGATCAACGGGCACTCCGGCCACGGTCGCGGTGTAGGCCCGGCCACCGACCCGATCGCGACCCTCGGCGACGACCACGTCGTACCCGAGTCGCACCAGTTCGCGCGCCGCCGAGAGTCCGGCGAATCCCGCTCCCACGACAACAACGTCCGCCATGCCCCCATCGTTGCGGATTCGGCGCGCCAACGTGCGCGGTCGCGTCGTTTCCCGCGCCCGATCCGCCGCGCGCCGGGGCACCGACCCATATCGTGGTACGTGGACGGACCAAAGGAGGTTGCGGATGCACGAGGTAGACACAGACCATTCGGAAGCGGAGTACTCCGACGTCCTGATCATCGGCGCAGGGATTTCGGGGATCGGCGCCGCCTACCGCATCGAAGAGCGCAATCCCCAGCTCAACTACCGGATCCTCGAGCGGCGGTCCCGCATCGGCGGCACCTGGGACCTGTTCCGGTACCCGGGCATCCGATCGGACAGCGACATCTTCACGCTGTCCTTCCCGTGGGAGCCGTGGACCCGTCCGGAGAACGTCGCCGACGGTGAGTACATCCGCGAATACCTGACCACGACGGCGCACAAGCACCACATCGACGAACACATCCGCTTCGACACCGAGGTGAAGTCCGCGGAATGGGACTCCGCGACCGACACCTGGACGGTGCATGCCGAGCACGGCGGTGCGCAACGTCTCTACCGGGCACGCTTCTTGTTCTTCGGCACCGGCTACTACAGCTACGACGACCCCTACCAGCCGAAGTTCCCGGGCATCGAACGCTTCGGCGGCGACGTGGTCCATCCCCAGTTCTGGCCCGAGGACCTCGACTACTCCGGCAAGCGGGTGGTGGTGATCGGCAGCGGGGCCACCGCGATCAGCCTGATCCCCGCCCTCGCGCAGAAGGCCGCCCACGTCACGATGCTGCAGCGGTCGCCGACGTACATGATGTCGATGGCACGTATCGACCCGATGGTGGACTTCATCCGGAAGATCCTGCCGCGCAAGCTGTCTCACTCCGTGGTGCGAGTGCGCAACGCGGCCTTCCACATCCTGACCTACTTCATGTTCCGCAAAGCACCCAACTTCGGGCGCAAGCTCATCCGCAGCCGGGCCAAAGCCGCGCTGCCGGCGGGCTACGACGTCGACGTGCACTTCAAACCGAGGTACAACCCGTGGGACCAGCGGATGTGCCTGATCCTCGACGACGACCTGTTCGAGCAGATCAAACACGGGCGGGCCGAGGTGGTCACCGACACCATCGATCACGTCGACGAGACGGGCATCGTGCTGACGTCGGGCGGACGCGTCGATGCCGACGTGATCGTCACCGCCACCGGTCTGCAACTGCAGGCGCTCGGCGGCATCCGCATCGTGATCGACGGGACCGAGATCGAACCCACCGATCGTTTCGTCTACAAGGAGTACCTACTCGAAGACGTGCCCAACCTGGCGTGGTGCATCGGGTACACGAACGCGTCGTGGACGTTGCGTGCGGACATGACGGCCAAGGCGTTCGCGAAGCTGGTGGCCTACATGGATTCTCGCGGCTACACCCACGCCTATCCGCATCGCGGCGAGGGTCCCATCACCGAGAAGCCGGCCTTCGATCTGCAGGCGGGCTACATCAAGCGCTCGCCGCATGCGCTGCCGAAGTCAGGTACCCACCGGCCGTGGAACGTGCGGCACAACTACGTGCTCGACGTCATCGATCACCGGTTCGACCGGATCGAGGAGTCGATGGTGTTCGGCCGCGCCGCGGTGCGCGAACCCCGCCCCGTCTGAGCGCCGAAACTGTATTCCACGTGGGCAATCGGGCGCTCTGAGCGCGTGGAATACAGTTTCGGCGAACGGCGTCAGGGGGCGACGGTGAGCCAGTCGGCGAAGCCCGACGGGTCGTGTCGGCCCAGCGCACCGTGCTCGAAGAGTCCCCAGCCCTCGCGTTCGGTGCCGTCGGCGTCGCGGCACACTGCGCGGCCGACATGGTCGATCACGCCGAAACCGGCCCGCCCGATGATGGCCGGATCGGTCATGTCGTAGGTCAGGCGTTCGGTGAAGCCGTCGCCCTTCCACACGCCATGGATCCAGTCGGAGTCCCCGCCGTAGCCGCCGCCGACGTGAATCGGCACCGCCAGCTTGGACTCGACGTCAAAACGCAGGGCGCTGCCATCGGAGGCGGTGGCGTCGATCGTCGCACCGGTGGGGATGCGGGTGCCGGACCGGTAGTGGATCTTGACCCGCGGCCATCCCAACTGCTCCACGCGGCCGTCCTTCCAGATCCGTGTGCAGTCGTTGAGCGACCGGAAGCCCGACGGATCCTCCTGGATGATGATGACGATGCCGAAGTCGTCGAACGCCATCGGTACGTACAGCCACCACATGCCCTCGAACGGTGGGTCCGCAGGCCGCCCTGCGGGTTCGGCTTCACCGATCGGCCGGATGCCCCAGGATCTGTCGCGGGTGCCGATCCACCGGGACGGGTCGACGTCGATGTCCTCGCCGTCGATGGACAGCGTGCCACTCCAGGAACCGACCTGTGCGAAGCGCTGGGCGTCGAGGGTGACCCGGTTGCCCGCCCGCAGCACGTGCCGCTGTTCCTGGACGACGTCGAAGAGCCCCTCGAAGGTGAGATCAGCTGCGATTCCCTCGGTTTCGTCGAGCACGATCCGTAGTTTGTGCAGCGGTTCGGCCACCTCGATGCGATAGCCGCCGACGTTCTGGTTGAGCCTGTCCTGGTCGATGGCCCCCGACAGGTGGACCGCGGTCTGGGTGTCCCCGCGACGGACGAGCAGGAACGCGTCCTTGACGCCGAGGTTCGGATAATAGCCGATGCCGGTGATGAGGAAGATGTCGCCGGTGCGGTCATGGGCGTTGTAGTAGGACCGGTCGTAGAAATTGCGGTCCGAGGATCCGGGCCACGCGATGGGCTGCGGCACCTGGTGAATCGGGAACTCGTCCATCGGTCCGAGCATCAGTTCGCCTCTCCGATCAGTCTTTTCAGCAGTGATGCGTGGTAGAAGAGCGCTTCGACGTCGTCGGGTCTCTCCATCTCGCCGAAGCGGACGCGGCGGGCTCCGGTGCGCATGAACACACAGCACCAGATGACACCCGAGTACACATAGAACCAGTCGAGATCGGCGACCTCGACACCCGTGAGCTCTTGATAGGTGGCCCGCACATCGTCCTCGCGCAGGAAGTCGGGCATGCCCGGCAACCCCGCGAGCTTCGTCAGTTCCTGGAAGACCATGTGCGCGAACCCGATCCACGCAAGGTCGAACTCACGCGGTCCGACGGTGGCCATCTCCCAGTCCAGCACGGCGACCGGCGTGAAATCGCGGTAGATCACATTGCCGATGCGGGCGTCACCCCACACCAGAACAGGTTCCGCCGCGGCCACGTCGTCGGGGAAGCGCTCCTCCAACCAGGCCAGCGCCCGCTCGACCAGCGGTGAGCGGCCGATGTCGGGGACGCTGAACTCATACCAGCTCTTCAGCCAGCCGAAGTGGCGGTGCAGCGCCGTGTCCCCCGGGGGGTCGACGTCCTGGAGGAAGCCGAAGGTCTTCTGTGCGTCGGGAATCGAGTGCAGCTTGGCCAGCACCTCGACGGTGCTGTTCTGGAGTTGCTGCTGGTGTTCGACGGGTGCGTCGTAGAGCCAGTTGTCGCCGAAGGTATAGGGCATCACGTCGGGCGGGACGGACCCGTCGACACGATCCATCAGGAAGAAGGGCCGCCCGAGCACGTCACCGCTGGTCTCGAGCCACCGAACCCGCGGCACCGCGACGTCGGTCAGTTCGCCGACCAGGCGGATCACCTCGTGCTGGTGGTCGAGGCGGTAGTGCTCGAAGACCGGCACGTCGGCCTCGGTGGGCGCAACCCGAGCCACCCACTTCTGTTCGATCGGGCGGCCGGCCTGCATCCACCGGCCGCGGAGCATGATCGTCTCCGAGGACATGCCGTTGGAATCGACGCCGCTCTCCACGGTGATCTCGGGTGTGCTGTCGCCCAGGATCGTGGACAACCATCGGGACAGGGCCGCCGGAACATTGGTCATGTCGCGGCTGGACCGTTGAAGGCGACCGACCTCCTCGACGGCTGGTTCATTCGTCACGAACACGTCCTTCCCGCTCACAGTTACGCTACCGTGAGTAGCGTTATGAAAGCAGAGCCATTGCCGGATGACAAGACCCCGGCTGCCGGGCGCCCACGGGACCCGCGCATCGACGCTGCCATATTGCGTGCCACCGCGGATCTGCTTGTCGAAATCGGATATTCGAATGTCACGATGGCAGCGGTCGCCGAGCGTGCCGGGACCACCAAGACCGCGCTGTACCGCCGATGGTCGAGCAAAGCCGAGCTTGTGCACGAGGCCGCGTTCCCGTCGACGCCCACGGCGATGCAGGCCGCGCCGGGCGACATCGCCGCCGATCTGCGCGCCATGGTCGAGGCGACGCGTGACGTCTTCATCAGCCCCGTGGTCCGTGCGGCGCTGCCAGGGCTGCTCGCCGAGATGTCGGCCGACACCGAACTCAGCGGTCGGGTGATGGCCCGCTTCAGCGACGTGTTCGGTGCGGTGCACACCCGGCTCAACGATGCGATCGATCGGGGGGAGGTGCGCGCCGGCGTCGACCCGGGCCGCCTGGTCGACCTCATCGGCGGTGCCACGCTTCTGGCGCTGCTGCAGGCACCGGAGAATCTCGCGAGCCCGGCCTGGGTGGACAGCACCGCGGCGATACTGCTTCACGGCGTGGTGACCTGACCCGCCACGCGTCCTCGACTACCGCGGTCGGATCTGCTCCTTGTTCCGCTCGGACACGGCGCGGAACTGGACGTCGAGGGTGTCGAAGTCGCGGTGCTGGGCGAAGGCGATCTTCTCCTCTGCTGCCAGCGCCGGACCGGTCACCGCCGAGGACCCCGTCGTGTAGATCTCCTTGAGTCCGCGCATCGTCGGTCGCGGCACGTCGGCGATCTGGGCGGCGAGTTCGACGGCCCGCTCGAGCAGTCGCTCGTGGGCCACCACCTCGGTGACCAGCCCGATCCGTTCGGCGCGTGCGGCATCAACGACCTCTCCGGTCATCGACAGCCGCCGTGCCATCGCCGCGCCCACGAGCTGGGGGAGTCGAGCCGTCATGCCGCCGCCGGGCAGGATTCCCACCCGAGCGTGGGTGTCGGCGAAAACCGCGCGCTCCGAGGCGATCAGGAAGTCGCAGCCCAGCGCCATCTCCAGGCCACCGGTGAACGTGGCGCCGTTGATGGCGCCGATGACAGGTGTGCTCATCTTGGCGACGGCCGCGATGCAGCTCTGCGCTCGGAATTCCTCGAAGTACGACAGCCCGTCGCGGGCCGCCTCCTTGAGGTCCACACCGGCGCAGAACGCCGGATCGCTGCCGGTCAGCACGACCGCACACACCGACTCGTCGGCATCGGCGGCGGTCAACGCGGCGTACGCGGCGCGCATCAGGTCCCGGCTGAGCGCGTTCCGCGCCGCCGGTCGGTTCAACGTCACGACGCGCACAGCGCCGAGGTCGACGGTCAGCACCAGTTGCTCGGTCATTGCGTCCCCGTTCGTATCAGAGGAACCGGTCCGCGGAGTTGACCAGGTCGAGCAGCGGCTGCGGGAGCGCGCCGAGCATGAACGTGACGGCCGCGGTGACGGTGACGACGGCCGTCGTCAGCACGCTGGGCACGACCACCACAGGGCCGTCGTCGGGGCGTTCGGTGAAGAACATCAGCACGATCACCCGGACGTAGAAGTACGCCGCGATCGCGCTGGCGAGCACGCCGACCACGACGAGCGGGATGGCGCCCCCCTCGCCTGCCGCTTTGAAGACCGCGAACTTGCTGACGAATCCACTGGTGAGCGGGATGCCGGCGAACGCCAGAAGGAACAGCGAAAAGACGATGCCGACAACGGGATAACGTCTGCCCAGGCCTGCCCATCGCGCCATCGCGGTGTCCTCCTCGCCTGCGCCGTCGCGGACCAGGCTCACCACGGCGAACGCACCGACCGTGGAGAAACCGTAGGCGAACAGATAGAACAGGGTCGACGACAGCCCGGCCTCGTTCCCCGCGATGACACCGGTCAGGATGAAGCCGGTGTGTGCCACCGCCGAATATCCGAGCATCCGCTTCATGTCGGTCTGGGTGACCGCGGTGACCGTGCCGATCACCATCGTCAGGATCGCGATCGCCCACAGCACCGGGCGCCAGTCGTCGCGCAGCTCGGGCAGCGCCACGTAGAACAGGCGCAGCATCGCGCCGAACGCGGCGATCTTGGTCGCCGCGGCCATGAACGCCGTGATCGGGGTCGGGGCGCCCTGGTAGACGTCGGGAATCCACGAATGGAACGGCACGGCGCCGACTTTGAACAGCACGCCGACCAGCAGCAGTCCTGTGCCGATCAGGGCCAGCGAGGGCTTGCCGGTGCCCGCTGCGAGCGCATCGGCGATGCCGTCGAGTTTCAGGGTGCCCGCGTAGCCGTACAACATCGCGGCCCCGTACAGGAAGAACGCCGACGAGAACGCCCCGAGCAGAAAGTACTTCAGCGCCGATTCCTGTGAGAGCAGGCGTCGGCGCCGTGCGAGTCCACACAACAGATACAGCGGGAGCGACAGCACCTCCAGTGCGACGAACATCGTCAGCAGGTCGTTGGCCGCCGGGAACAGCAACATGCCGCCTACCGCGAACAACGTCAGCGGAAACACCTCGGTCTGGACGACACCCGACTTGGTGGCCAGGCGCTCGTCGACACTTCCCACGACCGCGGAGGCCTGCGGGGTGAAGGCGTCCAGGCCGGCGGAGTCCTCCGGGTCCTGCCCGGGCAGGCCGATCCGGCGCTCGCCGATGAGCAGGACACCCAGCACCCCGACAAGGAGGATGGTGCCCTGCAGGAAGAGCGCGGGCATGTCGACGGCCACGGCGCCCATCACGGCGGTGAAGCCGTTGCCGCCGTCCAGGTCTCGCGCGAGCACGACGACGGCGACGAAGGCCGCGATCAGCGCTACGAGGCTCAGTGCCACCTGGGCGACGTAGCGCTGCCGGCGAGGTGCGAACGCCTCGACGAGGACGCCGAGGACGGCCGCACCGAGCACGATGAGCATGGGGGACAGCAGGACGTACTCGATGCTCGGCGTGGGAACAGTCATCGTGTCGGGCCTTCCGCCATCCGGGGTGCCGGGTCAGGCTGATCGATCGTCGTCAACGTGTAGGTCACCGCGGGATTGATGACATCGAATGCGGGCTTGGGATAGACCCCGAGCACCAGCAGAAGTGCGATCAGCGGAGCCACCACGACGAGCTCGCGCGGAACCAGGTCGGACAGCACACCCTTGCCGTCCAGGTCGGCGTGCAGGGGCCCGGTCATCATCCGCTGATACATCCACAGGATGTAGATCGCGGAGAGCACCAGCGCGCTGGCCGCGATCACCGCGAAGACCGGGTACCGGGTGAAAGTGCCTATCAGGACCAGGAACTCGCTGATGAACGGTGCCAAACCGGGTAGCGACAACGTCGCCAGGCCGGATACCAGGAAGGTTCCGGCGAGCACCGGCGCCACCTTCTGCACTCCGCCGTAGTCGCTGATCAGGCGAGATCCCCGACGGGACACCAGGAACCCGGCGATCAGGAACAGTGCGGCCGTCGAGATGCCGTGGTTGACCATGTACAGCGTCGACCCGGATTGCCCCTGGCTGGTCATCACGAAGATGCCGAGGATGATGAAGCCGAAGTGGGAGATCGAGGTGTAGGCGATCAGGCGCATGACGTCGGTCTGGCCGATGGCGACGATGGCGCCGTAGACGATCCCGATCACGGCGAGCGTGATGATCAGCGGGCTGAAGTACTTGGCGGAGTCGGGGAAGAGCTGCAGGCAGTACCTGATCATGCCGAAGGTGCCGACCTTGTCCATGATCGCCATCATCAGCACGGCGCTGGCCGGGGTGGCCTCGACCGCCGAGTCGGGCAGCCACCGGTGCAGCGGCCACAGCGGCGCCTTGACGGCGAACGCGAACATGAAGCCGCCGAAGAGCAGATGCATCACCATCGGGTTCAGCACGAACTCGCCGCCGGCGACCGCGGCGACGATGGCGCGGAAGTCGAACGTTCCGGCCGCGAAGGCGTCGCTCTGGGCGGTCACCACGTACAGGCCGACCACCGCGGCGAGCATGATCAGGCCGCCGAAGAGGTTGTACAGCAGGAACTTCACGGCCGCGGCGCTGCGGTTCTGCCCGCCGAACCCGCCGATGAGGAAATACATCGGGATCAGCATCGCCTCGAAGAACACGTAGAACAGCAGGATGTCCAGCGACACCAGCGAGATCAGCACCATGCCCTCGACGGCCAGGGTCAGCGCGAAGTAGATGTTGACCGAGCGTCCACCCCAGCTGAGCCGATCGCGGGCGTCGTTCCAGCCGGCGATGATCAGCAAGGGCACCAAAACGGCAGTGAGGACCACCAGGGCCAGTGCGATGCCATCGATGCCGAGGATGTAGCCGGTCCCGAAAGACGGTATCCACGTGTGGGACTCGACGAACTGGAACTGCTCGCCGGCGGGGTCGAACCCGACGGTCACCACCGCCGTGACGGCCAGCACCACCAGCGATACCGCCAGCGCCACCCACTTCGCCAGTGCGCGCTGCGCGGCGGGCAACAGCAACACCAGCGCAGCGCCGACCATGGGCACCGCCCACAGAACCGTCAGCCACGGGATCGAGGTCACCACAGGTTCACCGCCAGGATCGCCGCGACGACGAGCACTGTGCCGGCGAGCATCGAGAGTGCGTAGGAGCGCGCGAACCCGGTCTGCAGCTGCCGCAGGCCGTCGGAGATCCGCCCGACTCCGGCGGCGAGTCCGCTGCCCGCACCGTCCACCGCCTCGTCGTCGATCTCCACCAAGCCCACCGTGACAGCCCCGCCGGGACGCATCAGCACCCTCTCGTTGAACATGTCGCCGTACAGGTCTCGGCGTGCCGCGACGGTCAGCGCCGACCCGGCCGGCACCTCCTCGGAAACCGGGCGCGATCCGTACATGCGGTACGCGATGCCGATACCGATGGCCACGACGGACAGCACGATCACCGTCACCACCCACACCGGCAGCACGTGGTGGATCTCCTCGGCGCCGACGACCGGTGCCAGCCAGTGCTCGAGCGTGCCCCCGATCGCCAGCGCCCCGCCCGCGGTGACCGAGCCGATTGCCAGCAGGATCATCGGCCAGGTCATCACCGCGGGTGACTCATGGGGATGCGCGTGTTCAGCCCAGCGCTTCTCGCCGAAGAACGTCATCAGCATCACGCGGGTCATGTAGAACGCGGTGATCCCGGCGCCCAGAATCGTTGCGCCACCGAGAATGATGCCCTTGACGCCGCCTGCACCCAGCGCGGCTTCGATGATCCCGTCCTTGGAGAAGAACCCCGCCAGCGGTGGGATACCGATGATCGCGAGGTAGCCGAGCCCGAACGTCACGAAGGTGATCGGAAGTGCTTTGCGCAGTCCGCCGTAGCGGCGCATGTTGACCTCGTCGTCCATCGCGTGCATGACCGAACCCGCGCCCAGGAAGAGTCCGGCCTTGAAGAACCCGTGGGTGATCAGGTGCATGATCGCGAAGGCGTACCCGGCGGGCCCCAGGCCGGCCGCCAGCACCATGTAGCCGATCTGGCTCATCGTGGATGCGGCGAGCGCCTTCTTGATGTCGTCCTTCGCGCAGCCGATGACGGCGCCGAACAGCAGGGTCACCGCGCCGACGACCACCACGGCGGTCTGTGCGTGCGGGGCGAGGTCGAACACGGGTCCGGAGCGCACGATCAGATACACCCCGGCGGTGACCATGGTGGCAGCGTGGATCAGTGCCGACACCGGCGTCGGGCCCTCCATCGCGTCTCCGAGCCAGGACTGCAACGGGACCTGGGCCGACTTGCCGCACGCAGCCAGCAGTAGCATCAACCCGATGGCGGTCAGAGTGCCTTCGGTGAGCACCGGGGCGGCGTCGAAAACCGCGGCGAACGAGACGGATCCGACGGCGGCGAACATCACCATCAGCGCCACCGCCAGACCGATGTCGCCAACCCGGTTCACGACGAAGGCCTTCTTGGCCGCCGTCGCAGCCGACGGTTTGTGCGACCAGAAGCCGATCAGCAGGTACGACGCCAGTCCGACGCCCTCCCAGCCCATGTACAGGCCGAGATAGTTGTCGGCGAGCACGAGCAGCAGCATCGCGGCGAGGAACAGGTTCAGGTAGGCGAAAAACCTTCGCCTTTCCGGATCTTCGGCCATGTAGCCGATCGAGTAGATGTGGATCAGCGATCCGACACCGGTGATGAGCAGGACGAAGCACATCGACAGCTGGTCGAGTTGCAGACCGAAGTCGACGCGCAGTTCGCCGGCCGGAACCCAGGAGAACAGCGATTCGTGGGTCGTCCTGCTGTCTGCTTCACGGCCGAGCATGTCCACGAACAGCACTGCGGCACAGACGAAGGACGCGACCGCGGCCACCGTGCCCAGCAGGTGCCCCCACCGGTCGGAGCGCCGGCCGGCCAACAGCAGGATCACCGCGCCCGCCAACGGGAGCGCGATCACCAACCACACGGGGAGTGTCATCGGCCCATCAGTTCTTCAGCAGACTGGCGTCGTCGACGCTCGCCGAACGTCGACTTCGGAAGATGGTCATGATGATGGCCAGACCGATCACCACCTCGCACGCGGCGACCACCATGGTGAAGAAGGCCACCACCTGCCCGTCGAGGTGCCCGTGCATGCGGGAGAACGTGACGAATGCCAGGTTCGTGGCGTTCAGCATCAGCTCGACACACATGAACATGACAAGGGCGTTGCGGCGCAGCAGCACCCCGGACGCGCCGATGGTGAACAGCAGAGCGGACAGGTACAGGTAGTTGTCGGGATTCATCGGCGCTCCCCGTCGGCTTCCCGGTCATCGTCGGCAGGCAGATCACGCAACTGCAGAATCGCGCTGACCGACAGTTCCGACGCCGAGCCGTCGGGGAGTCGGGCGGGTACGTCGACTGCATTGTGCCGGGCGTACACACCGGGGTTCGGCAGAGTGGTCGGATGCCCGCCCGGGGCGAACCGCTCAGCGGCGAGTTCGCGCTGGCTCTTGCGGCGCTCGAGGCGCTCCCGGTGCGCCAGCAGCATCGCTCCCAGGGTGGCCGTGATCAACAGCGCCCCGGTCAGCTCGAAGGCCCACAGGTACTGCGTGAAAATCAGCGCGGCCAGGCCTTCGACGTTGCCGCCAGCGTTCGCCTCGGTCAAGCCGACAAAACCGGTCACCGAGACGTTGCCGATTCCGGCGATCAACAGGATGCCGAACCCGACGCCGGCGCTGATCGCCGCAAGTCGTTGTCCGCGAAGGGTTTCTCCCAGCGACTCCGAGGAGTCGACACCGATCAGCATCAGGACGAACAGGAACAGCATCATGACCGCGCCGGTGTAGACCACCACCTGCGCCACCCCGAGAAACGGAGCGTCCTGGGCGATGTAGAGGACCGCCAGCGCGATCATGGTCAGCGCGAGCGAGATCGCCGAGTAGACCGCCTTCGGCGCGGCGACCACACCGATGGCGCCGACGACCGACACCACCGCCAGAATCCAGAACAGGACGGCCTCGTTGGTGCTGGTGAGCCCGGTGTCGGACAGCGCGGTGTTGGATACTGCGGTGACGAACTCGACGCTCACTGCACCTCCTTGATGGGGGTGATGTTGCCGAGGTAGTAGTCGTCGTCGGTGCTTCCCGGGGCCATCGGGTGTGGCGGTTGCTCCATTCCCGGTTGCAGCGGAGCCAGCAGTTTGTCCTTACCCAGGATCAGGTCGGCACGGTTGTCGTCGGCCATCTCGTAGTCGGTGGTCATCGTCAGCGCGCGCGTCGGGCATGCCTCGATGCACAGCCCGCATCCGATGCACCGCAAGTAGTTGATCTGGTACACGCGGCCATAGCGTTCGCCGGGCGCATACCGTTCTTCCTCGGTGTTGTCGGCGCCTTCGACGAAGATCGCGTCGGCGGGGCAGGCCCACGCGCACAACTCGCAGCCGATGCACTTCTCCAACCCGTCCGGATACCGATTGAGTTGGTGGCGGCCGTGGTAGCGCGGTGCCACCGGGCCGGGCTTCTCCGGGTACTCCTCGGTGACCGGCTTCTTGAACATGGACCCGAACGTGACGCCGAAACCGGCGATGGCATCGAGGAATTTAGGCATCGGCTGGCTCCTTGACGGGCATGGGCGGCACCGGGAACGCGCCCGGTTCTGCTGCTTGAACGGGTGGTTCTGGGGTCCTGCGTACTTTTCGGGCGTGCAGCGTCCGCCACCCGACCAAGAGCACCGCGAGCACCGCGACGATCCCGGCGGCGATCAGGCCGGTGGCCCAGCCCTGGTAGCCGTAGTCGCGCAGCACGCGGGTGGCGGCGACGATCATGATCCAGCCCAGCGACACCGGGATCAGGATCTTCCAGCCCAGCCGCATGAACTGGTCGTAGCGCATTCGGGGCAGTGTGGCCCGCAGCCACATGAACAGGAACAGGAAGACCCAGACCTTCGCGGTGAACCACAGCAGCGGCCACCACCCGGTGTTGGCTCCTTCCCAGATGCTGATCGGCCACGGAGCGTGCCAACCGCCCAGGAACAACGTCGCGGCCAACGCCGACACCGTGGTCATGTTGACGTACTCGGCGAGCATGAACATCGCGAACTTCAACGACGAGTACTCGGTGTGGAAACCGCCGACCAGTTCGCCCTCGGCCTCGGGCAGATCAAAAGGCGCACGGTTGGTTTCACCGACCATGGAGGTGACGTACACCAGGAACGACGGGAGTAGCAGGAACACGAACCAGGTGTCGTTCTGCGCGGCGACGATCCCCGAGGTCGACATCGTCCCGGCATAGATGAACACCGCGACGAACGACAGCGCCATCGCGATCTCGTAGGAGACCACCTGCGCCGACGACCGCAGACCGCCCAGTAGCGGGTAGACCGACCCGGACGCCCAACCGGCCAGCACGATTCCGTACACCCCGATCGAGGTGACCGCGAGGATGTAGAGCACCGCCACGGGTAGGTCGGTCAGTTGCAGCGCGGTGCGGTGGCCGAACACCGAGACCTCGCCGCCCATCGGGATGACGGCGAACGCCATGAAGGCCGGTATCACCGCGATGATCGGTGCGGCGAGGTAGATCCACTTGTCCACCCCGGCGGGGATCAGCCCCTCCTTGAGGGCGAGCTTGACACCGTCGGCCAGCGACTGCAGCAGCCCGCGCGGACCCACCCGGTTGGGGCCGAGCCGTAACTGCATGCGGCCCAGGATCTTCCGCTCGAGAAGGATCGCCGTCAGCACCGTCAACAGCAGGAACACGAAGATGCCGAGAGCCTTGGCCAGCATCAGCCACCACGGGTCGTGACCGAACTGTGTCGGATCGGGATGGATCACGCGTCACCCCGTTCGATCGTCACCACGGCGCCCGCGGTCACACCCAGTGCCCGGTGCACCGCGCTGCCGGGCGAGTTCATCGGCAGCCACACCACGCGCTCGTCCATATCGGTCATCTCCACCGGAAGGGTGATGGTGCCGCGCTCGGTCCTGACGGTGATCAGTTCGCCGGGTGCGACGCCGATCTCGGCGGCCGTGGCGGGCAACACTCGCGCGACCGGCCGATGGGCGGTCCCGGCGAGGTGCGGTTCGCCGTCCTGTAGCCGTCCGGCGTCGAGCAGCATGCGCCAACCCGCGAGGACGGCCTGGCCACTCGCCGGTCGCGGCGGTGAGGGTTCGACCCGCGGCGATTCGGGACGGTCTCCGCCGCCCAGGCCGATCCGGGCCTGCTCCTCGGCGGCCGCCGCAGCGGTCCGCAGGCCGAGGTCGACGCCTATCTCGTCGGCCAGGAAGTTCAACACCCGCAGATCGGGGACGGCGTTGGTGTGCAGGGACGGTTCGAAGGGCCGGATTCGTCCCTCCCAGTTGACGAACGAGCCCGCCTTCTCCACCACCGGCGCGACCGGGAACACCACGTCTGCCCGCTCGGTGACCGCGCTCTCGCGCAGTTCCAGGCTCACGACGAACGGTGCGGCGTCCACCGCGGCGATGGCGGCCTCGGGGTCCGGTAGGTCATCGAGTTCGACACCGCCGATCAGCAGGGCGCCCAATGCACCGTCGCGTGCCGCGCGCAGGATCTCGGTCGTGTCGCGGCCGGGGGCGGCGGGCAGTTCGTCGACGTTCCAGGCGGCGGCCATCTGCCGACGCGCCGTCGCATCCGTCACCGGCCGCCCGCCGGGCAACAGGTTCGGCAACGCACCGGCCTCCAGCGCGCCGCGCTCTCCGGCACGCCGCGGAACCCACGCCAGTCGGGCGCCGGTCGCAACTGCCAATCGTGTTGCGGCCGAAAGCGCCCCGGGTGAGGTGGCCAGTCGTTCGCCCACCAGGATCACCGACCCCGGCAGGTTCAGTAGGTCGTTGCCGGCCAGGTCGTCCAGTGCGGCTGCCTCGCTCCCGGGTCCCGACCTGATCAACGCACCCGACAGCTTGGTCAGACCGCGGGTCGTGAACGGCGCGATCGACATCACCTGCAGGGCGTGCTTCCGTACCGCTTTGCGCAGTCGCAGGAAGACGATCGGTGCCTCTTCCTCGGGTTCCAGGCCGGCGAGCAGCACCACCGACGCGTTCTCCAGGTCCGAGTAGGTGACGGTCATCGGCCGGCCGGCGATCCGGGCGGCGAGGAAATCGGCCTCCTCGGCGCTGTGCTGCCGCGCGCGGAAGTCGACGTCGTTGGTGTTCAACACGATTCGTGCGAACTTGGAGTAGGCGTAGGCATCTTCGGCGGTGACCCGGCCGCCGACGAGCACGCCGGCGTTGCCGGTTGCGGCGGCAAGCCCGGCCCCGGCCACGCCGAGGGCCTCCGACCAGGAGGCCGGACGCATCGAGCCGTCGGGGTCACGCACCAGCGGGGTGGTGATCCGATCCCCGACGGTCGCGTAGGTGAAGGCCCACCGCCCCTTGTCGCAGTTCCATTCCTCGTTGACCTCGGGGTCGTCACCGGCCAGGCGGCGCAACACTTTTCCTCGCCGATGGTCGGTGCGTTGGGCGCAGCCCGAGGCGCAGTGCTCGCAGACACTCGGGCTCGACACCAGATCGAACGGCCGCGCCCGGAACCGGTAGGCCGCGCCGGTCAATGCTCCCACCGGGCAGATCTGCACGGTGTTGCCCGAGAAGTACGACTGGAACGGTTCCCCCGGGGCGATCCCGACCTGTTGTTGCGCACCACGTTCCAGCAGTTCGATGAACGGGTCTCCGGCGATCTGATCGGAGAACCGGGTGCAGCGGGCACACAGCACGCAGCGTTCCCGGTCCAGCAGAACCTGCGACGACACGTTGATCGGCTTCGGGAAGGTTCGCTTCACGTCCTCGAAGCGGGTCTCCGGGCGGCCGTTGGACATCGCCTGGTTCTGCAGCGGGCATTCACCGCCCTTGTCGCAGACCGGGCAATCCAGCGGATGGTTGATGAGCAGTAGTTCCATCACCCCGTGCTGCGCCTTGTCGGCGGACTCCGAGGTGTGCTGGGTCCGCACCACCATGTCCGGGGTGCAGGTGATCGTGCAGGACGCCATCGGCTTGCGCTGTCCCTCGACCTCGACCAGGCACTGCCGGCACGCCCCTACCGGGTCCAACAGCGGGTGATCGCAGAAGCGCGGGATCTGCACGCCCATCAACTCGGCGGCCCGGATCACCAGGGTGCCCTTCGGCACGCTGATCTGCGTCCCGTCGATCGTCAGCGACACCATCTCGACGGGCGGGGCGTCGTGGCTGTGCTCCGCGAGTGTCATGCGCCCACCCTTTCCGGTGCCGCGAGCATGGACGCGTGCGGATCGAACGGGCATCCCCCGTCCAGGTGCGCCTCGTACTCGTCGCGAAAGAATTTGATGGACGAGATGATCGGGCTCGCCGCTCCATCGCCCAAGGCGCAGAACGACTTTCCGAAGATCGAGTCCGAGATGTCGAGCAGCTTGTCGATATCTGCCGCCGTGCCCGCACCGGTCTCCAGACGCTGGTAGATCTGCGCCAGCCAGTAGGTCCCCTCACGGCACGGGGTGCACTTGCCGCACGACTCGTGGGCGTAGAACTGCGTCCAGCGCCGCACCGCCCGCACCACACAGGTGGTCTCGTCGAAGATCTGCAACGCCTTGGTGCCGAGCATCGACCCGACACCGGCGACACCTTCGTAATCCAGTGGCACGTCGAGGTCCTCGGCGGTCAGCAGCGGTGTCGATGATCCGCCCGGTGTCCAGAACTTCAGCGTGTGGCCGGCGCGGACACCGCCTGCGTAGTCGAGCAGTTCGCGCAGCGTGATGCCCAGCGGCGCCTCGTACTGCCCGGGTGTGGTGACATGCCCGGATAGTGAGTACAGCGTGAAGCCCGGTGACTTCTCCGAGCCCATCGAGCGGAACCAGTCGATGCCGTTGAGCAGAATGGGCGGCACGCTGGCGATCGACTCCACATTGTTGACCACCGTCGGACACGCATACAGCCCCGCCACCGCCGGGAACGGCGGTCGTAGCCGCGGTTGACCCCGCCTGCCCTCCAGTGAATCGAGCAGCGCCGTCTCCTCCCCGCAGATGTAGGCGCCCGCACCGGCGTGCACGATCAGTTCCAGATCGAACCCCGAGCCGTGGATGTCGGTGCCCAGGTGGCCCGCAGCGTACGCCTCCGCGACCGTGGCCTGCAGGCGCCGCAACACCGGGACGACCTCGCCGCGCAGATAGATGAACGCGTGGTGAGCCCGGATCGCGTAGGCGGCGATGATGGCACCCTCGACCAGGAAGTGCGGCGTCGTCAGCATCAACGGAATGTCTTTGCACGTACCGGGTTCCGACTCGTCGGCGTTGATCACCAGATAGTGCGGCTTGGCTGCCGCGCCCTCATCACCCTGCGGGATGAACGACCATTTGGTCCCCGTCGGGAAACCCGCGCCGCCGCGCCCGCGCAGACCCGAATCCTTGACGGTGGCGATCACGTCGTCGGGACTCATCGCCAGGGCCCGCTCCAGCGCCTGGTAACCGCCGTGGCGGCGGTAGGTGTCCAGCGACCACGGTTCGGGGTCGTCCCAGAACCGGCTGAGCACGGGAGTCAGTGGCGTCATTCGGGATCCGTCGCCTTCGGGTCGGTCTCGGGTGTCGAGGACTCGGCCGGGATGGTCGCCGACGGCCCCGGCGCTGGTTCGTCCTTCACGGATTCGGCGGCTTGGGCCTTCTCTCCGTCGGAGGGGCGGCCGTTGTGCGAAGCAGTGCTGGTCGATGCCGCCGAATCGGGTTGCGGTGCAGACATATCGCGCTCGTGGGCGATCCGAAGGCCGGCCAGGGTCGCTGCACCGGTGGGGGCGTCGGCAACGGGACCATCGGCGTTCTGCAGCCCGGCAAGTGTTCTCGCGGTCTCCCGGAACGTGCACAGCGATGCACTGCGTGAGGGTGTCGGCGGCCGGCCGGAGCGCAACGCGTCGACGAGGTCGCGGGCCGACGACGGCGTCTGGTTGTCGAAGAACTCCCAGTTGACCATCACCACCGGCGCGTAGTCACAGGCCGCGTTGCATTCGACATGATCGAGGGTGATACGGCCGTCGGCAGTGGTGTGCCCGGCGTCGACGCCGAGGTGCTCCTGCAGGGAGTCGAGAATGGCGTCACCCCCCATGATGGCGCACAGGGTGTTGGTGCACACGCCGACGAGATACTCACCCGTGGGGGAGCGACGGTACATCGAGTAGAACGTGGCGACCGCGGTGACTTCTGCCGGGGTCAGGTCCAACTGCGCTGCGCAGAAGGCGATTCCGGCAGGGGTCAGGTATCCGTCTTCGGACTGCGTGAGGTGCAGAAGCGGCAGCAGCGCCGAGCGCGACTGCGGGTAGCGCGCGATGATCACCGCCGCGTCGGCGGCCAGCCGGGACTCGACGTCGGCGGGGTAGGCGGCGGGCCCGTGGATCGGGGGACCGGGCTCGTCGGGGCGCTGCCCGAGCTCGAGGAACACGCTCACCTGTCGACCCCGCCCATCACCGGGTCGATCGACGCCACCGCAGAGATCGCGTCGGCGACCATGCCGCCTTCGCACATCGCCGCCACCGCCTGCAGATTGGTGAACGACGGGTCCCGGTAGTGCACGCGGTAGGGACGGGTGCCGCCGTCAGAGACCATGTGCACGCCCAACTCGCCGCGGGGTGATTCGACGGCGACGTAGACCTGGCCGGCGGGCACCCGGATGCCCTCGGTCACCAACTTGAAGTGATGGATCAGGCCCTCCATCGAGTGCCCCATGATCTTGGCGATGTGCTCGGGGGAGTTGCCCAGACCGTCGGGTCCGAGCTTCAGATCGGCGGGCCACGCGATCTTCTTGTCCTGGACCATCACCGGTTGACCCTCGAGTCGCTCCAGCCGCTCGACACATTGCTCGACGATCTTGAGCGATTCACGCATCTCCTTCACCCGGATCAGATACCGGCCGTAGGCGTCGCAGCCGTCATCGGTGATGACGTCGAAGTCGTATGTCTCGTAGCCGCAATACGGTTGGGCCTTGCGCAGGTCGTGCGGCAGGCCCGTCGAGCGCAGCACCGGGCCGGTGATGCCCAGTGCCATGCACCCCGTCAGATCCAGGTACCCGATGCCCTGGGTGCGGGCCTTCCAGATGTAGTTCTCGTTGAGCAGATCCTCCAGATCACAGAACCGCGTGGGTAGCAGTTCCAGCAGGTCTCTGACCTGACTGATCCCGTCGTCGGGAAGGTCGACGGCGACGCCGCCGGGTCGGATGTAGGCGTGGTTCATCCGCAGCCCGGTGATGGACTCGAACACCGAGAGGATGAGTTCGCGCTCGCGGAAGCCGAGGAACATCGCCGTCATCGCACCGAGTTCCATACCGCCGGTGGCCAGTGCGACCAGGTGACTCGAGATCCGGTTGAGCTCCATCAGCATCACCCGGATCACCGAGGCCCGTTCGGGGATCGCATCGGTGACGTCCAGCAACTTCTCCACCCCGAGGCAGTACGCCGTCTCGTTGAAAAACGGTGAGAGATAATCCATCCGGGTCACGAAGGTCACGCCCTGTGTCCAGTTGCGGAACTCCAGGTTCTTCTCGATGCCGGTGTGCAGATAGCCGATTCCGCACCGTGCTTCGACGATGGTCTCGCCCTCGATCTCGAGGATGAGGCGTAACACCCCGTGTGTCGACGGGTGCTGCGGGCCCATGTTGACGACGATCCGTTCGCCGGCGTGCTCCCTGGCGTTCTGCCTTGCCGCGGTGACGACTTCGTCCCAGTCCTGGCCACCGACGACCACCACCCGGTCGGGTGGACGCTGTGAAGTGGCCATCAGTTGTAGGCCCTCCGCTCGTCGGGTGGGGGTATCTCGGCGCCGTGGTACTCCACCGGAATCCCGCCGAGGGGATAGTCCTTGCGTTGCGGGTGACCGACCCAGTCGTCGGGCATCTCGATCCGGGTCAACGACGGATGGCCGTCGAAGATGATTCCGAAGAAGTCGTAGGTCTCGCGCTCGTGCCAGTCGGTGGTCGGATACACCCGGAACAGCGACGGGATGTGGGGGTCGGCATCCGGCGCCGCCACCTCGACGCGGATACGACGGTTGTGGGTGATCGACATCAGTGGATACACCGCGTGCAGTTCCCGGCCGATCTCGTCGGGGTAGTGCACGCCGCTGACGCCGAGGCACAGTTCGAAACGCAGTCCCGGGTCGTCGCGCAGCGCCTGGGCCACCGCGGGAAGCGCTTCGCGGGTGACCTCCAGGGTCAGCTCGTCGCGGTGCACCACCACACGTTCGATCGCTGCCGCGAACCCGTCCTCGCCGATCACGGCAGACAGGGTGTCGACGATCTCGTCGAAGAACCCGCCGTAGGGCCGCGGCGATCCGCCCGGCAGCGCCACCGTGCGCACGAGGCGGCCGTAGCCCGAGGTGTCACCGCTGCCCTTCGCGCCGAACATGCCTCGGCGGACACCGATCACCTCAGGTGACTCGTCGTCATTTCGGGAATCGCTCACCTGAGCAGGCCCTTCAATTCGATCGTCGGCTGCACCGCCAACGCCGCCTTCTCGGCCTCCCGGATCGCTTCCTCGCGGTTGACCCCGAGTGGCATCTCCTGAATCTTGTCGTGCAGTTTCAAGATTGCGTGCAGGAGCATCTCCGGCCGAGGCGGACACCCGGGCAGATAGATGTCGACCGGTACCACGTGATCGACGCCCTGCACGACGGCGTAGTTGTTGAACATCCCGCCCGACGATGCGCAGACCCCCATCGCCAGAACCCACTTCGGTTCGGCCATCTGGTCATAGATCTGACGCAGCACCGGAGCCATCTTCTGGCTCACGCGCCCTGCGACGATCATCAGATCGGCTTGGCGCGGCGTCGCGGAGAACCGCTCCATGCCGAAGCGGGAAATGTCGAAGCGGGGCCCGGCGGTGGCCATCATCTCGATCGCGCAGCAGGCCAGGCCGAAGGTGGCCGGCCACAGCGACCCTTTACGTACGTAGCCCGCAACCTTCTCCACCGTCGACAGCAGAATCCCACCGGGCAGTTTTTCTTCTAGTCCCACACCAAGCCTCCCCGCCGCCATTCATAGGCGTACGCCACGGATACGTTGAACAAGAACAGGCCCACCGCGATGACGCCGAAGGCGCCCAGACTGTCGAAAGCCACGGCCCACGGGTAGAGGAAGACGATCTCGATGTCGAACACGATGAACAACATCGCCGTCAGGTAGTACTTGATCGGGAATCTCTGCCCGGTGGCGGCCGCGGCCGGATCGGACGCGTCCATCGGTTCGATCCCGCACTCGTAGGCCTCCAGCTTGGCGAAGTTGTAGCGCCTGGGTCCGATCAGCAGGGCGATCCCGACCGAACCGACGGCGAACACAGCGGCGATCGCGCCAAGCACCAGGATCGGTGTGTACAAATTCATGCTGAGCAGGCGCTCCTCGGGGCTGTCGATGTGAGCTAGCACACAGCCTAGCCCGCTTTTGGATGCAAGCCACACATTTTGATTAGTATCGCTACTAGCGTCGTGCGGCCATCCCGTGGTGCCGTAAAAACCCAAGTGGCGCAGCGCTTTTGGCGTTTCCAGCTGTCAGGCGGGGGTGCGCAGCAGCGACACGACCGCGTCGCCCAGACGAATCGGGTCGATCGGGTGCGGAACCGCCGCTTCCGCACGGGACCACCTGGCCAGCCACGCGTCGTCGGGCCGTCCGGTCAGCACCAGTACCGGGGGGCAGTGCTCGATCTCGTCCTTGAGCTGCTTGGCGATACCCATTCCGCCCACCGGGCTGGCCTCGCCGTCGAGGATGACCAGATCGAACCCGCCCGCATCCATCTGCTTGATCACCATCGCGGCGGTGGCGACCTCGAGGTAACTGAGCTCCGGAAGCTCGGGGTGCACCCGCTTGCCCAACGCGAGCTGCACCTGCTCCCGGGTTCTCGGATTATCGCTGTAGACCAGGATCCGCAGCGGGCCGGACGTTCGCGATGACGCCGGCGAGGGCACAGCCATGGGCGCGATGGTAGCCCGACCGCAATGTCGCGTCCCCGAAAACGCCTGCCTTGTCGGCAACATCCGTCATGTTCGGTCGTCGGAGAGCAGGGGAGCGATCGCCGCCGGGTCGAAGTACTCGTCGATATGGGTGATCAGGCCATCGGCACCGATCTTGATCACGATGCAGACCCGCATCGCGATCGACGCACCCGTGCGGCCGTCGGCGTGCAGGACGTGCTGCTGGACGAAGCCGCCGTCGAACACCTGGCGGTCGAGGATCTCGTACCGCCGTCCCACGGTGGTTTCGACGAACCACGCGATGATGCGAACCGATCGATCCCGGCCGCTGGGCCTGTCGTCGCCGCTCTTCCACACCGCTACCTCGGGGCTGAACAACTGCTCCACGGTGGCGATATCGCTGCGTTCGATGGCGTCGAACAGTCGGTCGGCTACGTCGGTGACAGTCCGCGTACCGGTTTCGGACATCCTGTTGACCTCAACTTCAGTTCAGGTTGAACACTGGGCTTCATGGACCAAACGCCAACGATCTCCCGATTCGACGACTTCTACAAGAACCAGATCCCGCCCTGGGTGATCGGCGAGCCGCAGCCGGCGATCGTCGACCTGGAACGCCGCGGACTCATCACCGGTCGGGTGCTCGATGTCGGATGCGGCACCGGCGAGCACACGATCCTGTTGGCAGGATCGGGATACGACGTTCTCGGTGTCGACGGTGCCCCGACAGCCGTAGAGCAGGCCCGCCGCAACGCCGCCGAGCACGGCGTCGACGCGCGGTTCGAGGTTGCCGATGCGCTGGACCTGCACGATGTACCGGGCTACGACACGATCATCGACAGCGCGCTCTTCCATGTCTTCGACGACGGTGACCGTGCCAAGTACGTCCGCAGCCTGCACACGGCCACTCGACCAGGGGCGGTCGTGCATGTGCTCGCCCTGTCCGACGCCGGCCGCGGATTCGGGCCCGAGGTCAGCGAGGAGACGATCCGCGAGGCGTTCGGCGCCGGCTGGGACATCGAAGAACTGACCACGACGACCTACCGCGGGCTCGTCACGGAGGTGCACGCCGAGGCGCTGAAGCTGACTGTCGGAACCCGGGTGGACGAACCAGCGTGGCTGGCGCGGATTCGCCGAATCTGACATCAGACGGCGTTTTCGCTGTTTGAGCCCGCCCCCGGACGATCCGGCAGTTAGCATTCGGGCGAGGGGGGTGCACGGTATGACCGTGGGTCGGGGCCTGGTGCGTCAGCAGGTGGAATCGTCGATCGGTGGCGCGGGTCTGGCGGCCGTGCTCGTCGGGGCTCCGGGCGTCGGGAAGACGTCGATGGCGCGCAAGCTGTTCAAGGAGTTCGCCAGGAAGCACCCCCAATCCGCGGCGCACTGGATTTCGGCGACCGCATCGGCGAAGGGCATTCCGTTCGGGGCCTTCAGCCATCTGATCGCGGTGGCCGGCGCCGACGAACCGGCCACCGTGCTCCGGGCCGCCCGGGAAGCCCTACGGGCCGGGGCCGCGCGTGGCCTCATCCTCGTGGTCGACGACGCACATCAACTCGACACGCTCTCGGCGACGCTGGTGCATCAGCTTGCCGTCAACGGCGAAGCGCACATGCTGCTCACCGTCCGTGAGGGCGAGCCTGTCCCCGACGCCGTCACCGCGCTCTGGAAGGACGACATCCTCGCGCGCCATGACATCTTCCCGTTCGACTTCGACGAGACCGGATTCTTCCTGGAGCAGACGCTGGGCGGCGTGGTCGAGGATGTCAGCACGACAAGGGTGTTCGATGTCAGCCAGGGCAATCCGCTTTACCTGCGGCACCTCGTGGAGTCCGCTCTCAACTCCGGTTCGCTGCGTCAGGTGGAGGGCGTGTGGCAGCTTCGCGGCGAGATGCCGCTGACCCCGCAGCTCTCCACCCTGATCGACCAACACCTGGTCACGCTGCCGTCGCCGGTGCGCACAGTCCTGGAGTTCCTCGCCATCGAGGAACCGTTGGCGGTGTCCGACCTCGCGGAGCTCACCGGCCTCGACGCGGTTGATCAGGCCGAGACGACAGGGGTCGTCGCAGTCAGTGATCAAGCCGGAACCCTGGTCGCCCATCCTTTTCACCCGCTCTACACCGAACGCGTCCGATCGGGGTTGGGCCGCCTCGCGGCTCGCCGGCTCCGAACCCAACTGGTGCAACAACTCTCGGCCCGCGCACCGGAAAGCATCAGCGCGCGGCTGCGGCTGGCCGGACTGGCAATCGACACCGACGACCCGCCGCGAGCCGACGAACTGACCGGCCTGGCGTGGGAGGCCATGCGGTTGGGTGACCTCGCGCTCGGGGAGCGGTTGGCGCGTGGCGCGCTGGACCAGACCGGGGCGCTGTCGGCACGGCTGCCGCTCGCCCACGCACTGTCCTGGCAGGGCCGTGGCCGCGACGCCGACGACGTGCTGTCCCCGGTCGACCCGGACACGCTGTCGCAGTGGGACTTGATGGCCTGGACATTACCCAAGGCCGCCAACCGATTCTGGATGCTCTCCGAATCCGCTGAGGCCGTTGACTATCTGTCGCAGATGCGGGCGCGAATCACCGAGCGCGCCGCGCTGCACACGATCGATGCGCTGGCGGCGACGTTTTCGTTCAACTCCGGCGATCTGGTCCAGGCTGTCCGCGTCGCGGACGGTGTGCTCGACGCCGACGACGCGCAGGATCTCGCAGTGGCCTGGGCTTCTGCGGCGGCGACGCTGTCCAGTGCACGTCTGGGCAGGTTCGCCGACGTCGAACCGATTGCACAGCGTGGTCTGAACGCGACGCACCCCGGGTTGCTGCGGTTCACGATGGGGCTGGGCCAGGCGCTGGCGCTCATCATGGCCGGTGATGTGCCCGCGGCCGAAAGGCTGGCGCGGCACTATCTGAGCTTCTCGGAGTTCCAGCAGCCGGGGCGCGCGATCGGCGAAGTGCTCTTGGGTCACACTCTTTTGGCGGCGGGTACCTACAACGACGCGGTGATCCTGCTGCGCCAGGCGGCGGCAGCGCTCACCTCGACCGGCTACAGCTGGGGCCCGCTGGCGCTCATCGGCCTCGCGCAGGCGCTCGGCCAGCAGGGCCGCGCAGCCGATGCGGCCAGCACACTGCGGCGCGCGGAGGCCAGTCACGGTCTGCGCTCGCAGGTGTATGCGCCGGACCTCGCGCTGGCTCGGGCGTGGACGCTGGCTGCCGCCCGCGACCTCCGCGGCGCGGTCGGTGCCGTCCGGGACGCCGCGCATGCCGCCGAGCAGTCAGGTCAGGACGCGATCCTGCTGCGGGTATTGCATGACGGCGCGCGACTGGGCGACGTCCAGGGACTGGCGGCAGCCCGCCGGGTGAACACCAAGATCAATTGTGCTGCAGGTCATCTGTGTGTCGCCCACACCGCGGCACTGGCCAGTGGCGACGGTGCGGGCCTGAATGACGTGTCGGTGGACCTCGAGGCGGCGGGAATGATCGCCGTTGCTGCCGACGCCGCCGCGCAGGCCGCCGCCGCCCACCAAGCCAACGGTGACCGCGCAGGGGAGATCGCCGCGAAGTCGCGCGCGAGCCAACTGTCCCAGCGCTGCGGGAACCCGACGACGCCGGCACTGGAACGTGTCCTCAACCCGATGCCCTTGACCGGGCGTGAGCGCGAGGTCGCGGTGATGGTGTCACAAGACATGACCAACAAGGCCATCGCGGACCGATTGTGCGTCTCGGTGCGAACCGTGGAAGGCCATGTGTACAAGGCGTGCATGAAACTCGGCGTCCCCGATCGGGCGGCGCTGGCGACAACCGTGGGTGCTGTTGATTCACGTGAAGGGGCGTTGTGAATGGGGATGTTCTCGATATCGCCGATGCTGACCGAGTCCGACATCTCGCTGCGGAACCCGGACGGTGTCGTACTGCCGAAGATGGAGACCGTCTGGTTCGAGGCGAAGGACGGGTTTCAACTCAACTTCCAGCACCTGGATCCCGATCCGAACGCTGAGCGTGACATGGGCGCGGTGATGTTCGTCCACGGGTCCGGCACCCGGGCGAACCTGTTCTGCCCTCCGAGCACGATCACGCTTCCGGCGATGCTGTCAGCGGCGGGTTTCGACGTATGGCTTCTCAACTGGCGTGCCAGCATTGATCTCGAACCGACGCAGTACACGTTTGATGATGCCGCGGTTCATGATTTTCCGGCGGCGGTGACCGAGATCCTCAGGAGGACAAAGTCAGAGTCCGCCAAGAAGAACAACGCAGTCAAAGCGGTTGTGCACTGTCAAGGTTCTCATGCGTTCATGATGTCCATCGCGTCGGGCCTGCTGCCCGAGGTGACGACGGTGGTGGCCAACTCGACCGCGATGAACCCGAAGGTCCGGTGGTCCGCCGGGGTCAAGTTGCCTATTGCGCTGGCGACACTGGGCAGGATGACGAGCTGGTTCAATCCGCAATTTGGGCTGTACGCATCGAGTTTGAGCGCGAAGCTATTGGACTTTCTGGTCCGCATGTTCCATCACGAATGCGACAACGCGGTGTGCAAGCACTCCAGTTTCACCTACGGCGTGGGCTTTCCGACTCTGTGGAGCCATCAGAACCTCGACGATGTCACCCACGACTGGATCAAGGGGGAGTTCGCGCATGTCCCGGTGAGTCTGTTCCGGCAGACTCGCAGATGCTTGAAGGCGAAGCATCTGGTCGCGGTGCGCGGATACGATGACATCCCCGTGGATTTTGCCCACGAGCCGAAGACCGACGCGCGGTTCCTGTTCGTCTGCGGGGCCGACAACAAGACATTCCATCCGCAAGGGATGAGGCGATCCTTCGGGGTCTTCAAGGCCAAGACCACTGGACCTCATGATCTTTGGGAGCCACGGGGATATGGTCACCTCGACACATTCCTCGGCGAGTATTCGGCCGTCCAGATCTTCCCCCGAATGATCGAATGGCTGAGTCGCTGACGATGACAAAACTTGCGCTGGTCAGCCATGTGGGTCTGCTCTTCGTTGTGTCCGCCTTGCTGTTTCCCAGCCTGGCAATACATCTCGGTTCCGGACCGGGCGTCGTGGCTCCGAACATCAACTCACTGGCACTGGTGGCCGTGGTGCTCGCAGGGGTCATGGCGATCACCGAAGTGTTCTCGGGTTTACGGTGGCCGGCGATCGCTGCGTTGGTGGCGGCACTTGTGGGTTGGATTGCGGTGTGTGGAAAAACTGAGGTACCGGTGGTCAGTGTGTGGGCCTGGGGGGTTGCTTGGGGGGCAGTGGCGCTCTGGTTCGTGATGCTGGCCGCGCAGGCGCGGAGTAATCGATGACGGGGTTGCGTTTCCGGGAGACGATGACGGGACGCATCGCGCTTCGTGCGCTGGACGCGCTGGACGGCTACGAGCGTGTCGACGGATTTGCCACGGCAATGTATCTGACCATCGATATTCCTGACGTCGCCGCCTTCATCGAAGGTGATTCGCACGAAGCAGACGTGCGCGCCGAAGTCGTGATTCCCGTGCTTGGTGGACGATTCGTCACCGAAAACGGCAAATTCGTGTGTTTTGAGTCAGGCCAGGGTCCGAACGGCACGCCAGTGCAACAGATGCTCTACACCGCAGATCTGATCAACGATGATCGCCAGTTCACGATGTCGGCGCGCAAGGTGCTCGAACCGAGGGGCGGGCGCATCTGGCGGGTTTGGGGCGACACCACACGACTCCGGGTGACGCTCGTCGACGTCACGCCGGACGCCGACGAAATGCGGCCGCGGCGGGCCGCGGGCGTCATCTCGATCACCCTGTGGGAGTTTGTCCGTCAGATGACGACGATGCGTGGCTACGGCGAAGGAGGGTGGTCTACCCGCTGGTGCGCCGTCGGGACGTACGTCGCCTTCTTCGTGAAGGGGCTGGGCCGGATCTATCTGAAGAGAAAACTCAGTCGGTACGAATGAACGGCTCGGGGGTGGAGGGGGTTTCGAGGCCTTCTTCGAGGAGCTTGCAGGCAGCGCGGCGCGCGAACGCCGCGATGGTCAGTGAGGGGTTGGCGCCGATCGGTCCCGGCATCACCGAGCCATCGGCGATCCACAGTCCCGGCACAGAGTGGACTCGGCCGTAGCTGTCGACGACTCCCTTCTCCGCCGTCGTGTCGGCGGGACAGCCACCAAGCGGGTGAACGGTGATCACCCGGTCCATCCACCGGGGGTTGAGGAACCGCGTTGTGAGTCGCTGGGAAAGTGACTCCATGCGCTGCCGCACCTCTTCGAAGTGAGGTTGAGATGAGTCGATTGTCCAGTCGCACTCCAAAGTGCAGTCTGATTCGTTCAATGTCAATCGGCCATCAGGTGTGTCGGCACCCATGCCCAGAATCGGTAGCGGCCAGCGCCATCGCGGCCACCAAGAACGTTCTTCCGCAGTGGGTTGAAGCCCCGGACGAGGCCTCAGGATGCGCTCAATCCACTCTCGGCCCAGCTTGACGATCAGGTCGCGGGCCTCTTTCCGAGTCAGCTTCCAACTTCTCAAATTTGGTGCCCCACCGTCCTGTAACAGAATTCGGTGGCCACCCTCTTCGTTCTGATTGAAGCTGGTGATGACCGGACCCCTGCTGGGAAGCAGGCCCCGGGACCAGAATCCAGGTAGGGCGAAACCGAGGAGGTCACCGTTGCCGCAGAATCGCGTGCCGATCGGTTCGTCGCATGAAATGTTGAGGTTCCCTCTGTTGCGCAACATGAGGAGGGTGGTGTTGAGGGTGCCTGCAGCCAGGACAACACGTTTGGCCCTTATCCATTGCAGCGGAGGATCGGGCTGGTCCTGTGCGTCGGGCTCGTCTCGGTGGACGATATAGCCGACGTGGAACAGGTGGTCCTTTCCGTCATTGCAGCTATGGATCTCGCGCACCTCGGTCTGGACGCAGATCTCCGCGCCGTCGGCGGCGGCCTTCGACAGGTAGGTATGGTCCATGGTGTTCTTGGCGCCGACGTTGCAACCGAAATCGCATTCACCGCACATCTGGCAAGTGGTGCGCTGCACGTCTCCGTGGATGTTTGCATAATCCTCCGCCGGGAGCGGGACGCCGGCCTGCGGGTTGCCTTTTGTGGCGGAAAAGCGCACCGCCAACGGCGCCAGCTGGGCATCCGGCAGTGCTTCGAGGAACCGCGCGGTTTTGGGTGAGCATGTTCTCAACTCGTCCGGTAGTTCCTCCACCTTCAGGAAATCCCGCACCTGTTGGTAGTACTCTGCGAGATCAGCGTGTCGGAATGACCAGCATTCGGCACCTGATCCGTCGGGGTTCGGTTGAGTGAACCAAGTCTCGGGTTTCTCCAACATGACATTGGCGTAGATGAGGGATCCGCCACCCAGCCCGCTCGCGGTGATCGCGTCGATTCCGGTGAACGACCACATCTGGAACATCCCGTTCCGATACGGCGGATCCCAGAAGCTTTCGTTGAGGCCGTTCCAGGTTCTGGGAAAGGATCCCGGCGGATACGCTTTGCCACGTTCGAACAGACAGACCGAAGTCTCATCGTCCACCTTTTCGGCCAGGGTGGCCGCCGCGACCGACCCGCCGAAGCCGCTACCGATCACCAGATAGTCGACGCCCTCGTCGATCAGGCACTTCGAAGGTCCCACCTGCCACCCCACCATGTGCGTCACCATAGCCGCGTGGGACCCGCACTAGATGCAGATCAGCGAGTACTCACGCGGTCGTGAGCCGATTGCTACCAAGTAGCGCTACGCGCATAAACACGTAGTCGACTACGCGTGACGCCACAGTCGCCGCGTTCATACGCTCCTCCTCGTCACCCAACGCGTTTGGGCAGTACCTAGGAGGCACCAGTGCACATCGTCGAGATGGCCCGAACTTCGCTGAACGACGGATCGATCCGATGACGGTGCCGGTGATCGAGATTCCCAGCGTGCCCGACCTGCGCGCCCTTCCACAATGGAGGTACCGACGTGACCTGCCCGCATCCTTCCCGAGCAACCCTCGAACCGGCGCTTGTTCCGGGCTGCAGTTCCGCCCGTACTTCGCCGGTCCCGGATCGCCCCCACCGGTAGGCCGGCCCGTGAATGCCAGGGACGAAGCAGCAAGCGTCACGGAGTTTCTCGACGCCGCAGCGCGCCAACCGTCGGCGCTGCTCATCGACGGTGAGCCGGGGATCGGCAAGACGACACTGTGGCTGGCCACGCACGACGAGGCGCGGCAGGCCGGCTTCCGTGTGCTGTCCACGCGGGCGAGCGAAGCGGAGTCGCTGCTGGATTTTGTCGGCCTCGACGACCTGCTCGGTGATGTCGAACCCGAGGTGCTCGACTCCCTGCCCGTCGTGGGGCGGCAGGCGCTCGAGCAGGTGTTGATCCGCGCAGGTGGTCCGAAGGCCGATATCGACCGCCGCTCGGTCGCCGCGGCATTCATGTCGATCATCGAGGAACTGGCGGTACGCACGCCGGTGCTGCTGGCGGTTGACGATGTGCAGTGGATCGACGCCGCGACGCGTGACGCGTTGGCGTATGCGCTGCGTCGGGTGCGAGGTCGTATCGGGATCGTCGTGACCGAGCGGACTGTTCCGGATCGTTCCGGTGCGGTGTCCTGGCTGGATCTGGGACGGTCCGAGAGCGTGACGCGGCTGACGATCGCGCCGATGCCGCTGGGTCGGCTGCACCGGCTCATGTCGAGTCGGACCGGCCGGTCGTTCCCCCGTTCCACGATGGCACGAATTGCTGAGATCTCGGGGGGAAATCCCTACTACGCATTGGAACTCGCCCATGCACTGGACACCGCGGACTCGGCGTGGGGGTCGGCGCTCCCGTCGACCCTGACCGACGTCATGGGTCTGCGTGTGGGCCAGCTCGACGAGGAGGTCCACGAGGTACTGCTGGCCGCGGCCTGCGTCACCCACCCGACGCTGGACCTGCTCGCGGCGATCCTGCGGCGTCCGGTCCGGCGGATCGTGACGCTGCTCGAAGTCCCGGAAAATCGTGGCATCGTCGTCATCGACGGCGGCCAACTTCATTTCTCCCACCCCCTGCTCGCCCACGTCGTCTACAGCCAGGCACGCCCGGCGGACCGACGACGCATCCACCGCACCGTCGCCGGTATCGAGCCGGTGCTCGAACGCCAGGCCCGGCACATGGCGCTGGCGGCGACGACAGGCGATCCGGAAACCCTTCTCGCACTTGACTCTGCGGCAGACGCCGCGCGTGCGAAAGCCTCGCCGGCGGTTGCCGCTGAGTTGCTCGAACTCGCAATCGGCCTTGGAGGCGGCACCGCGACACGTCGGGTGAACGCCGCACACAGCCACCTCCTCTCCGGCGACGTGGATCGAGCGCTCGCATTGTTGGAGCCGGCCGCATCCGAACTCCCCGAAGGGCCGCTGCGCGCCCGTGCCCGGGTGTTGCTGGGCGGCGCCCTCTCTGTCCGCGGCGACTTCGGCCGCGCCGTCGAACAACTCCACGCCGCCGTCGTTGATGCCGCCGACGATCCGGCGCTGACGGTGCGAACCCACCTCACCTTGGCGATCACACTGTCGACCGCCGGGGACGCCCAAGGCGCCGCTCGCCACGCGCAACTGGCCCGGACACGTGCCGACGAGTTCGCCGACCGGATGTTGATCAGCCAGGCGCTGGCTGCGCAGGTGCTGTTCCGGTGCGCCAACGGGCAGGGTGTGGACGAGGTGTCCCTACAGCGGGCGATCGATCTGGAGCAGCGCCACGACACCGGCGTGCACACCGCGGCACCCTTCAGCGCGCGCATCGTCAAGGCACTGGTTTCGTCGTGGACCGGCAGGCTGACCGAGGCTCGTGGGCAACTCATCGACGCTCAGAGACACTGCGCTGCCAGGGGTTCCGATGTCGACATGCTCTGGGTCCAATCCCACGCGGCCATGGTCGACATCTGGCTGGGGCGTCACCGAGACGCCACTCAGATCACCGACGACATGCTGCTGGGTGCCGAGCAACTGGACAGCATTCCGGCCCGCGCCCTGGCGGCGGTACCGCGGGGGTTGATCGCCGCGCTGGAGGGTCGCGAGGCCGACGCCCGGGCCGAGGTCGGACTGGTCTTGGAGCACTCGGATCGGCTGGGGGAGACGACGCTGCTCGACGGACCGCGCATGGTGCTGGGCTTTCTCGAGCTCTCACTGGGACAGCACGCTGCGGCGGTCGAAGCGCTCCACCCGCTGCTGGCCCGGAGCGGCGTCGAGGGACACACTGAGATCACGTCGTGGTGGTTTCTGCCCGACCTGATGGAGGCGGCGTTCGCGCTGGGCCGCACCGACGAATTCGAGCCGTGGGTGGACGCACTCGAGGACAACGGTGCCCGACTGAACCGCCCGTGGATGATCGCGATCGGTGCCCGGTGCCGAACCATGCTGCTGGCGGCGCGCGGTGAGATCCATGCCGCCGAGGAAGCCGCCGCCCGGTCGCTCGAGGCGCACGACGCACTGCCGATGCCCTTCGAGCGCGCCCGCACCCAATTGGTGGTCGGCCAGTTGCAACGCCGACTGCGGCAGAAGCACGCCGCCCGTGTCACTCTCGCCGACGCCCTCGCAACGTTCGAAGGTCTCGGAGCATCACTGTGGGCTGACCGGGCCCGCGCCGAACTCGGGCGCGCCGCCGCCGGCCCGTCGCAGCACATCCTCACCCCGTCCGAGTTACGCGTTGCCGAGCTGGTGGCGTCCGGTATGACGAACAGGGACGTCGCAGCTGCGATGTACATCAGCCCGAAAACGGTGGAACACAACCTCGGTCGCATCTATCGCAAGCTCGGTATCCGCGGTCGCGCCGAACTGGGACGACAGATCGACACTTTGCGCGAGGTGTCGGGCTGATATGGGTTTCTTTCTCGCCGAATGGCACCGGTCAGCGTTCACCGACCCCGCGATCACCAAGTTCGTCGCGCTGCTGGAGTCCTGCAGCGCGGCGGTCGCGACCACGGAGTTCTCGGCCCGGCTACTTCTCGTGCTCTCCGTGTCGGCCGACGACGCGGTGTATGCACTCTTCACGGCTGGATCCGCCCAAGAGGTGCTGCGGGTGTGCACCCGCGCCGGTGCGCTTCCGCAGCGGTTGACCCCCGACGTTGATGCGCGGATTCTGGCAGGGGCAATGCCCTACGGATCGGGGTCTTCGGCCTCGTCGAACTGAGTCACCAGTGGGTTCCTCAGGCGTCGTCGTACCCGGGGTGGGCGATCGACAACCGGTGGTGGACCAGAACTTTCAGGCACGCCATGACGTCGGCGGGGCGGTCGTCCAGAAGACCACTGCGGATCGCGTGGGACAGTTCGGCCTCGTCGGCGTACCCGAGATCGTTCAGTGCGGCAACCGCGGCGCCGGCTGTGTCGTCGAGCAGCTCACGCTCGACGATGCGCAGGACGTTGGCGGCGACGCGGGCGTGGAACCCCACCTGACCGCTACACGCCGCGCGGACGTCGTTGTCGAGGAAATCGGCGACCGCCGCTACGAGTTCGGCCGCAGTGGGGCGTCCGTTCAAGGCGGTCATCTCGCTCCGCCTCCCGACATCAGATCGAGTACGTCCCATTCGGTCTCGCTGACCCGTCGGCCGATCGCCGCAAGCTCGACCGAACGCGCCTCGCCAGTGAGGTGTCGCTCGGCCTGGTGCCGGCAGATGACGCCCCACCGCAGCGTCGCCACCGTCAACCACCAGCGGAAGGCGTCGCGGTCGACGGTCGCCTCCGAAGCGACTTCGTATGCGCGCAGGAATGCCTCGATGCTGCCGAGTCCACCCGCGCCGAGTGTCTGCGGTGCGCCGAACCGCCACGCCCGGATGCAGAACCATGCCAGGTCCTCGTAGACCTCACCGATGTGTGTCAGCTCCCAGTCGAGGACCGCCGCCAGGCCGGAGTCGTCGACGATCAGGTTCCCCATCCGGAAGTCGCCGTGTATCAACCGCATCGGCGACGCCGCAGGGCGCTGCTCCGCCAAGCGGCGAAACGCCCACTCGAAAGGAGCTGTAGTGTCGCCCATCTCGTCGAGGCGGGCACGCCAGCCGGCCAGTTCATCCGACGATGACAAACCGATCCCGTCGGGATCGGCACGGTGGATGGCGGCGAGCGCTGCGCCGCACTGCTCGAGCAGTCGCGTCCGACCCGCGTCGTCGAGCCTGCGCAGGATCCGCGGCGCGATCGTCTCGCCGGCGACGGCGTCACAGATCAGGTACGGGTTACCCAGCGCGGCCGGGGAGTTGTCGGCGGTCAGGACATGGGGGACCGGTGCCCCTGCAGCAGCGGCCCGCTGCTGCACCGACGCTTCCAACTCCATACCGGCGTGCAGGTCGTCGTCGGCACCGGTGCGAAGGATCAGGGCTCGACGTCTGTCCGCCACCGCATCGAACGCCCAGGTGATCCTGCTCGCTCCGCCCGTGAGCGGCTGAAGGTTCTCGACACGCACTTGTCCCACGACCGGGTGGAGCACTCGTTCCAGCGCCCGGGCCAGTGTGTCGCTCATCGGCGCTGTCTCCTCTTCGCGCAAGCGCTCATCGGCCGAACCCGAAGAGCCGTTGCGCGACCCGGCGGATCTGGATCTCCTCGGCTCCCTCGGTGATCCGGTAGCGGCGATGGTGCCGGTAGATGTGTTCGAACGGTTCGTGTCTGCTGTAGCCCACGCCGCCGAACACCTGCATCGCGCGGTCAGCGGCCTCACACACCAGGCGATTGGCGCGGTAGTTGGCCATCGACACCTTGTCGGAGACCTCCATGTGGTGGTTGCGGTCGAGTTCGGACGCGGCGTAGCGCACCAGCAGTCGAACCATCTGCGCCTCGGTCTGAAGCTCCACCAGCGGCCACTGCACCGCCTGGTTGACCGCCAGCGGCTTGCCGAACACCGAGCGCTCCCCGGCGTAGGCGACGGCGCGGTCGATGCAGTACTGGGCCGCGCCGAGACTGCTGGCTGCCTGGCGAATCCTGTTCTCGTGCAGGAACGTCTGTCCGACCTCGAGGCCGCGGTCCACCTCGCCGAGCACCGCGTCGGCAGGCACCCGCACATCTTTGAGCACAACCTCGCCGTGATCGGTGGGCATGTTGAACGTCCACCAGTAGTAGGGGACGGAGAACCCCGGGGTATCGGTCGGCACCAGGAACGCGCTGATGCCTCGGGCCTGACCCTGGTCGCCCGAGGTTCGGGCGAACACCAGGTCATGGGTTGCGCGATGCACGCCGGTGTTGAACCGCTTGGCGCCGTTGATGACCCACTCGTCGCCGTCCTGGACGGCGCGGGTCTCCAGCCAGGTGGCGTCCGATCCGTGATTGGGCTCGGTGAGCCCGAACGCCATCGACCGTTCCCCGGTGATCAGGGCGTCGGTCCATTCCTTCTTCTGGGTCTCGGTGCCGAACCGGTCCATCATGATCACCTGGGGGAAGTTGCCCACGATCGAGGACTCGTCCTGGAGGTCGTTGTGCAGACCGAGTCCTTTATGCGCCAGATGTTCTCGGATGACCGCCATATCGATGTTGCTGCCGTCGCGACCGCCGAAGCGTGACGGCAGCCCGTAGCGCAGCCAGCCCGCCCTGTCCGCTCGTCTTCGCATCTCGCCGAGCAGATCCTCCCACTCCCGTCGCGGGATGCCGTCGTTGTCCCAGTCTGTGCGGGCGTACTCGCGGCGCTGGTCGAAATACTGGATGTGTTCGCGTTCGAGCGGTTTGATCTCCGCTTCGATGAACGCATCCATATCGGCCAGCAGCCCGGGAAGATGGTCAGGCAGGCTGAAATCCACAATCTCTCCTTTGGACGGTCCCCGTTGACAGTCGTGCTAAAACCCGTACAGCGTTCTCTTCCAGATACGAGCCAGTGTGGTGATCGCGTCCTCGTCGTTGATGTCGAGTCCCAGATCGGGTGTACCGACGAAGACCGTGGTGAAGTTCTCGAAGAGCAGGGCGATCGCGGCGGCGGTGTACTCGGGATTCAATTCAGCGCCATACCCCTGCTCCTGGGCGCGGCGCACCGACGCGGCGACGATGTCGATACCGAATCGACGAAACTCGTTCTGCACCGTCGCGAAGCGCGGCTGGGTGGTGGCCAACTGTGCCACTGCGATCATGATTCCGATGTTCTGCTTGAACATCGTCCAGTAGCCGGACACCACCGCGGTGAAGAACGCGTCGTCGTCGGGGGAGTCGGGCAGCTGCAGGCTCAGCCCCGACGGCGTCACGACCTCCCGCAGGAACGACTGGGCGAGTGCGGCCAGCAGATCCTCTTTGTCGGTGAAGTACCGGTAGAACGCGGCGGGTGACTTTCCCGCAGCGGAGGTAATGTCACCGAGCGTTGTGCCGTGGAAACCGCGCTCGGCGAACAGTTTCCGAGCGGCCTGCTCGATGGCCAGCTGTGTCTGACGCCCCTTGGCGCTCAACGTCCCCGACGTCGCGGGCGGCACGGCCGCTAGTCCAACTTCCGGTCGCCGGCACGCAGCAGCGCACTGGGCAGGTCATGGCCGACCGCGTCCTGTGCGACGCGTGCGGCTGCGATGGCGGCCTGCAGGTCCACGTCGACGTGAATCCCGCTGTCGCGCAGCAGGTAGACCAGGTCTTCGATCGCGATGTTGCCACTCGCGCCGGGGGCGAACGGGCAGCCGCCGAGGCCACCGACCGAAGCGTCCAGGCGGGTGACGCCGGCGCTGACGGCAGCGTAGGCACTGGCCAACCCGCTACCGCGGGTGTTGTGGAAGTGTGCGCCGAGCGGAATGTCACCGATCCTCGGTCGGACCAGAGCGATCAGGTCGGTCACCCGCCGTGGCGTGGCGGTTCCGATGGTGTCGGCAATGGCGAGTCGGTCTACCCCGGCTTCGGTGCCGGCGGCGACGATGTCCAGCACCCGCTGCGGGGCCGTCGGACCGTCGAACGGGCAGTCCCATGCGGTGGCGACGATGACCTCGACGGTGACGTCGCTGTCGTGGGCGATCGCGACGATCTCGCGGATCTGTGCGGTCGCCTCGCCCGATGTCCGACCCACGTTGGCGCGGCTGTGTCCGTCCGCAGCAGACACCACATATTCGATCGACCTCAGCCCGGCGGCGATCGCGCGCTTGGCCCCGTTGGGACTGGCCACCAGCGCGGAGAATTCGATGTCGGTGAAGTGGTGCAACTCAGCGGCAAGCTCGGCCGCATCGGCCAGTGCCGGCACCTTCGACGGTGACACGAAGGCTGTCGCCTCCATCTCCCGCACCCCGGTCGCGGCGATGGCGGCGAGCAGGTCGAGCTTGGCCGACAACGGAATCGGGTCCTCGATCTGCAACCCGTCACGCAGGGACACGTCCCTGATGTCGACGTGGGAAGGCAGTTCGCTCACAGCACGCCCTCCGATCGCAGTGTCTCGATTTCGGCGTGGCTCTTCCCGAGCAGGCCGTGATAGACCTCGTCGTTGTGCTGACCGGGGCTGGCCGACCCGGCGTGCCGGATGGTTCCCGGGGTCTCGGAGAGCACCGGCACCACCCCGGGCCCCTTGACGTTGCGTCCGATGCGCTCGTCCCAGTGGTCGGCGATCATCCCGCGGGCCTGCAGCTGGGGATCCTCGACCACCTCGGCGACGGTGTTGATCGGACCGCTGATCACCCCCGCCTCCGAGAGGGTGGCGATGATGTCGGCGGGGTGGCGTTCCGCGGCCCAGGAACCGATGATCGTGTCGAGTTCGTCCTGATTGCGTCCCCGCGCACCATGATCGGCGAACCGTGCGTCGGTTGCGAGTTCGGGTCGGCCCATGGCTCCGCACAACCTGCGGAACACGGTGTCCTGGTTGGCCGCGATCACCACCCAGCTGCCGTCGGCGGTCGGATAGATGTTCGACGGCGCGATACCTTCCAGCCGGGTGCCGGAGGGCCCGCGGACCACCCCGCCGACGTCGTAGTCGGGAATCGTGGATTCCTGTACCGCCAAGCATGATTCGGTCAGCGCCGCGTCGACGACCTGGCCCTCGCCGGATACCGAGCGCCGGTACAGCGCGGCCAGCGCGCCCTGGGCGGCGAACATCCCGGCCAGGCTGTCACCCAGTGACAGCGCCAGTCGCGGGGGAGGACCGCCGGGAAACCCGTTCATGTGGCGCAGGCCGCTGGCGGCTTCGGCGACCGAGGCATAGCCGGCTTTGTGGGCGTCAGGTCCGGTCTGCCCGTACCCGGAGACCCGCACCAGGATGATGCCGCGGTTGCGTTCACGGAGTACGTCGTAGCCCAGGCGCCACTTCTCCAGAGTGCCTGGTCGGAAGTTCTCGACGATGACGTCGCTGTGGTCGACGAGCTCGAGGAAGAGGTCTCGTCCCTTCTCCTCACGCAGGTTGAGGGTGACGGACTTCTTGTTGCGCGCGTGCACCGTCCAGAAGAAGTGGTGGCCGTCGAGTTCGGCCTGCCCCCAGGTGCGCAGCGGATCCGGCGCGCCAGGGGGTTCGATCTTGATGACTTCCGCGCCCATGTCACCGAGCAGTCGACCGGCGAACGGCCCCGAGATCAGCGTTCCGACCTCGATGACCCGGATCCCGTCGAGTGGCCCCGTCGATGCGGTCACCGGGCTACCGCGAAGTCGTGACGTACCAGCCAGTCGGTGGCGATGCCGACAGCCTCGCGCAGCTTGTCGCGCTGATCAGGCCCGGCGTAGTAGTGGTTGGCGCCGGTGATCTCGTGCATCTCCTTGTCGGGATGTCCGATGGCCTCGAAGATCCGGCGGGTGTGACTCGGTGTGCAGGCATCGTCGGCGAGGTTACCGATGACCAACGCCGGGATGGCGATGTCGGGCCCGCACGTCACGGCGTCGCCGTGGGCGTCGTCGTAGCTCCACTGCGACAGCCAACTGCGCAGTGTGCAGAACCGCGCCAGGCCCACCGGACTCATGTTCACCACCTGAGGATCACCCAGATAGCAGGTTCCCGGTGTGCGTTCGTTGGGATCGACGGTCGGGTCGAGCCAGCGTGGGTCCGCCATCGTGCCGTGCACGACGAACGCGAACTCGTCATCGGGCCGTCCCTGTGCCTCGAGTTCAGCGAGTTTGTCCTTGACCCACGCCGTGATCCGCCGGTTCCGCGCCACCTGCGCCTGGTGATAGCGCTCGAGGAACTCCGGAGTGTACGGCGGTTGGTTGGGGTTGGCGGGGTCGTAGAGATCCAGTTCGGGATCCCGCCGGGTGGGGTCGCTCTCGTCGAGGATGGACGCGTCCATCCACTCGGTCATGGTGCCGTGCCTGCTGATGTGCGCGGCGAGCAGCATGATGCCGTCGGCCGGTATCAGTCCGAGCTTCGTCAGATCGGGACCATCGCCGGACGGGCTGGCCGTCACCGTCGGATGCTGCGCCTGCTGCTGGTAGAACATCGACAGCGACCCTCCGCCACTCCAGCCGGCGAGCACCACCTTCGAGTAGCCGAGTCGATTCTTGGCGTCCTTGACGCACTCGCCGAGGTCCTCGACGACCTTCTCCATCAGCAACGCCGAGTCGGTGCCGCGGAACCGGCTGTTGCAGTAGATGACGTGGTGCCCGGCGCGGGCCAGGGCGTTGATCATCGGCAGGTAGGCACCGCCACCGATGGGATGCATGAACACCAGCACTGTGTCCGACGGCACGGCCGGTTTGAGCAGATAGCTCTCCAGCACCACCAGATCGGCAACGCCGCCGTAGACATCGCGGACGCCTGAGTTGTTCTGGTAGGCAACCAGATACGGGATGCGCTGGTAGTCATGCTTGACGAAGGTCTCGGCGGTCCCCATCTAGTGCTGCCCGAGGTCGTTCGCCAGCACCTCGGCTGACGGAACCAGTCGTCGCCGGGTGTCGATCGCGATCACCCGCCAGTCCACCGACTGGAAGTCGTCGAACTTGCGCCGAGCCCGCTCCCTCGCCTTCTCGGGTGCCCCGTGGTGGACTCCCTGCGGCGCATGCGAGATCAGCCCGGGTGGCATCGGGATCCCGTAGAGCGAGCCGCCGTGGAAGAACGCGATCTCGTCGAAATCCACGTTGCGGTGATACCACGGGGTGCGTTCGGTGCCCGCCACCCCTTCGGCCGGCTTGGGCAGGAAGTTCATCACGTACACGCCGGTGGCCTGCATGAACAGGTGCACTGTCGGCGGGAGGTGGACGCTGTCGGAGGTCACCACGTTGTAGTCGTCGATGTTGAACGTGAACGCGAAGTTGTCGCCGCGCCAGCCCTCGACGTCGAGCGGATGGTGTTGGTAGAAAAGCGAAGTCGTGCCGGCTCCGTCGATCGGCGAGTGAACCAGCCGAACCTCGTATTCGTTCCGGCCGTCATCGTCGAAGGGTTGGGGATCGGGGATGACCGCTTGGGAAGGGTCGAAGGGGAAATGACGGCCGAGTTGGCCGGGCGGTGGGACCCTGAAGTCGTCGGTGGCCTGGATCATCAGCCAGGTGCACTGATCGTCGGGGACGTGGCGCCAGGTGCACGCCTTCGGCAGGTAGATCCAGTCACCCTTGCGGTAGCGCAGTGGTCCGAACTCGGTCTCGATGAGCCCCTCGCCCTCGTGCACGAAGCACAGCAGGTCGCCGTCGATGTGGCGCGCGAAGTACGGCATCGGTTCGGCGCGCCGGGACAGCAGCACCTCGCAGTCGGCGTTGGAGAACATCAGCAGGGGACCGCCGTCGGCATCGGTGGCGTCCCCGGGCTTGAGTTCGCTCGACAACACGTCGACGGGCCGCAGTGGCCCCACGGAGCGGTATGCCGTCGGGTCGTGACGTCGGTACAGGTTGGCCGTACGACCGACGAATCCACCGCGGCCCAGTTCATCGTCCTTGAGGCCGTCGAGGTCGGCGTGCAGGCGACGGGGTGTTGTGCCTTTGCGCAGATGCACGAACGATTCCATGGAGGTCCTCCCGACCACTAAAAAGTAAAACTGACTTTAGTTTTATCTCTGGCGCGAGTCAACGTTCAGGTCAAGTACGCATCCAAACCTCTTGTGTCACTGTGGTTTCTGGAGTCACATCCTGGACCGGATTTGTCGGTGGTTCGAACTAGTGTTCGATGTATGGGTGAGGTGTCGGACGCGGTCGAGGCGATCAGGTCTCAGCTGGAGGTGTTGCACCGGGCGTGTGAGGCGGTGTCGCATCGCGAGCTGGTCGGGCTGCTGGCCGAGGTGACCACGATCGCCCGGTCGATCCCGGCGCTGGAGCATCGCGCGGTCAGCCGGCTGGTCGCCGAGACCGAACCTGCCCGGTTGGGTGAGGCGTCGTGGCCGAAGGTGCTCACGACCGCGTTGCGGGTCAGCAGCAAAGACGCCAAGCACCGGTTGCGCGAGGCCGCGGTGTTGGGGCCGCGGCGGTCGTTGACCGGGCAACCGTTGGCGCCGGTGTGGGAGGCTACCGCCGCCGCCCAGGCTCGAGGGTTGATCGGGGCCGAGCATGTGGAGATCATCGCCAGGTTCCACAAGCTGCTGCCGTCGTGGGTCGATGTGGGCACCCGGGTGGACGCGGAGGCGCAGTTGGCCGGCAAGGCCGCCGGGTTGGGACCCGAAGCGTTGGACGAAGCGGCCGGGGCGTTGTTGATGATGATCGATCAGGACGGCCCCGAACCCAGCGAGAAGGAGCAGGCCCGCACCCGCGGCATCGTGCTGGGTAAACAGCAGCGTGACGGGACCAGGTCGATCCGTGGGCGCCTGGACGCCGAGGCCGGCTCCTACTGGGAGGCGATCCTGGCCAAAGAAGCCGCCCCCGGCGCCAACATCCCCGACGACGAGCCTGGCGACGGCCAGGCCGAGGGCGAACCTGGTGCCGACGGCGAGGCCGGTGAGCCGCGGGCCGGGTCCGATACCCGTACCCAGGCTCAGCGCAACCATGACGCGTTCAAAGCCGTCGGCCGGGCCGCGCTGGCATCGGGGAACCTGGGCACCCACAACGGGTTGCCGGTCACGGTGATCGTGTCGACGACACTGCAGGACCTCGAGAAAGGTGCCGGGTTGGCGGTCACCGGCGGCGGATCCAAGCTGGCGATCCCGACACTGATCCGAATGGCCGCCCGGGGCGCCTATCACTACCTCTACATCTACGACACACACACCCGAGAATCGCTGTATCTCGGGCGCACGAAGCGGTTGGCGTCTGCGGCGCAACGGATCGTGCTCCACGCGCGCGAACGAGGCTGCACCCGCCCCGGGTGCACCGTGTGCGGCTACAACAGCCAGGTCCATCACGCGGTCGCCGACTGGAAAAACGACGGCCAGACCAACATCGACGACCTGACCTTCGCCTGCGGCCCCGACAACCGGCTCATCGAGAAGACCGGCTGGACCACCCGCAAAAACAGCCACGGCGACACCGAATGGATCCCACCACCAGACCTCGACACCGGCCAAACCCGCATCAACAACTACCACCACCCCGAGCGATACCTCCTGCCCGACGACGATTCATCCGACGACGACACACCCGAAGACGGGGACTCGCCCGGAGGCGACTCTGTTAAAGGCGAGCGCGGTCCATGAAAGCCGTTGTCAGACATTGGATTAGTCGACGAGATCGACACGCACCGTCAACAGGTTGGTGCCGAACGCGCGCACGCCCATGCTGTTGAACTGCGGCAGTGAGCGCAGCCTTGCTCGCGCATCGTCCCCCGGTACGAGATGGGCGGTCCCGCTGTGCCACCGGCCCTTCAGCCGCACCCGAACCTCGGGATCGGCCTTGATGTTTCGCACGTATTGCGACTTCTCACCGAACTCGGACACGAACCAGAACTGGTCGCCGATGCGACGACCGCCCAGCGGCGTGCGTCGTGGCTCACCGGAATTCCGGCCGGTCGTCTCCAGCAGCGTTTGAAACGGCATGCGCCGCATCACGCGGTTGGCGACATTCTTCTGGAGGAACGTGGTGACGCGGTCGCGGGCTGTCATCGGGAATCCTCTCTGGAGCTCACACCATGGCGGTGCGCGGGATCGTCATCCCGAGGGTCAGCGCCCCCGCGAGTTCGCGGCTCGTGTCGTAGTCGAACACCACATGGCCCGCGATGACGTCGACGTCGCGTTTGATCCGCTGCAGCGGATTGGCCAGAAAATGTGCGCTTGCCCCCGATGCCCCAAGCAGATCGGCGATCACCGAGCGCGACTCGTGCACGATGTGCGCTGCGGCCAGCCTGGCCTGTCCGCGCACCGCGCGCGTCACCGGATCGCCTGCGGCGACGACGGCCTCGATCTCCCCCACGGTGTCTGCCAGTAATCCACGTAGCGACCGAAGCCGGACCAGCGCCTGCCCGAGGTGTACGGACGCCACCGGCTTGTCTTTCTGCATGACGCCCTCGTAGGCCAGGTATCGCTGTGAGAGTCGCTCTGTATAGATGTCGGCGGCACGTTCGGCGCTGCCCAGTGCGGGCATCGCCGCCAGCAGTGCCAGTGCGGGCACCATCGGCCAGCGATAGGTGTCGGAGTCGTGCAACTCCGCGCCGGGTGCGCTACCCGTGTAGATGTCGGACACGGCCACCAGGCGGTGCGCCGGCACAAAAACGTCGTCGATGACGACGTCGTTGGACCCCGTCGCACGCATTCCGTCGGTGTGCCACACGTCCTCGATGCGCACGCCGTCGATCGGCAACAGTGCCAGCGCCGGATGGAGCGAGCTCGGATCGTCCGGTTCACGCTCACACAGCGCGCCCACGATCACCCAGTTGCCGTCCATCACCCCGGTCGCCCACGACCACCGTCCGGACAGTCGGATGCCACCGTCGCAGGCCGTGCCGCGGCCCGTGGGGGCGAGCGGCGCCGGGGCCAGGAAGGGGCGAGTCGCGAAGGCCTCGCTCTGCGCCTGCTCGCCGAACAGCGCGAGCATCCAGTTGTGGAGCGCATAGAACCCCAACGTCCATGCACTCGAGGCGCAGCCGTGAGCCATCGCGCGCACGGGATCCAGGATGGCCGGAAACGGCGCCTGAGTGCCGCCGTAGCGGGCTGGAACCAGTAACTCGATGAACTCGGACGTTGCAGGGTCGGCCAGCGTGGCGGGGGGCAAGCGGCGGAGGTGCTCGGCCTCTTCCGCGCGGGCGGCGAGCCCGGCGACGTAGTCGGAGGTGATGGTCGGGGCGTCTGGCCAGGTCAACGACATCAACCGAAATTACCATACCTTTAAGTATGGAAGGCTGTCAGTGAGCGAGCATCAGGTCGAGGAACCGCTCCTGTTGGGCGGCCAGTTGGGCGCCGGGTGGCGCGTTGGAGAGGTGCAGGAACCCGATGCCCGCCGCGAACGTCGCGTTCGCGCGCACGTCGGCGTCGTCGGCGTCGAACCCGGCGTCTCGAAACGCGTGTCGGACCGCGCTGAGAACCCTCTGGTCAGCGGTGTGAACGCTCTCGGCGACGGCCGGGTCGGTGCGCGCCCACTCGCGCATCGCCCGCTCGAGAGTCCACTGGCGCGGGCCGAGCAGGGCGCCCATCATCTGTGCGAGCCGTGCGCGGGGCGGGAGATGCCCCAACTCGCCGAAGTGACTGCGGTCGCGGTCGCGTAACCCGGCCCACGCTGCGACGACAGCGGCGCGGTAGCTCGCCATGTCCTTGAAGTGCCAGTAGAAACTGCCCTTCGTGACGCCGAGGCGGGCACACAGTCGGTCGATCTTGAGTGCCTCCAAGCCGTCGTCGGCCAGGATCGCGTAGCCGGCCTGGATCCAGTCGTCAGCAGACAATTTGCCTGCGCCTGCGGGGGCTTTGGCCATCCGCTGCAGCCTACTGAACACGTAAGCGTGTGACCGCCGTCACCATCGTCACCTGTGACGTGTGAATGACGGGCCTGTCGGCTCACTCGCGCCACGGGCTTCCAGTGATTTCGCAGATTTCGAGCGGCCGGCTTGCCTCGGCGTCAGTTTCCGATTCCTGCAGGAAGTGTGCTGTTCGGCGTGGCCGGACTTTCTCACATGCTGGTCACATGCTTTACTGCAACCGCTACAACTGAAGGTTTCTCGGCCTTCGGCGCTGCCTACTGGCTGCTGCGCAATCGTCCGACAACGGGGTGAACACCTCGATGTCGGCTGTGACCGGCCGAGAAATCGCAGGACAAACCGCATCATGCGGTAACCGGAAGATGGATGGATTGACGGTATGAGACTTCTTGACAAGATTCGCGGGCCCTGGGCGCGCCGGATCGGCGTTGCGAGCATGACGGCGGCGCTTCTGCCCGCGTTGGTCGGCCTCACCGGAGGTTCGGCAACCGCCGGAGCATTCTCTCGGCCCGGCCTGCCGGTCGAGTATTTGATGGTGCCATCCGCTGGAATGGGCCGCGACATCAAGATCCAGTTCCAGAGCGGTGGCGAGAACTCGCCCGCCGTGTACCTGCTCGACGGTCTACGTGCGCAGGAGGACTTCAACGGCTGGGACATCAACACCCAGGCGTTCGAGTGGTACCTCGACTCGGGCCTGTCGATCGTGATGCCCGTCGGCGGACAGTCCAGCTTCTACGCGGACTGGTACGCGCCCGCCCGCAACAAGGGTCCGACCGTCACCTACAAGTGGGAGACGTTCCTGACCCAGGAGCTGCCCAACTTCCTGGCTTCGCAGCGCGCGGTCAAGCCGACCGGCAGCGCGGCCATCGGTCTGTCGATGGCGGGCTCCGCCTCGCTGATCCTGTCGGTGTACCACCCGCAGCAGTTCATCTACGCCAGCTCGATGTCGGGCTTCCTGAACCCCTCCGAGGGCTGGTGGCCCTTCCTGATCAACATCTCCATGGGTGACGCCGGCGGATTCAAGGCCGACGACATGTGGGGCAGGACGCAGGACCCGAACAGCGGCTGGAAGCGCAACGACCCGATGGTGCAGATCCCGCAGATCGTCGCGAACGGGACCCGCATCTGGATCTATTGCGGTAACGGCCAGCCCAACGAGCTCGGCGGCGGCGACCTGCCCGCCACGTTCCTCGAGGGTCTGACCATCCGCACCAACGAGACCTTCCAGCAGAACTACATCGCCGCCGGCGGTAACAACGGTGTGTTCAACTTCCCCGACAACGGCACGCACAACTGGGCGTACTGGGGCCGGGAACTGCAGGCCATGAAGCCTGACCTGCAGGCGACCCTCCTCCGATAGCAAGCTGACGAACGAAGCCCCTGACCGCCTGGCGGTCGGGGGCTTCTTCGTCCGAGGATCCGCGTTGGCTACTGTGGCCGCCATGACGGAAATCAACGCGATGGTCGCCCACGAGGATGCCGAGGGCGCCATCGTGCTGCGCCACGAGGTGGTCGACGAATCGTTCCTGCCCGACGGTGACGTCGAGATCCGTGTCGAGTACTCGAGCGTGAACTACAAGGACGCACTGGCGGTCACGCCCAAAGGTGGAGTCGCGCGGTCGTATCCGTTGATTCCTGGGATCGACGTCGCAGGAACCGTGACCGCGAGTTCGTCCTCGGAGTTCGCCGTCGGTGACGCGGTCGTCGCTCACGGTCAGGACATCGGCACGGGTCGGCACGGCGGTTACGCGCAGGTGGCGAGGTATCCCGCCGACCTCGTGGTCAAACTGTCCACCTTGAGCCCTGCCGACGCGGCGGCGATCGGCACCGCCGGTTTCACCGCGGCCATGAGTGTGAATGCGTTGCGGAAACATGGCGTCACGCCGTCCGAGGGCCCTGTGTTGGTGACCGGCGCCACCGGCGGTGTGGGCAGCGTCAGTGTCGACCTGCTCGCCGGCCTCGGCTACGAGGTGGTGGCGTCGACCGGGAAGGCCGACGCCCACGATCTGCTGCGAGAACTGGGTGCCGCCGAGGTCATCGACCGGGTTCCCGGTCCCGAGGACAAAGTGCGTCCACTGGGTAAGTCACAATGGGCCGCGGTGGTCGACTGCGTCGGCGGGAAGACGCTGGCCCATGCGCTCAGCACCCTGAACTACGCTGGCGTGGCTGCTATTTCGGGACTCGCCGGGTCGGCGGACCTACCGGCCAGCGTCCTTCCCTTCATCCTGCGGGGGGTGACGCTCGCCGGCATCGACTCGGTACTGCTCCCCATCACGCAGCGCCGCGAGGTGTGGGCTCAGATCGAGTCGGAGCTACAACCGCGGCACCTGGCGCGGATCACCCAGGACGTCCCGGTACGCGAGGTCGCCGACGTTCTCGGACGCATCATCGGCGGCGGTGTCACCGGCCGCACCCGGGTGGTCGTGCACGACGGCTTCTGACGCGGACTCGCCGTGCTCACCCGGCGGCGGGCACCGGAACCACCTGGCACGGCACCCCGTTGACGACCTGGGTGTTGCTCGGAACATCGATCAGCGCAGCAGGATTGAGCACATTCGTGTTGACGCCCGGGTGAGCGTTCGCCACGCTCATCTGAGTGCCGTCGACGCCATGACCCCAGCCGTGGGGTAGCGACACCACGCCGGGCATCATCTCGTCGGTCACCTCGGCGGGCACCCGGATCGAGCCCTCGGTGGTGGAGACATCGACCGGTCGGCCGTCGGAGACACCGAGGTGCGCGGCGTCGGTGGGATTGATCAGCAGCGTGCAACGATCCCTGCCACGCATCAGGCCGGCGACGTTGTGCAGCCAGGAGTTGTTCGATCGCAGGTGTCGTCTGCTCGTCAACACCAATCCGTCACTGGCGCGGTCGATCCGGCTCAGCAGCCTCGGGATGTCGGCGGTCAGCAGCGGATGCATCAGTTCGATCCGGTGCGACGGTGTGGTCAACACTTCCGAGAGCCGCCCGCCCTCCAGCTCGCCCAGCCTCAGCCCATCGGGGTGGCGACGGACCTCGTCCAGCGTCAGTCCGCCCGGCCGGCGCCCGAGGTCGTCACCCCAGGGGCCGGTGCGAATGCCGAGGTCGATCATCCGCTCGGGTCCCCGGCCCCGCAGCGCCGCAAAGACTTCCGTGGGGTCACGCCCGAACAGGGGAGTGTCGGAAGCCTGACAAGCGGTGTGGACGATGCCCTGGGTGTACAGGTCGTCGAGCGCGGCGGTGTCGACCTCGGGGATCGGCGTGCCGACCACCGCTCCGGCCAGGCGGAGCATGATCTCCCATTCCGCGGGGCGCCCCACCGCGGCGGGAAGGACGGCATCGGACCACTTCACACACGACGCGATGGAGTACATCCAGTACAGGTCGTCGCAGTGGGCCCGCTCCAGCGGAGACAGGCCGGGCAGGATCACGTGTGCGTGCCGCGTTGTCTCGTTGAGCCAATTGTCCACCGAGATCATGGCTTCCAGCCCGCCGAGCGCCGCATCGAGGCGACGTGCCCCCGGTGCGGAGATCGCCGGATTGCCGGCCACGGTGATCAGCGCGCGGATCTGACCGTCGCCGGGAGTGTCGATCTCCTCGGCCAGGCAACTGATCGGGAACTGCCCGAGAACTTCCGGTGCGCCTCGCACGCGGCTGCGGAACCGGCCGAACTGCCAGCCCGGCCCGTCCTGGTCGGGGGGCTTCATGAACATCGGTGACCAGACCGCGGCCTTGGGGAAGACCGCGCCGCCGGAACGGTCCACCGAGCCGAGTGCCACGTTCAGCACAAAAACCAGCCAGGTGGCCAGCGTGCCGAATTCCTGTGTGCACGTCCCTATTCGGCTGTAGATCACCGGGCTCTCGGCGTCGGCCAATCCGGCCGCGAGTCGGCGGATGGTCTCGGCGGCGATTCCGGTCGCCGCGGCCACTCGCTCAGGCGAGAACTCTGCAGACAACGCGACGACATCGTCGAGTCCTGCCACCATGTCGTCGAGATGGCGCGGGCGGCGAATCCAGTTCCGTTCTTCGAGAGTGTGCAGCAGCGCAAACAACAGCAGTGCGTCCGTACCCGGGCGCACCGGTACCCATTCCGTGGCGCGTCGTGCCGTCTGGGTCCGGCGGGGATCGACGACCACCACGGTGCCGCCACGCTCGCGGATCGCCGCCAGCCGACCCATGATGTCGGGAGCGGAGAGCATCGATCCTTGCGACGCAGAGGGGTTGGCGCCCAACATCATCAGGTGGTCGGTGCGGTCCAGGTCGGGTATGGGCGCATTCCACATCCCGCCGAAGAGCAAGGCGCTGACCACGTTGAGCGGCCACTGATCGACCGTGCCCGGTGTGTAGTACGCGGGCATACCCGCTGCCCCCGCCAGGCCGACGAGCGCTCCGACGTAGGTCTCCAGCCCGAGGTTGTGAGCGACCGGATTACCGATGTACACCGAGACCGCGCCCGCCCCGTGCCGGTCCAGAACCGGCCGCAGAACCGTTTCCGCCTCGGCGAACGCGTCGTCCCAGGACACCTGCACGTGCTCACCGTCACGGCGACGCACCATGGGCAGACGCAACCGATCGGGGTCCTCGTGGATCTGCTTCAGCGAGGCGCCCTTGGGGCACAGGTGCCCGCGGGACCACACATCTTCGGGATTGCCCCGGACAGCGCCCACGGTGTGGCCTTCGACGGTGACTCGCAAGCCGCACATCGCCTCGCACAACGGACAGGTGATGCGGTGCTCCACGAGCGCACGGTAGCAAGCCGTGCGCCCCGGTTACTTCAGTTCAGCCGATGACAGGCCGAGTAGGCGGCGGGCCACCACCAGCTGCTGGATCTGCTGGGTGCCCTCGAAGATGTCGAGGATCTTCGAGTCGCGGGCCCACTTCTCCAGAAGCGCCCCCTCGGAGTACCCAGCGGTGCCCGCCAATTCCACGGTCTTGAGCGTGATGTCGCTGGCGACGCGGGCAGCCTTCGCCTTGCCCATCGAGGCTTCCTTGGAGTTCGGGATCTTGTTGTCCGCCTGCCACGCCGACCGCAGGGTGAGCAGATAGCCGGACTCCCAGTCGGCCTCCATCCGTAGGAACTCCGCGGCCGCTGCGCTCTGGGCGTGGGCCGGCTTGTCATAGGAGATGTCGATGCCCGCGTCGGTCAGGATCTTGCGCAGCTCTTCCAGCGCGGCACGGGCGATGCCCACCGCCATGCCCGCAACGACGGGGCGGGTGTTGTCGAAGGTCTCCATGACCCCGGCAAAACCCTTCTCGACGTTGATCTCCGGGCTACCCAGCAGATAGTCCTTGGGAATGCGGACATCCTCGAACCGGATCGCGGCGGTGTCGGAAGCCTTGATGCCGAGCTTGTTCTCCAGACGCTCCACCGTGACGCCGGGGTGCTCGCGCGGCACGATGAACGACTTGATCGCCGCCCGTCCCTTGGTCTTGTCGAGCGTCGCCCAGACCACGATGTGCGTGGCGCGGGATCCGGCCGTGACGTAGATCTTCTCGCCGTTGATCACGTACTCGTCGCCGTCGAGTTTCGCGGTGGTCGTCACGGCGGCGGAGTCGGACCCGAAACCCGGCTCGGTGATCGCCATCGCGGCCCACACCTTGCCGAGTCGCTCGAGCTGCTCGTCGGTCGCGACACCGGAGATCGCCGCATTACCCAGTCCCTGGAAGGGGATCGACAGCACCAGCCCGACGTCGCCCCAGCTGACCTCGACGATGTTGAGCACGGCGGACATGTTGCCCCCGTTGATGTTTCCCTTCGGGCCGTCGTCTCCGTCCCGGAACGCCTCGGCGCCGGCGAACGAGATGGTCTTGGCCTCGGAGATGCCCTCGAACAGGGTCGCGACGGTGTCCAGCTCGACGGGGTACGCGTGCTCCTTCAGGTCGTACTTGCGGGAGATCGGCCGCAGGATCTCCGCCGCGCCCTGATGCCCCTTCTCGATGACCGCCTGCAGCTTCTTCGGCAGTTCCAGATTGATTGCCATGTGAGTCTCTTTTCCGTCAGGTCGGTGAGTTAGAGGACCACGACACCCTCGGCGACGCCGATGGCCCGCAGATCGCGGTACCAGCGCTCGACCGGGTGTTCCTTGGTGAAGCCGTGGCCGCCGAGCAGCTGGACGCCGTCGAGGCCGATCTGCATGCCCTTGTCGGTGCCGAGCTTCTTGGCCAGAGCCGCCTCGCGGGCGAACGACAGCCCCTGCTCGGCCCGCGCCGCACCGCGCCACGTGATCAGCCGCAGTCCGTCGAGTTCGATGGCGATGTTGGCGCACATGAAGGCCACGGACTGCCTGCGGGCGATCGGTTCTCCGAAGGCCTCGCGCTCCTTGACGTAGGGGATGACGTAGTCGAGCACCGCGTGCGAGGTTCCCACCGCCAGCGCTGCCCAGCCGAGACGTGACAGCGCGATCGCATCGCTGTAGAGCTGGGCGTAATCGGCTGCGGGAGCGTCCAACTCACCCAAGCGCGCGCTGAGCGGGACGGTGACCTTGTCGAGTTCGACCCGGCCCAGCGCGGCGGCGCGGATGCCCATGCTCGGGTCAGCCGTGACGGTCAGGCCCTTGCTGGCTGCCTCGACGATGAACAATGCCGGCTTTCCGCTGAGTTGGGCTGCGACGATGAAGATCTCGGCGTCGGCGGCAGCCGGTACCAACGACTTGACGCCGTCGAGCCGGTACCCGCTCGGGGTGCGCACCGCGGTGGTCTTCAGCGCGGTCGGGTCGAACAGCGGCTGCGGTTCGGCGATCGCGACACAGGCCTGCGGGACGTTCTCGCCTGCGAACTCCTTGAGGTAGGTGGCCTGCTGGTCGGCGCTTCCCCAGTGGGTGAGCGCTGATGCGACGCCTCCCGGCGCCAGGATCGGGAGGGCCAGCCCCATGTCGCCGTACGCCAGCGCCTCGGCGACGAGCGTGTTGGTGACGGTGCTGCGGCGCTCGGCGATGCCGTCGAAGTCCTCGGGGATGTTGATAGCCGTGATGCCGAGTTCGGCGGCCTTGGCGATCAGATCCGGCGGGTAGGTGGCGGCGTGGTCGGCGTCGTGCGCGGCGGGCCGCAGGATCTCCTCGGCGAACTCGTTGACCGTTTCGACGATCATCTTCTGGTCGTCGTCGGGGGTCAGGTCGAAGTAGTCGGCGCCGCTGGGTTTGAGCCGGGTCGCCGGCTTGCCGAGGCCCTGGATGCGCTTGAACTGGCGGGTCGAGGCGCCCGCAGCGGAGAAGCCGTGTTTGACGCCGTACTTGATGCCCCGGTTGAGCGGATCGCGCAGGTTGTACTTGTCCAGGAACTCCTGGCCCATGATCGGCGTGAGCAGCGCCATTCCGATGTCGATCGCTGAGCGCTTGTGCTTCTGGAGGCCCACGGCGCTCTCGCGACCGCGTTGCTTGGACGGCAGGGTGTTCGTCATTGGCAGCTGCCCTCGGTTGATGGTCGGAGATGCGCGATCGCGCAACTGACTCCAGAGTAAGGTACTGGAACTGACTGATGAGTAAGGTACCGCGATGTGTAAGGCACGTCACACACCGAATCGGGCGATCACCGCGTCGTGCAGCAACCCGTTGGTCGCCACCGCGCTGCCGCCGTGGGGTCCCGGCCGGCCCGCCATATCGGTGAACCGGCCGCCGGCCTCGCGCACCAGGATGTCCAGCGGCGCCAGATCCCAGACTTTGACCTCCGGTTCCATGGCGATGTCGACGGAACCCTCGGCGACCAGGCAGTACGACCAGAAGTCGCCGTACCCGCGCATCCGCCACACGGCGTCGGTGAGTTCGATGAGCTTCGGCCGGTCCTCGTCCCAGCCGGTGGACAGATCGGAGAACGACAGGCTCGCCGAGCCGAGTTCGCTGACCCCGGACACCGAGATCTTCCTGGTGGTGCCACCGAACGAGGTGAATGCGCCCTGATCCTGGCCGGCCCACCACCGCCGACCCAGCGCGGGCGCACTGGCCACGCCGACCACCGGCACACCGTCGACGAGCAACGCGATCAACGTCGCCCACACGGGCACCCCCCGGACGAAGTTCTTGGTGCCGTCGATCGGGTCGAGCACCCACTGCCGACCGCTGAATTCCCTGGTGCCGCCGAACTCTTCGCCGAACACCGAGTCCTGTGGCCGCAACTCGCCGAGGCGGTCACGCAGCAGGGTCTCGGTGTCGAGGTCGGCGTCGGTCGCCGGCGTCATGTCCGGTTTGGTCTCCACGCGCAGGTCGACCGCGCCGAACCGCTGCATCGTCAGTGCGTCGGCCTCGTCGGCCAGCTGGAGGGCCAGCTGCAGGTCATTTGCAAGGGTGCTCATAGCAGCCGTCCTACCATGTGGGGGTGTTCGAACTCGCGATCATCCTGATGCTCGTCGGTGCGCTGTTTCTGATTGCGCGGCCGTATCTCATGCGGCGCCGTGGCGGAGGTGGTGGTGGCGCCGGGTCCGGATGGCCGCAGGGCACCCTCCTGGTCACCGGAGTCAGCCCCCGACCTGACGACGTCACGGGTGAGCAGTTCGTCACGATCACCGGCGTCATGAACGGACCCACGGTCAACGAACACGCGGTATATCAACGCCTCTCCGTCGACGTCGACCAGTGGCCGACGATGGGACAGCTGTTCCCGGTCGTCTACTCCCCGAAGAACCCCGACAACTGGCGATTCGCTCCGCAGATGGAGCCGCCGCCACCGCCCCCGCCGCCACCCGTGCAACACGGCTGACTCCCGCCTGTTCGCGAGCCCGTCAGCCGTGCCCGATGCGCAGCAGTTCGGCGACGGTCGTCAACTTGACGCGGGGCCGGCCGGTTCCCTCGCCCGCCGATCGTTCGTGCGCGTCGATCAGCTGCCAATGATCGGTGGTCACGACCTTCGGCTGTCGCTCGACGAGCCATTGCGCGAGCCGGTCAGAGTGGTCATCGGGGAAATCGGCGAGCTCGGCAGCGCTGAGGTCTGCCAGCAGCGTGTTGACGGTGTCCTGGGAGTCCTTCTTGTTGGTGCCGATCACTCCGCTGGGGCCGCGCTTGATCCATCCGGCGACGTACTCGTTGCGGCTGCCCGCCACCCGTCCGTCGACGTGCGGAATGGTGCCGGCGCGCTCGTCGAACGGTAGGCCGGGGGTCGGCAGTCCGCGGTAGCCGACCGCCCGCACCACGAGCTGGACCGCCAGCTCCTCCCGCTCGCCGGTGTCCTTCGCCGACACCCGGCCGTCGGCGTCGCTGACCAGTTCGTTGCGCCCGAGCACAATCGACTCGACCCGGTCGTCGCCCCGGATCTCGATCGGCGAGGTGGCGAACCGGAACACGATGCGACGAGTGGCGTCGCTCGGGGTGCGTTCGGCGTACTGCCGCAGCACCTTGATGTTGTTGCGGACCGTCTTGCCGGCGGCCTCGAGATCCTCGTCGGTGATATCGGCGAAGTCGGCGGGGTCGACGACGATGTCCACATCGCCGAGCGCCTCGAGCTCACCGAGCTCTCGGAGTTCCAGCGTGGTGAACGGTGCCTGCAGCGGTCCTCGCCTGCCCACGACGACAACTTCCTCGACGCCACCTGCGTGCAGTGACTTCAGAGCGTGGTCGGCGATGTCGGTGCCCGCAAGACTCTTGGGGTCGCTCACCAGGATCCGGGCCACATCGAGTGCCACGTTGCCGTTGCCGATGACCACGGCGCGGTGACGTGTCAGATCGGGCGCGATCTCCTCGAAGTGGGGATGCGCGTTGTACCAACCGACGAAGTCGACCGCGGCGACGCTGCCCGGCAGATCTTCTCCAGGGATCCCCAGCGCCCGATCCGACTGGGCGCCGGTCGCATAAACGACGGCGTCGTAGCGCTCCGCCAGCTCCGCCGGGTGTACGTGGTCACCGACCGCGACGTTGCCGAAGAACCGGAAGCGCGGGTCCAGGGCCGTCTTCTCGAACTGCGCGCTGATCGATTTGATCTTCGGATGGTCGGGAGCCACGCCCGAACGCACCAGGCCCCACGGCGTCGGAAGCATCTCGAGCATGTCGACGCGGACGTCGCGGTCACCGGACGCCGCGAACTTCAACAGGGACGCGGCGGCGAAGTACCCGGAGGGTCCTGAGCCGACGATGGCCACGTGATACGGCCGCATTGGGGGCATGTAGGGCTGCCTTCTGTCGCTGGCGGGCCACATGCGAGGGCTGTCGCGGTGTGGCCGAACGAGGGTCCAACCCGATGCTAGATCGCCACCGAGGTCGGACGCGGGATTCTGCGGTGGTCGCCGGGGTCGGATTCGGGAATGGGCCGACGACAGCCGTGGCATCACCTGGCTGCACGGTGAGTACCCTGAACTCTCGTGGATCCTGACCGTCAATCCGATATCGCCACCCTGGACTCCACGCTCACCACCGTGGAGCGTGTGCTCGACGTCGAGGCGCTTCGCGGCCGTATCGAGCAGCTGGAGCAGGAGGCCTCCGACCCGAACCTGTGGGATGACCAGTCGCGGGCGCAGAAGGTGACCAGCGAGCTGTCGCACGCCCAGAACGAACTGCGTCGCGTCGAGGAACTGCGCGGGCGGCTCGACGATCTGCCGGTGCTCTACGAGATGGCCGCAGAAGAGGGCGGCGCCGGAGCCGAGGAAGCGCTCGCCGAGGCCGACGCCGAGCTCGAGAAGCTGCGCGAGGACCTCGCGGCGATGGAGGTCCGCACCCTTCTCTCCGGTGAGTACGACGAGCGGGAAGCCCTTCTGAACATCCGTTCCGGCGCGGGAGGCGTGGACGCCGCCGACTGGGCCGAGATGCTGATGCGGATGTACATCCGCTGGGCCGAGCAGCACAAGTACCCGGTCGAGGTCTACGACACCTCCTACGCGGAAGAGGCGGGCATCAAGAGCGCGACCTTCGCCGTGCACGCCCCGTTCGCCTACGGCACGCTCTCGGTCGAGCAGGGCACCCACCGACTGGTGCGGATCAGCCCGTTCGACAACCAGGCCCGTCGTCAGACGTCGTTCGCCGAAGTCGAGGTGCTGCCCGTCACCGAGACCACCGACCACATCGAGATCCCCGAAGGCGACGTCCGCGTGGATGTCTACCGGTCCAGCGGGCCCGGCGGGCAGTCGGTCAACACCACCGATTCGGCGGTTCGACTCACCCACATCCCGACCGGTATCGTGGTGACTTGCCAGAATGAGAAGTCGCAGCTGCAGAACAAGGTGTCTGCGATGCGCGTGCTCCAGGCAAAATTATTGGAACGCAAGCGTTTAGAGGAGCGGGCCGAGATGGACGCCCTCAAGAGCGACAGCGGCAGCTCCTGGGGTAACCAGATGCGTTCCTACGTGTTGCACCCCTACCAGATGGTGAAGGATCTGCGCACCGAATACGAGGTCGGAAATCCAGCCGCCGTGCTGGACGGAGACATCGACGGCTTCCTGGAAGCCGGTATCCGGTGGCGCAACAGAAAAGATGACGACTAGTACCTATCAAGCCATCAGCTTCGCCGAGGGTTGGCACAGTTTCTGGCACGGCGAAATCGGCATATGGCTGCTGACCAAGGGACTGCAGATCGCGCTGCTGCTCGTCGGCGCGCTGCTGGCCGCCCGGTTCATCAGCTGGATCGCACGCCGGGTGACACGGCGCATCGATGCCGAGTACCAGGAAAGCGACCAGCTGGTGCGCTCCGAAAGCGCCAAACACCGGCAGGCGGTGGCCTCGGTGATCTCGTGGGTGTCGATCGCGATCCTGTTCGTCGTCGTCGCGGTCGAGATCACCGACGTGGTCAACGTTCCGGTGGGCTCCCTGGTGGCGCCGGCGGCGGTGCTCGGTGCGGCGCTCGGTTTCGGTGCGCAGAAGCTCGTGCAGGATCTGCTGGCCGGGTTCTTCATCATCACCGAACGCCAATACGGTTTCGGCGACCTGGTGCAGGTGAACATGCTCGGCGCGCCCGACGAGGCCGAGGGCACCGTCGAGGAGGTCACCCTGCGCGTGACCAAATTGCGTACCAGCGAGGGCGAGGTGTGGACCGTCCCGAACGGCAACATCGTCCGCTCGCTGAACATGTCCAAGGACTGGGCGCGAGCCGTCGTCGACATCCCGGTGCCCACCACCGCCGACCTCAACAGGGTCAACGAACTGCTACACGCCGTCGGCGTGGACGCGATGGAGGACGAGGGACTCAGCGCACTTCTGCTGGACACCCCGCAGTTGATGGGTGTGGAGAGCATCGAACTGGACACCGTCAACCTGCGGATGGTGGCCCGGACGCTGCCCGGCAAGCAATACGAAGTGGGCCGCCGACTGCGCATCCGCATCATCGCGGCGCTCAACCGCGCCGGGATCGCCACCAGCGACCACCCGCCGACGGTGGACACCATCGCCGGCAAGGCGGAGGTAGCTCAGAGCCGGTCGGAGTCGAAGCAGTGAACATCCGACAGAAGCTGAGTGGTTGGCGCCGAGAAGGCCGCGGTTGGCCTCACTACCTGCCGGGCGGTCGGATCCGCACGTCGACCGCGGGCCTCATCGTCACCTTCATCGTGTTGTCCTGGGTCTCCCAGGTCTACGAGCCACCGGCCCAGCCGGCAGCCCCGGAATCGGCGATCGTGCCGCCGGGCTTCGTGCCCGACCCGAACTACACCTGGGTGCCGCGGACCAACGTTCGCCCCCGCGAAACCGAGTACCCGACGACCACGACACCGACCACCACCACGACAACGACCGCCGAACCCACGCCGACGACCAGCCCGACAGAGCCGACGACATCGCCGGGTGAGACGCCGACCACCACCGCTCCGGGAGATCCGTTCGCCCCGCCGACGACAACGATGATCGACCCCGACGGGGCCGGTCCGCAGGGTCCGCAGACCTTCACCCAGGCACCCGATGCCACACCCACCGTGACAGGTCCGGTGCCGCCCCCAGCGGTGCCACCGCAGTAGCGAAGAGGAAATCTGATGTCTCCCCGCTACACTGGCGTGCCGTGATGATCACCCTCGACCACGTGTCAAAGCAGTACAAGTCGTCGGCACGTCCAGCACTCGACAACATCTCGTTGAAGATCGACAAGGGTGAGTTCGTCTTCCTCATCGGGCCGTCGGGTTCGGGCAAGTCCACGTTCATGAGACTATTGCTCGCTGAGGAGAACCCCTCGTCAGGCGACATCAAGGTGTCGAAGTTCCACGTCAACAAGCTGTCCGGCCGCCACGTACCCGGTTTGCGTCAGGTCATGGGTTGCGTCTTCCAGGATTTCCGCCTGCTGCAGCAGAAGACGGTGTTCGAGAACGTGGCGTTCGCGCTCGAGGTGATCGGTAAACGCGGCGACGTGATCAACCGCGTGGTCCCCGACGTGCTGGAGATGGTGGGCCTGTCGGGAAAAGCGAACCGGTTGCCCGCCGAGTTGTCCGGCGGCGAGCAGCAGCGCGTCGCCATCGCCCGCGCATTCGTCAACCGGCCGCTGGTGCTGTTGGCCGACGAGCCGACAGGCAACCTCGACCCTGACACCAGCAAGGACATCATGGACCTGCTCGAGCGGATCAACCGCACGGGCACGACGGTGCTGATGGCCACCCACGACCACCACATCGTCGACTCGATGCGCCAGCGCGTCGTCGAACTCGAACTCGGCCGGCTGATTCGTGACGAACAGCGCGGCGTCTACGGAATGGACCGATAAGTGCGCTTCGGCTTTCTCATCAACGAGGTCCTGACCGGACTTCGCCGCAACGTGACCATGACGGTCGCGATGATCCTGACCACCGCGATCTCGATCGGTCTGCTCGGTGGCGGGCTACTGGTGGTGCGACTGGCCGACCAGTCCCGCGACATCTACCTCGACCGGGTGGAGAGCCAGGTCTTCCTCACCAACGACGTCTCTGCCAACGATCCATCGTGTGACGCCGACCCGTGCACGGCGCTGCGTCAGGCGATCGAAGACCGCGAGGACGTCCGATCCGTGCGGTTCCTCAACCGCGACGAGGCGTACGACGACGCGATCCGCAAGTTCCCGCAGTACGAGGACGTCGCGGGCCGAGATGCGTTCCCGGCGTCGTTCGTCGTCAGGCTCGAGGACCCCGAGCAGCACCAGGACTTCGACCAGGCGATGGTCGGTCAGCCCGGCGTGCTCAACGTCCTGAATCAGAAGGACTTGATCGACCGACTGTTCG